>NZ_RJUM01000012.1:35255-470249 GCF_003752345.1 Curtobacterium sp. PhB170
ACGACATCGAGTTCGTCGCACCCGCGCGTGCGCAACAGTTGCACGCGCGGCCCGACGACAACATCGACGTCGTGCGACATCGATGTTGTCGCACCTTGCACGGGCGTCGGTCCGGCATCGAACACGCGTACGCCCTCGGCCCGGGGCACCGATCCCCGCAGGCCCCTGTCACCCGTCTACCCCGAACGACGTCCGCGATGTCGTACGACATCGAGTTCGTCGCACCCGCGCGTGCGCAACAGTTGCACGCGCGGCCCGACGACAACATCGACGTCGTGCGACATCGATGTTGTCGCACCGCGCGTCCGCCTCATCCCTCCACAGACTGGAGGCCCGGCTCGTTTCCCACAGATCGTCGCTCCGGACCGACGTGGTCGGCTCGCACCACCGATCGTTGAGACATGAACGACCGAGTCCTCGACATCCCCCTCATCCGCACCGGCGACCATCCGAGCGCGGAACGGCGTGCGCTCCAGCGTCGCGTGCACCGCGGCTCACTCGCCTCGATCCGGCCCGGCGTCCTGGTCGATCCGTCGCTCGTCCAGGGGCTGCGGAGCGAGGACCGTCTGCTCCTGCTCGTTCGGGCGACGGTCCCGTCGGTCCGGCTGCCCCGGGCGTTCTCGCACTCGTCCGCGGCAACCGTGCACGGGCTGCCCTTCACCGCAGGTGCTCCCGACCGAGTCGAGGTCGTCGACCCTCGGTTGACCCGGCCGGACACGACGGCGCTTGCCCGGGTCAGGCCGGGGCATGCGATCGACGACTCCGGCGGACGATGGGCAGGGACGCCGCCGACCGTACCGATCGAGATCGACGGGGCGCCGGTGACGTCGTTGGTCCGGACGCTCGTCGATCTCTCGGCCACCGCACCGTTGGACCAGGCCGTACCGATGATCGATCAGGCGCTGCGCGGGCGACGGGTCCTGCCGGAGATGCTCCGCGACGAACTCTCGGACCACGAGCGCAAGGGCTCCGAGAAGGCAGTGGTGGCGATCGGGATGGGGTCGGCGCTGTCGGGGTCGCCGGCGGAGTCGGTGTGCCGAGTGCGCTTCCGGCAGGTCGGGGCGCCGGAGCCGGTGCAGCAGCACGAGTTCCGACGGACCGGCGGCGGGACGGCCGTCGTCGACTTCTGGTTCCCCGATCAGGGCGTCGTGGTCGAGGTCGACGGCCGCGCGAAGTACGAGGACCCGGTGATGCTCGAGGGGCGGAGCACCGCCGAGGCGCACTGGCAGGAGAAGCGTCGCGAGGACTTCGTCCGGTCGTTCCCCGAGGTCCGGTTCGTCATCCGGTTGTCGTGGGCCGACCTCATGCAGCCCGACCGCGTGCGTGCAGCACTCCGCCGGGCGGGTGTCCCGTGCCGGTGACGAACAGGCGAGCGGCTCCGAGGACCCGGCCGGGGTCAGTGGCTCGGCGCCTCCGGGTGGTGTGCGCGCTGCCGTTCGACCACGAGCGGTGCACTCGGCACGCCACCGCCGACGATCACTTCACCGGTGCCGACCCGCACGCCGTGGACGCGTCCGACACCCTTCACCACACCGGCACGCCGATCGGGGTCGGGCTCGCGGTGGTCGCCCCCGGCTGCGAGTTCGGCGTCACGGACGGCGACCGTCCCGAGCACCTGCGCACCGGCGCCGAGCTCGGTGGGGCCCTCGACGAGGCAGCCGCCCGACAACCGAGCGCCGTCCCCCACGAGCACGTCCGCCCCGGTCGCCGTGATCGTGACGGGCCCCGGGCCCAAGTCGGCACCGGAACCGATGGTCACCCGGGCCGCGGTGGCGACGACGGTGGCCGGGCCCGGACCGAGCCGCGCGCCGGACCCGACGGTGATCGACCCCCCGGCACGGCTCTCGAGCACGGCTCCGGGGTAGAGCACCACCCCGGCTGCCAGGGTGACGTCCGCGCCGATGAGCACGGAGCCGGGGTCGAGCACCACGACCTCGGGCAGCAAGCCGCGCACCTCCGCGACCGTCAGGAACCCGGAGGCCCGCCGAGCGTCGTCAGCCGGACCGGGCGCGCCGTCGATGTCCATCCAGCGAGCCCCCCCACATGCCCGGCGTACGGTGAGCGCATGGCCCGCTCCCCGAAGGACCAGGCGATCGTGCCGCTGCCGAACGCCCAGGTCTCCCCCATGCCCGACGACTCCCGGACCCCGCAGCCGCAACAACCCGGCGGGTGGGTCAAGTGGCTCGACCGTGCCATCAGCGTCCAGCGCCCGGTGGTCGTGGCGCACGTCAACGCGATCCGTCGACGCAAGCCGGACGCCACCCCCGCCGAGGTCATCCAGATCCTCGAGCGGCAGTACCTCACCGCGGTCACCACCGGTGGCGCAGCGGTCGGTGCGAGTGCGGTCATCCCGGGCGTCGGGATGGTGGCCGCCCTCGGGCTGAGCGGCGCGGAGACGGTCGGGTTCCTCGAGACCACCGCGCTGTTCGCCCAGTCGGTGACCGAGGTGCACGGCATCGCCCTGGACGACCCCGAACGGGCACGGACCCTGGTGATGGCGATGATCCTCGGTACTCCGGGGACACAGCTCATCAAGCAGCTCGGCGGACAGATCGCCGGCGGTCAGGCACGCACGGCCTTCTGGGGCGAGATGGTGACCTCGTCCCTGCCGAAGCAGGTCGTGAACGGCCTCGGCGGGCAGGTCCGCGACCAGTTCATCAAGCGGTTCGCAGTGCGTCAGGGGACGTCGGTGCTCGGCCGTGCACTGCCGTTCGGGATCGGCGCTGCCGTCGGCGGGCTCGGCAACCACGCGCTCGGGCGGAAGGTCATCCAGGCCTCGCGGACCGGGTTCGGGCCGCCGTCGGCACACTTCCCGATCGTCCTCGAGCCCAAGCCCGCGAAGCCGGAGAAACAGCCGAAGGACAAGCAGCCAAAGGACAAGCAGCCCAAGGAGCCCAAGCAGCCCAAGCAGCTCGGCTGGCGTCGAGGCTCGGCAAAGGACGAGGATCTCTGGTCGGAGACGCCCGAGCGCTGAACCGGGCGGCAGGCCCGATCAGAACGACCGAGGCCCGATCAGAACGACCGAGGCCCGATCAGAACGACCGAGGCCCGATCAGAACGACCGCACCGGCGTCCTGACGACCTGACCGGCGTGCGCGAACCCGCCGCCGAAGCCGAACAGCAACGCCGGGACGCCCTCGGGCAGGTCGCCACGCGCCCATGCCTTCGACAACCCGAGCGGCACACTGGCGGCCGATGTGTTCCCGGACTCGACGACGTCGCGGATGACGAACTTCGACTCCCCGCCGAGTGCGGTCACGAGCGGCTCGATGATCCGCAGGTTCGCCTGGTGGAACGCGAACACCTCGATGTCGTCCATGGTGAGCCCGGCGGCCTCGACGACCTTGCGGGCGTGCCCCTCGGCCTCGGTGATGGCCCAGCGGTAGATCGATCGGCCCTCCTGGTTGAACCGGCCGGGCGTCCCTTCGACCCGCACCGCGTCGAGCAGGTGCGGCACGCTGCCCCACGAGACGGGGCCGATCTCGGGGGTGTCGGCGGCGCCGAGCACAGCGGCCCCGGCCCCGTCACCGACGAGCACGCACGTCGACCGGTCGGTCCAGTCGGCGATGGCGGAGAGGGTCTCGGACCCGATGACGAGCGCGACGTCGGTGGAGCCGACGCGGATCGACTGGTCGGCGAGGGCGAGCGCGTACTCGAACCCGCTGCACGCGGTGTTGATGTCGATGGGCGCGGGACCGTTCGTCATCCCGAGCGCGGCGGCGACCCGACCGGCGGTGTAGGGCGCACGGTCCTGGTGCGTGGTGGAGGCGACGATGACGAGGCCGACGGCCGAGGGCGACACACCGGCGTCGGCGAGGGCGTTGCGGCCCGCTTCGATCGCCATCGACGTGACGCTGTCGTCCGGACCGGCGATGTGGCGGGTCTGGATCCCGGTCCGGGTACGGATCCACTCGTCGTTGGTGTCGACCATGGTCGAGAGCTCGTCGTTGGTCAGGATGCGTTCGGGCTGGTGGTGACCGAACCCGAGGATCCGGCTGCCACGGAGTGCTGGGGTGTTCACCGTCGTCACGGTACTCCTCCCCGGAGCGCGGACATGCCCCGGACGGCATGCAGCCACGCACCATGCAGAACCATGCACCCCAGCACGCAGAACCATGCACCCCAGCAAGCAGACCGATGCAGCCCAGAAAGCAGAACGCAGCAGCCCAGCATGCAGAACCGGTACTCCCAGGGCCTGGCAGGGTGCCCCTCGGAGCGCGTAGACCGGAGTCATGGACTACACACACCTCGGACGGACAGGGCTGTCGGTTTCACGGGCAGTGCTCGGCACGATGAACTTCGGCCCGGAGACCACTGAAGACGACTCGCACGCCATCATGGACCGGGCCCACGAGCTCGGCGTCAACTTCTTCGACACCGCCAACGGCTACGGCGGCTCGGTGGGCAAGGGCGCCACCGAGGAGATCATCGGCCGCTGGTTCGCGAAGGGCGGCGGCCGTCGCGAGAAGACGGTGCTGGCGACCAAGGTCTACGGCGACATGATCGACTGGCCGAACGGCGGCAAGCTCAGCGCCTTCAACATCCGCCAGTCGCTCGACGCCAGCCTGCAGCGTCTGCAGACGGACCACATCGACCTGTACCAGTTCCACCACGTCGACCGTGCGACCCCGTGGGACGAGATCTGGCAGGCGATCGACGTCGCCGTGCAGCAGGGCAAGGTCCTGTACGTCGGGTCGTCGAACTTCGCCGGCTGGCACATCGCCCAGGCGCAGGAAGCCGCGAAGCGCCGCCACACCTTCGGCCTGGTGAGCGAGCAGTCGATCTACAACCTCGTGGTGCGCGACATCGAGCGCGAGGTCCTGCCCGCCGCCCGCGAGTACGGCCTCGGCGTCATCCCGTGGTCGCCGCTGCAGGGCGGTCTGCTCGGTGGTGTCATCGAGAAGACCGAGAACGGCTCCCGCCGTCTGTCGGGTCGGAGCGCCGAGTACGTCGAGGGGCACCGCGACCAGCTCACCGCCTACGAGTCGTTCGCCGAGGAGCTCGGCCACACGCCCGGCGAGCTCGCCCTCGCGTGGCTCCTCCACCAGCCCGGCGTGACCGCACCGATCACCGGCCCCCGCACGATGGAGCAGTGGGAGTCCGCGGTCCGCGCCGTCGACATCCGCCTGGACCAGCGTGCGCTGGACCGGCTCGACGAGATCTTCCCGGGGCACAAGACCTCACCGGAGGACTACGCCTGGTGAGCTGACGGAACGGGCCGGGACCACGGCCCGCGATCAGGGCCACGGACGGGAGGCACGGTGCGCGTCCGACGCGCACCGTGCCTCCCGTCCGCCGTTGCGACCACCGCACGTGGCGAGCCGCCAGGACGACGCACGCCCGTCAGAGCGCCGCGATCTCCGCGTCCGTCAGCCCGGCCCAGCGCAGGTACGCGGTGACGCTGCCCCACCGCGCCTCGACGTGCCGGATCACGGCGGTCATGGTCTCCGGTACGCACCGTTGCGCGACAGCGGTCGCCTCGGGGTCCGTGCTGACCGCACGCTCTGCGGCGAACCGATCGGACAGCCCGGCAGCGCTGGCGGCGTAGTCGTCGCCGACGGCCTCGATCGACGCACCCCAGAGCCGGGCGAGCAGTCCGCTGACGACGCCGGTGCGGTCCTTGCCGGCGGAGCAGCAGACGAGCACGTCGCCGTCGGACCGGGCGATCGCGCGGAACGCGGCGGCGATCCCGGTGCGGTGGCGCTCGAGCCAGTCGATGTACTGCTCCTCGAGCTGCACGGCCTGGTCGCCGGACTCGACGGTCGACGGGTCGAACAGCGGGACGAGCCGGTAGCCGTCGATGGTGCCGAGCGGGTGCGGGACGCGGGCGACCTCGTCGTCACGGCGCAGGTCGACCACGGCCGCGAGTCCGTGCGGGTAGGCGTCGGCACCGACGCGTTCGGTGTTGGCGCGGTACACGATGCGGGGGCGGGCGTCCTGCAGGGCCGGTCCCCCGACCTCGCGCAGGTTGGTGAGGGTCGACGTCGTCGTCATGCCGTCAACCCTGCCAGACGCCAGACGCCAGATGACCGACGACAGACCGCACGACGACGGGCCCCGCGCTTGCTGTGTGCGCGGGGCCCGTCGTCGTGCGGGTGGTGCTGGTGGAGCTGGTGTCTGCTGGCTAGCGGACCGAGACCGGCGAGTCGTCGGTCTGCTCGTAGAGGACGTAGCCCTCTTCGCCGTGGACCGCGGTGTCGATGCCGGCGACCTCGTCCTCGGTCTTGACGCGGAAGCCGATCGTCTTCTCGATGAGGAAGCCGATGACGAACGCCAGGACGAAGGAGTAGATGCCGACGGCCAGGGCCGCGGTGGCCTGCTTGCCAAGCTGCTCGAACGAGCCGGAGTAGATCAGGCCGGTGTCGTTGGCGAAGAAGCCGAGGTACAGCGTGCCGACGATGCCACCGACCAGGTGGACGCCGACGACGTCGAGCGAGTCATCGAAGCCGAGACGGTACTTCCAGTCGATGGCGAAGCAGCAGATGATGCCGGCGACGAACCCGAGCAGGATGCCCCAACCCGGGGTCAGGTTGGCACATGCCGGGGTGATCGCGACGAGACCGGTGACGGCACCCGAGGCGGCGCCGACCGACGTGGCCTTGCCGTCCTTGAGCTTCTCGACGAGCAGCCAGCCGAGGATGGCGGCGGCCGGTGCGGCGAGGGTGTTGACCCAGGCGATCGCGGCGATGCCGTCAGCGGCGCCCTCGGAGCCGGCGTTGAAGCCGAACCAGCCGAACCACAGGATGGCAGCACCGAGCAGGACGAAGGGCGGGTTGTGCGGCTTGTGCGCACCCTTGGCGAAGCCGACGCGCTTGCCGAGGACGAGCGCCAGGGCGAGACCCGCTGCACCGGCGTTGATGTGCACCGCGGTGCCACCGGCGAAGTCGATGACCCCCCACGTGGCAGCCCAACCCGAGGTCAGGTTGAAGACCCACGAGGCGACCGGGAAGTAGACGACGGTGACCCAGATGCCCGCGAAGACCATCCAGGCGCCGAACTTGGCGCGGTCGGCGATGGCACCGGAGATGAGCGCGACCGTGATGATCGCGAAGGTGGCCTGGAAGCCGACGAACGCCATCGACGGGTACGCCGCCTGGATGTTCGAGGACTGCGCCTCCTCGAAGGCCTGGCCGAGGCCGATCTGGTTCCAGTCGATGCTGAAGAACCCGACGACACCGGAGACCGCCGTGCCGTCACCGTGGTTGGCGAAGGCGATCGCGTAGCCGTAGAGCACCCACAGGACGCTCACGAGTGCGATCGCACCGAACGACATCATCATCATGCTGATGACGGACTTGGCCTTCACCAAGCCGCCGTAGAAGAAGGCCAGGCCGGGTGTCATGAACAACACCAGCGCCGCCATGACCAACACGAACGTCGTGTTGCCCTGATCAAGCATCTGTTCACCTCTCGATTGCACGAGCGGCTCTTGGACCGCCTCGGGTGACACCGAGTCTGGCGAGGTGACGTTTCACGAGGGGGCACGATGTGTTTCGCGGATGTAACGCGACGGCGCGGTTTGTAAACGTCGTGTTTCGCATCGCCCGATGCCCCCTGGACAGGGGGTGCACCGACCGGTCAGCGGATGCCCCGGCGGTGTGCGTCAGTCCTGGGCGCGGCTCAGCGCCACGACACGGCTGGCTGCGCGCAGGTACTTCTTGCGGTAGCCGCCGTCGAGCATGGCGTCGGGGTACACCTGGTCGAGCGGCGTGCCCGAGGCCACGATCCGGACCTGCGCGTCGTACAGCCGGTCGACGAGCGCCACCCACCGGAGCGCGTCGGTCTGGTCCGTGAACGCCCGGACGTCGGTGAGCCCGACGGCGTCGAGGTCCTCGACGAGCGCGACGTACTTCGACGGGTGCACCGAGCCGAGGTGCGCAACCACGGCCGAGAAGTCGTCGAGCGTGACGGTTCCGGCCGGCAGCGCCGCGGCCACGTCGGACACCACACCGGCCGATTCGTCGACCGCGCGGCGGCGGTAGTCGAGCCCGTCGATCCGCATCGTGTCGAACCGGTCGGACATCGCCTGGATCTCGCGCAGGAAGTCCTGCGCCGCGAACCGTCCCTCGCCGAGCGCGCCCGGAGGCGTGTTCGAGGTCGCGGCGAACCGGGTGCCGGTCTCGGTGAGCTCCTTGATCAGGCGGGTCATGACCATGGTGTCGCCCGGGTCGTCGAGCTCGAACTCGTCGATGCAGACCAGCGCGGTCCCCCGCAGCAGGTCGACCGTGCCCTGGAACCCGAGCGCGCCGACCAGGGCCGTGTACTCGATGAACGTGCCGAACGTCTTCCGCCCGGAGGCCGCGTGGTACGCCGCGGCGAGCAGGTGGGTCTTGCCGACACCGAACCCGCCGTCCAGGTAGACGCCCGACCTCGCAGCGGGCTCGGCCGACTGCTTGCGGCGGCCGAACAGCCCACGACGTGGCGCGTCGGTCGGCCCGGCCGCGACGAACGCGGCGACGGCGTCGCGCACGTCGGTCTGCGAGGCGTAGTCCGGGTCGGGCCGGTACGAGTCGAACGAGGCGTCCGCGAACTGGGGCGGTGGCACGAGTGCCGCGGCCATCTGCTGCGGGGTCACCTGGGGGTCACGGTCGACGAGGTGCGCTGGCAATCGAGTGGGCCTTCCGGGAAGCAAGTCGTGCGGTGTCACGTTGCGGCTGGGGCACGGTACGTCCGCGTACCGTTGCCCACAGGCACCGACGACCGATCCTAGTCCGGTGCCGGATGACCACCTGGAGGTAGCCCACCATGACCGCACCGGTCGACCCGTCCGAGAAGTTCACCGCCTACGCCCACCCGGAGCGTCTCGTCTCCACCGAGTGGCTGCAGGAACAACTGGACGCCCACACCCCCGACCTGGTCGTCGTCGAGTCCGACGAGGACGTCCTGCTCTACGAGACCGGACACATCCCCGGCTCGGTCAAGATCGACTGGCACACCGACCTCAACGACCCGGTGCAGCGCGACTACATCGACGGCGAGGCCTTCGCCGAACTGCTCAGCAGCAAGGGCATCGGCCGCGAGACCACCGTCGTGCTCTACGGCGACAAGAACAACTGGTGGGCCGCCTACGCCCTCTGGGTCTTCTCGCTGTTCGGCCACGAGGACGTCCGCCTGCTCGACGGCGGCCGTGCGAAGTGGATCGCCGAGGACCGCGCCCTCACCACCGACGAGACCGTCGTCACGCCGGCCGAGTACCCGGTCGTCGACCGGATCGACACCGAGATCCGTGCCTACAAGGACGACGTGCTCGCCCACCTCGGCAAGCCCCTCATCGATGTGCGCAGCCCGGGCGAGTACGACGGTTCCCGCACCACCGCGCCCGACTACCCGGAAGAAGGAGCACTGCGCGGCGGCCACGTCCCCACCGCGGTGAACATCCCGTGGGCGACCGCCGCCGCACCGGACGGCACCTTCAAGCCGCGCGCGGAACTCGACGCCATCTACCGCGAGGGCGCCGGCATCGGCGATGCGGACGAGGTCATCGCGTACTGCCGCATCGGCGAGCGGTCGAGCCACACCTGGTTCGTCCTGCAGCACCTGCTCGGCTACGACAGCGTCCGCAACTACGACGGCTCGTGGACCGAGTGGGGCAGCGCCGTCCGCGTTCCGATCGTGCAGGGCGCGGAGCCGGGTACAGTTCCGAACCGATGAACGACGCCACACTCCCCGCCACCCTCGCCGAGATCCGCGACGACTTCCTCGCCCTGGGGCAGAAGGACCGCCTGCAGCTCCTCCTCGAGTTCTCGAACGAGCTGCCCGCGCTGCCCGAACGGCTGCAGGGGCACGAGGACGAACTCGAACGGGTCGAGGAGTGCCAGTCCCCCGTGTTCATCACCGTGACCGTGGGCGAGGACGGCGACGCACCCGACGTCGTCCGCATGCACGCGACCGCCCCGCGCGAGGCACCGACCACGCGCGGCTTCGCATCGATCCTCGCGCAGGGCCTGAGTGGCCTGACGGCAGCGCAGGTGCTCGCCGTGCCGGCGGACTACCCGCTGACGATCGGGCTGTCCGAGGCGGTCAGCCCGCTGCGGATCCGCGGCATGGTGGGCATGCTCGGACGCGTGCAGCGTCAGGTGCAGGCTGCGGTGTCGTAGACGCGACCCTCTGACGGACGGGAGGCCCGTGGCGGATCCGCCACGGGCCTCCCGTCCATCTCCCCCTCGGCACGCATGCCGTCCTCTGGAATTTCAGTCCGGATCCGTGCCAGGATGGTGCGGTCAGCACCAGGGGGGAATGACGATGGCGAAGATCCACGGGAACGATCCGACCGGCTACTCGTACAGCGCGGCGGATGCGCTCAAGTCGGCTTCGACGGCGCTCGCGTCGTCGATCGGCGGCCAGTCCGGGTCGCGGTCGCCATCGGTGACGACTGCGCGTGCGGAGTTCCGGGGCTACTTCTCCGAGGTCTTCGCGGACAACGCCGACATCGCCTCGCGCAGCGCGACGAAGCTCGTCGAGTCGCTGCAGAGCCTGTCGGGCTTCGTACAGCAGCTCCGCGACGCCGCGAAGGACGAGGACGACCGGCGGAAGCAGGCGAAGGAGTGGACCGCCCGCAAGCGTGAACGCGAGGAGAACCTCCTCGTCGCCGCAGGACACGAGATCTCGACGTGGTTCGGCGGGGGCGACGACCCGAAGCCGCCGGAGCCCGAGCCGGAGCCACGACTGCAGGCGGACGAGGTCAGCGTCACGGGGCGGGAGTTCCCGGCGGGCGGCGGCACCAGCGGTGGGACGTCGTCCGCCGTCCCCGAAGACCTCCGCTCCTTCGAGGCGACCACCCGGACGCTCGACGCCGATCTGTCCGGCGCCGTCTCGACGTTCCGGAACGCCCTGAGCGACTACGAGGCCGAGTGCAACCCGTGCTGGGGCACCCTGAACGCCCAGTCGCTGCTGACCGCGGTGAACGACTGGCTCACGGCGAACGGGAAGGACGCCGACTGGGCGGGCACCGTCGCAGCGCAGTTCGAGGCCGCCGGTGGCGGTGCCGAGCCCGCGACGCTGTCGGACGCGGCGATCGCGGCCGCGCTGTCCTCGGCGGGGATCGACGCCGGTCGCGACGACTTCACCATCGGGCCGTTCTCCGCGATGGGGACGCCCCCGACCAACGGGTTCGCCGACGACCCGGTCAACACGGCCACCGGCAACTTCCTCGAGCCCGAGACCGACCTGTCCTTCGCGGGGCAGGCCGCGTCGCTCCGGCTCACCCGCATGTACAACTCACTCGACGGCCGCGTCGGGGTGTTCGGACCCGGATGGTCCTCCATCCTCAACATCCGGCTCGAGGTCAGCGACGAGGCCGCCTCGGTCGTGCTGGACGACGGCCGGCAGGTCGACTTCCCGCGGCAGGGGGACGGGTGGAGCCGCGGCGTCGGCGAGGACCTGTGGCTCCGGGCCGAGCAGGACTCGCTCGTCGTGCGGGACAACGCCGGCGGCCGGTGGGCGTTCACGCCGTCCGGACTGTGGCTGAGCAGTGCGCGTGGAGCGGGCACCGCCGTGACCGTGCGACGCGACGAGCACGATCGGATCACGCGGCTCGCGCACGTGTTCGGGCGGTTCGTCGACATCGAGTACAGCGGCGACCGGGTGGCGTCCGCGACGGCGTCGGACGGGCGCCGCGTCGAGTACCACTACGACGAGGGCCGTCGGCTGGTCCGGGCGACCGACGCCGTCGGCAGGCGCCGGTACCGCTGGAACGCGGACGGCCTGATCGACCGGGTGACCGCTGCGACGGGGGTCGTCGAGTGCGAGAACACCTACGACGACCGCGGCCGGGTCGTCGAGCAGCGCACACCGTTCGGTCGACGGGTCCGGTTCTCGTACCTGCCGGGTCGGGTCACCTCGGTCTCCGACGTCGACGGGGTCCACGCGAACACCTGGATCGCCGACCGGAAGGGCCGCGTCGTCGGGATCATCGACACCGACGGGCAGCGCCAGTCGATGTCGTACGACCCGCACGGCAACCTCGTCTCGGTGACCGAGCGCGATGGTCAGGTGACCGTCCACGGCTACGACGACCGCGGGCGTCGGGTCCGGACCGTGACGCCGGAGGGCGCCGATCTGACCTTCGGGTACGACGAGCAGGACCGCATGACCACGGTGGTCACCGCGAACGGTGGGGTCGTCGAGTACGGGTACACGGGCGACGACCGGAACCCGTCCGTCGTCATCGACCCTGTCGGCGGTCGCACGCTGCTCGAGTGGCGGGACGGCGTGCTCGTCCGCACCACCGATCCGACGGGCGTCGTCGTCACGTTCCACCACGACGCGTCCGGTGAGCTCGTCGGCGTCGAGAACGCCGTCGGCGACACCGCACGTCTGATGCGCGACGCCGGAGGCAGGATCGTCGAGGCCGTCACGCCGCTCGGCAACCGGACCCGGTACCGCTACGACGCCGCCGGGCTGCTCACCGCGCGCGAGGACCCGGACGGGGGACTGTGGCGGTTCGAGCACGGCGACGGCGGTCGGGTCACGACGACGATCGACCCGACCGGTGCCCGCACGGAAGTCACCTACGGTCCACACGGCGAGGTCGTCTCCACCACGGACCCCCTCGGTCGCGTCGTCACGAAGGACTTCGACGCGTTCGGCAACGTGTCGACGATGACCCTGCCCGACGGTGCCGAGTGGGCGTTCGTGCACGACGCGCTCTCCCGGCTCGAAGCCGTGGTCGACCCGGCCGGTGGCACCTGGACACGCGAGTACGACGCGGTCGGAGCCCTCGGCGCGACGGTCGATCCGACCGGCGTCCGCACCGAGGTGCGCCGCTCGCGCGCTGACGGCGTCTCCACGGTCCGCGACGCCTTCGACGCCGTGTCCGTGACGACCGACGAGTTCGGGCGTCCGACCCGGCTCGAGCACGCGGATTCCTCTGCTGAGCTGACGACGTACGACGCCTGCGGCCGCCCGGTCGAGCTCGTCGACGCGAACGGTGGCCTCACCCGGATCGAACGTGACCTCGCCGGACGCGTCGTCGCCGTCACCACCCCGGCGGGTCGCACCACCCGGTACGAGTACGACGCGTGCGGCCGCCCGGTCAGCGCGATCGACCCAGCCGGCGCACGCACCACGCTGACCTACGACGCCGATTCGCGGGTCGTCGCGCGCACCCTGCCGACCGGCGAGGTCGCACGCACCGAGTACGACCGCCAGGGCCGGGTCGTCCACGCCGAGGTGCCCGGGGTCGGCACCGTCCGGTACCGGTACGACCGGGTCGGTCGCGTGGTCTCGGCGCGGGACACCCGCTTCGGCCAGCGGAGCTTCCGGTACGACGCCGCCGGACAGCTCGTCGCCGCGGTGAACGGGCTCGGCGGCACCACCCGCTACGACTACGACCAGCGTGGACGACTCGTCCGCACCGTCGATCCGCTGGGTGGCGTGACCGTCCGGACGTACACGCAGCTCGACAAGGTGGCTTCGTCCACCGATCAGCTCGGGCGCACGACGACGGCGACCTACGACGCCGCCGGACGACAGCTCACCCAGACCGACCCGGACGGCACCGTGCTGCGGTGGGAGTACGACGCAGCCGGTCGGGAATCCGCGCAGTACGCCGGCGACCGTCTGATCGGCCGCATCGACCGCGATGCCCGCGCCCGCACGGTGACGATCACCGACGAGACCCGTCGGGCCTCCCCCACCGCCCACGTCCTCGAGTTCAGCAGGCTGGGGCAGCTCGTCCGACGCTCAACAGGTGCGCGCGAAACGCGGTGGACCCACGATGCCGACGGCCTCCGCACCTCGGTGCAGTCCCCCGACGGGTCCACGACCCGGTACGAGCACGATGCCACCGGCCGGGTCGTCCGGGTCGAGCACTCGGTCTTCGGCGAGGTCCGGTACGAGCACGACCCGGCAGGCCAGCTCCTGCATGCCCGCGCCGGCGATCAGTTGCAGACCTGGGAGTACGCGAACGGACACGTCGTCCGGCACGCGCGCATCGACTCGGACGGCACGCACCTCAGCACCATCGAACGCGACGCCGACGGGCGCATCACCCGGGTCGACGGACCCGGCGGGAGCACCACCTACGAGCACGACGATGCCGCGCAGCTGGTGGCGTCCGTCCAGGACGGCAGTCGCACGGGCTGGGTCTACGACGCAGCGGGTCGCCTGGTCGAGGAACGGACGGACTCCGGGGCTCGACGGTTCTCGTACGACGCCGCCGGACAGCTGACCAGGGTCGACGCTCCGGACGGGGCGCCCGAGGCGGAGTACGCCTACGACGGCGCAGGTCGACGGATCCAGACGGTCCGAGCCGATGGCGTGACGACCACGTACGGCTGGACCCCGCAGGGTCACCTCACCGGGGCGGCGGAGACCACCGCGGCGGGCAGCACTACGACCGACCTGCACGTCGACGCCCTCGGTGACCTCGCCGATGTCGACGGCGTCCCGATCGACTGGGACACCTCCGCGTTCGCGCCGACGCTCCTCGCTGTCGGCGACACCCCGGTCGTCCGCGCTCCCGGTGGTCTCACCGGGGTGGACGACGGGTGGACCGCCAGCGGTCGGCGCACCACGAGAGCAGCCGACGACGCCGACCCGTGGCAGACGCTCGTCGACCTCGGCGGCTCCGGCCTGCCCGGCGGGATCGCCCTCGGCGCCGACGGTTCGCTGCAGGTCGCCGGCTTGGAGTGGATGGGTGCCCGCGCCTACGACTCGTCGTCGCGCGGCTTCCTGTCCGTCGACCCGGTCACCGCGCCCGCCGGAGCAGCCTGGGCCGGCAACCCGTACTCGTTCGCCGGCAACGATCCGCTGCACGCCATCGACCCGCTCGGTCTCGCGCCCGTTACCGACGCGGAACTGGAGGCCTACGCGGCGGCCGAACAGGGTCCGCTCGCCCGTGCCGCCGCGGCCACCGGCGACTGGTTCGCGAACAACTGGGAGTACGTCGCCGGTGGAGCCATGGTCGTCGCGGGTGGGGTGCTCCTCGCCACCGGCGTCGGCGGTCCGGTCGGCATGATGCTCATCAGCGCCGGTGCCGACACCATCATCCAGAAGGCCACCACCGGCGAGGTCAACTGGGGCCAGGTCGCCGTCAGCGGGGCATTCGGTGCGGTCGGCGGTGGTGCCGGTGCCCTGATCGGGAAGCACCTGCTGGGCAACGCCGCAGAGGGCGCGGTCGAGAACGTCGCGAACTACGCCGTGAGCGGCCAGCCGGTGACCCCCGGTGGCCTGCTCCGGAACGCTGCCGAGGGTGCCGCGACGTCGGCGGCCACCGGCGGCACGATGTCGAAAGTGCACCTGCCGACCGCGGTGAACAGGCTTTCCGACGTCGCTCCTTTACCTCCGACAGGACTCGGTGAGCGCGCTCAGCGAATTGCAGACAAGGTTCTCGAAGATCCGAACAAGATGGGGCACATCTTCGACAAGAAGGAACACGGACTTGATCCGCTCGTCGACTCGATGGGAGGGAAGCGTCCGGTCATCGAGGCCGTTGCCCATCACCTCGACAAAAAAGATCTACCCCCCGGAAAATTTGTTGAAGATGTACCGATAAGCGACGCTACTGTTCGCGTACGTGGATCCAATGTAGAGGACACCCCTCGTGTCGGTACAATGTTCATCCCAAGGGACACACCTTGAAGATTGGGGCAACATGAAGACAGAAGACGAATCACGTCTGCACGATCTCGTCCGCACTTGCTTGGATCACCTACTCCTACCTGAATCAGGACCATTGCAGGACCAAGCGCAAGCAATTCGAGGATTCCGAGCGACTGGTCCACGGATCTGGCAGATAGACCTTGACGACTCACCCGCCGTCAGCTTGCCGGACCAGCCCCTTCCGATCGAAGCCTCTTATGCAGATGAATCTTCTGAAGTTGTAGGCGAAGTTCTTATCTGGACGAAGAACGGGAGGATTGACAGTCTAGAGCTTCCGTGGTTCACGGATATGATGCCAAGAAACATTCCCAGCGCTCAACAACTGCTATTTGACGAATGATTTCCAGCGTCTTCAAGCGGAGGACAAGGCTAGGTTGAATCGGATCCGATGCTGCGACTTTTTACCCGTGAGTCTGAACAGGGCGATAGCGGGTGGTTCGACCTCGCCGACGTCGTGTCCTCCCTTCATCTGCCGCAGCTTTCATGGACGGCCGAGGACATATTCGTGAACGTGTCGAGAGATCCCGGACTGGACGTTGCCGAACTGGAGCAGCTCTCGAGCGCGCCCCACTTGCCCAGTCCGGTGCTCGACAATGCCTCGTTCATGCGACTCACCGAAACCACGCAGCAGTTCATCGATGGCGAGTTCGTCGGATTCAACCCATCCGAAGTCGGTGATATCGACAGAGCAGTCATCCGCCTCGACATGAGTGACGGCTCGTTGTGGACGATCATCATCGACACAGATCGGGTCGAGATTCTGGACGGATTTGCCCGGGCATTCGGGCCGGGAACGCGAGTGCCGGCGATGACCACCCGCACCACCGGGCCTTCGACCGAAATGCCACCGTGAACACCGCACGGTCGCGAGCCTTGAGCAGAAACAGAGCAACCGGCCCACGAGAACGAAACGTGCTCTCTTGAGTCCACCGGTCCACGCGGGGATGGCTCCCCATCCGTGGGGCGCAGCACTGGCCAGACCCGACCTCTGCCCGTCGAACTTTGGGGGAAGCGCCCCCTGGTCGCATTTCTGACGTGTGCCACCGGATCCTGAGAGGACGTGCTTTGATTTCAAAGCAACAGATTTACTCCGTCGCGGTGGGTGACATCTTCACCGTGCCGCTCGACGACGGTGAGGTGGCGCTTGGACAGGTGATCGGCAAGTACACGAAGGCGCTCTACGTCATCATCTTCGACCTCGTGGCGTCTGGAAGGTCAGTGCAGACCCTCAATTTCAGCGACGTGACGGCAGCGACTCCCCTTCTCGCGCGGATGACGTTCGATGCGCGATTCCGTCCGGGCATGTGGCAGATCGTGGGAAACAGCGTTCCCGATCAACGCCGGTTCTTGCCCGCGTTCGGCCACGGATCGGAGGACTACGACGGGGTGCACGTCACGAACTTCGAAGGGTCGAGGATGCGGAGGGCGACGGCTGACGAGGCCCGCCGCGTTCCACATCTGACCATCGCCTCCCCGATGGTCTTGGAGAAAGCGCTTCGTGCCCACCACGGCTTGGAACCGTGGCTGCCGGTGTACGACGACCTCCGGTACCGCCCCACTCCGACGTCCTGGGAACTCTTCGGAGAACCGCGACCTGCTCGAGCAGACTCAGCGAGGGCGGCTCCGGAACACCAATCCGTGGGAGGGGACGGTCATGGCCACTGACACATCGGAGCCAGGTCGGGCGGCGGTGCCCGTCCCAGTCGCGGGCGCCCTCGACTTCATCGGCGTCGACTTCCGGCTCGACCTGCGCTTGACCGATGGGTCCAGCGTGCAGCTCGAATCTGCATTCATCATCACGGACCGATCCGGGGGCAGCGTGGTCGTCGATCCGGAGCGCAAGGACTCGCTGCTCGCCATCCTGCGGCTGTTCGGCACAGACCTCGATCGGCGATCGGTCGAGGGCGACACGCTCACGCTGTTCTTCGCTGACGGAGCGACCCTCGTCGCCGGTCCGGACGGCGAGTCCGAGTCCTGGCACGTCTCCGGGCCGAAGGGGCGCCCGGTTCGTGTCGATCCGCTGGAGGGCAGTACGAGCCCCGGTACGGAAGAAGCGCTGAGAGTGCGGGTTCCGGGTCCTTCCTTCGCGCTGGACATCGCCGGCGACACCGTCGACTGCATCGGCCTCGAATCCGACGTGACGATCCGCTTTTCGAGCGGTGCGTCGCTCCGGTTCGAGACCGACTTCGCGCTGACCGGCTCTGACGGGGAGCACGCGTTCCTCGATCCCGGTGACAAGCCCTCCCTGCTCACCCTCCTCGCTCTGCACACCGAGGTCGTGTCGGACGGTGCAATCGAGGGCGGGCGGATCGCCATCCGGTTCGCCTCGGGTGCGTTGCTCGAGGGGTGGGCGAACCGCCGAGGTCCGTCCTGGCACTACAGCGAACCGGGGCGCGCACGGGTCGACGTCGACGCCATGACCGACGGCGAGGTCCGGTACCGGCACAGCCCGTCGTCCGCGGAGATCCGACGGTGACGAGCGCACCCCCGGACGTCTCGGTCACGCGCCTCCGAGCGGTCACCAACGAGACGACGGTGGAGCTGCCAGACCGTGTCGTCGAGATCCTCGCCGCTGTGGGTCCGGACACGAATGTGTTCGTCTCCGACGTGTCCGCACGGTCGTTCGCAGCGGTCATCCGGCGGACCTACTCGAAGCAGGAGCCGAACCTCGTACCGTTCATCGACCCACTCGAAGCCCTCGGGGACGACCTCGTCCTGATCTGTCAGGTCGAGCACGGTGATGAACTCGTGACGGTCGTGTTGCGCGCGACGGACCGAACGCTCGTGGCAGCCACGGCGATCGACCGATCCGTCGGAATCGTCCACATCACCGTCCAGGAGCTGTGCGCGCGCCTCCGCGCATCAGACGCTCCGGGGGCGGAACTGGCGCTCGAGGTGGCATCGCAGTGTCCGGCCGAGGTACGGCTCCGAGTCTTCGAGCAGGGCGCGCTGTCGACGGCACGGACCTTCCTGACGAAGTACACGATCGCCGCGGAGAACGGCTTCGACGTCCGCGGACTCGACGGGTTCGCAGGTGCGCTCGTGCCGCTCGGCGACGAGCAGCCGGGGTTCTGCACCGTGCAGGCTGACGCCGCGGTCGCGATCACGGCGTTCACGCCCGGCAGGACCGACGTTCTCGCTGCCATGAGCGTGGGCGGCCTCTTGCCCCAGACAGGAACGACCGAGGAGAACGGATGACCACGACAGTGCCGGGCGACCTGGGGATGGTCACCTACCGGATCCCCGCTGCTCGCATCGTGCTGCCCGACCTGGTGCAGTTCTTCTCAGAGCTCGAAACACCAGAGCTCGAAACACCAGAGCTCGATTCACCAGAGCTCGTCTGGGTCCTCACGACCTTGTACGCCGTCACGTCCTCTGACAAGCCGGTCCAAGCGCTCCCACTCGAACGCCGCGTCGACGCGGCGGCGGAACCCGGGCTCATCCTGAGCCATGCCGAGGCGATGGAGATCGCTGACAGCATGCGGCAGCTCATCGACGGCGAGTTCCTCGGCTACCTCCCCGGCTCGGACCTGACCGACGAGTCGAACCTGGTGGTCCGGATCGACGCGTTCGACAGCGGGGAGTGGACCGTGACGGTCCGACCGCCGCTCACGACGATGAGCGATGCCTTCGACCGGACGCACGGCCCCGCGCAGCCGGGCCGACCGGCGACTCGTCTCGAGGAGTTCGGGCCGCGACAGCAGACGACGAACGGAACGAGTGCCACACCGCCCGCTTCGTGAGCGGAAAAGGTCGAGTGCGCGACGGTGACCCGACCATTTCTGCTCACGATGCGACCGAACGGACGCACCGACGGACGGGAGGCGCGGTGCCAGCTGGCACCGCGCCTCCCGTCCGCTTTCCGGTCGCGTCTACCGCGCGCTGGCCGCCCCGCGACGCTGGACCACCTCGGTGAGCCACGCGAGGATCCGGGCGTCGAACCAGTCGGCGTCGTGGTTCCAGAGCTTGGTGTGCCGGGCCGTGGTCTGCACCTCGAGCCGTACCAGGTCGGGTCGGGCGCGTGCCAGGTCGTGCGACGCGGACGACGGCACGAACCCGTCGTCGTCACTGTGCAGCAGGAGGATCGGCACCGTCAGCTCGGCGGACCGGGTGACCATGTCGAGCTCCCGCAGGTCCACCGGCTGCTGCAGGCCGGCGAGCCGGTGCAGCACCGGCGTGCGGAGCAGACGCTGGGCGACCTTGCGGACCGGCCGCGGCAACCCCATGAGCTGGCTCTG
This sequence comes from Curtobacterium sp. PhB170, assembly GCF_003752345.1. Lineage (NCBI taxonomy): Bacteria > Bacillati > Actinomycetota > Actinomycetes > Micrococcales > Microbacteriaceae > Curtobacterium > Curtobacterium sp. PhB170. The sequence continues at coordinate 55,097 of NZ_RJUM01000012.1, forward strand.
CGACTTGAGCACCGCGTGCCAGTCGACCACGGGCGACTCGAGCACCACGCCGTCGACGAGCCCGGCGAACCGCGATCGCAACAGCGTCTGCAGCACGACGGCGCCGCCCATCGACCACCCCATGAGCACGACGCTCTGCGCGTTCTGCGCACTGAGCCAGCGGAGGACGGAGTCGATGTCCTCCCACTCGGTGCTGCCGAGGCCGTAGCGACCGTCGACGCTCGGCGGAGCGACGCCGTCGTTCCGCCACGACGCGAGGACGACCGAGTAGCCGGCGGCACGGAAGACGGGGACGGCACGGATGGTCTCGGCGCGGGTGACACCCCGGCCGTGCACGAGGACGGCCCACGGGGCGTTCGGGTCGTCGGCACGGACGACCCAGGCGGGTGCCGGCCCGTTCGGGGTCGGGATGTCGATGTCCTCGACGGGCACGTCGAGCTCGCCGGGGGTCAGGTAGAACCAGCCGCCCCAGCGTCCGCGGCGTGCAGCGGTCGGGTCGCCGGCGTCGATCGCGATGATGCGGCGCGTGACCGTGGTGTCGGTGGTGCCGAGGACCTCGCCGACGCGCATGTGACCGGTGCCGGCGCCGAACCAGAGCGAGTAGCGACCCTGCAGCTCGGTGTCGGCGGTGCGCTCGATGGTGACCGTCATCCGGACCGGGTCCACGGCGTGGATCGGGACGCGTTCGGTGCGCTTGCGGTCCGGGGTGACGACGGCGCGGGCGACGGCGGCGACGAAGCCACCGATGACGGCCGTCCCCACCGCGGCGGCGGCCAGACCGGCGCCGAGGGCGATGAAGCCGGCCGATCGTGCGGTCTCCTGGACGGCGTCCTCGGCGGGTCGCGCGGATCGGGACATGGCCCGGAGCCTAGTCTGCATGTGTGTCCGAAACCCGAGAGCCCGACGCCTTCGCGCGGCTCCGCGCGTTCGTGTCCTCCGGCAGCAGCCGCTCCGAGACCACCGTCACCGAGATCCCCTCGCCCACGCAGATCGCACCGTTCTCGATCGCCCTGGCGGCGGACGTGTCCGGCACCGCGCACGGGGTCGAGTCGGACCTCGGCACCGGGCGGTTCATCGCCCTGTACGACCCCGAAGAACCCGAGGGCTGGGGCGGCGCGTTCCGGGTGGTCTCGTTCGCGCAAGCACCACTCGAACCCGAGATCGGTGTCGACGAGTTCGTCGCCGACGTCACGTGGAGCTGGTTGGTCGACGCGCTCGAGGAGCACGGCGCCGAGTACGACCACGCTTCGGGCACGGCCACCAAGATCATCTCCCGCGGGTACGGCGACCTCGCCGCACAGGGCGACGGCGCCCAGCTGGAACTCCGCGCGTCATGGACGCCCCGCGGCGACGACCTCACCGCACACGTCCAGGCATGGCAGGACATCGTCGCCATGCTCGCCGGTCTGCCTCCTGCCTCGGACGGCGTGACCCTGCTGGCCCCGAGGAGGCTCGCCAAGTGACCGACCCCGCCAGTTCGACCCCCGGTGCACCGGACCCCGCGTTCGAGGACTCGCACGAGGCCGTCAAGGTCATCGACTCGCGCGACGACTACCTCGACGCCGTCGCGGCGATCGCCGCCGGTCACGGGCCCGTCGCCGTCGACGCCGAGCGCGCCAGCGGCTACCGCTACTCACAGCGCGCCTACCTGATCCAGGTGTTCCGTCGCGGTGCCGGCGCGTTCCTGTTCGACCCGATCCCGATCGGCGACTTCTCCGAACTGCAGGCGGCCATCGTCGACGAGGAGTGGTTGTTCCACGCCGCCTCGCAGGACCTGCCCTGCCTGCAGGAGGTGGGTCTCGTCCCGACCCGCATCTTCGACACCGAACTCGGAGCCCGCATCGCCGGGTTCCCCCGGGTCGGTCTCGGCGCCGTCGTCGAGCAGCTGCTCGGGATCACGCTCGCCAAGGCGCACTCGGCAGCGGACTGGTCGACCCGGCCGTTGCCGCAGTCGTGGCTCGTGTACGCGTCCCTCGACGTCGAACTCCTGCCCGACCTGCGTGACGCCCTCGCCGCGAAGCTCGACGAGGCCGGCAAGTCCCGCATCGCGGACGAGGAGTTCGACGCGGTGCTGCACCGCGCCCCGAAGCCCGTCCGTGCCGAGCCGTGGCGCCGACTGTCCGGCATGCACGCCCTCCGTGGTGCCCGCGCCCTGGCGATCGCTCGGTCGCTCTGGGTCGCCCGTGACGAGTACGCCCGCGCGGCCGACATCGCTCCGGGGCGGACGATCCCCGATGCCGCGATCGTCGCAGCGGCAGCCGCCGCACCGACGTCGCGCACCGAACTCGGCGCTCTGAAGGCGTTCACGGGTCGCGCCAGCCGGTCCGAGCTCGATCGCTGGTGGGCCGCGGTCGACGAGGGCCTGACGACCGAGGACCTGCCGAAGCTCCGCGGCTCCGGTGAAGCGACGCTCCCGCCGCCCCGCGCCTGGGCCGACCGCAATCCCGCGGCCGACCGCCGGTACAAGGCCGCACGGGCCGCGGTGACGAAGCGGTCCGAGGAGCTCGACATCCCGCTCGAGAACCTGCTCACGCCGGAGACCCTGCGTGTGGTCTCGTGGGCACCGCCGTCGCCGCCGTCGACCGAGCTGGTCGGGGCCGCCCTCGCCGCACACGAGGCGCGCCCCTGGCAGGTGGAGGAACTCGCCTCGATCATCGCGTCGGCCTTTGTCGCTGCTGCACAGCAGCCCGCGCCGACGGATGACGTCGAGTCGTAGGAACCGCCCAACCGGCATGCGGCCGCCCAGCCTGGGGGCATAGCGTCGGGAGCGTCGCCGGGCGAGGCCCGGCCGGCCGGAGCGACCAGCGTTCCGGCCCGATCGATGAGGATCTGGGAGGCCCGGATTGCCAAAGGCATCAGACGTCGTGTTCGTGGACGGAGTACGGACACCGTTCGGACGAGCCGGCGAGAAGGGGGTGTTCTGGAAGACCCGGTCCGACGACCTCGCGGTGCACGCGATGCGCGGACTGCTCGACCGGAACGCCTCGCTCGACACCGCAGCGGTGGACGACGTCGCCGTCGCGGCGACCACGCAGCAGGGTGACCAGGGGCTGACCCTCGGCCGCACCGTCGGCATGTTGGCCGGCCTGCCGAAGTCGGTCCCCGGGTACGCGATCGACCGCATGTGCGCCGGGGCCATGACGAGCGTCACGACGCTCGCGGGTGCCATCGCCTTCGGCGCCGCGGACATCGCGATCGCCGGAGGTGTCGAGCACATGGGGCGCCACCCGATGGGCTTCAACTCGGACCCGAACCCGCGGTTCATCGCCGAACGCATGGTGTCGAGCGACGCGCTGGTGATGGGGTCCACCGCCGAGCGCCTGCACGACCGCTTCCCGGCGATCACGAAGGACCGCACGGACGCCTACGCCGTCCAGTCCCAGCAGCGGTACGCCGCAGCGTGGGCCGCCGGCAAGCTGCAGCCCGACGTGATCCCGGTCGAGGTGAACAAGGGCGACGGGTGGGACGTCATCAGCACCGACGAGCCGCCGCGTCCGGGCACCACGCTCGAGGCACTGGCCGCGCTGAAGACGCCGTTCCGCCCGCACGGACGGGTCACCGCCGGCAACGCCGCCGGCCTCAACGACGGCGCGACCATGAGCCTGCTCGCCTCGGCCGAGGGCGCCAAGGAGCACGGCCTGCCCACGAAGATGCGGATGGTCTCGTTCGCTTTCGCGGGCGTCGAGCCCGAGGTCATGGGCGTCGGTCCCGTCCCCGCAACCGACAAGGCACTGTCGAAGGCCGGCCTGTCGATCGACGACATCGGCCTGTTCGAGATCAACGAGGCGTTCGCGGTGCAGGTGCTCGCGTTCCTCGACAACTACGGCATCGCGCAGGACTCCGCGAACGTCAACGCGTGGGGCGGCGCGATCGCCGTCGGCCACCCGCTGGCATCGAGCGGTGTCCGCCTGATGAACCAGCTCGCCGCGCAGTTCGCCGAGCGCCCGGACGTCCAGTACGGCATCACCACGATGTGCATCGGACTCGGCCAGGGCGGCACCGTGATCTGGGAGAACCCCGGCTTCAGCAAGTCCGCAGCACGTTCGGCTCGGAAGGGGGCATGAGCATGACCACCGTCGACACCGACCGTCTGTCCGAACTCAGCGAGGACGAGGTCGTCACGCACTCGTTCGTCAAGCACGTCACGATGCCCTCCGGTGGCACCCTGGCGCTCATCACGCTCGACAACGGCAAGGACTACAAGCGTCCGAGCACCCTCGGGCCGCGCACGCTCCGCGAACTCTCCGGGGTGCTCGACACCCTGAAGACCGAGGCGACCGCCGGCACGATCCAGGGCGTCGCGATCACCGGCAAGGAGTACTGCTTCGCTGCCGGTGCCGACCTGTCGCAGGCAGCGTCCGTGCCGTCGCGGGACGTTGCCCACGACCTCGCGGCCCTCGGCCACGCCACGCTCCGCAAGCTGTCCGACCTCGGTGTGCCGTCGTTCGCGTTCATCAACGGCATCGCGCTCGGCGGCGGTCTCGAGATCGGACTGCACTGCACCTACCGGGTGTTCTCGTCCGCGGCGCAGGGCATCGGCCTGCCCGAGGTCTTCCTCGGCATCATCCCGGGCTGGGGCGGCGCGACACTGCTCCCCCGCCTGATCGGTCCGGAGCGGGCGCTGCGGGTCATCGTCGAGAACCCCCTCAAGAACAACCGCCTGATGGACGGGGCGGCTGCGGTCGAGATCGGCATCGGCGACGCGCTGATCCCGTCGGTGACGTTCCTGCCGTCAGCCGTCGCGTGGGCCGACGGTGTCATCGCCGGTCGCGTGTCGGTCAAGCGGCCCAACGAACCGGGCATGCTCGAGAAGGCTGCCTGGGGCACGGTCGTCAAGGTCGCCCGTGGGCAGGTCGCGTCGAAGATCGGGACGGTGCCGAAGTCGCCGTTCCGCGCGCTCGACCTGGTGGCCGCCGCTCGCGGCGGATCCTTGGACGAGCGGTTCGCCGACGAGGACGACGCCCTCGCCGACCTGCTCTCCGGTGACCAGTTCGCTGCGTCGATGTACGCGTTCGACCTGGTGCAGAAGCGCGCGAAGAAGCCCGTCGGCGCGCCGGAAGGCGTCGAGCCGAAGAAGATCACGAAGGTCGGCGTCCTCGGCGCCGGGCTGATGGCGTCGCAGTTCGCACTGCTCTTCGCCCGACGACTCGGCGTCCCCGTCGTGATCACCGACGTCGACCAGTCCCGCGTCGACGCCGGCGTGGAGCGGATCCGCGGCGAGGTCGGCAAGCTGCTCGAGAAGGGGCGGATCTCCCCCGACGACGCGAACCGCATCACCGCACTCGTCAGCGGGTCGGTGTCGTACGACGCCTTCGCCGACGCCGACTGGGTGATCGAGGCCGTCTTCGAGGAGATGAGCGTCAAGCAAGAGGTCTTCCGGAAGATCGAGCAGGTCATCGCGCCGGACGCCATCCTCGCCACCAACACCTCGTCGTTGTCCGTCTCCGAGATGGGCTCGGTGCTGTCCGACCCGTCGCGCCTGGTCGGGTTCCACTTCTTCAACCCGGTCGCCGTGATGCCCTTGCTCGAGGTCGTCCGCACCGCCGACACCTCCGACGAGACGCTCGTCACGGCGCTCGCCGTCGCGAAGACCCTCAAGAAGACGGCGATCATCACAGCCGACCAGCCGGGCTTCGTCGTCAACCGGGTGCTCGCACGGGTCCTCGGTGAGGCGATGCGCGGCGTCGAGCAGGGCACCTCGTTCGACGTCGTGGCGGCCGGTGCCGCGCCGCTCGGACTGCCGATGTCGCCGTTCGAGCTGCTCGAACTCGTCGGTCTGCCGGTCGGAGCGCACGTGCTCGACTCGCACCACGCCGCCTGGCCGGAGCGCTTCTACCCCGGTGACGGGCTGAAGAAGATCGCCGACTACGGGAAGATCCTGACCCGCGACAAGAAGGGCAACGCGACCGGGTACGACCCCGCTGCCGTCAAGCTCGTCGCGCCGTCGAAGAAGGACGCGAAGCCCGTCGACGCCGCCGCGATGCAGCAGCGCTTCGAGGACGCCCTGGCCGACGAGCTGCACCGCATGCTCGAAGACGAGGTCGTCCAGCACGTCGAGGAGATCGACCTCGGCCTGATCCTCGGTGCGGGCTACCCGTTCCAGGCCGGTGGGATCAGCCCGTACCTCGATCGCAGTGGGGCGTCCGAGCGCGTCTTCGGTGGGAGCTTCCACGACCCGCTGATCGTCGGCCCCGCTTCCCGCTAGCCGGCGCCGGTGTCGCGCCCCGAGGCGGGGGGGGGGGGGGCCCCCCCGGGGGGGGGGGGCGCCCCCCGGGGGGGCGGGGGGGGGGGGCGGGGGGGGCGGGGCCCCCCCCCCCCCCCCCCCCCCCCCCCCCCACGCCCGCGCGGGGGCGCGACTCGGGACTGCCGCGCGGTCCCCGCCTAGCGGTCGGCGGACTCCCGCGACCGCGCGGGCTTCGCCTGCGGCAGCTTCGTCCCGACGACCTGGTCGATCACGTCACGGGCGATCGCCTGCGCCGTCAGCCCGACGTCGGCGAGGATCTGCGACCGGGTCGCGTGGTCGATGAACTCGTCGGGCAGCCCCAGCTCGTTCACGCCGGTGTCGACCCCGGCTGCCCGCAGGTCCTGCCGCAGGCGGGTCCCGACGCCACCGACGCGCACGCCGTCCTCGATCGTGATGACGAGCCGGTGCGTCCGCGACAGCTCGATGAGCGAGCCCGGGATCGGGACCACCCAGCGCGGGTCGACGACGGTGACGCCGATACCCTGCGCCTCGAGCAGCGCCGCGGCCTCGAGCGCCGTCGGCACCATCGAGCCGACGGCCACGAAGAGCACGTCCTCGACGCCGTCCGCGGCGGCGTGCAGCACGTCCACACCGTCGGGGAGACGACGGACGGCGGGGATGTCCGGCCCGACCTGGCCCTTCGACCACCGGAGCACGGTGGGGGCGTCGTCGACGGCGATCGCCTCGCGGAACTCCTCGCGCAGGGTCGCCGCATCGCGGGGCGCCGCGATCCGGATGCCGGGCACGACCTGCAGCAGCGCGAGGTCCCACATGCCGTGGTGCGACGGCCCGTCCGGCCCGGTGATGCCGGCGCGGTCGAGCACGAACGTGACGCCGGCCTTGTGCAACGCGACGTCCATCAGCACCTGGTCGAACGCCCGGTTGAGGAAGGTCGCGTACAGCGCCACCACGGGGTGCAGGCCGCCGTAGGCGAGACCCGCAGCGGTCGTCACGGCGTGCTGCTCGGCGATGCCGACGTCGTACACGCGGTCGGGGTGCTGCTCCTGGAACAGGTGCAGTCCGGTCGGTCGGAGCATCGCAGCCGTGATCGCGACGACACGGGGGTCCGAATCGCCCACAGAAGCCAGGGTCGACGCGAACACCGAGGTCCACGACGGACCCGACGCCGCGTCGAGCGACTCCCCCGTCTCCGGGTCGATGTGCCCGACGGCGTGGAACTGGTCGGCCTGGTCGCGCAGGGCCGGCTCGAACCCGTGGCCCTTCTCGGTGATCGCGTGCACGATCGTCGGGGCGCCGTAGGCCTTCGCCTGCCGGAGCGCTGCCTCCATCGCACGCTGGTCGTGTCCGTTGACCGGCCCGATGTACTTGATGTCGAGGTTCGAGTACAGCGCTTCGTTGTTCGTGAAGCGCGACAGGAACCCGTGCAGGCCCCCGCGCATCCCGCGGTACACGGCCCGGCCGGGCGCGCCGAAGCGGTCGGCCACGGCCCGGGAGGTCTCGTAGAGCGCCCGGTACTCACGCCGCGTGCGCATGGAGCTGAGGAACCGCGCCATGCCGCCGATCGTCGGAGCGTACGAGCGGCCGTTGTCGTTGACGACGATGACCAGGCGACGGTCGTTGTCGTCCGAGATGTTGTTGAGCGCCTCCCACGTCATCCCACCGGTGAGGGCGCCGTCACCGACCACCGCGACGACGGTGCGGTCGGTCTGTCCGGTCTGCCCGAACGCGCGGGAGATCCCGTCGGCCCACGACAGGGACGACGACGCGTGCGACGACTCCACGATGTCGTGCTCGGACTCGCTCCGCTGCGGGTAGCCGGCGATGCCTCCCCGCTCGCGGAGCTTCGAGAAGTCCTGCCGCCCGGTGACGAGCTTGTGCACGTACGACTGGTGCCCCGTGTCGAACACGAAGGGGTCGTTCGGCGAGTCGAACACCCGGTGCATCGCGAGCGTCAGCTCGACCACCCCGAGGTTGGGCCCGAGGTGCCCACCGGTCTTCGCGACCTCGGCCACCAGGAACCGGCGGATCTCGGCGGCGAGTTCGGTCATCTGCACGTCGGAGAGACGCTTCAGGTCGCGCGGCGACGTGATGCTGCTGAGCAGGCTCACGGGCGCTCCTTTCGTGGGGCTGTCGGCCCACTCTATTCTCGGGACCCGACAACGGACGGGAGGCCCGTGGCGGTGTCGCCACGGGCATCCAGTCCGTCGTGTGGTCGCGTCAGCGACCCGTGCTCACGTCGCTCAGACGAGCGACCGGAGCACGTACTGCAGGATGCCGCCGTTGCGGTAGTAATCGGCCTCACCCGGGGTGTCGATGCGGACGACCGCGTCGAACTCGACCGGCTGCTTGCCGGCGGGCGAGTGCTCGCTCGGCGTCGCGGTGACGTGCACGGTCTTCGGGGTCCGGCCCTCGTTGAGCTCGGTCAACCCCGAGATCGAGACGACCTCGGTGCCGTCCAGCCCGAGGGACTCGACCGTCTCGCCCGCCGGGAACTGCAGCGGGACGACGCCCATGCCGATGAGGTTCGAGCGGTGGATCCGCTCGAAGCTCTCGGTGATGACCGCGCGGACGCCGAGCAGGTTCGTGCCCTTGGCCGCCCAGTCGCGCGACGAACCCGAGCCGTACTCCTTGCCGCCGAAGATGACGAGCGGGATGCCCTGCTCCTGGTAGTGCTGCGAGGCGTCGTAGATGAACGACTGCTCGCCGTCGGCGGTCGTGAAGTCACGGGTGTATCCGCCCTCCACGCCGTCGAGCAGCTGGTTGCGCAGACGGATGTTCGCGAACGTGCCCCGGATCATCACCTCGTGGTTGCCGCGACGCGAGCCGTAGGAGTTGAAGTCCTTGCGGTCCACGTCGTGCTCGGCCAGGTACTTGCCGGCCGGGCTGTCCGCCTTGATCGAGCCGGCGGGCGAGATGTGGTCGGTCGTGACCGAGTCGCCGAGCTTCGCCAGCACGCGGGCGCCGGAGATGTCCGACACCGCGTCGGGCTGCATGGTCATGCCCTCGAAGTACGGGGGCTTCCGCACGTAGGTCGACTCCTGGTCCCACTCGAAGGTGTCGCCCGTGGGGGTCGGCAGGTTCTTCCAGCGGTCGTCGCCCTCGAACACGGAGCCGTACTCGTGGGTGAACATCTCGGTGTCGATCGACTCGTCGATGACCTGCTGGACCTCGGCCGCGTCGGGCCAGATGTCCTGCAGGTAGACGTCGTTGCCGTCCTGGTCCTTGCCGAGGGCGTCCTTGTCGAAGTCGAAGTGCATCGACCCGGCGAGGGCGTACGCGATGACCAGGGGCGGGGACGCCAGGTAGTTCATCTTGACGTCGGGGTTGATGCGCCCCTCGAAGTTGCGGTTGCCCGAGAGCACCGCGGTGACGGCGAGGTCGTTGTCCTGCACGGCCTGCGAGATCTCCTCGGGCAGCGGGCCCGAGTTGCCGATGCAGGTGGTGCAGCCGTAGCCGACCGTGTAGAAGCCGAGCTGCTCGAGGTAGGTCGTGAGACCGGCCTTCTCGTAGTAGTCGGTGACGACCTTGGACCCGGGGGCGAGCGTCGTCTTGACCCACGGCTTCGAGGTCAGGCCCTTGGCGGCGGCGTTCCGCGCGAGGATGCCGGCCGCCATCATGACGGACGGGTTCGAGGTGTTCGTGCACGAGGTGATCGCGGCGATCGCGACGGCACCGTGGTCGATCGTGAACGGGTCGGCCCCGTCCATCGCGACCTTCGTCGGGGCCGAGGCCGTCGACGGGGCGCTCGACACGTAGACGTGCTCGTGCAGGTTGGTGTCCTCGTTGGTCGAGCCCGCGGCGATCGGGTCGGAGGCCGGGAAGGTCTCCTCCACCGCGTCGTCGAGGTCGGTCTGCTCGCTCGGGGTCGTGTAGTTGTTCAGGTCGACCTCGAACTGGTCCTTCGCCTTGGACAGTTCGATGCGGTCCTGCGGACGCTTCGGCCCCGAGATCGACGGCACGACCGTGGAGAGATCGAGCTCCATGTACTCGGAGTACGCCGGCTCGACCGAGGCGTCGTGCCACAGACCCTGGGCCTTGGAGTACGCCTCGACCAGGGCGATCTGCGCCTCGTCGCGACCGGTCAGACGCAGGTAGTCGAGCGTGACGTCGTCGACCGGGAAGATCGCAGCGGTCGAACCGAACTCGGGCGACATGTTGCCGATGGTGGCGCGGTTCGCGAGCGGGACGGCGCTGACGCCCTCGCCGTAGAACTCGACGAACTTGCCGACGACACCGTGCTTGCGGAGTTCCTGCGTGATGGTGAGCACCACGTCGGTCGCGGTCACGCCGGCCGGGATCTCACCGGAGAGCTTGAAGCCGACGACCTTGGGGATGAGCATCGACACCGGCTGGCCGAGCATCGCTGCCTCGGCCTCGATGCCGCCGACGCCCCAGCCGAGCACGCCGAGCCCGTTCACCATCGTGGTGTGCGAGTCGGTGCCGACGAGGGTGTCCGGGTAGGCGTAGGTCTCGCCGTCGAAGTCACGCGTGTAGGTGACCTTCGCCAGGTACTCGATGTTGACCTGGTGCACGATGCCGGTGCCCGGCGGGACGACCTTGAAGTCCTCGAACGCGGTCTGGCCCCAGCGGAGGAACTGGTAGCGCTCCCCGTTCCGCTCGTACTCGAGGTCGGTGTTGCGCTGGAGTGCGTCCGTGCTGCCGAACAGGTCGGCGATGACCGAGTGGTCGATGACCATCTCGGCCGGGGACAGCGGGTTGATCTTGTTCGGGTCGCCGCCGATGTCCGCCATCGCCTCGCGCATGGTGGCGAGGTCGACGATGCACGGCACGCCCGTGAAGTCCTGCATGACGACGCGCGCCGGCGAGAACTGGATCTCGGTGTCCGGGTCGGCGTCGGGGCGCCAGGAGCCGAGCGCGCGGATCTGCGCCTCGGTGACGTTCTTGCCGTCCTCGGTGCGGAGGAGGTTCTCGAGCAGCACCTTCAGGCTGTACGGGAGCTTCTCGTGCCCGGGCACCGTGTCGATCCGGTGGATCGCGTAGTCGACACCCCCAACCGACAGTGTGTCCTTCGAGCCGAAGCTATTGACTGCAGCCACCGTGCCGCCTCCCTACTGATCGGTTTGCCCTCATCATCGCGGGCCGTGGTCCGTCCCACCAGCAAGGCAAACCTAATCCCGCTGGCGCCGGAGCGCCGGACGGGAAAGTCTCTTGATGTCAAGACAACTCTACACCGTGGCGGCGTCGTCCCTCCGCACGAACACGGTGCGGACCAGCAGCCACGTGACCCAGAGCACGGCGGCGTAGAGCGGGACGCCGAGGATGAGCTTGAGGCCGGCGAGCAGCTCGACCTGCGCGGTGAGGTACAGCGGCACCTCGACGGCCAGGCGGAGTGCGAAGAGCCCGACCCAGATCCAGGTGGCGACCGTCAGCACACGGCGCTTGACCGGGTCGGCGCGCCAGTCGACGTGCGAGCCGTCCTCGTTCGCCGGCAGCAGGAACCCGACGACCAGACCGATGAGCGGCCAGCGGACGGCCAGTGACACGAGGAGCCCGACCAACCACACCGAGTTGATGATGATCCCCGGGATGAAGTTGCTCTCGGCGCGTCCGGTGATGAGGGCGAGGCCGGCCGACACCGCGACGCCGAGGATGCCGGCGAAGGACATCGTCAGCGACTGTCGCTGCACCAGGCGGAGCACGACGAAGACGAGTCCGACGACGACCGGGATCACGACGCTCGGCACGAGCTCCTTCGTGATCGCGTAGACCACCAGGAACGCGAACCCGGGCAGCACCGACTCGGCGAGCCCGCGGATCCCGCCGACCGCTCCGAGCAGCGCGCGCCCGGAGGGCGCCTCGCCAGGGGCGACGCGGGCGATGCCCGCGTTCTGCACCGCGTCGCGGAACTGCGCCGAGAACGACGGCGCAGCCGACGCAGCGTCAGGTGTCCCAGCGGACGCGGGCACGGCTTCGGACCCGGCCGTCTCGGGTCGGTGGGTGTCGTCGTGTTCCGGCACCGTGCCTCCAGGGCGGGTCAGGTCGTCAGATCGCGGTCTGCGTCGACTTCGGCATGTGCAGCGGGATGAGGTCGCGCGGCGGCATCGGCGTCGTGCCGCGCACGACGACGACGCTGCGGAACAGCTCCTCGATCTCGCTCGCGTCGTCGGGCTGCTCGGCGGCCTTGCCGGCGATCACGCCGCGCAGGAACCAACGAGGGCCGTCGACGCCGACGAAGCGGGCCGGACGGACACCGGCGGCGCCGCCGTCCCCGTCGACCGCGACCGGCACGGACGCACGGAGCTCGGGGCCGAACGGGCCGTCGACCTCGGTCACGACACCACCCTGGCGCTCGATCTGCTCGGCGATCTGCGCGCGGATCTCGTGCCACAGACCCGTCGAGCGGGGTGCGGCGAACGGCTGGACCTGCAGCGTCGAGTCGTCGTAGTCGAGCCCGACCGCGACGACGCGCTGCGAGCCCTCCTCGACCTCGAGGCGCAGGTGCAGGCCTTCGCGCGGCAGGACCTTCACGCCGCCCAGGTCGACGTACGGACGGACCAGGTTCGCCTCGGTCTCGTCGTGGGGGCCGTTCTCGGCACGGTCCTCGGGGGCGGACTTGTCCGTCGGGGCGACCCCGTCGACCTCGTCGAGGTCCGCGTCGGCGTCCGTCGCGATGTCGACCTCGGGGGTCGTGTCCGCGATCTCGACCTCGTCGGCGACGGCCTCGGCCACCTCGACCTCGGCCACCTCGCCCTCGTCACGCTTGCGTCGACCGAACTTCATGCGCGCGTTCCTTCCTGAACATCGTCCGCGGCGCCGGTCACGGCACCGCTCCGGTCACCGTAGCCGGACGAGCCGAAGCCACCCTGGCCCCGGACGCTGTCGGGGAGTTCCTCGACGTGCGTGTACGTCACCCGCGGCACGGGCATGACGATCAGCTGTGCGATCCGGTCACCCACGTGCACCTCGTACGGTTCGGACCGGTCGGTGTTGAGCAGTGAGACCTTGATCTCGCCGCGGTACCCGGAGTCGACCGTGCCCGGGCTGTTGACGATGGTGATGCCGTGCTTGGCGGCGAGCCCGCTGCGCGGGACCACGAACGCGGCGTACCCCTCGGGGAGCGCGATCCGCAGCCCGGTCGCGGCCAGGTGGCGCTCGCCCGGCTGCAGCACGAAGGCCTCGGTCGAGACGAGGTCGGCACCGGCGTCGCCGGGGTGGGCGTGTCCGGGGCGGTTCTCCCCGGTCCAGAGGACGTCGACTGGTTCCATCACGTGTCGAGGGTAGTGCAGAGACGTGACCCGACCGTGACCTGTCCCGAGTCGTGGTCGAATGGACCCGTGACCCTGTACCGCGAACGACTCTGGGCCCCGCCCGCCCTGTACCTGGCGACGGCGCTCGTCATCCCCGCCACCCTGCTCGTGTTCCTGCCCATCAGCGTGCTCGCCGGTGTGCTCGTGGCGATCGGCATGGAGCTCGGCGTCCTCGTGCTCCTGTGGGCACTCGCACCCACCATCGAGGTCACGGACAGCGAGTTCCGCGCCGGCAAGGCGCACCTCCCCCGCGCACTCGTCGGCAGCGTCGAGGCGTTCGAGGGCGCCGAGGCGACCACGCAGCGCGGACCGAAGCTCGACGCTCGAGCGTGGACGCTCTTCCGCGGCTACGTGCGCGGGGTCGTCAAGGTCGAGGTCCGCGACGACGCCGACCCGACGCCCTACTGGCTGGTCAGCGTCCGGCAGCCCACCAAGGTGGTCGAGGCGCTCCGGTCCTGACGGACCGCGACGGGCGGACGGGAGGCCCGGCACGCGTCCGCCCCGCACCGTACGACGAAGGCCCCGCATCCTGGAGGATGCGGGGCCTTCGGTGATCGGTGCGTCTAGAGCGCCGCGCATTCCGCGCAGACCGGCCCGAGCTTCGACTCATGGTCGAGCTGGGAGCGGTGCTTCACGAGGAAGCACTCGACGCAGGTGAACTCATCGACCTGCGGGGGCAGCACCACGACGTCGAGGTCGACGTCGCTCAGGTCCTGCCCGGCGAGTTCGAAGCTGCCGGGGTTGTCCGAATCATCGTCGACGACCCCCGACATCTTGTCGGGAACGCGCTCCTTGAGGGCCTCGATCGACTCCGAATCGGAGTTGTCATCGGTCTTCCGGGGGGCGTCGTAATCGGTGGCCATGCCCATCCATTTCTCGTATCGAGAGGTCGTCGCCGGGTGATCGGCGGCGACAGTTTGCACTACGTCCCGCCAGAGTGCAAACCGAGATCTGCGGCGGGTCGTCACGGCGCTGCAACCCGTGACCGGATCGGGACATTCCCGACACCCGTCGCCACTGGTGCGCAGACTCCGCGGCACGCCCGTGCGCCTCCGTGGAAACCGTCCGCGACCACTGCATACTCACGGGGTACGACGCACGACCGTACGCGACGCTGGGAAGGCTGGACCATGCAAGACGTGAGAGTCATCGGAGTCGAGGCAGGCGCGATCCTCCTGGCCACCGACGGCGGTACCGAGTTCCGGTTGCCCGTCACGTCCTCGCTTCCGGGGCAGGTCCGACAGGCCAACCCCGACGCCGGTCCGCAGAAGCGGGTCTCCCCCAAGGACGTCCAGGCACGCATCCGTGGCGGTGCCGACGCCGCCGAGGTCGCCGCCGCACTCGACGTCGACGTCGAGTACGTCCGACGCTTCGAGGGCCCGGTGCTCGCCGAGCGCGCCTTCGTCCTCGACGCCTCGCACCGCGTCCCGGTGACCCCGGTCGACGACGAGGCCCCCGACACCTTCGGCGCGGCGATCACCGCGAAGCTCGAGGCCGGCGAGGCCACCGCGATCAGCTGGGGCTCGTGGAAGCACCCGGAGAGCGGCTGGCAGGTCCGGGTCCGCTACACCGCGGCCGAGGTCGAGCACGACGCGCAGTGGCGTTTCGACCCGAAGACCTCGACGCTCGTGCCGGACAACGGCGACGCGCACCGGCTCTCGCACACCGACGACGAGGGCATCGCGCCCCGCCTGCGCGCCGTGGAGTACGAGCAGCAGCACGACGACGGCACCCGCTTCGACTCCGGCGCCTTCCGCGTCGAGGAAGAGGACGAGGCCGTCACGAACCCCGACGTCCCCGACCGCGCGCCGCTCCGAGCACCGCTGCCCCGGATCGGCCAGGCGGCCGTCGAGGAGCGCGCACCCGGCAACGAGACCGCCGACCTGCTCGAGGCGCTCCGCCGCCGCCGTGGGGAGCGCGAGGCCGCTTCGTTCGGGGAACAGCGCGACGAGCCCGCCCGCGGCACCTCGATCAGCGTCGTCGACATCCCGCTGCAGGGCTTCGAGGACGAGCCCGAAGGCGACACCGTCCCGCCGTCCGCCGACGCCCGTCCGGCATCGGCGCCCGAAGCAGAGGGCCGCGCCGAGCGCAAGAAGCGCAACCGCCGGTCGATGCCGAGCTGGGACGAGATCGTCTTCGGCACCCGCCCGGAGGACCCGGCCTGATCAGCTCGGACTGACCCGCGGCCGGCTGCTACTGCGCGAACGCCCCGGCGAGCCGCAGCGGGACGAACGTCTCCTCGTCGGTCATCGCGCCGTGCTGGCCGATCATGCGCTTCGGAACCTCGCCGTCACGCAGCGCGCGGTCGTCGTTGAACGCCCACGACCCGCGTGCCACGACGATCACGTCGCCGATGCGCGGGACCACCTGCGGCGAGACCGCGCCGAACCACCCGGCAGCGATCGCCTCCTCGCGGCTCGCGACGTACGCCTTCTTGCCGTAGCGCGCCCGGAACGCCCCGACCAACCCGCGAACGTCGGTGCCCGGCGCCACCGTGAGCTGGCGGCACCGCGGATCGCCAGCCACCCCGACGACGTCCGTCAGCAGCATCGGGTCGATGGCGATGTTCGCGTGGTCGGGCACGTCGAGCACGCCGTGGTCCGCGGTGACCAGGACACCGACGTCCGACGCACCGCGGGCATCGAGGCGGGCGAGCTCGCCGTCGAGCAGCTCGAGCGTCGCCGTCCACCGGTCGGACTGCCACCCGGACTTGTGGCCGATCGAGTCGAGCTCCGGCACGTACAGGTACACGAGTGATCGACCGGTGGCGGTCTCGGCCAGGGCGGCGTCGACGCGCTCCGGGATCGTGTCCGCCGACACGTACCGTGCGCCGCCGAGGACGTTCGCGGTCATGCCCGACGCCCGGTACCGATCGGGGCCGACGACGACGGGGTCGACGCCGAGCTCCGCGGCACGGGTGAAGAGCGTCTCGGTGAGGAACCAGTCCGCGGGGACCTCGGTGTCCCACCCGCCGAGCAGGTTCATGACAGCACCGGTGTCCGGGTTCCAGCCGCTGTAGCCGACGACGCCGTGCGTGCCGGGCGACCGTCCGGTGGTCAGGGTGCTCAGTGCCGCGGCCGTCGTGGTCGGGAACCCGCTGCGCAGCTTCTTCGCGGTGCCGGACCCCTTCGCGGCCGTGAGCCAGCGGGCGTGCCCGGCGCGAGCCGACAGCGCGACGCTCCCGAGGCCGTCGACCAGGACGACGATCGCGGAACGGGCGGGACGGAGGGCGATCCGGGCCTCCAGGCCGTGGTCACGCGACCACGCGCCGTCCGCAGCCCCGAGCGCCACGAGGCAACTCGGGAAGACGTCGGCGAGGTTCGCGGCGGCGTCGGGGGCCGTCGGTACGCTTGTTCCCATTCCACAGAGTCTCCCAGACGACAGAGTCTCCTAGACGACTCCGGTCTTCCAGAAAGGTGCCATGGCACGCACGGACGCAGTCGGCCTGCCCGACGGTGAGCGCATCGAGGACGTCGACGTCTCCGAGGAGATGCAGGGCTCCTTCCTCGAGTACGCGTACTCCGTCATCTACTCGCGGGCGCTGCCCGATGCGCGCGACGGCCTGAAGCCCGTCCAGCGGCGCATCCTGTACCAGATGGCCGAGATGGGCCTGCGGCCCGACCGCGGGCACGTCAAGAGCGCCCGCGTCACCGGTGAGGTGATGGGCAAGCTGCACCCGCACGGCGACGGCGCGATCTACGACGCCCTGGTGCGGATGGCGCAGCCGTTCACGATGCGCGTGCCGCTGATCGACGGCCACGGCAACTTCGGGTCGCTCGACGACGGTCCCGCTGCCGCCCGGTACACCGAAGCCCGCCTGGCCGAACCGTCGATGGCGATGACCGAGGGCCTCGGCGAGGACGTCGTCGACTTCGTCCCGAACTACGACAACCAGATCATGCAGCCCGGCGTCCTGCCCGCGGCGTTCCCGAACCTGCTCGTCAACGGCGCGTCGGGCATCGCGGTCGGCATGGCGACGAACATGGCGCCGCACAACCTGGGCGAGGTGGTCGAGGCCGCGAAGCACCTGCTGATGAACCCGCAGGCCACCCTCGAAGAGCTCATGGAGTTCGTGCCGGGGCCGGACCTGCCCTCCGGCGGCACCATCGTCGGGCTCTCCGGGGTCCGCGACGCGTACGCCACCGGGCGTGGCACGTTCCGCACCCGGTCGAAGGTGAGCGTCGAGAACCTGACCCCGCGCAAGGTCGGGCTCGTCGTCACCGAGCTGCCGTACCTGGTCGGCCCCGAGCGCGTCATCGAGAAGATCAAGGACGGCGTCCAGTCCAAGAAGCTGGTCGGCATCTCGGACGTCAACGACCTGACCGACCGCAACCACGGGCTCCGGCTCGTGATCGGCATCAAGAGCGGGTTCAACCCCACCGCGGTGCTCGAGCAGCTGTACAAGCACACTCCGCTCGAGGACGGCTTCGGCATCAACAACGTCGCGCTCGTCGGCGGGTCCCCGCGCACGCTCGGGCTGCGCGAGCTGCTCGACGTCTACGTCCAGCACCGGTTGTCGGTCGTCACCCGGCGGTCGGAGTACCGGCTCGCGCGTCGCCGCGAGCGGCTGCACCTGGTCGAGGGCCTGCTCATCGCGATCCTCGACATCGACGAGGTCATCCAGGTCATCCGCACCTCGGACGACTCCGAGGCCGCACGGAGCCGTCTCCGCGACGTCTTCGACCTGTCCGAGGTGCAGGCCGAGTACATCCTCGAACTGCGGCTCCGACGCCTGACGAAGTTCTCGCGCATGGAGCTCGAGGCAGAGCGCGACCAGCTCCTCGCCGACATCGCTGCGCTCGAGGAACTCCTGGCGTCCGACGAACGGCTCCGTGCCCAGGTCGCGCTCGAGCTCACCGAGGTCTCCGACAAGTTCGCCACCCCCCGCCGCACCCTGCTCACCGAGGCCGACGCCCCCGTCAAGGGCGGTCGCAAGGCCGCGGTCGACCCGGAGTCGCTCCAGGTCGCCGACTCGCCGTGCCGCGTGCTCCTCTCGACCACCGGACGGCTCATCCGCGTCGACATCCCGACGTCGGAGCTCAGCATCGTCCGGGTACCGAAGCGCTCCAAGCACGACGCCGTCCGGTCCGCCGTGGTGAGCACCGTCCGGGGCCAGGTCGGCGCGCTGACCTCGACCGGGCGGGTCCTGCGGCTCTCCCCCGTCGACGTGCCGGCGGTGCCGCCCGCCGCGGTCCGCCTCGACGCCGGCGTACGGGTCACGGACTTCCTGGTGCTCACCAAGGGCGAGACGGTCGTTGCACTCGTCGACCTGTCCGGCGCGTCGTCGGACTCCCTCGCCATCGGTACCGCGCAGGGCGTCGTGAAGCGCGTCGTCCCCGGAGCCTGGCCCGACAAGCCCGAGTTCGTCGCCATCGGCCTGAAGCCCGGCGACGCGGTGGTCGGCGCCGCCCAGGCACCCGAGTCCGACGACCTGGTGTTCATCAGCTCGAACGCCCAGCTCCTGCGCTTCCCCGCGTCCGGCGTCCGTGCCCAGGGGCTCCCGGCAGGCGGTGTCGCGGGCATGGCGCTGGCACCCGGGTCCTCGGTGATCTGGTTCGGCTCCGTCGCCCGGTCCGACGACGCCGTGGTCGCCACGGTGTCCACGACCTCCACGGCGCTGCCGGGCACCGACTCCGGTCGCGCCAAGGTCTCCGCCCTGTCCGAGTTCCCCGCCAAGGGCCGGGCGACCCAGGGTGTCCGAGCGCACGCGTTCCTGAAGGGTGAGGACGGACTCACCGTGGGCTGGGCGGGCATCGCTCCCCCGCACGCGGTCGGTACGGACGGCGCCGCGCGGACCCTGCCCGACTGGCTGTCGAAGCGTGACGGGTCGGGGGCACCGCTCGAGGCCGTCATCGGCTCGATCGGTGGCAGTGCTGCGGCGCTCGACGGCACCGCTGGCGACGCGTAGCGCGCGGCAGCGCTCCGGCGGGCTTCTCTCCGCGAAAGCGACAGTGTCCCGCGAACAGTTCGCGGGACACTGTCGCGTGGGCGGCACGGACCGAGCACGGTGGCGGCACAGTGTCGCTCTGGCGGCACCGAGACTCGGTCTGCGCGACATCGTTCGCGGTCCGGCACCCGAGTCCGGTCGCCCACCGCGAGACTCGCTGGCCGGGAGGCGCGGGCCAGCCCCGTCCAGACCGCTCGCTCCGCCGACGCGGAAGCGACAGAAGTCCGCCAACAGTTCGCAGGACTCTGTCGCGTTGGCGGTACGGACCGCGCACGGTGGCGGCACGGTGTCGCTCTTGCGGCACCGAGACTCGGGCTGAGCGACCGAACTCGGAGCTCGCAGCCCGAGACGAGTCGCTGCGGCCGAGACTCGGCCCAGCGCCGCCGAGACTCGGGCCGGGCGCCGCCGCGCGACTACGCGTCGATGCGGTCGCGGTCCAGACCCTCGCCGGCCAGGATGAACTCCTTGCGCGGGGCCACGTCGTTGCCCATCAGCAGCTCGAACACCTTCGCCGCGCTCTCGGCATGCGTGATGTTCACCCGCCGCAGGGTCCGGTGCGCACGGTCCATGGTGGTCTCGGCGAGCTGATCGGCGTCCATCTCGCCCAGGCCCTTGTACCGCTGGATCGGCTCCTGGTACTTCTTGCCGGTCTTCTCGAGCTTCTTCAGCACGGTCTGCAGCTCCTGCTCGGAGTACGTGTACAGCGTGTCGTTCGGCTTGCCGCGGTTCACCACGACGACCCGGTGCAGCGGCGGCACGGCGGCGAACACCCGGCCCTGCTCGATCATCGGTCGCATGTACCGGAAGAACAGGGTCAGCAGCAGCGTGCGGATGTGGGCACCGTCGACGTCGGCGTCCGACATGATGATGACCTTGCCGTAGCGCGCCTGGTCGATCTCGAACGTCCGGCCGGAGCCGGCACCGATGACCTGGATGATCGACGCGCACTCGACGTTCGACAGCATGTCCGACACGGACGCCTTCTGCACGTTGAGGATCTTGCCGCGGATCGGCAGCAGCGCCTGGTACTCGCTGTTGCGGGCGAGCTTCGCAGTCCCCAGGGCCGAGTCGCCCTCGACGATGAAGAGCTCGGTGCCCTCGGTCTCCTGCGATCGGCAGTCCGCGAGCTTCGTCGGCAACGAGGAGTTCTCGAGCGCGTTCTTCCGGCGCTGCGTCTCCTTGTGGGCGCGGGCCGAGATGCGGGTCTTCATCTCCGCGACGACCTTCTCGAGCAGGGTCGCCGCCTGGGCCTTCTCGGTGCGCTGCGTCGACGTCAGGATCTCGGTGATGCGCTTCGACACGACCTGGTCGACGATCTTGCGGACCGCCGGCGTGCCGAGGATCTCCTTCGTCTGTCCCTCGAACTGCGGCTCGGGCAGCCGGACGGTCAGCACGGCGGTCATGCCGGCGAGCACGTCGTCCTTGTCGAGCTTGTCCTGCCCGACCTTGAGCTTGCGGGCGTTCGCCTCGACCTGTGCACGGACGGCCTTGACCAGACCGGATTCGAAGCCGGCCTGGTGCGTGCCGCCCTTCGGCGTGGCGATGATGTTGACGAAGCTGCGGAACACCGTCTCGTAGCCGTCGCCCCACCGCAGCGCGAGGTCCACCTCGCAGGAGCGCTCGACCGAGGTCGACACCATGTGACCCTTGTCGTCGAGCATCGGGACGGTCTCGGTGAAGGTCCCGGTGCCCTGCACGCGCCAGACGTCGGTGACGGCGGTGTCGGCCGCGAGGTGCTCGACGAACTCGCCGATGCCGCCCTCGTAGCGGAAGCGCTCGACGACCGGGCCGGCCTCGACGGCGGTTCCCGTCGCCTCGGCACGCGCAGCGGCGGCCTCGATCGAGGACACGCGCTCGTCGGTGATCGTGATGCCGAGCCCGGGCACCAGGAACGCCGTCTGCCGCGCCCGGGTGACCAGGTCGTCGGTGCTGAACCGCGCGTCGGCGGTGAAGATCTGCCGGTCCGCCCAGTACCGGATCCGGGAACCCGTGACGCCCTTCTTCACCTTGCCGACGACCCGCAGCTCGCTGCCCGAGGTGAAGGGGCTGAACGGGGCGTCCGGACCGATGCCCTCGGCGTCGTCGAACGTGCCGGGCTCGCCGCGGTGGAACGACATGGCGTAGGTCTTGCCGCCGCGGTCGACCTCGACGTCGAGGCGCTCGGACAGGGCGTTGACCACCGAGGCACCGACGCCGTGCAGACCACCGGAGGCCGCGTAGGAGCCGGAGCCGAACTTGCCGCCGGCGTGCAGCTTGGTGAACACGACCTCGACCCCGGTCAGGCCGGTCTTCGGTTCGACGTCCACCGGGATGCCCCGGGCGGTGTCGCGGACCTCGACCGAACCGTCGGCGTGCAGCACGACGCCGATCTCGTCGCCGTGCCCCGCCAGGGCTTCGTCGACGGAGTTGTCGATGATCTCCCACAGGCAGTGCATGAGCCCGCGGGAGTCGGTCGAGCCGATGTACATCCCCGGACGCTTCCGGACCGCCTCGAGCCCTTCGAGGACGGAGAGATGGCGTGCGGAGTAGTCGGAGCTCACCGTCCGATGCTACCGAGCGGTACCGACACCCTCGGCGCGGACACTCGCACTGGGGACAACCGATCCGCGCTCAGCGAAACAGCGCTGCACAATGCATCGTTCTCAGGCATCACGTGTTGAAATGGTGCAACCACCCGGCACCACCTGCGATCCGTGAGGAGCACAGCAATGACCCAGACCGTGCAGGACCCCTCCATCGACGAAGTCAGCAACCACCAGCTGACCGCCGCCGACCGTTGCGACAGCTGCGGAGCGCAGGCCTACATCCGAGCCACCATGTCGAGCGGCGAGCTCTTCTTCTGCGCGCACCACGGCGCAGAGTTCAAGGACAAGCTCGCGGCGACCGCCATCGAATGGCACGACGAGAGCAGCCGACTCTACGAGTCGAAGTAGCGCGCGAAGGCGCGACCACAGCAAGACGGGAGGCCCGGTGCCAGCTGGCACCGGGCCTCCCGTCTGTCTGTTGCCCGTCTCAGAACGCGCGGATACGACGAAGGCCGGGTCCCGTCGGGAACCGGCCTTCGTGAGCGTCACGCGATGCGCTTGAACGCCTTGTCGACGTAGCGGTCGACCGTCGCGCGCGCTTCGCGTGCGTAGCGGTCGATGGTGGCCGTCTGCTCCGGGTCCGGTGCGTACTCGCGACCCAGCCGTGCGGTTGCTGCGGCGAGGACACCGTCGGTCAGCTGCGGGTTGAGCGGCAGGATCGGACCCTGCGTGTGCGTGCCGAAGGACGTGCCGACGATCGCACCCTCGACCGGGGCTCCCGCCTGGTTGCCGCCGCCGGACACGACGTCGGCGAAGGGGGTGACCCCGGCCGCGAGCTCGATCGTGGTGGCGTGGTCCTCGAAGCCGGCGAGGCGCTTCGGCGCGCCGGGGAGCAGCGGGTACCGGGTCTCGAGGACGAAGTAGTTCACCCGACGTTCGGCACCGCGGACGGCTCGGGCGTCGAACACACCGAACCCCTCGACCGGAGCACCCTCGGTGGGGACGACCTCGTTCGTCGCCAGGTCGAACCCGCCGCCGACGGCGATGACCGGCACCCCGTCGCTCGCGAACGAACGGAGCGGAGCGGCGATGCGGGCGACGTCCGCACCGAGCGAACGCATCGCGCTGAGCGGTCCGTTGCCGATGACCACGACGTCGGCCGCGGCGGGCAGATCGTCGCCGGGCGCGTACTCGAGCACCTCGGCGTCGAGGCCGGCTGCGGCGGCACGGCGGACGAGGGCTGCGACGTTGCCGCGGTCCCCCGAGACGCCCATCTGCCGGGGGTAGACGTGCAGGATGGTCAGCCGGTCGGCCGTCATGCGGTCTTCTCCATGTCCGGGTGGCCGAGGGCCTTGCGGGCGATCATCATGATCTCGTAGTTGACGATGAAGTTCTTCGTCCCGCTGGTCGTCGACCCGAGCTGCTCCATGTGCTTGATCGCGGCCTCGACGTCGGGGTCGACCCTGCCGATGCGGACACCGGCGTGCTCGAGGGCGATCGCGATCTGCCAGGCCTTGTCACCGGAGACGACGTCGACGTGGTCGAGCTTCGAGAAGTCGATGTCGTAGATCCACGAGATGTCCGGCGTGCCCTCGTCGATCGCCATGAGGACCTGCTCGGGGCGGTCCGGCAGCGCGTCGAGGTTGAGCTGGAGGCTCGCGGCGTTCTTGAACATCGTGAACTCGGCGGACTCGCCGGCGATCGGCAGTCGCTCCCCGCGGCCGTACGCCGGCTTCATCGTGCCGAAGGCCTTCGTGACGGCGTCGGCGCGGAACTGCGTGCCGAGTGCTGCGCTGGCCGTGGCGGTGGCAGCAGCAGCGTCGACCGCGTAGTGCAGGCCGCGTGCGGGCAGGCGCACCGCGATGTCGGAACCGTCGAAACGGATCGTCGCACCGTCACCGGTGTTCACGACGACCTCTGACTCAGCGGCGTTCGGCTGGGCGTCCTGCCGGTCGAAGTCGTCGGCGTTCTGCAGGCCGTTCGGCGCCGCGGCGACGACCTCGGCGCTCGCACCGAAACGCAGCACCCGCTGGCCCGTGCGCGCTGCGTAGGCATCGAGGAACTGGTCGTCGCGGTTCGTGATGACGTTCGCCGCGGACAGTGCCGCGGTGTCGAGCATCATGTCGGCGACGCGTTCGGTCTCGAAGAACCGGTACAGCTGGTCGACCTGCACGTTGAGCATCGTCACCGTGGACGGCGACAGGATGCCGGCGAGCTCGACCGCGAAGGCCTCGTCCACCTCGAGGATGCCGATGTCTGCCTTCAGGCGACCGGTCAGCGACACCTCGGACAGCAGCGCCGACGCGATGCCCTGCGGCAGGTTCGCCCCGGACGGGTTCGTGAAGACGCGGAGCCCGTGCGCCCGGACGATGTCCGAGATCATGTGCGTGGTCGTCGACTTGCCGTTCGACCCGAGCACGAAGACGACGCCGTTCGGGAACTGCTTCGTCACGTGCTGCAGGAAGTCCGGCACCAGCTTGAGCACGATGTACCCGGGGTAGGCGGATCCCCCGCCCCGCGCTCTGGCGAGGGCGCGGAGGACCCGCCCGATCAGGATCGGGATGAAGAACCGCATCGGCCTACTCGAGGTAGTCGCGCAGCGACTGCGACCGCGACGGGTGGCGGAGCTTCGCCATCGTCTTGGACTCGATCTGACGGATGCGCTCACGCGTCACGCCGAACGTGTCACCGATCTGGTCGAGGGTCTTCGGCTGGCCGTCACCGAGGCCGAAGCGCATGCGGATGACGCCCGCTTCGCGCTCGGACAGGGAGTCGAGCAGGCTCTCGAGCTGCTTCTGCAGCATGGTGAAGCCCACCGCGTCGGCCGGCACGACCGCCTCGGTGTCCTCGATGAGGTCACCGAACTCGGAGTCGCCGTCCTCGCCCAGGGGCGTGTGCAGGGAGATCGGCTCGCGACCGTACTTCTGCACCTCGACGACCTTCTCCGGGGTCATGTCGAGCTCGCGCGCGAGCTCTTCCGGAGTGGGTTCGCGACCGAGGTCCTGCAGCATCTGGCGCTGGACACGAGCGAGCTTGTTGATGACCTCGACCATGTGCACCGGGATGCGGATGGTGCGGGCCTGGTCGGCCATGGCGCGGGTGATCGCCTGGCGGATCCACCACGTCGCGTACGTCGAGAACTTGAAGCCCTTGGTGTAGTCGAACTTCTCGACCGCACGGATCAGGCCCAGGTTGCCCTCCTGGATGAGGTCCAGGAACTGCATGCCACGGCCGGTGTAGCGCTTGGCGAGCGACACCACGAGGCGGAGGTTCGCGCCGAGCAGGTGCGACTTGGCGCGCTGACCGTCGCGGGCGACCCAGCGCAGCTCACGCTCGGCCGGCTTGGTCAGCCCGGTCGAGTGCTGCAGCTTGTCCTCGGCGAACAGACCGGCCTCGATGCGCATCGCGAGCTCGACCTCCTGCTCGGCGTTGAGCAGGGCAACCTTGCCGATCTGCTTGAGGTAGTCCTTCACCGGGTCGGCGGTCGCACCCGTGATGGTCGTCGAGTAGACCGGGGCTTCGTCGTCGTCGGTCTGCGAGATGACGAGCGCGCCGGCGGCGACCGCTGCGGCGGCGTCGGGCTTGATCGCCTTGTCGTCGGTGTCCTCGACGTCCTCGGTCGGCTCGTCGGTGGCTTCGTTCGCCTCGTCGACGGGGTCGACCTTCTTCGCCTTCGGGGCGGCCTTCTTGGCCGGGGCCTTCTTGGCGGGGGCCTTGGTGGCGCGCTTCTTCGGCGCGGCGGTTCCCTCGGCGTCCGTGGCGTCCTCTGCCACAGCACCTTCGGGCTGAGTGTCCTTCGTGGGATCGATCGTCGTGCTCCGGGCAGCCATGCGATCACCTCTCTCGTCGTGCCACGTTCGTGGGGTCGTGGCCTCCCTCGCCGCCCAGGGCCCGAGCCGCAGTCCCCCGCGTCGTCGAGTCCTACCGTTCCGGGCAGCACTAAGACCCATGTCAAGTCCCCCGGGTTGATCGGCGCTCCGAAGTGCTCCGACAGGATGGGGGTCCTGAGTGGGTCCGTGATCATTATTGCACGTGCCGCTTCCGCAGGCGCGCAACGAGTGCAACCCAGAGCGGTCCGACGCGTATTCCCTCCTCCGCGTGGAGCACCCGGCGCGTGCGGTGCCGCGCGTGCAGGAGCATCGCTACGCCGAACCCGACCACCAGGTACTGCACCGTGAGGGCCACGCGGAAGTTGTCCCAGGCGAACACCGTCTCGCCGGTGACGCGGGACATCACGTCGAGGAGCAGCCCGATCAGGTACATCATCACGAAGGCCGCCAGGAAGCCCCCGACGTTGACGACGCCGTTCGCGGACCCGAGGGAACCGACCGGGTTGAACGTCCGGGCGAAGTCGAACCCGATCAGCGAACCGGGGCCGCCGATGCCCATCGCCACGACGAGCAGCACGAGCAGCCAGGTCGGCGGGTGGCCGGGCCAGAGCAGTATCGCGGTCCACACCACGGCGAGCAGCACGACCACGCCGAGCACGAGGTTCGAGCGGCGCATCGGGAACCGCGCACACAGCAGCCCGAGCACCGGCCCGGCGACGAAGCCCACGGCGACGATGATCGTCAGGAAGCCGGCGGCCTCGGCGGGGCTGTACCCGAGCCCGCGGAGCATCGGGACGCCCCACAGCAGCGAGAACACCGTGCCGGACGACTGCGTCACGTAGTGGGACCAGAACCCGAGCTGCGTGCCCGGTCGACGCAACGCGTGCCCGAACGTCCGGAACGCGGCGCCCCGCGAGTGCGGCAGCGGGATCGTTCCGGTCCGCACGACCACGGGGCCGTTGCGGACGAAGACGAACGCCAGGACGAGCCCGACGGCACTCGCGGCGGCGGCGACCCCGAACGCGGGCGTCCACCCCGCGGCGTGCAGGAGCACCGCGAACGGGAACGCCGACAGGATCTGGCCGATCTGCCCGAGGTTGCCCGTCCACTGCGAGATCTGCGGCAGGATCCGGCCGCTGAACCACATCGGCACCAGGCGGATCACCGAGATGAACGTCATCGCGTCGCCGGCGCCCACGAGCACCCGGCCCGCGATCGCCGGGCCGATCGTCGGCGAGAAGGCCACGACGGCCTGGCCGACCACGAGCAGCGCGGCGCCGAGCAGGACGAGCTTGCGCGGCCCCACCCGGTCGAGCGCGACGCCCACCGGGATCTGGAGTCCGGCGTACACGGCGATCTGCACGACCGCGAGCGTGGACAACACCGCCGCCGAGACGGCGAACCGGTCCTGCGCGTCCACCCCGGACACCCCGAGCGAGGACCGCTGCACGACCGCCAGGACGTAGGCGAGCACCGCGATGCCCCAGATCAGGTAGGCGCGACGGGAGTTCACCCCGACAGGCTACCGATCCGGCGGAGCCGGATACGCGACGTGTGTCGCCGACGCTGGTGGCGTCCTGGTCGCGACCGGACGACCGACGGGAGGAACGGTGCGGGCCCGCCCCGGGCCTCCAGACCGCCGTTCCGGACCGTTCAGGGCCCGACGCGGCTACTCGCCGCCGTCACCCTGGGTGCGCCGGTCGGCCAGGAAGCGCTCGAGCTCGGCCGCGATCGCGTCCGCGGTCGGCACCTCGCCGTCGACGTCCGTGAGCGGCGACGCGACCGGGTTGCCCTCCATGTACGTGTCGTGCCGTTCCTCGAGCACACCGACGAGTCGCTGCAACTCGGCGTTGCCGGCGACCTGCTCCTCGACCCGGGTGAGGAACTCGCGACCCGCCTCGCGCAGGGCGTCCGTCGGGAAGATGAGGCCGGTGGCGGCGGCGATGCCGGACAGAGCCGCGACGGCTGCGTCCGGGAACTCGGTGTCCGACAGGTAGTGCGGGACGAGCAGGACGAGCCCGGTGACCTGCGCGCCGGTGGATGCGAGCCGGTGCTCGACGAGGTGCAGGACGTTCGCCGGCGCCTGGGTCTCGGGCTTCCAGACGCTCATCTGCTCGACGAGGTCGGCGCGGGTGCCGGAGACGGTCAGGCTGATCGGGCGGGTGTGCGGGACCGGCATCGGGATCGACTGCACCCAGGTGGTGTCCGCGACCTGGAGCTGGGCGGCGAGGCCGGTGACGGCGTCCACGAACCGGTTCCACTGGAAGTCCGGCTCGTACCCGGACAGGAACAGGAACGGCTGGCCGATCTCGTCGCGCACGAGGTGCAGCGCCAGCCGGGGCGGCTCGACGGCGGCGATGTGGTCGTGCTCGAAGGTGATGACGGGCCGGCGTGCACGCCAGTCGAGCAGCACGTCGGGGTCGAACTCGGCGACGATCTGGGTGTCGAGGTCCTCGAGCACCGACGTCGTGACCTGGGCAACGGCCGAACCGGCGTCCGCGAAGCCGGTGAGCCCGGCGACCAGGTGCAGCCCGGCCGGGACGGTCGGGGCGGCCTCGTCGAACGTGTAGAGCTCCTCGGGGTGGTTCACCGTCCCCATGCTAGGCGGGGCCACCGACGCCCCCGCGCGGGACGACCACGCCGACAGCGAACAGTGCGTGGATAGGGTTGGAGCATGGTCCGACCGACGCTCTCCACCGACTCCTCCGCCCCCTCCTCGATCTCCGCCGACGTCCTCGTGGTCGGTGTCCGGCCCGGTGCCGACGGTGCCCCCGCGACGATCGCCCAGCCGGCCACGACACCGTTCTCCGCGCTCGACGACCTCGACCTCGCAGCGATCGGCGCGACGGGCGCCAAGGACCAGCTCGTGCGCATCCCGGCCGTGGGCGTCGACGCCGCGAGCATCGCGCTCATCGGGCTCGGCACCGGGACCGACGCCGCCGCGTACCGCTCGGCCGCCGGCAGTGCCGTCCGCCAGCTGCCGCACGCCGCGTCGATCGCGCTCGCACTGCCGACCGACACCGACGCACTAGTCGAGGCAGCGCTCGAGGGCGCAGCGCTCGGCGCCTACGCCTTCACGCGGCACAAGGGCGCCGGCACGACCGGGCCGACGCGTGGCGACCAGCGCGTGACGGTCCTCGCGCCGTCCGCCGCGACGGACGCCGCGGTCCGTCCGGCGATCGTGGCCGATGCCGCCTCGCTGGTCCGCGACCTCGTGAACACCGCCGCCGGCGACCTGGGGCCACAGGACGTCGCCGACGTGGCGACCGGGCTCGCCTCGGACCTCCCGCTCACCGTCGAGGTCCTCGACGAGCAGGCACTCGAGGAGCAGGGCTTCGGCGGCATCCTCGGGGTCGGCCGTGGTTCGGCGCGTCCCCCGCGCCTGGTCGTCGTCCGCTACGCGCCGGAGTCCGCCACGAAGCACCTCGCCCTCGTCGGCAAGGGCATCACGTTCGACTCGGGCGGGCTCTCGCTCAAGCCGGCGGCGTCGATGCTCGGCATGAAGACCGACATGACCGGCGCCGCCACGGTGCTCGCCGCGACCGTCGCTGCCGCACGCCTGGGCCTCGACGTGCGCGTCACCGCCTGGCTCGCACTCGCCGAGAACATGCCGTCGGGCACGGCGACCCGCCCGGGTGACGTCCTCACCCTCAAGAACGGCAAGACCGTCGAGGTCACGAACACCGACGCCGAGGGCCGCCTCGTGCTCGGCGACGGCATGGCAGCCGCCTCGCTCGAGACGCCCGACGCCATCGTCGACGTCGCCACCCTGACCGGCGCGCAGGTCGTCGCGCTCGGCGACCGCACCACCGGCCTGATGGGCAGCGACGACCTCGTCGCGAAGCTCCGTGCCGTGGCCGAGGGCGTGTCGGAGCCGATCTGGCCGATGCCCCTGCCCGAGGAACTCGACGCCCGGCTCGCCAGCGACGTCGCCGACATGGTCAACGCCACGGTCGGCAACCCGGCCGGCGGCATGCTGCTCGCGGGCAAGTTCCTGGAGCGCTTCGTCGGCGAGGGCATCCCGTGGGCGCACCTCGACATCGCCGGTCCGTCCGAGCACAAGGGCGGCGGCTACGGGTGGCTCGGCAAGGGCGCGACGGGTGTGATGGTCCGGACGCTCATCGCGCTCGCAGAAGACCTCCAGTCCGAGTAGTAGGTTTGGTACCGGTGGGACGGGGCATCGACGCGCCTCCCACCGGTACTGCACGGGACGGGACCGGAACCACGCGGTCCGACCGTCGGACGCCGCCCCCGCGGTGTCCACGTAGGGCCCGATCGGCCCGACACGCACGAGGGAGTTGCACCAGGTGACGGAACAGACTTACGACGTCGTGGTCCTCGGTGGCGGGAGCGGTGGCTACGCCGCTGCGCTCCGGGCCGCCGAACTCGGCATGAGCGTCGCGCTCATCGAGGGCGACAAGCTCGGAGGGACGTGCCTGCACCGTGGCTGCATCCCCACCAAGGCGCTGCTGCACGCGGCCGAGGTCGCCGACGCGACGCGTGACGCCGAGAAGTACGGCGTGATCGCGGAGTTCGCCGGTGTCGAGGTCCCGAAGGTCATCGAGTACCAGCAGGGCGTCATCACCTCCAAGTACAAGGGCCTGCAGGGCCTCATCAAGGCCCGCGGCATCACCGTCGTCGAGGGCTGGGGTCGACTCACCTCGCAGAACACCGTGCAGGTCGGCGACCAGAACATCGTCGGCAAGAACGTCGTGCTCGCGACCGGCTCCTACTCGAAGTCCCTGCCCGGACTCGAGATCGGCGGCCGCGTCATCACCTCCGAGACCGCACTGCGCATGGACTACGTGCCGAACAAGGTCGTCATCCTGGGCGGCGGCGTCATCGGCGTCGAGTTCGCCAGCGTGTGGAAGTCCTTCGGCGCCGAGGTCACGATCGTCGAGGCGCTCCCCCACCTCGTCCCCGCTGAAGACGAGTCGATGTCGAAGCAGCTCGAGCGTGCCTTCCGCAAGCGCGGCATCGAGTTCTCGCTCGGTGTCCGGTTCCAGGGCGTCGAGCAGCACGAGAACGGCGTCGTCGTGACGCTCGAGGACGGCAAGACCTTCGATGGTGACGTCCTGCTGGTCGCCGTCGGTCGTGGCCCGGTCACGCAGAACGTCGGCTTCGACGAGGTCGGCGTCGCCATGGACCGCGGCTTCGTCACCACGAACGAGCGCCTCGCCACCAACCTGCCGAACGTCTACGCGGTCGGCGACATCGTCCCCGGGCTGCAGCTCGCACACCGCGGCTTCCAGCAGGGCATCTTCGTGGCTGAGGAGATCGCCGGCCTGAACCCGGTGATCATCGAGGACAAGAACATCCCGAAGATCACGTACTCCGACCCCGAGGTCGCCTCCGTCGGCCTCTCGCAGGCCAAGGCCGAGGCCGAGTACGGCGCCGACAAGGTGGACTCGTACGAGTACAACCTGGCCGGCAACGGCAAGAGCCACATCATCGGCACGTCCGGTTCGGTCAAGGTCGTCCGCGTCGTCGACGGCCCCGTCGTCGGCGTGAGCATGATCGGCGCCCGCGTCGGCGAGCTCATCGGTGAAGCCCAGCTCGCCGTGAACTGGGAGGCGTACCCGGAGGACATCGCTCCGCTCGTGCACGCGCACCCGACGCAGAACGAGGCCCTGGGCGAGGCGTTCATGCACCTCGCGGGCAAGCCGCTGCACGCGCTGTGACCCGCACGAGTCCGC
This sequence comes from Curtobacterium sp. PhB170, assembly GCF_003752345.1. Classification (NCBI taxonomy): domain Bacteria; kingdom Bacillati; phylum Actinomycetota; class Actinomycetes; order Micrococcales; family Microbacteriaceae; genus Curtobacterium; species Curtobacterium sp. PhB170. Next base: position 86,568 of record NZ_RJUM01000012.1, read on the forward strand.
GCCCTGTGACAATGACATCCACAACAACTGCAACCCCCCGCGAAGAGGAGTCCACCCGATGAGCGAATCCGTCAGCCTCCCGGCGCTCGGCGAGAGCGTCACCGAGGGCACGGTGACCCGATGGCTGAAGAACGTCGGTGACCGGGTCGAGGTCGACGAGCCGCTGCTCGAGGTCTCGACCGACAAGGTCGACACCGAGATCCCGTCGCCCGTCGCCGGCGTCATCGAGGAGATCCTCGTGCAGGAGGACGAGACCGTCGAGGTCGGCACCGCGCTGGTGAAGATCGGCGACGGCTCGTCCGACTCCGGTTCCTCCGACTCCGGTTCGTCCGACGAGTCCTCGAACGAGACCGCTGCCGAGGCAGAGGTCCCCGAGGCCGAGCCGAGCACCGAGCAGGAGTCCGAGACCCCCGCCCCGGAGCCCACCGAGCCCGAGCCGGCCCCCGCCGGACAGACGCAGCCCGCGGCCCCGCAGGCCCCGTCGGCACCTCCTGCCGCCGCTCCGGTCCCGCAGGCCGCTCCGGTCCCGCCGCCCGCCGCCGCACCCCCGGCCGCCGTCCCGGCGCCGGCCGCTGCTGCACCCGCGCCGGCCGCGCCGAGCGCGACCACCGCCGCCGCGGTGCCGAACCCGACGCAGGACGGCGCAGCCTCCGGCTACGTCACGCCGCTCGTCCGCAAGCTGGCGAACGAGCAGGGCGTCGACCTGTCCACCGTCACCGGTTCCGGTGTCGGCGGGCGCATCCGCAAGGAGGACGTGCTCGCGGCCGTCGCGAAGGCTCCGGCCGCCGGTGGTGCAGCTGCACCCGCCGCCGCGTCTGGTCCGTTCGTCGCCGAGGTCTCGCCGCTGCGCGGCACCCGCGAGAAGATGACCCGCCTGCGCAAGGTCGTGGCCGAGCGTGCTGTGCAGTCGATGACCTCGACCGCACAGCTCACGAGCGTCGTCGAGGTGGACGTCACGAAGGTGGCGCAGTTCCGCGACGCCCACAAGGCGGAGTTCCTCGAGAAGACCGGTTCGAAGCTCTCGTTCATGCCGTTCTTCGCCCTGGCGGCGTCCGAGGCGCTCAAGGCCCACCCGAAGATCAACTCGACCGTGGAAGGCGACGAGATCGTCTACCCGGAGTCCGAGAACGTCTCCATCGCGGTGGACACCGAGCGCGGCCTGCTGACCCCGGTCATCAAGGACGCGGCCTCGCTCGACCTGGCGCAGTTCTCGAAGTCCATCGCGGACCTGGCGGAGCGCACCCGGAACAACCAGCTCAAGCCCGACGAGCTCGCTGGCGGTACGTTCACGCTGACGAACACCGGTTCGCGTGGCGCGCTGTTCGACACCCCCGTGGTGTTCCTGCCGCAGTCGGCGATCCTCGGAACTGGCATCGTCACGAAGCGTCCCGCGGTCGTGAAGGTCGACGGCCAGGAAGCGATCGCGATCCGTTCGTTCGTCTACCTCGCGCTGTCGTACGACCACCGGATCATCGACGGTGCGGACGCCTCGCGCTACCTGGTCGCGGTCAAGAACCGCCTGGAAGCGGGCAACTTCGCCCCCAATCTCGGGTACTGACCCCAGCACCACGGCCGACGGCCCCGGTTCCCCCTCGTGGGGAGCCGGGGCCGTTCCCGTTCCCGTTCCGGTTCGTCGGCGTCCGGGGGCGTCCGGGGGTGTCCGGGCGCGTCAGCCACCACCACCCGCACCGGCACCGGTGTCCGTTCCGGCACCGAGCACGGACACCGCGGCGACGACCGTACCGATCGCGACGACGACACCGACCACGGCGCGGCGGAGCGGCAACCGCCGACCAGCACCGAGCGGGATGCCGAGCTCGACGACCTCGCGCAGTCGAGCCACCGGGCCCGTCGTGTCGACCGGCGGGTCCGCCTCGACGAACACCAGGTCGGCCGGCGGTGGGGCCCACCGGAACGGCCGCGGCGGCGCCGCATCCCGAACCGTCTCGAGCGCCGCACACACGGTGCTGCGGTCGCCGTCGAGCGCTGCGAGGAGGGCAGCGTCCACGTCGTCGCGACTCGGATCGCGCGGGTCGACACGGTCCCAGACGAGCCGGGCGGCGAGCCCGAGGACCCGTGCAGCGTCGTGACCGGGCAGCTCCGTGCCGTCGCGGACGGCTCCAGCCGGGTGGTCGCACAGCACCACGGCGCCCGCGTCGTCCACCAGGACATCGTCGATGCCGGCGACGCCGAGCCGTACCGCGCCGTCGACGGCCGCGACGAGGAGCTCGAGCAGCGGGACACAGAGGGTCACCGCGACCCCGGTCGTCGGGGTGCCGAGGCGATCCAGCGCCACCGGGAGCGGCGTCCCGCGTGGGCGGTCGAGCAGGGTCACGAGCCCGCCGGCCCCGGTCCGGCCCACCGCCTCGACGGGCACCAGGTGCCGGTGGCCGGTGGCGCACCGGTCCGCGATCCAGGCCGCCACGGCAGCGTCGTCGGCCGCCGCGACCCAACGGTCACTGCGGGCGTCGTCGATGCTCTGGTCGGTGCTCGTGTCCATGGTGACGAGCGTGGCGGAGGCGAGCCGGGCCTCCTGTCCGTCCTGCTCGATCTGTGGACAACGCGTGTTCGCGCACAGCCGGACCGACTGCGGTCTCCCCCGGACCGCGGAGGCCGTATCCTGTCAGCATGGCACGCAGCACTTCCACAGACACGAAGGCGAAGGAGCCGGGGCGTCTCAAGCAGATGTTCCAGGTCTTCCAGATGACCCGACGGGCCGACCCGTCGTCCGTCTGGTGGTTCGCCCTCGCATTCGTCGGCCCCGTCGTCCTCGGCATCGTGCTGGCGCTGGTGCTCCCGGGCCAGAACTGGCTCGCGATGATCCTGTGGATCGTCGCCGGTGTCCTGATGGGCGTGCTGCTCTTCCTCATCGTCCTCGGCCGGCTGGCCGAGCGGGCGGCGTACTCGCAGATCGAGGGCCAGCCCGGCGCCGTCGGTGCGGTGCTCTCCAACTCGCTGCGTCGACAGTGGCGCTCCAGCGAGATGCCCGTCGCCGTGCACGGTCGCTCGCAGTCCGCGGTGTACCGCGCGGTGGGGCGTCCCGGCGTCGTCCTCATCACCGAGGGCCAGCGCGGCAACCTGAAGCGTCAGGTCGACGAAGAGCGTCGCAAGGTGCAGCGCATCGTCCCGAACGTCGCCGTCCACGTGGTCAGCGTCGGTGACGGCGACGACACCCTCACGCTGCACAAGCTCCCCCGTGCCATGAACAAGTTCAAGAAGTCGCTCAACCGCAACGAGGTCCTGGCCGTCGCGAACCGCCTTGACTCGCTCACGCAGAGCCCCGCCGCCGCGATCCCGAAGGGCATGGACCCGATGCGTGCCCGCGCCGGACGTCCGCGCTGACCCGTCCCCGAACCACCACGCAGAACGCCCCCGACCGTGCCAGGTCGGGGGCGTTCTGCGTGCGGCGCGGTGGTGGCCGGTGCGGTCGGTGGCGGTCGATCGCGCCCGCTGAGCGCACCGTGCGCCTTCGGCCACCTGGTGCGAGGTTACCCGCTCGGTGCAAACCTGTCGCGCTGCACCGAGCGGGCAACCTCGCACGTGCCGACGAACCTCGCACGGTGCAAAACAGCGCCCCGCAGCGCCCCGCGACGAACCTCGCACCGTGCGGTGCGGGCGCGGGCCCGTCCCCGGGTCAGCGGCGGACGAGCACCGTGCCGGCGATGCGGTCGTGCGCGCCGCGGCTGTCCCGGTCGATGATGAGCGCCGGCACCACCAGGCAGAGCAGGACGGTCCGGACGACCGGACGCCACACCCCCACGTACCCCCCGCGCATCGGCACGAGGCGCAGCCCGACGCAGATGTGCCCGAACGAGCCGGACAACAGGCAGACGAAGAGCACCTGGAGCGCGGCGAAGATCGCCAGCTGCACCCACGAGTGCGCGATGTCCCCGGAACCGTTCACCGGCGACCAGACCCCGGTCACGTATGCGATGAGATCGGCGAGGGCGCCGTCGATGAGCAGGGCGACGATCCGCCGTCCGATCCGCCCGACGCTGCGGGGTCCTTCCTCCGGCAGACCGAGGTCCTTGCCCGGCCAGCCGTCGGGGTGCTCGGGGGGCGCGGACGGACTGGAGGAGCTGCGGGCCATGCCCCCAAGCGTAGGCGACCGGCCGCCCGTAACACGCCCGAAACAATTCAGTCACGTCCGGGAAACCCCGTGTCAATAGCCTCGTCGGAGGTGCCTTGATCGGTACCTCCGACATCACCCAACCCATTGGAGATCGGCCCCCATGTTCAGCGATTCCTCCGAGGTCCTGGCCTTCATCAAGGACACCGACGTCAAGTTCCTCGACATCCGATTCACGGACCTGCCGGGTGTGCAGCAGCACTTCAACATCCCCGCCTCGACCGTCGACGAGGACTTCTTCTCGGTCGGCCAGCTCTTCGACGGCTCCTCGATCCGCGGGTTCGCGTCGATCCACGAGTCCGACATGCAGCTGATCCCCGATGTGACCACCGCCTACGTGGACCAGTTCCGCGCCGAGCGCACGCTCATCATGATCTTCGACATCTACAACCCGCGGAACGGCGAGATCTACGGCCGCGACCCGCGCCAGGTGGCGAAGAAGGCCGAGAAGTACCTCGCGTCGACGGGCATCGCGGACACCGCGTTCTTCGCCCCCGAGGCCGAGTTCTACATCTTCGACGACGTCCGCTACTCCGTCACCCAGAACGAGTCGTTCTACGCGGTCGACTCCGAAGAGGGCGCCTGGAACACCGGTCGTGACGAAGAGGGCGGCAACCTCGCCAACAAGACCCCGTACAAGGGCGGCTACTTCCCCGTGTCGCCGGTCGACAAGACCGCCGACCTGCGCGACGACATCACCCTCAAGCTGATCGACGCGGGCTTCGAGCTCGAGCGCTCGCACCACGAGGTGGGCACCGGCGGCCAGCAGGAGATCAACTACAAGTTCGACACGATGGTCCACGCCGCGGACGACATCCTGAAGTTCAAGTACATCGTCAAGAACACGGCGGACCAGTGGGGCAAGGTCGCCACGTTCATGCCGAAGCCGCTCTTCGGCGACAACGGCTCGGGCATGCACACCCACCAGTCGCTCTGGTCGGACGGCAAGCCGCTCTTCTACGACGAGAACGGCTACGGCGGCCTGTCCGACCTCGCCCGTTGGTACATCGGCGGTCTGCTGAAGCACGCTCCGGCGCTGCTCGCCTTCACCAACCCGTCGATCAACTCGTACCACCGCCTGGTCAAGGGCTTCGAGGCGCCGGTCAACCTGGTGTACTCGGCCGGCAACCGTTCGGCTGCGATCCGCATCCCGATCACGGGCACCAACCCGAAGGCCAAGCGCATCGAGTTCCGCGCGCCGGACGCCTCGGGCAACCCGTACCTCGCCTTCGCCGCGCAGCTGATGGCGGGCCTCGACGGCATCCAGAACCGCATCGAGCCGCACGAGCCCGTCGACAAGGACCTCTACGAGCTCCCCCCGGAGGAGGCCAAGGGCATCCCGCAGGTCCCCGGCTCCCTCGACGAGGCGCTCGACTTCCTCGAGGCGGACCACGAGTTCCTCACGAAGGGCAACGTCTTCACCGAGGACCTCATCCAGACCTGGATCGACTACAAGCGTGAGAACGAGATCCTCCCGCTGGCGCAGCGCCCGCACCCGTTCGAGTACGAGCTGTACTTCGGCGTCTGATCCTCGCTGACACACGAAGGCCCCGCGCCGTCAGGTGCGGGGCCTTCGTGTGTGTGTCGCGACAGCGACAGTGTGCCGCGAACCATCCGCAGGAATGTGTCGCTTTGGCGGGTCGGGCGGTTGCGGCGACTGCCTGGAGGCCCGGTGCCGGTCCGGCGGGCCGGCACCGGGCCTCCCGGCTGGTCGCGACGCACGTTCCTTCCCATCGCACCCGGACTGGGAAGCCGGATCGGGCGTACCTGGTCGAAAGTTCCGACCAGGTACGCCCGTTTCGGCACAGTACGCCCGATCCGACCCGGCACCGCACACGGGAACGGGGTCCGTGCCGCCCGGCACGGACCCCGCTTCGCGAACGGTGACTAGCGAGCCGTGGCCAACGAGTCGTTCGTCCCCGCTGCGACGCTCACGGGTGCACCCGTGACCGGCGTGGGCCGCCCCAGGGAACGGACGGTCCACCCCGCTTTGACCCAGTCGTGGACCGGGAGGCAGTTGCGCGCATCGATCACGACGCGGCGACCGACGAGGTCGCCGAGGGCGACCGGGTCGGCGGTGATGATCTCGTCCCACTCGGTGAGCACCAGGACGACGTCGGCGCCCTCGATCGCGTCCGCCATCGACGCGGCGTAGCTCAGCGTCGGGAACGAGCGCTTCGCCGGCTCCATCGCCTCGGGGTCCCAGAGGGTGACCTGGGCGCCGCGCAGGTGGAGCGCAGCGGCCACGTTGAGCGCCGGGGAGTCCCGCACGTCGTCGGTCAGGGGCTTGAACGCGGCACCGATCACGGCCACTCGACGGTTCAGCACCGATCCCCCGGCCGAGTCGATCGCCATGTCGATGACCCGCTGACGCTGGCCCATGTTGATCTCGTCGACCTGCTGCATGAGGCCGACGACCTGGCCCGCGCCGATCTCGTTGGCGCGGTACATGAGCGCTCGGATGTCCTTCGGCAGGCACCCGCCGCCGAACCCGAGGCCGGCGTTCAGGAACTTCCGGCCGATGCGGGCGTCGTGCCCGAGGGCGTCGGCGAGCGTCGACACGTCGGCGCCGGTGATCGCGCACATCTCGGAGATCGCGTTGATGAACGAGATCTTCGTGGCGAGGAACGCGTTGGCACTCACCTTGACGAGCTCCGCGGTCGCGAGGTCGGTCGTGATGACCGGGGTGCCCTCGCTGATCGGCGCGGCGTAGACCTCGCGGATGACGGCGTCGGCGGCCTCGGACGCGCCACCCCAGACCAGGCGGTCCGGGTGCAGGGTGTCCTCGACGGCCTTGCCCTCGCGGAGGAACTCCGGGTTCCAGATGAGCTCGGCGTCGATCCCCGAGGGCGTGAACTCGCGGACGATGCCGCGCAGTCGCGCCGCGGTGCCGACCGGGACCGTCGACTTGCCGACGATGAGTCCCGGGTGGGTGAGGTTCTCGGCGACGCCGCGGGTGGCGCTCTCGACGTACGCCAGGTTGGCGGCGTGCGAGCCAGCCTTCTGCGGGGTACCGACGCACACGAAGTGGACGTCGGCTGCGGCGACGGCCGAGGCGATGTCGGCGGTGAACCGGAGCTTGCCGCTCGCGACGTGCTTCGTGATGAGCTCGGGCAGGCCGGGCTCGAAGAACGGGACCTCGCCGGCGGACAACGCGGCGAGCTTCGCCGGGTCAACGTCCACGCCGATGGTCTCGAAGCCCATCTCGGCCATGGCGGCCGCGTGGGTGGCACCGAGGTAGCCGGTGCCGATGACGCTGATGACGGGTGCGGGACGGGTGTCGGCCTGGTCGGGCGACTTCTTGGACGCGGTCATGGCGTGACCTCCTGCAGGTCGTAGTCGATGTCGTTGCGCTTGATGCCCTCGGCGAATGCCTGCAGGGAGTCGGCTCGCGAGTTGAGTCGCCAGTCGTTGGTGGAGCGGACGCCGTCCACGACCGTGGTCGCGGTCTCGCTGAAGTACGAGAACCCGATGATGTCGGCGTTGGCAGGGTCGGCCAGGGCGTCGAAGAGCGAGTTGATCCACTTCGACTTCTGGCCGCCCGAGACGGTGGTGCCGCTCTCGGTGGCGCCGATCTCACTGAGCAGGATCTTCTTGCCCGGTGCGACCTCGCGCAGCTGCTGCACGGTGGCGGCGAAGGTGTTCGCGTACGTCGGGTCCTCGGACGCCGTGCGGTAGTACCCGCTCATGCCGACCCAGTCGACGTAGTCGGCACCCGGGTAGTAGTTCTGCATGTACTCGAGCGTCTGGTACTTCGCGTTGCCGAGCTTGTCGATGCGGCTCGGCGCCCAGTTCCAGATGACGTAGTCGTTCGCGCCGTTCGCCTGGAAGACGTCGTGCACGTGCTGCCACATCTTCACGTACGACTGCTTCCCGTTCTGCTGGGCGTCGCCTTCGGACCAGTTGTACCAAGAACCGTTCATCTCGTGGTCGAGACGGATGACCATCGGCTGCCCGTTGGCCTTCAGCGCCTTGGCGTACTTCGTCAGGTACGCATCGAAGTCACCGTCGGTGATGTCCTGGTTCGTGTAGCCGGCGACGTACTTCTGGTCGTTGCCGGTCTGCGCGGGAGCGGTCTCCCAGGTCATGAGCGGCACGCGGCCGTTGGCCCACGAGCGCTGGATCGCACTCGCGTTGAACGCCTGGTCGAAGCCCTGGAAGAACCCGGTCATGTTCGACGCGGTGCCGACCTGCCGGGAGACCTCGTCGTACTCGGCCCAGTTGAACGGGGACTGCGCCGTGTACAGGCCGTACCAGCGCGACTGCTGCCCGAGGATCTCGGCCTTGGTCGGCACGGCGACGGGCGTGGTGCCCGGGTCGGTCGAGGGGCCGGGGTTGGGGTTGGTCACCCCACCGTTGCCGCCACCCGAACCGGTGCCCGATCCACCGGCGGAGCCGCTGCCCGACCCGGAGCCCGACCCGTTGTCGGACGCGACCGACCCGGACCCGGTACCGGAGCCCGAGGCGCCGGCCCCGTTCGCACCGGAACCCGACGCGTTGACGGAGGACGAGCCTCCCGAGCCCTTCGCGGCACCGAGCTGGGACTGGAGCGACGCGATCTGCGCCTTGAGCTCCGTGATCTGGTCGCCACGCGACCCGGCCTGGGCGGTGCGGGAGTCGAGCTTTCCCTCGAGCGCCCAGATACGGTCCTGGGCGGCGTCCAGCTGCGTCTGCAGTTCGGCGGCGGACACCTTCTTGGCCTTCGGGGCGGTGACCCCGAGGGCCTGGTGCACGGCGGTGGAGACGGGGCCGGCCGGGGAGACCCAGACCGACCAGGTGATGAGTGCGAGGGCGAGGACGATGGCGGTCGTGCCGACGGCCGTCCAGCGGGCGTGCTTGCTCGACTGCGCCCACCAGGTACTGGAGGAGCGGATGATGTCAGACAATGAGGAAGGCCTCCAGGACGAAGATCGCGATGCCGATGCAGTACGGGATCGCGGCGTACGGGTTGTACCGGCGGGCCTTCACGGGGGCGGTCCGTGGGGCTGCGGGCTGCACTGCTGCTGCAGCAGCGGCCTCGCGCCGGGTCGCGAGCACGGTCGTGGTGGAGTTGGTGGTGGCGTCGGCCCCGAAGAGCTCGTCGAACGCGCGGTCCACGGCCACCTGGTTGCTGCCGAGCGGCACGCGTCCGTCGACGGCCCGGGCACGGTCCGCGGCGTCGATCGGGCTGACCGGGGTCTCGGTGCCGAAGGACGACGGCTGCGCGGCGTCGGACGGGTCCTCCTGCATCGGACCGCCGGCGTAGGCACCGGCGCGGGTCCCCCAGCCGGACGCGTGCGCCAGGCGGAAGAAGCCGATGAGCCGGATCGGCATGAGGAAGAACGTCGACACGATGATGAACATCGGCAGGCGGAAGAAGTCACTCGGCTTCTCGGCCAGGTGACGCATCTGCCGGATGGCCATGCTGAGCACCGACGAGACGACCATCAGCGCGGCGACGTAGACGAAGCCCGTCGAGAATCCGTACTGCGACAGGATGCCCTGGTACAGGTTCTCGCCCTGCCCGGTGAAGGCCCGGTAGATCCAGCCGGCGATCACACCGAAGAGCATGAACGGCAGGATGATGTCGGTGATGAAGAACGCCGCCAGCACCGGTGCGTGACCGAGCATCCACGGCAGCATTCGCAGCGTGTTGTACTGCGAGCCACGGGCCCAGCGGAGCTGCTGCTTGAACAGCTTCTTCACCTGCAACGGGGCGTCCGTGTAGACCAGCGAGGTGTACTGGTAGACGGTCCGGTACCCCTCCTTGAGCGTGAGGTTCGTGAGCGTGCGGTCGTCGGAGACCTCGAGGAACACACCCATGAACTTCTCGTGCATGAACTTGTCCATGACGCGCATCAGGATGCTCCGCCGGAAGGCGATCGTGCGCCCGGGCAGGCAGCCGATCTGCCCGAGGACGCTCTGCGCGGGCATCGAGTAGAGCGCTCGCGAGTTCTCGAGCCAGTCGGCCCAGCGGGTGATCCAGCTGCGCTCGGGTTCGAGGATGCGCTGCCGGGTCGTGACACCGCCGACGGACTCGTCGGCGAACGGCTTGAGGAGTTCCTCGAGCGCGCCCGGCGTCCAGACGGTGTCCGAGTCGACGAGCACCGTGATGTCGCCGTTGGACATCTCGGTGCCGACCTTGACGGCGTTGCGCTTGCCCGGGATGGGCGTGTGCGTCCAGCGGACGAGCGGGGCGAACTCGTCGCAGACGGCTTCGAGCGCCTCGTTGCGGGCGCCGTTGATGACGACGATGATCTCGCCGGGTCGCTGCTCGACCATGCGACCGATGACGTCGCGGAACAGGTCGAGCGGTTCGTCCACGACGGGGACGACGACGCTGGTGGTACCGACGAAGGTGCCGGTGAACGGGCGGTAGCGGGCGGAGATGACGACCTTGACCAACCAGAGCAACCAGATCACCGCGGAGTACACGGCGAACAGGTAGAACTCGGGGTGGCCTTCGACCATCTGCCTGATCTGCAGAATGAAGGTGAACACTGATCCCTGCTTCAACGTTCGAGGTGGAGATTCCGCGACGTTGGGGAATCAGGGTCGGTTCGGGTGACCCCATTGACGCAGAAACCTGAACCCCAGCGCAACGCGACCCCCGTCCGGGGGCGTTACGAGCGCGTTACGGGGTACACACTTGTCCCCATCTCCACCGGGACCGGTGGTCCCCCCTCGTGCTGACAGCACTCCTGTGGACCACCCGCCCGACATCGGCCGCCGGTACACACGTGGACAGGGGCCGGGAGGCGCGGGTCGACTCCGACGGAAAGCCCCGGTCAGCAGGTGGTCACGTGGCGTGTCGGGGGGCACCGGAAATGAGCGCCTGGAGGTCCGGTGGGAGTTCGGTCACGACGTGGTAACAGTACCGGCGCGGTCCAAACAGGGGTACGGCCGTCGTCGCAACGGGGGACACTGCGCGACACGGAGATTTAACCTCCGATGACTGCTCGGTTCCGTGCCGTGCGCGCGACCTCGGGCGTGTCGCCGCTGGATCAGGCGCCGTAGAACTCGCGCTCGAAGACCTGTCGTGCACGTCGGGTGACGCCGAGGTAGTCCTCTTCCAGCTCGCTCGCCGAGCCGGGCGCGTACTCCATCAGCCGCGCGACGCCCTCGAGCTGGACGCGGTCGACGGGCAGGACGTCGGTCGTCTTCCCCGACCAGAGCACCAGCGCACTGCGCGTCCGCGAGGCGAAGCGCCAGGCCGCCCCGAGCCGCTCGCCGTCGTCGGCACTGACGAACCCGGCGGCCACGGCACCGTCGAGCGCCTCGAGCGTCGAGGTCGTGCGGAGCGCGGGGAACTCGAGGGCGTGCTGCAGCTGCAGGAGCTGGACGAACCACTCGACGTCGCTGAGCGATCCGCGCCCGAGCTTCAGGTGGCGAGCCGGATCGGCCCCGCGTGGCAGTCGCTCGGACTCGACGCGGGCCTTGATGCGTCGGACCTCGCGCACCTCGTTCTCGTCGATCCGCTCCGGGTACCGCGTGCGGTCGGCCAGGTGCTCGAAGTCCCGGAGCAGCTGGTCGTCGCCGACTGCCCCGCGGGCACGGAGCAGCGCCTGCGCCTCCCACGTCAGCGACCACCGGGCGTAGTAGGCGCCGTAGGACTCGAGGGTGCGCGCCACCGGGCCGTTCTTGCCCTCGGGGCGCAGGTCGATGTCGAGGTCGAGCGGGTGGACGGTGTCCTCGGTGAGCCGGTTCAGCTCTCGCACGATGGTCTGTGCCGTCCGCGAGGCCACCTCGGTCGCCAGGTCCGGCGCGCGGTACACGTAGAGGACGTCGGCGTCGGAACCGAAGCCGAGCTCCCGTCCGCCGTAGCGGCCCATCGCGATGATCCCGAACTCGAAGTCCGCGGCGGCGTCACGTCGGGCGAGCGCCAGGGCCCCGGCGAGCGTCGCCTCGGTCACGTCGCTGAGTGCGGCACCCAGGGCGTCCACGTCGAGGTGGCCGAGCACCGCCGCCATGCCGAGGCGGAGGGTCTCGCGGCGGCGCGCCGAGCGCAGCAGGCTGGCCGCACCGTCGACGTCGTTGCCGTGCCGCGCCGTCGTCGCGGTCATCTCGGCGAGCAACGAGTCCATCGGGCGGGCCCGCAGGAGCGACTCGGGCTCGTCGAGCCAGGCGACGGCCTCGGGGAACCGCTCGAGCAGACCGGACAGGAACGCCGACTCCGACAGCACGGTGGTCAGCGAGTGCGCAGCCCCGGACGAGTCGCGGAGCATCCGGAGGAACCAGCTGGACTCCCCCAGCGTGTCGCTGAGCCGTCGGAACGCCAGCAGGGCCCGGTCCGGCGCCGGCCCCTCGGCCATCCACCGCAGGAGCACCGGCAGCAGGTTGCGCTGGATCGCCGCGCGTCGGCTCGTGCCCTGGGTGAGCGCCCGGATGTGCCGCAGCGCACCGGGCGGGTCGACGAACCCGACGCCTGCGAGCCGGTCGACGACCTGGTCGTCGGTCAGCACGATCTCGCCCTCGGTCGTGGCGACGGCGGACAGCAGCGGACGGTAGAACAGCCGCTCGTGCAGGCCGCGGACCTCGAGCTTGACCGCGCGCCACCGGGTCTCGAGGGCTGCGGCCGAGGTGGCCAGACCACTCGACCGGGCGAGGACGCGCAGCTCCTCTTCATCGGTCGGCATCAGGTGCGTCCGCTGCAGTCGGCGGAGCTGGATGCGGTGCTCGAGGACTCGGAGCAGCGCGTAGTCCGGACCGAAGTGGGCGGCCTCGGCCCGTCCGACGTACCCGGCGGAGGTCAGGGCGTCCATCGCCTCGAGGGTGGAACGGACGCGAACGGACTCGTCGTCACGACCGTGCACGAGCTGCAGGAGCTGCACCGTGAACTCGACGTCGCGCAGGCCGCCCGGACCGAGCTTCAGTTGCCGGTCGACCTCGCCGTCGGGGATGTGGTCGGTGACGCGCTCGCGCATCCGCTGCACCGACTCGACGAACCCGGGGCGCGCCGACGAGCTCCAGACGAACGGTGCGACGGCCTCGGCGTAGCGCGCACCCAGGTCGGCCGAGCCGGCGATCGGCCGGGCCTTGAGGAGTGCCTGGAACTCCCACGACTTCGCCCAGCGCTCGTAGTACGCGACGTGCGAGTCGAGCGTGCGGACGAGGGCGCCGTCCTTGCCCTCCGGTCGCAGGTTCGCGTCGACCTCCCACAGAGCGGGTTCGGCGGCCAGGTCGGTGATCGCGTGGGTCGCGGCGATCGCGATCCGCGTCGAGATGAGGACGGCACGGTCGGTGCCGATGTCGTCGGTGGCCTCGGTGACGAAGATGACGTCGACGTCGCTGACGTAGTTGAGCTCGCGCGCGCCGGCCTTGCCCATCGCGATCACCGCGAGCGGGGTCGCGGCGACGTCGGCCGCCGGGAACGGCACCTCGCGCCGGGCGACGTCGACCGCGGCGTCGAGCGCTGCGCCGGCCAGGTCGGCCAGTCCGGCAGCGACGGCCGGGAACGCCTCGGTCGGCGACGAGTGCAGCACGTCGTACAGGGCGATCTGCGCGAGGTGCCGGCGGTACCGCACCCGCAGGCACAGCCGTGCGTCCTCGCCGGTGGCACCGTCGATCGCCTCGAGCAGGGATGCCGTGTACCGCTCCTGCGACCAGGGTGCGACGACGGGCTCGAGCAGCAGTGCGAGTTCGGCAGGGCGACGGTGCAGGAACTCACCGAGGCCGACCGAGGCGCCGAGCAGGCGGATCAGCCGCTCCGTCGCGGCCTCGTCCGCCAGGACGGGGCGGAGCTCGTCCGGAGCGCGCTCCAACAGCCGTTCCAGCAGCCGCAGCGCACCGTCGGGATCCGCGGTGATGCCCCAGAGCGCCGGGGTGCCGCTGACCGGCAGCGGCACGACGGAGCCGAACCGCGCCTCCAGGTCGGCGATCCGCTCCAGGCTCTCCGACAGCTCGGCGAAGCCCAGGCGGGCCAACTCGGAACGCGACGACGTCGTCCGACCGGTCATGTGGTGCGCTCGCTCAGAGGGCGCCGAGGTTGGTGTCGAGCTCGAACGGTGTGACCTGGTCGCGGTAGCGCTTCCACTCCTGGCGCTTGTTGAGGAGCACGAAGTTGAACACGTGCTCGCCGAGCGTCTCGGCGACGAGCTCGGAGTCCTCCATCAGGCTGAGGGCGTGGTCGAGGCTCGACGGCAGCTGGCTGTACCCGAGGGCACGACGCTCGGCGTCGGTGAGGCTCCAGACGTCGTGCTCGGCCTCGGCCGGCAGCTCGTACTCTTCCTCGATGCCCTTGAGCCCCGCCGCGAGCAGCAGCGAGTACGCCAGGTACGGGTTCGCCGCCGAGTCGATGCCGCGGTACTCGATGCGTGACGACTGCCCCTTGTTGGGCTTGTACAGCGGCACGCGCACGAGCGCCGAACGGTTGTTGTGGCCCCACGTGACGAAGGACGGGGCCTCGTCGCCACCCCAGAGGCGCTTGTACGAGTTCACGAACTGGTTCGTGACCGCGGTGATCTCCGGTGCGTGCTTGAGCACACCGGCGATGAAGTGCTTGGCGGTCCGGGACAGCTGGTACTCGCCGCCGGCCTCGTAGAACGCGTTCTGGTCGCCCTCGAAGAGCGAGACGTGCGTGTGCATGCCCGAACCCGGCTGCCCGGAGATCGGCTTCGGCATGAACGTCGCGTAGACGCCCTGCTCGATCGCGACCTCTTTCACGACCGTGCGGAAGGTCATGATGTTGTCCGCCATCGTCAGTGCGTCGGCGTAGCGGAGGTCGATCTCGTTCTGGCCCGGGCCGGCCTCGTGGTGGCTGAACTCCACCGAGATGCCGAGGTCCTCGAGCATCCGGACGGAGCGACGACGGAAGTCGTGCGCGCTGCCGCCGGGGACGTTGTCGAAGTAGCCGGCCTGGTCGACGGGCTGCGGCCCGCCGTCCTTCCACTCACGGCTCTTGAGCAGGTAGAACTCGATCTCGGGGTGCGTGTAGAACGTGAAGCCACGCTCGCTCGCCCGGGCCAGCGTGCGCTTCAGCACGTTGCGCGGGTCGGCGACGGCGGGCTGGCCGTCCGGCGTCGTGATGTCGCAGAACATCCGCGCGGTCGGGTCGACCTCACCGCGCCACGGCAGGATCTGGAACGTCGAGGGGTCCGGGTGCGCGAGCACGTCGGCCTCGTACGAGCGGGACAGGCCCTCGATCGCGGAGCCGTCGAACCCGATGCCCTCGGCGAAGGCACCCTCGACCTCGGCCGGGGCGATCGCCACCGACTTCAGCGTCCCGATGACGTCCGTGAACCAGAGTCGGATGAACTTGATGCCGCGCTCCTCGATGGTGCGGAGCACGAAGTCCGTCTGCTTGTCCATGCACGACCTTTCCGTGTATCGGGTGGCCGCGGGCGGGCCTCGTCCCAGGCTAGTGGTCCCGCGGCATGCGCGGGGCCGTGCGACGCGCCTTGGTGGGAACGGGCTTTGGCCGGAAAGTGCTTGGCGTCGTGTGACATGTTGGATTAGAATGCACAGATGCAGCATCGATCGACCCGAGTCGCCGCGATCGACATCGCCCGCGGCCTGTCCGTGGTGTGCGTCGTCATCGGACACGTCGCGGTGGGGCTCTTCGACTCCGGAGCGCTCCCTCGTGACGGCGCCCTCGGTGTCGCCTACGACGTGACCCATGTCTTCCGGGTGCCCGCGATCGCCTTCGTCGCCGGGCTCTTCATCCCCCGTGCGCTCGCCCGTCACGGCGGACCGCGCTACCTGGCTGACCGCGCGCTCCTGCTGGGGTGGTTGTACATCATCTGGACCGCGGTGCAGACCGTGGTCGAGGTCGCGACCAACCCGATCCGGAACACCCCGCGGCCCGTCGACCTGTCGCTCCTGATGGTGTGGACGCCCGCTGCGCAGCTCTACTTCCTGCCAGCACTGTGGCTGTCGACTGCCGTCACGGTGTTGCTCCTCGGACGTCGGCAGGGACTCGCGAAGCTCGCCGGCCTCGGCGTCGCCGCGGCGATCTCCCTCGCCGCGTGGGGGTGGCGACCACCCGTGGTCGGCATCGATTCGCTCGGACTCGTGGTCTTCGTCGCACTCGGCGCGGCCGTCGGGCTCCCGCGCATGTCGACCGCGGCCCGCGGGCACCCGGCGTGGTGGGTCGCCGTCACGTTCGCCGCCGGCGGTCTGTTCGCCTTCGCGTGGTCCAGCGGTGCGCGCGGTCCACTCGACCCGTCGACGCTCGATTTGCTGGGGCGCACCGCAGGGATGGCCGCGGTGCTCTGCGGGATCGTCGTGACGATCGGCATCGCAGTCCTGGTGGCTTCGCTCCCGGTGGTCGGCGCGTCGCTCGAACGCATCGGGAGGCTGACACTGCCGGTGTTCCTCGCGCACATCGTGTTCGCGGCCGGTGCCCGGATCGTGCTGCAGGTGATCGACGTGCCGCCCGGCATCGTGCTGGTGGTCGCGTCGGTGGTCGGGGTCGCCGGGCCCGTCGTCCTGGCCCGGGTCGCACCGCTGACCCGACTCGGCTGGCTGTTCGATCGCCCTCGCTCCGGCCGGACCACCGTGACGACCACAGCCCAGCGGCCGCTGACCGCCGACCGTTGACGCGGCCGCTGCCGCTGCCGTGCGCTGCGTCGGCGTCGTCTCGTCAGTCGGACTCGGCGTCCCACTTCTCGTTGTTCGCCGCGATGCGGTCGAGCGCGTGCTGCGCTTCCTCGCGCGTGTCGAACGGGCCGATGCGGTCGCGCTGCGGGGACTGCGGACCCTGCTCGACCTGGCCGGTCTTGTCGTTGAACCACCACTGGGACTCGATGCGTTCGTCGCTCATGTCGCCCACCGTACCCAGGTGACTGCCTGGAGGCCCGGTGCCGGCCCGGCGGACCGGCACCGGGCCTGCAGGCAGTCGCGCTCACTCCGTCGGCCGCAGCAGGGGGCGGTTGCGCTCGGCGCGTCGCGCCGCGGCTAGAGTGGTCGGCATGCCCCGGGACGAACACGGACACCTGACCGCCGGCCGCATCTCCCCGCTCCGGCCCGTCCCGAAGGACATCGAGCGCCCGGAGTACGTCGGCAAGGTCGAACCGCACGAGCACGGCCTCGGTGACACGTACTCCCCCGACGAGGTCGAGCGCATCCGCACCGCCGGCCGCATCGCATCCCAGGCCATCGACGCCGTCGGCGCGGCGATCCGTCCGGGCGTGACCACCGACGAACTCGACCGCATCGGCCACGAGTTCGTCGTCGCACACGGCGCCTACCCGTCGACGCTCGGGTACCGCGGGTACCCGAAGTCGCTGTGCTCGAGCCTCAACGAGGTCATCTGCCACGGCATCCCCGACGACACCGTCCTGCAGGAGGGCGACCTCGTCAACATCGACATCACCGCCTACAAGGACGGCATGCACGGCGACACGAACCGCACGTTCATCGTCGGGCAGGCGTCGCAGGAGGTCGAGGACCTCGTGACCCGCACCCGGCTCGCCCTCGAGCGCGGCATCAAGGCCGTCGCCCCCGGCCGGCAGGTGAACGTCATCGGCCGCGCCATCGAGGCGTACGCGAAGCGCTTCGGCTACGGCGTCGTCCGCGACTACACCGGCCACGGAGTCGGCCGTGCCTTCCACTCCGGTCTGATCATCCCGCACTACGACGCGCCGCAGTACGACGACGTCATCGAGCAGGGCATGGTGTTCACCATCGAGCCTATGTTGACCCTCGGCGGGATCGAGGCCGACATCTGGTCCGACGACTGGACGGTCTCGACGCGCGACAAGTCGTGGACCGCGCAGTTCGAGCACACCCTCGTCGTCACCGAACGCGGCGCGGAGCTCCTCACCGTCTCCTGACCGGACACCCCTTCCTGACCGGGCACTCCGGCAGGCAACCGAAAGGCACGACAACCTCATGACCTCCCTCGCAGTCGGCGTCGACATCGGTGGTACGGGCATCAAGGGCGCGATCGTCGACGTCGCGTCCGGTGAACTGACCACGGACCGCATCAAGAAGGCCACCCCGGAAGGCGGGAAGCCCCACGACATCACCGCCGTCGTCAAGGAGATCGTCGCCGAGCTCGCGCCGGCCGACGACGTCCCCGTGGGCGTGTGCTTCCCCGCGATCGTGCGCGACGGCAAGACCATGTCCGCCGCGAACGTCTCGAAGAAGTGGATCGGTTTCGAGGCCGAGGCACTGTTCGAGAAGGAGCTCGGCCGCGCCATCCACTTCGTGAACGACGCCGACGCCGCCGGGTTCGCCGAGCAGCAGTTCGGTGCGGCGAAGGGCAAGGACGGCCTGGTGATCGTCACGACGCTCGGCACCGGGATCGGCAGCGCGCTCATCAACGACGGTGTGCTCATCGTGAACTCGGAGCTCGGACACCTGGAGATCGACGGGCACGACGCCGAGTCGCGCGCGTCCTTCGCTGCCAAGGAGCGCGACGACCTGTCGTGGAAGCACTGGGCGAAGCGCCTGCAGACCTACTACTCGACGCTCGAGGCCCTGCTCTCCCCCGAGCTCTTCGTCGTCGGCGGCGGCGTGTCGAAGCAGTACGAGGAGTTCCTGCCGCTGCTCGACCTGCAGGCGGAGATCATCCCGGCGACCCTGCGCAACAACGCCGGCATCATCGGCGCTGCGACCCTGGCTGCCCGCAGCGCCTGACCCGCAGGTCGGTCGGACCGTCGACCCCGCTCACACCGGCCCGCACCGTACGGCGTCGGTGCGATTCGGCACGCCCGGCCGCTGGCGCCGAGGTTCCACGACTCGCCGTCTGCGGTTCGCCGAGGTTCCGCGGAGACCCCTCGTACGTGCCGACATGCCGAGATTTCGGAACCTCGGGGGCCGGGGCGGGGCACGGGCACGGGCACGGGGCCGGTAGACTCGGACCTGCGAATGGGTCGGTGAGACGGTCGCGTCACTCCCCCGGGAGTGCCGAGGAACGTCCGGGCTCCACAGAGCAGGGCGGTGGGTAACACCCACCCGGAGCAATCCGCGAGACAGTGCCACAGAAAGCAGACCGCCGGCGGCAACGTCGGTAAGGGTGAAACGGTGGTGTAAGAGACCACCAGGGGTCCGGGTGACCGGATCCGCTCGGTAAACCTCGCCCGGAGCAAGGTCAGACAGAGGACGCTGAGGCTGCTCGCCGAGTCCTCGGGTAGACCGCTGGAGGCCGACGGCAACGTCGGTCCGAGAGAGATGGCCGTCACCGCCGTGCAAGCGGCGGGACAGAACCCGGCGTACGGCCGGCCCATTCGCCCCACTTCCACGAGACCGGTGCTCGGAGCACGGTGCGGCGCTCGCGATCCCGTGCGAGGTTGCACGCTCGGTGCAGCGCCACAAGGCCGCACCGAGCGTGCAACCTCGCACCAGGCGACGGACCCCGCACCGTGCACCCCGCACCGCGCGCCCGTGCACCGTGCACCGCAGACGGGAGGCGCGGTGCCAGCTGGCCCCGCGCCTGCCGTCGACAGCGTGCGAGCGCCTACAGACCGGACTCGGCCGTGCGCACCAGGATCGCGTCGCTGTCCGGGCACAGCACCACGTCGTCCGGCGCGGCCCGGCGGATGTCCTGCAGGTCCGAGTTGTTCAGCGCCACGCCCGACGCCGTCGACACCCCGCCCTGCAGCAGCGACGCACCGAAGCCGTAACGGGCACGCTGCCGGTCGTAGAGCGCGAGCAGCTCGGCCGGCACCTTCGCGGCGACGTCGGCCCTGGCCTGCTCGGCGGACGCGCGGTCGGACGACAGGCGCGCGATCTCGGCGTCACGTTCGGCGACCAGGCCGGAGCGCGCGGCCTCGACGTCGGCGAGCTGCGCCTCGATGTCGCCGACCCGGGCGCGCAGGCCGTCGAGGTTCTCCATGACCTCGAGCTCGGCGGTCTCGAGGCCACCGATGCGGCGCTGCAACGACTCGAGCTCGTTCTGCAGCCCGGTCGCGTCCTTCGAGTTCGACACGTTCTGCAGCATCGTGGTGTCGCGTTCGACGCGGGCCTGCGCGGTGGCGGTGTCGGACTCCAGGCGAGCGAGTTCGCGTTCGGCGTCCTCGACCAGGCCGGTCGCGGCGACGAGTTCGCTGCGCAGCCCGGCGGCCTTGGTGCCGAGTCCGGTGAGCTGGTCGCCCTTCTGCAGCGACGTGATGCGGTGCGCGATGCGGGTGACGTCATTGTCGAGTCGTTGGACGTCGAGGAGGATGACCTGGTCCTCGGGTGCTGCCTTCATGGTCAGACTCCTTCAGTGGGGGTGGTGGGTTCGGCCGCCGGCAGGACCGCGAAGTCCCACGGGTCGGTGCGGAGGTCGCTCACGGTGACGCGGACGCCCGCTGCCTGGCGCAGTTGCGCGGCCGCGACGTCGAGCCAGAGCCACTCGGTGGCCCAGTGCGAGGTGTCGATGAGGGCGGGACCGCCGCCGAGCAGCGCCTGTTCGCGGAACTCGGACGCCGGGTGGTGGCGGAGGTCGCTCGTGATGTACACGTCGGCAGCGAGGACGGCGGGGTGGCCGAGCAGCGAGTCCCCCGCGCCGGCGCACAGTGCCACGGTGCGGACGGGCTGGTCGAAGTCGCCGGACACCCGGACCCCGGTCGCGGTGGGCGGCAGCAGGTCGACGAGTTTCCGTGCCAGGCCGCCGAGGGTCGTGCCCTCGGCGAGGAGCCCGACGCGGCCGATGCCCGTCGCGGGGTCGGCTCCGGCGTCGAGCGGTCGCTGATCGGTCAGGCCGATCCGGTCGGCGAGCACGGCCGAGGTCCCCGTGGTGACGACGTCGGCGTTGGTGTGGGCCGCGATCAGGGCGCTGCCGCCGCGCACCAGGGTCGCGAGGACGCTGCCCTTGTACGTCGACTCGGCGATCGTCGTGACGCCGCGGAGCAGGAGCGGGTGGTGCGTGAGGAGGAGCCCGGCACCGAGCTCGACCGCTTCACGCGCGGTCGCGGGGACGGCGTCGACGGCCAGGTGGACGTGCTCGACGGTGGCGTCCGGATCCCCGGCGACCAGTCCGACGGCGTCCCACGCCTCGGCTCCTGCGGCGGGCCACAGGTCTTCGATCACGGCCTGGAGTTCGCGGAGCGTCGGCATCCGGTCAGTCTACCGAGCCGACCGCGTCGGCACCGGCAGCCGGTCCGCGCGGGGTGATCCGGGCCTCCCGGTCAGCGGCGACCGAGCGCACGGAGCAGGCCGGCGACGAGTCGCGACCACCAGCCGGGCCGGGCCGGCTCGTCGGTGCCGGTTTCGGTGCCGGTTTCGGTGTCGACGCTCGCCGGGGCGGCCGTCTCGACGACGGGCACGGCGATCGCGTCCGGCAGCACGACGGGCGTGCTCGCGGTCGTGCCCTGGTGAGCGGTGAGGGCGGCCGCGAACGCGGCACGGTCGATGACCGTCGGCCCGGTGGCGGGCTGGACGAGCGGGGTGGGTCGCGTGTTCGCGGAGACCGGCGACACGGCCGGGAGGCCCAGCACCGGTCGCACGGGCTCGTCGCGTTCCGGAGCGACCAGCGCCACGGCCGGGGTCGCGGTGACGACGTCGGCTCCGGGTGCGGCTGCTGCCGTCGGTGCGGGGCGGAGCACGGCGACCGCGGGAGCGGGGGCGACTCCGGTCACGACGGCGACCGGAGCGGTCGCGGCTCGGCGGGCGGCTGCACGGTCGCGACGGTCGGACTCGGCGGCGGCGTCCTCGAGCAGGTCCGCGAAGACGGTCCGGGCGAAGGCGCGGGCTGCGGTGACCTCGGGGTCGTCCGCGCCGTCGACGGTGGCCTCCCAGGCGGCGAGGCGGGCGAGGTCCTCGTCGCGGCGACGGACCTCGTCCTCGAGCAGCACGATCCGCTCGATGGTGCTGCGACCGGTGGACGACGAGACCTGGATCGCGAGGTCCTCGATGCGCAGGGCGAGGCGCTCCGGCGGTTCGGGGAACGACGGCGCGCAGACGGCGGCGTGCCGGGCGCGGTCGCGGCGGAACGCGGGGGCTGCGGGCACGGTGCCGGCGTCAGGCGCGGTGCCGGCTTCGGGCCCGGTGCCGGCGTCAGGCGCGGTGTTGACTTCCGGCGCGGTGCCGGCTTCCGGCGCGGTGCTGGCTTCCGGCGCGGTGCTGGGGTCCGGCGTCTGGACGGCGGTGGCGTCAGCCACGGCGCCGGGGCGCTGCACCGGGCCGGTGACGGGCGGGACCACGAGGTCCGCCACGTACGGCGTGCGCGTCGCCGGGGCGTCGCGGAGCCACTCCTCGACCTCGCGACCGAACGGGTCGACGAGGGGGGTGCGTGCACCGGACTGGGTCTCCATGTCCGAAGGATAAATATCGCGCGCGCCGAAACTCAGGACATCCGCGGTGTGTCGCAGCAATCCCTGCCATATCGCCCCGAACGTGAACGGCGTGTCGCCCGTCGCCCCGGGGGTCGGGTCAGAGCGTCTGCTCGAACGCGCCGAGGAGCTCCCGACCTGCGGGCCAGGCGCCGACACCGCTGGCGACGTTGACGTGGCCGAGCGGGCCGACCCGGAGCGCCGCGGCACCCATCGTCTCCGCGAACGCCAGAGCACGGTCGGCGGTGCAGTACGGGTCGTCGTCGCTCACCACCATGCGGGTCGGAACGCGGGCCGCTGCGGTGCCGGCCGGGATCGGGCGGGGCGCGGGGAACCCGGAGGCAGCGGCGGGGAAGCCCGGTGCCGCGGGGTCCGGCGGCGCGACGAGGAAGGCGCCGGCGACGGTGGGACCCTCGGAGCTTGCGACGGCTGCGGCGGCTGCCGCGTCTGCGGCGAGCCAGTCGGCGACGGCGAGCACGCCCAGGCTGTGCGCCACGAGCACCGGCGGTTCGGCGCACGACGCGACCGCGCGGGAGATCGCGTCTCGCCAGTCCCCCGGGTCCGGCTCACCCCAGGACGCCGGTGCGATGCGGACGGCGTCGTCGCCGCGCTCCCGCTGCCAGACGGACTGCCAGTGCTCCGCGTCGGAGTTCCAGATCCCGGGCACGATCACCCACGGTCGAGGTCTGCTCACCCGGGCAGCGTAGCGAACCCCGGACGGGACTAGCGCTGCAGGGTGTCGCGCGGGTACTCGGAGAAGCGCGCTGCGTACGCCGCCGAGAACCGGCCGAGGTGTGCGAAGCCCCACCGCATCGCCACGCTCGCCACGGTGAGGTCGCCCGTCGACGCACGGCGGAGCTCCTCGCGCACCCGGTCGAGACGGATCCCGCGGAGCATCGCGTTCGGGGCGGTGCCGACCTGCCGCTGGAACGCCTGCTGCAGACCGCGGACGCTCAGTCCGACGTGCTCGGCGACGTCGGTGGTCGAGATCGGCGTGTGCGCGAAGGCGTGCATGTACTCGACGGCCTCGCGGACGCGACCCGTGGCGCCCTGCGGCAGGGGGACGTCCGGGGCCAGCAGCTTGTGCGGGAAGGTCCGGAGCAGGGACTGGGCAGTGTCCCGGGCGACCTCTGCAAGGGCGAGCGAACTGACCGACGCCCGACCGAGCACGACCGCCGCGGCACGCTGGACCTGCGCGTTCCAGCCCCGGAGTTCGGCCGTGCGTGGCGTCGCCGTGTGGTCGAAGACGAGCGGACCCGGCTGCGCACCGTGGACCTCGGCCGCGACGCGCTCCAGGGCGGTGCGGTCGAACTGCACCAGGCTCTGCCGGACGTCCTGCAGGTCGAAGGCGAACGGCCGGCCGGTCGGGAACATCATCGGGCTGGCGGGCGTGAACGCGACCTCTTGCCGTCCGATGTCGACGCGCCCGCCGCCGTCCGTGGTCCACATGACGACGTACTCGTCGCGGACGTCCAGCTCACCCTGCATGCGGGCGTCGAACCGGGTCGAGCGGAACGACATCACGTCGTCGCCGACGACGCGGAAACGGTACGCGAACGGTCGCTCCGTGCGGGTCGCGGTGAAGCCCACACTGGCGTAGGCGTCCTCGTACATGTGCACGGCAGCGTCGAGATCGGCCCCCGACGTCTCGAAGCTGATCCTGGGATCCGGTTCGGCTGTCATCGCGCGAATCGTGACACGGCGGCCAGGAACCCCGGGAATCCCCGGCGGCACCTTGCGGATTGTGGCCCACCGAGTGCGCGAGACGGACGAAGCGACGGGTCGCGTGGTGGCGGTCAGTGACGGGCGCGCAGGACCGTCCACCGGTTCTCGTCGGCGATCCGCTCGTACCGCAGGTCGTCCACGACCATCCGGACCAGGGCGAGGCCGCGGCCGCTCTCGGCGAGTCCGTCGGGCAACTCGGCCGACTCGGTGTCCACGGTGGCGGCGACGCCGTCGTCGGAGAGCAGTGCCGCGAAGCGGTCCGCTCCGATCTCGAGGCGCAGGCGACAGGAGACGCCCTCCGGGCGCGTCCCGTGCTCGATCACGTTCGAGGTCAGTTCGACGATCGCGAGCTCGAGGGCCATCCGGTCCTCGACGGAGACCGAGGGTTCGTGCTGCCACACACCCGCCAGGAACTCGTGCACGGCGGACACGTCGTCCGGCGGGCACGACAACGCGAGCGTGTGCTCGGCGGCCGAGGCGGTCATCACCAGTCGGTGACCGCAGCGTCCCCGTCGGGGTACGTGCGGAGGATCTTGTCGATGTTGGAGAGCTGCAGGACCATCTGCACCTGCTCGGACGGCGCCGCGATGCGGAGGTCGCCGCCCGCCTGCCGCGCGGTCTTCAGGCTGCCGACCAGCGCGCCGAGCCCGGACGAGTCCATGAACTCGACACCGGAGAGCTCGACCACGACGCGGGCACGTCCGTCGTCGACGACCTTCGTGACCGCCTCGCGGAACGCGGGGGCGGACACCATATTGAGGCGCCCGCTGCACTCGAGTACCGCGGTGTCGGGCTGCGCTTCGTGTACGACGATGTCCATGCCGAGTGGTCTCCTCTGATCGGTGCGCCTTGCAACCAGCAACCTACCGGCTCCGCCGCGTCAGGTCCCGCTGCGGTCCCGACGCGTCGCGGTGACCTGCACCACGACGGCTGCGGCCATGAGCGCCGCCATGACCCCGCCCATCGCCAGTGCGGTCCCGCCGAGCGCGCCGGCGAGCGGCGTCCCGAGGCCGCCGATCCCGAACGTCAGGCCGCCCTGCAGGGCCGCGGCCGTCCCCGGGTGCGCCGCCCCGACGTGCTGCGTCCGGGTCATCGCCGCGGGCAGCACGAAGCCCCACGCACCCGTGACGACCGCGAGCGCGCACCAGACCGGCACCGGTCCGAGGTCGAGCAGCGCCGAGACGAGGACCGCCGCCGCGCCCGCGGTGCCGACGAGCAGTCCGACGGTGAGCAGGGAGTCCTCGGAGAACCGGCCGACGACCCGGCCGAACACCAGCGTGGTGACGATCATCATCGACGCGTTCGTGGCGAAGACCAGCGTGTACATGCCCTCGGAGAAGCCGAACTGGGTCTGGAACACGAACGAGCTGGTCGCGATGTACGCGAAGAACCCCACGGTGGACAGCACCCCGCTCAGCACGTAGGCCCGGAACCGCGGGATCGCCAGCAGTTCGCGGATGCGTCGACCGTTCGCGGCGAAGCCCACGCCCCCTCGTCGCTCCGGCGGCAGGGTCTCGCGGAACCGCAGCACCACCATCGCGAAGAACAGCGCGCCGAGCACCGCGAGCACGACGAACATGATCCGCCACGTGCCGAACGTCAGCACGGCGCCACCGGCCAGGGGTGCCACGACGGGGCCGATCGCGTTGATCGCGGCGAGCGTGCCGAAGACCTTCGCCATCCGCGTCCCACTCGACACGTCCGACACCATCGCCCGGCCGGCGACCGCTCCGGCCGCTCCGCCGAGCCCCTGGGCGATGCGGGCGAGGACGAGCGTGACGACGTCCGGCGCGAGGGCGCACCCGACCGAGGCGAGCGCGAACACCGCCGTGCCGACGACGAGCATCGGCCGCCGGCCGACCCCGTCGCTGACGGGTCCGACGAGCAACTGCCCGACCGCGAAGGCGACGAGGAACGCCG
Source organism: Curtobacterium sp. PhB170 (assembly GCF_003752345.1). NCBI lineage: Bacteria > Bacillati > Actinomycetota > Actinomycetes > Micrococcales > Microbacteriaceae > Curtobacterium > Curtobacterium sp. PhB170. Next base: position 112,518 of record NZ_RJUM01000012.1, read on the forward strand.
TGAGCGACAACTGCACGGCACCGGGGGTCGTGCCGAGGTCGTGGGCGATCTGCGGGAGCGCCGGGATGTACATGTCCGTGGCGAACGGCGACACCCCGACGATCAGGGCCAGCGGCACGATCGGCGGCAGGGTGGTCGTGGTGGGCTTCCGGGTGCGCTCCGTCGTCACGATCGACACGCTACGCGCACCCGAATCGATTCGACGGGGGTACGGCGTGCGCGCAGGCGGACAGGAGGCCCGTGGCGGCACCGCCACGGGCCTCCTGTCCGCCTCGGCCGGCGTCAGCCGGTGTTCTGCAGGCCGGCGGCGATCCCGTTCACGGTGAGCAGGAGCAGACGGTGGTCGGCGTCGGTCGGGTCGGTGCTGCCCGTCGTCCGGATGGACCGGAGCGCGCGGAGCTGCAGGTGCGACAGGGCGTCGACGTACGGGCTGCGCAGGCGCACGGCCCGGGCCAGGACCGGACGGTCCTCGAGCACGTCGCTGCCGCCCGAGATCCGGAGCACCCAGTCACGGGTCCGCGTCATCTCGTCGAGCACCTTGGCGGCGAGGTCGTCGCGGTCGGCGAGCTCGAGGTACCGGCGGGCGATGTGCTCGTCGGTCTTCGCGAGCGACATCTCGACGTTCTTGATCATCGCGCCGAACAGCGGCCACTCGGCGTACGCGGCCCGCAGGACGTCGACGTCGCCGACCGCCTCGAGCGCGGAGCCGAGCCCGTACCAGCCGGCCAGGTTGATCCGCGCCTGCGTCCACGAGAACACCCACGGGATCGCGCGGAGGTCCTCGAGCGACTCGACGGACAGCCCGCGGCGGGCCGGGCGGGAGCCGAGCGGGAGCAGCCCGATCTCCTCCATCGGGGTGACCCGAGCGAACCACGGAGCGAACCCGTCCGCCTTGACCAGCTCGTAGAACGCGACGCGCGACACGTCGTCCAGCTGCTGCGCGAGGTCGGCGAACCGGGTGGCAGCAGCGGCGGTGCGCGCCTCGTTGGACGGCGACGACGCGAACAGGGTGGCCGAGGCCATCTGCTCGAGGTGACGGGCCGCGATGTCCTGGTCGCCGTACTGCGCGAAGATGACCTCGCCCTGCTCGGTGAGCTTCAGGCGACCGTCGATCGATCCCGGCGGCTGCGCGAGGACGGCCTCGTTAGCCGGCCCGCCGCCGCGGCCGAGCGAACCGCCGCGGCCGTGGAACAGGGTGAGCTCGACCTCGTTGTCCCGTGCCCAGTCGGCGATGCGGGCCTGGGCGTCGTAGAGCGCCAGGTTCGCGGAGACCGGACCGACGTCCTTCGACGAGTCCGAGTAGCCGAGCATGACCTCGAGCCGACGGCCGGTCGCGGCGAGACGACGCTGGAACGTCTCGGTGCGGACGGCCTCGTCGAGGATGTCGACGCTGGCGTGCAGGTCGGCGAAGGTCTCGAAGAGCGGGATGACATCGAGCACCGGTGCAGCCTCGGGCGAGCCGAGTGCGGCGACGGCGAGCTCGTGCACGTTCGCCAGGTCCGCCGCCGACTGCGTGAAGGACACGATGTACCGGCTGGCGGCACGGACCCCGTAGCGGTCCTGCAGGTCGGCGATGGTCCGGAAGACCGCGAGGACCTCTTCGGTGGTCTCGCTCAGCGCGCCGCCGGCCCGGATCTCCGCCAGGGCGGTGCGGTGCACCTGCGAGTGCTGCCGGACCTCGAGCTCGGCCAGGTGGAACCCGAAGGTCTCGACCTGCCAGATGAGGTTCTGCAGCTCGCCGTTCGCTGGCCGGATCGCGCCGGCGGCGACGAGCGACGCCTGGATCGTGCGGAGGTCGGCGAGCAGGGCGTCCGGTCCGTCGTACGCGAGCGGCGTCGTGCCCTGGCGGGTGGCGTCGATGCGCGCGGCGGTGAACAGGAGCGCGCGGCGGTGCGTCTCGTTCGGGGCGCGGACACCGATGCGCTCGGCGATGCCCGGGTCGAGCGACTCCTGCGCCGCCACGAGCGCGGTGAGCCCGGCGTCGGCCGGGGTGTCGCTCGCGTCGAGGGTCAGGGCACTGCCGATGCGGGTGGTGGCGCGGGTGAGCCCGATCAGGATGTGCTCGGCCGCGATCTCCGCAGCCTGGCGCGTGATGTCGGCGGTCACGTGCGGGTTGCCGTCGCGGTCGCCACCGATCCAGGTGCCGAACCGCACGAACGCGGGCGCCGTCACCGGTGCACGTCCGGCGTCGTCGCCCTGCAGCCGGTCGTCGAGCAGGCGGTAGACCTGCGGGACGATCTCGAACAGCGTCTGGTCGAAGACGCTCATGGCGGTGCGGACCTCGTCGAGCGGGGTCGGGCGGGTCGTGCGGAGCGGCGAGGTGCGCAGGAGCGTCGTGATCTCCTCGAGCAGCCGTCGCTCGTTCTCGGCACGCGCCGTGGCGTTCTTCGAGCGGTCGCGCTCGTCGATGAGGTCCGTGATGCGCCGCACGCCCGTGGTCACCGCACGACGGCGGGCCTCGGTCGGGTGTGCGGTCAGCACCGGGTGGAACCGCAGCGTCCGGAGTCGCTCGGCCGCCTCGGCCTCGCCGACCTCGGCCACGAGTTCTGCGTAGGTCGCCGGGAACGAGTCGCCGGCCAGGCCGCCGTCGTCGCCGCGCTGCCGGAGCACCCGCACGCGGTGGTGCTCCTCGGCCAGGTTCGTGAGGTGGAAGTACGTCGTGAAGGCCTGCGCCACCGCTTCGGCGCGCTCGGCCGACATCGCGGACACGAGGGTCTGCGCGCGGGCAGCACCCTCGGCGTGGTCGCCCTCGTAGGCGTCGATCACGGCCGCACGCAGCGACTCCACGTCACGCAGCAGCTCGTCGCCACCGTTCTCGCGCAGCACCCGGCCGAGCAGGTTGCCGAGGTAGCGCACGTCGGCGCGCAGGTCACTGTCGACCGCGCCGCTGACGTCGTCCCGAGCGCGCTCATGGCGCGCCGATCCGTCGATCGCCGTCATGGGGTCCTTTCGGGGTCGTCCGGGAACACCGTCCCGGCTCCGAGCAGCGTATCGGCCCGCGGCCACCCGTGACGTCGACCGTCCGGACGGACCAGCGGGCGGGGCGCCCGGAACGCGTAGGCACGCAGCGCGAGCATGCAGGAGGGACGCCGGGATCGCGACGCGACGCGGGAGCACCCCTGCAGTTGCGACGCGGTCCGCGATCCCGGCGGGTCTGTGGTCGGCGCGGATGGGCTCGGTTCAGCTCGGTTCAGCTCGGTTCAGCTCGGTTCAGCTCGGTTCGGCGAGCTGGGCCTGCGCGGCGGAGTGGACCTCGACGATCTGCACCCGCGCCGAACGGCGGTCGGTCAGCGGCGACGTCCAGGGCACGATGACCTGTTCCTCGTCGCCGTCGTCGAGCCGGGCGATCCAGACACCGGCGATCGCGTCGATCTCGGTCATCGTCGCGGCCACGGCGGTCGCGGCCCCGTTCGCGCGGACGATCGCCAGGTTGTCGGCCGCGTGGTCGGCGTTCATGTGCCGGAGGATCGCTCGGCGCGCCTCGTCGTCGAAGGCCTCGGTCACGCGGTCACCGCCACGTCGCCGGCCCCGTCGGTCACCGGGCGACGCCGGGCGTCGAGCCCCTCGAGCAGGCCGCTGTTGAGCGAGTACGCCAGTTCGACCTCGGCGATGACCCGCTCCTGCTCGTCGGCCGTCCACGGCGCCGCGTCGAGCTGCGCACGGTAGGTGTCCTTGAAGGCACTCGGGTCCGCGACCTGGTCGAAGATGTAGAACAGGACGCCGTTCGTGTCGAAGCCGAACTGGTCGGAGAGCATCCGCCCGATCATCTGCCCGCCGGACAGGTCGCCGAGGTACCGCGTGTAGTGGTGCGCGACGAAGCCGCCCGGCCACTCGGCCGCGACCTCGTTGAGCCGCCGCACGTACGCCGTCGTGGCGGGGAGCGGGCAGACCAGCTCGGACCAGTCCGGGCCGATCAGGTACTCGAGGTCGGCACGGATCGCCGGCATCCGGGTGAGCTGCGAGGTGACGAACGGCGCCGCCACCGGGTGGTCCGCCATCCGCTCGGCCGCACGTTCGAGGGCGTCGTAGACGAACGAGTACTGTCCGAGCAACGCCGCGTAGTCGGCGACGTCGCACTTCCCGCCGAGCAGGTCGTGCATGAAGCCGTTCCCGGCCGAGGAACCGTGCGAGCGACGCGTGCGCTTGCGCAGCAACTCGGAGAACGGGATGACGGTCGTGTCCATGAGGTAAGGCTAACCTTAGTTCGACAAACGTCAAGCAGGAGAGAGGACGCTCGTACCGATGAGCTCCAAGCCCAAACGCCCCCAGCACGTCTTCGTCGTCGACCGCATCGAGCGACTGTCGCCCCACATGGTGCGCGTCCACCTCGGCGGACCGGCCTTCGACGACTTCGTGGGCACGGCCGACCCGGACAAGCTGGCCGCCACCGACAAGTACGTCAAGCTCCTGCTCGCCAAGCCGTCGCTCGGCCTCGAACCCCCGTACGACCTCGAGGAACTGCGCGAGACGCTGCCGAAGCAAGACCGACCGGCCCGCCGCACGTACACGGTGCGGGCTGTCGACCACACCGCGAAGACGATCGCCGTCGACTTCGTCGTGCACGGCGACGACGGACTCGCCGGGCCCTGGGCCGCAGCGGCGCAGCCCGGCGACAAACTCGCCCTGTCCGGTCCCGGCGGTGGCTACGCGCCCGTCGACGACCCGGACGTCACCCACGTCCTCCTCGGCGACGACAGTGCCCTGCCGGCCATCGGCGCCGCGCTGGAGTCGATGTCCGACACGGCCACGGGAGTCGCCCTGGTCGAGGTTGCCGGCCCTGCCGACGAGCAGGACATCGCGCACCCGGCGGGGGTCGACCTGCGGTGGCTGCACCGCGACGCCACCGGCGCCCAGCCGGGCACGCTCCTGCTGGACGCGGCCCGGGCGCTGCCCCGTGCCTCCCGGCCGGTCCAGGTGTTCGCACACGGCGAGCGGACCGCGATGAAGGCGATCCGTCGGCTGCTGCAGGACGACTGGGGGCTGGAGAAGCGCGAGATGTCGCTGTCGGCGTACTGGGCGCTCGGCCGCGGTGAGGACCAGTTCCAGGAGGAGAAGCGCGAGCCGGTCGGCGTGATCTTCACCGACTGATCGGTCTCGGCCTGCCCGGTTCTTCCCAGAGCGGATGCGGTGGGAAGCGGAAACGTGCGTACCTGGTCGTTCCAACTGACCAGGTACGCCCGGTTTCGGTAGGTGCGCACCGGTTCGGCGTGAGTCCGCCTGGTTCGGGCAGGGACGCCCGGTTCTTCCCAGAGCGGATGCGATGGGAAGCGGAAACGGGCGTACCTGATCGTTCCAACCGACCAGGTACGCCCGTTTCAGGCAGGTACGCGCCGGTCCGGCGCGGGTGCGCAGGGCGGACGGGAGGCACGGGGTGCGTCGGTGGGTCCGGCTAGCGTTCCGGGCATGGTCACCTCGTCGTGCTGCGTGCCGGGTTGCGCAGGTCCCGCTGCGGACGCGCTCACGGGTGTGCCCCTGTGCGCGACGCACGTCGCCCTGGTGACGGAGTTCGCGGCCGAGCACGTCGGCGTCGAGGACACCCTGCCGGGGCCGTGCCCGATGTGCGGATCCCGCGTCGGGGTGCGGTTCCCGACGGGCTTCGTCTGCGCGCGGTGCGAGTGGCGGTGGGGCGACGTGCCCGATGGCGACCTCGCTCCCCCGCGGGTCGACGTCGTGTACTACCTGCGGATGCGCGACGACTTCGGCGACCGGGTGAAGATCGGCACGACGATGAACCCGAAGCAGCGGCTGGCCGCGATCCCGCACCAGGACCTCCTGGCCTTCGAGCGGGGCGACCGGACGCTCGAACGTCGGCGGCACGCCCAGTTCGCGGCCGCCCGGTACCCCGGCACCGAGTGGTTCCGGGCGACACCGGAGCTGCTCGCGCACGTCGACGCCGTCGCGGCCGGCGTGGACGACCCGTGGGACCTGCACGCCCGGTGGACGAGCGAAGCACTGGCCCTGCGCGGCTGACCGAGCGGGCCGGAGCGCGTCCGCGCCGGCGGCCCGCCCACGTCGGCGGGCCGCCCACGCCGGTCAGGCCGCGCGGAGCATCCGGTCGGCGGTGCGCAGGGAGAGCGCCATGATCGTCAGCGCCGGGTTCGCGATGACGGCGCTCGGGAACACCGAGTTGTCGGCGATCCACAGGTTCGGGACGTCCCACGAGCGGCCGTCCGGGTCGACGACCGAGGTCTCGCGGTCCGCGCCCATGCGTGCCGTGCCGATGGTGTGTGCGGTGCGCTCGAGGACCCGGACGTCCTTGCCGCCGGCGGCCTCGACGATGGTCGTCATGGTGCGGACCGCGTGGCGGCGGATCGCGTCCTCGTTCGCGCCCGGGGTGAACGAGACCCGGGCTCGTGGCACGCCGTGCTCGTCGACCTCGTCCGCGAGGACCAGCCGGTTGTCGTCGTAGGGCAGGCACTCGGCGTTGATGCCGACGCCCGCCGAGTGCGGGTAGTCCTGCAGCGCCCGCACGAGCTCGGCGCCGCGCAGGCCGCCGCCCCGGATGAGCGTGTTCGCGAAGGTCTGCGGCTGCACGCCGAGGCTCTGGATCAGGTACCCGCCGGCGAAGTCCGCGTCGGCGGGGCGCACGAAGTCCTCGGTGATGATCGACGACGGGTAACCGCGGTACGAGCGCATCGACTCGTCGAACCGCGCCCAAACCTGGGTGGCGCCGTGCGCGGTGAAGTTCCGGCCGACCTGGTCGTTGCTGTTCGCGAGCCCGGTGTGCAGCAGCAGGCGCGGGGTCTCGATGCCGCCGGCGGCGAGCACGAGGGCCCGGCAGCGCTGCCGGTGTTCGCGGCCGTCGTGGGTGTACAGCACGGCGCTGACCTCGCCGGAAGCATCGAGCTCGATGCCGTGCACGAAGGAGTCCGGCCGGATCTCGGCGCCGAACGCCACCGCGGCGGGCAGGTAGGTGGTGTCCATCGAGACCTTCGCGCCGTTGCGGCAGCCCTGGTGGCACGAGCCGCAGGAAACGCAGGCGTGCCGCAGGCCGTGGTGCTCCTGGTGGCGGTCCTCGGTGGTCAGGCCGACGGGGGCGTCGGTCGCGGTGATGCCGGCGGCCGCTGCCCCGCGCATCATCATGTCCGACGAGGCGTTGCGCGCCGGTGGACGCATCCGGTAGCGGCGGGACGGGTCCCACGGGTAGTGCTCGGGTCCGGCGACCCCGACGTCGTGTTCGACCTGCTCGATCCAGCCGGTGAGTTCGGCGTGGCTGATCGGCCAGTCCTCGCCGACACCGGACGCGGAGCGGAGCGACAGGTCGTGCGTGCTCGGACGCGGGGTGAACGCGCCCCAGTGCAGCGTCGAACCACCGACCCCGGTGCCGCTGTTGTTCGGACCGAACGCCGTCGGTGCGCCGCCGCCGCTCAGCCGCTCGTCCATCCAGTTGATGTCACCGGGGGCGGCGACCTCGTCGGGCACGTGCTCGCCCGGCTCGGTGTTGCGACCGGCCTCGAGGGCGACGACCCGCAGGCCACGTCGGGCCAGGGAGGCCAGCAGGGGCGCTCCGCCGGCTCCGGTGCCGACGACCACCACGTCGACGACGTCGTCCGTGCCGTAGGTGCGCTGTCCGTCGAGTCTCATCGTGCTGCTTCCGTCGTCGTGGTGTCGTCGTGCATGTTGCGCGTGCCGTCGTGCGTGCCGTCGTGCGTGTCGTCGCGGGTGCGCTCGCGGCGGTCGGGTGCGGCTGGCTCCCAGGCCTCGCGCTGGTCGGCGGCGAGCAACTGGAAGCCCTGCTTGCGGACGCCGTCGCCCCCGTTCGCGAAGCCGTCGAAATCGATCGCCGCCATCGTCGCGGGGTGCGCGAGCCAGTGCTTCACGAGGTCGACGCTGGCGTCCTCGTACCAAGTACGCAGCTGCGCTGCGTCCACCTCGGTGTCCAGCACGGCGTCCACCACGTCGTCGCGTCCGGCATCGGGCACACCGTCGGCGCCGTACCGACCGGCGGCCACGTCCTGCAGGGCGTTGTCGAGCACGCCGTCCTGCGCTGGCCCGGCGAGCACGTCGAGCGCTGCCCGGTACGCCTCGACGTCGGTGGGCATGCCGTCGACCCGCCATCCGTCACCGAGCCCCGCGGCGAGCTGGTCGTCGACGCGCAGGGCGAGGTCCACCTGACCGTCGCCGGGCTGCGGCACGACGATGCGCGCGATCGCACGGAGGGTGTCGAGCTGCCGAGCAGTGAGTGCTCGCGGTTCGGCGGACGGGTCGTCGGGCAGCGCGCGGGCCGCCAACAGGGAACGCATCCGCGCGCTGACCCGCGGCGAGGCGATCACCCGTGCCTGCTCGACGGGCACGACGGGCGCCCCGGTGAACCGGCGGGTCCAGAAGTCGCGGATGCGGTCCGCCACCGCCTCGGGCTGCTCCCACGGCAGCAGGTGGGCAGCACCCTCGACGACGTGGAGCTCCGAGTCGGGCCAGTGCGGCAGCGTCAGGCGCCGCTGTGCCTCGGCGTCGAGGTCGCCGTCCTCGGCACCGGCGAGCACGAGTGCCGGCACGGGGTTCGGGGCCGCGTCGGACCAGTCCTCGCGGCTGCCGCGCGTGAGCCACGCGGTCCACGCGCCGGGGTCGGCGCGCTCGACGTCCTGCACGGCCGTCGTGTGTCGCTCGGGCGCCAGGGTGGACGCGGTGTTCGCGTCGACGAACTCGGCGGCGTGCGCCGCGCTGATCGAGCCGTCCGCCGCCCAGGAGAGCATCGCGGCGCGGCGGTCGTCGTCCATCGGTTCGGGCGCGAGCGGCGAGGCCGCGAGCAGCACCACGGCGCGCAACCCGAACAGGCCGTTCGCGCCGGACATCGTGCGGTCGGCGACGACCGTGGCGACCTTGCCGCCCATGGAGTGACCGACGAGTACCCACTCGCTCGCGCCACTGGCGCCGATCGCGCGCTCGACGAGCACGGCCATCTCCTCGACGGTCGTGCCGGACGACGCCGGGCTGCGGCCGAAGCCGGGCAGGTCGATCCCGATGAGTTCGAGGTCGTCGCGGATCAGGGCGCGGCGGAGCAGGGCGAACTCCTCGGAGCTCGCCCCCAACGCGTGGAGGCAGAACGCAGGGGTCACTCCTCTTGCCTACCGGTCGCTCCGCGGTGGACCCAGGCGGGGTGTACCCCGTCGGCGGATCCTGTACCCCGATCGGTCACCGTGCGTACGCGTCCACGAAGAGGTCGCCGCGGATCTCCCGCAGGGTGTCGGCGAGCCGATCGACGGTCCGGCCGGAGATGCCGGACACCTGCAGGTCGTACGGCCCGAGCGCCGGCAGGCGTCCGGTGCGGATGCGGACGACCTCCCAGCCGACGGCGCGGACGGCGCGGTCCTTCCGGCGGTCGGTGTCCTGCCGCGGGCCGACGTGCTCGAGGCCGTGGCGGCCGGTCGAGTCGTACTCGATCGCGACGCGCAGCTCGGGCAGGATGATGTCCGGCCAGACCTCGACGTGGTCGAAGAACGGCCGGTCGAGGCGGATCGCGGAGTGGTCGTAGGTGAACGCGAACCGGTCGGACAGCGCCGCGCGGAGCTCGGCCTCGACCGCGGAGGCCGTCGCCGGGGCGCAGACGCTCGTGAAGGACTCGCCCGAGGGCAGCCGCGGGGTCTTCGGGCAGATCGTGCGGGGCACCGGCTGACTCGGACGTCGCGGCGTGCCCGGCGCCGGTCGACGTGCGCGGGTGCGGCTCGAGGCGACAGCACCGGCCGGGGTCCCGCGGGAGGGCGCGGCCGGCAGGGTCTGGCGACCGGTGGCCCGGACCACCCGCTGCGGGACCGGCACCTGCGACGGCCAGTCGGACGGCAGGACCGGCCAGCGCTGCGGTTGCGCCTGCACCGCGCACTCCGGGCACCACACCGAGCGTCGGCGTTCACGACCCGGCCGGGAGCGCTGTTCGGACGGCGTGGCGACGAAGACGTGGCCGACGTCGCACTCCCACGTCAGCAGGACCTCGGCCGCCGGCGGGACCTGGGTCAGGACGACGCCGTGGTTCCAGTCCGGGTGGTACTGCCGGATGAGCACCGGGTACGGCGCCCAGTCGGCGCGGAACTGCCCGACGGCGTACGGCACCGCCTCGCCGCGCGACCACTGTCGGCGGCGCCACCACGCGTCGACGGGTTCGGCCACGTCCACACGCTAGGCACCGCCACCGACACTGCGGGAAACCGGGGTGCACTCAGCCCGCGAGGGCCCGCTTCGCGTACGCGACGAGCGCGTTCGCATGGCCGTGGCCGAGCCCGTGCTCGGTCTTCAGCCAGGCGACGACCTGCATGTGCGGGTGGTCGTCGAGCTGCTCGGCGACCAGGTCGAGCCACTCCTGGACCGGGCGGCCGTACGTCTTCTCGATGCTCGGGAAGTACGACGCCGGCCCCTTCGCCGTGCTGCCGTCCGCCGGGGGCGCTGGAGCGGTCACGCGGTGCGCTGTCATGGCAGAACAGTACTGCGCACCCGGCGTCACGGAACGTCACGCGCGCGGCGACTGTGACGCAGCGTTCCGCCCCGTAGCGGTGTGTTTCACGGTGCGTTGTCCAGGCACCGCGACCCTTCTACGGTCGCGACATGACCGACACCAGAACGGGACTGCCCCGCGGCGCGACCAGCGCCGTCGCCGGCACCGACGGGGTCGACGCGACCGGCGTCGACCACGCGGCCGGAGCGCCGGACGCACCACGGGCCTCCCGGCCGACCGTCGCGAGCGACGCAACCGACGCAACCGACGCGACCGCCACGTCCGTGGACGCCGCCGGACGCGCCGCGCTCGACCGACCCGTCCTCCCGCTGCGGCACCCGCTGCGCTGGATCGCCGCGGCCGTCGTGCTGGTGGTGCTCCTGAACTTCGTCGAGACGCTGTTCACGAACGAGTCGTGGGGCTGGCCGGCCGTCGGGAAGTGGCTGTTCAGCCCGGCGATCCTGACCGGCCTGCAGCTCACACTCGTCGCGACGGCGCTGAGCGCGGTCATCAGCTTCACCGGCGGCATCGTCGTCGCGATCGCCCGGCTCTCGCACAACCCGGTGCTGTCCGGGTTGGCGTGGGGCTACGTCTGGCTGTTCCGCTCCGTGCCGCTCATCCTCGTGCTCGTCTTCCTGTACAACCTCGGGTCGCTGTACCCGACGATCGGCATCGGGATCCCGTTCGGGCCGCAGGTCGAGGTCACCACGGCCAACGTCCTCGGCGACCTGGCCATCGGGGTGATCGGCCTGAGCCTGAGTGAGATCGCCTACGCCTCCGAGATCGTCCGCGCCGGCGTGCTCGCCGTCGACCACGGCCAGCACGAGGCCGCGCAGGCCCTCGGGCTCCCCCGGCGTCGCCAGTTCGTGCGGGTGATCCTGCCGCAGGCACTGCGGTCGATCGTGCCGGCGTTCGTGAACCAGGTCGTCGGGCTGCTCAAGGCGTCGTCGCTGCTGTTCTACGTGTCGCTGCTCGACCTGTTCGGGGTGGTGCAGAACCTGTCGAGCACCTACCCGACCGACATCATCCCGCTGCTCGTGGTCGCGACGCTCTGGTACCTCGCGCTCACCAGCGCGGTGTCGGTCGTGCAGCACTACGTCGAGCGGTGGACCGCCCGCGGCTCGGTCCGGGCGTTGCCGCCCACGCCGTTCCAGCGGGTGCGGGCCGCCGTGCGTCGCGGTTCCGGACGTGGGTCGGGACGGCCTGGAGGCCCGGATCGCGCCCGGCAGGCCGCCTCCGGCGCGCGCGTGGTCGCGTCCGGCCCCGCTTCCACCATCGACGACAGGACCATCTGATGAGCGCAGCGATCAGCATCCACGGAGCCGTCAAGGCGTTCGGTGACACGGTCGTCGTCGACGGCGTCGACCTGTCGTTGCCGTCCGGGAGCGTCACCGTGGTGCTCGGCCCGTCGGGGTCCGGGAAGTCCACGCTGCTGCGCGCGATCAACCACCTCGAACCGCTCGACCGCGGCGTCGTCACGGTCGGCGGCGAGACGATCGGCGTCCGGCTCCGGACCGGGCGCGACGGGGTCCCCCGCTACAAGGAGCTGCCCGATCGCCTGATCCTGCGGCAGCGGTCGCGGATCGGCTTCGTGTTCCAGCACTTCAACCTGTTCCCGCACCTGACCGCGCTCGAGAACGTGGCCGAGGGGCCGATCGCCGCCGGGGTCCCCCGTGCCGTGGCGCACGCCCGTGCGGCGGCTCTGCTCGAGCGCGTCGGACTCGGTGACCGTAGCGACACCCGGCCGCGGCAGCTCTCCGGCGGGCAGCAGCAGCGCGTGGCCATCGCGCGGGCACTGGCGCTCGAGCCGTCGGTCGTCCTGCTCGACGAGCCGACCTCGGCGCTCGACCCGGAGCTCGTCGGCGAGGTGCTCGGCGTCATCCGGGGGTTGGCGGACACGGGCACCACGCTCGTCATCGTCACCCACGAGATCGCCTTCGCCCGCGAGGTCGCCGACCACGTCGTGTTCCTCGACCACGGCCGCGTCGTCGAGCAGGGCTCCCCCGCCCAGGTGCTCGACGATCCGCAGCACGCTCGCACGCGGGACTTCCTGTCCCGCGTCCGCTGACGCCGTCCCCTCGACGTTCCTTCTTCCCCTTCCACCTTCCCCTTCCACCCGATCCCAGGAGAACCATGTCCCCCACCACCCCCGCACGCTGGCGGAACCGCGCCGGCGCCCTCGTCCTCGCCACCGGAGTCGTCGTCGCCCTGGCCGGGTGCGCCACGTCGGCGACGGCCGGCTCGGGCTCAGGCTCCGGCTCTGGCTCTGGCTCCGGCGCGTCCGACGGCACGGTCACGATCGGCGCCGCGTCGAACGGCGCCGCCACCGAGACCAAGGTCACGGTCGACGCGGACGAGAAGCTGCACGACGAACTCCCGGCATCGATCAAGAAGTCCGGCAAGCTCGTCGTCGGCATCGGTGCGCTGCCCGCCGGGTTCCCGCCGCTCGCGTTCACCGGCGACGACCAGAAGACGCTGACCGGCTCCGAGCCCGACCTCGGCCGGCTCGTCGCCGCGAAGCTCGGGCTCGAGGCCCAGGTGCAGAACGCCACGTGGGACAACCTGTTCGTCGGGATCGACGGCGGCAAGTACGACGCCGGTCTCTCGAACATCACGGTGACCGAGCAGCGCAAGGAGAAGTACGACTTCGCCTCGTACCGCCAGGACAACCTCGCGCTCCAGGTGCCGGAGGACTCCTCGTTGACGTTCGACGGCGACCCGTCCGTGCTCGCCGGCAAGACCGTCGCCGTCAGTTCCGGCACCAACCAGGAACTCATCCTGCTCGGCTGGAAGGCCGACCTCGCGAAGCAGGGCAAGACGATCACGATCAAGTACTACCCGGACGGCAACGCCGTGAAGCTGGCGCTCGACTCCGGCAAGATCGACGCGTACTTCGGGCCGAACCCGACGGTCGCGTACCAGAACACGTTGAGCGCGGACGGCGCGAACCCCACGAAGACGGCCGGCACGTTCTCCGGCGCGGGCGGGGACCTGCAGGGGCTCATCGCGGCGACGACGAAGAAGGACAGCGGGCTCGCCGAGCCCATCGCGGACGCCATCGACGAGCTCATCGACGACGGCACCTACGCCAAGTGGCTCAAGGCCTACAACCTGTCGAACGAGGCCGTGGAGCACTCCGAGGTCAACCCCGAGGGGCTGCCGCTCGACGCGAGCTGAGCCGGGTTCGGGCGGGTCCGAACGACTCGGAACGACTCCCTCGATGTCACACGACGTCGAGGGAGTCGTTCTGTGCGCGCGCGGTGGTCGGCGCCGATGCGGAACGACATCGTCGACGTCCGACGACGACCACGGTGTCGCTCGTTGCGCGCGCATCGTCCGACATTCCACGAGGTGATCGACGCGTGCATGGTCGGAACATGCACGTCCACCGGCCGCACGCGCACCGACCCCGAACGACATCGTCGACGTCGCACGACGACCACGGTGTCACTCGTTGCGCGCGCCACCGGTTGCACGCGCGCACGAACGACGAGCCCGATGTCGTGCGACATCGAGCTCGTCGTTCCGGGTCGACACGGACCAGTACGGTCAGCGCGCCCCGGCACCCACGCCAGCCGCCGCACGCGCAGCACCAGCACCAGCACCAGCACCACCAGCACCAGCACCAGCACCAGCACCAGCACCAGCACCAGCTGCACCCCGCGCCGCCCACTCCGCCGCGAGCAGCTCGTACGAACGCACCCGGGCGTCGTGGTCGTGCGTGATCGTCGTCACCAGGAGCTCGTCCGCGCCGGTCGCCCGCTGCAGGACCTCGAGGCGGTCCGCGACGGCCGCAGCATCGCCGACGAACCGGGTGGCGAGCCGATCGGCGACCGACGCCGCCTCCGCCGCAGCGAGCGGCGCAGCCCGTGCCGCGGACGGCGTCGGGTACTCGATCGCCCCGACGCCGGAGCGGATCGAGTGCACCCACTCCGCGTACCCGAGGGACAGCTCGGCGGCCTCGGCCTCCGTGCGCCCGACGACGACGTCCGCCGACACGATGACGTGCGGTGCGTCGAGCACCCCCGGGCGGAACGCGTCGCGGTAGGCCTGCACCGACGCCAGGACCGTGCCGGGCGACGTGTGGTAGTTCGCGCCGTACGGCAGTCCGAGTGCTCCGGCGACCCGGGCGCTCTCGCCGCCGGTCGACCCGTGGATCCACAGTTCGACGGACGCTCCTGCTGCCGGCGGCGCCTCGACGACGGCGCCGTCCCGCGACCAGGTGCCGGCGAACAGCGACCGGATGAGCGACAGCTCGCCCTCGAACCGGTCGACGTCACCGGGGACGCGTCCGAGCAGCTCCCCCTGCAGGGCGAACCGGCTGCCCGGTGCGATGTGGAAGTCGAACGGTGCGGGCACGAGCAGTCCGTCGACGACCTCGTCCGAGCGGGGCGCGAGCGACGGCGGCTTGGGGGTGCCGGGTGCTGGCGCCCCGGAGCGGCCGAGCCCGAGGTCGATCCGCGGCCCGTACAGCGCAGCGAGGGTGCCGAAGGTCTCGGCGATCTGCAGCCCGCGGACGTTGCCGACGAGCGTCGCCGCACTGCCGACCCGGATCGTCGACGTGGCCGCGGCGACCGCTCCGATCACGATGGTCGGCGCGCTGCCCGCGACACCGGGGTTGAGGTGGTGCTCGGCGAGCCAGTAGCGGGCGTACCCGGCGCGTTCCGCGGCGACGGCGAGGTCGACGGTGCGGTGGAGCGCCGTGGCTGCGGACGATCCGGCGGTGACCGGCACCAGGTCGAGGACCGAGAGCGGGACGGAGCGAGCGGCGCTCACGAGGCGTCCTTCCACGCGCCGGTCAGCTGGTCGAGCCGGGTGTCGGCGCCGAAGACGATGCCGTGCACGTCCGTCGCCGGCGCGATGATGCTGGTGAGTTCGTGCACCGGGACGAAGTCGACCTGGGACGCGATGCGCTGCTGGATCTCCCCGAAGGTGGCCGACCGGTCGGACGCCGACGACTGCGACAGCTCCTTCGTGAAGAGCGCGTCGAGCGTCGTGTCCGACGCACCGATCGACTGTGCACCCGAGCTGGAGAACTTCGACCGCAGGACGTCACCGTCGGCGCGCGAGCTGTTGTCCCACGACAGGTCCCAGTCGCCGCTCGTCAGGTTGGCGAGGTACTGCGGCACGGTCCCGCTCTCGAGGGTGACGCCGACGCCGACCTTCCCGAGCTCCTGCTGGATCAGCTCGAGCGACGTCTGGTTCGGTCCGAAGTTCGTGATCCAGACGAGCTTGAGCTGCAGCTTCGTGCCGTCCTTCGTGCGGATGCCGTCGGATCCCTTCTCCCACCCGGCGTCGTCCAGGGCGGCCGCCGCAGCCTTCGGGTCGTACGTTGCCGAACCCGACGACGTGTCCGCGTACCCGGGCGTCGTCGACCCGAGGACCGAGTCCGCGACCGTGAACAGGTCGTTGAGCGCGGTGTCGCGGACCGCCTTCGGGTCGACGGCCTGTGCGATCGCCTTCCGGACTGCGAGGTCCGACACGATCGGCCGCTTCTGGTTGAACGTCAGGCCGAACACCTGCCCGGGGTTGGCGCGGGTCACCAGCTCGTACTGCGACTTGAGCACGTCGACGTCGCTCGGCTGCACGCTGCTGATCGCATCGAGCTGCCCGGACTGCAGGCTGCCGGTGCGGACGCTCGCCTCGGGCACGACCTGGAACGTGACCTTCGACAGGTGCGCCGCTCCGGAGAGGCCGCGGGCAGCGGGACCCCAGTCGTAGTCCTTTCGCTTCGTCAGGATCGTGGACGTGTTCTTCGTGTACGACGACAGCGTGAACGGTCCGGTTCCGATCACGGCCTTCCCGTCGGCGCGGTCGTCGAACGGGGTCTCGGTGGTCTTCGGGGCGACGATGCCGAGGGCGACCGACGCCGTGGCGTTCGGGAACGCGGCGTTCGGCGCCCCGAAGTCGACCTCGACCGTGTCGTCGTCGACGACCTTCGTCCCCTCGTAGCCGGAGAAGTACGCGGCCGCCGTGCTCGATGCGCCGGCCGAGGCGATGTCGTCGAAGGTGTCCTTGACGGCCGTCGCGTCGAACGCGGTGCCGTCCGAGAACGTGACGCCGGAGCGCAGGTCGAACGTGAACGCGGTGGCGTCGGCGTTCGCCGAGTACTTGGTCGCGAGCCACGGCGTGAGCGAGCCGTCGGACGGGTCCTGCCAGAGCAGCGAGTCGACGAGCTGCCGGGTGATCGCGAACGTGTCGTTGCCCGCGCCGGTGCCCGCCGGGTTGAGCGTGATCGGGTCGTTCGCGATGGCGTACGTGAGCGAGCCGCCGTCGACGGGCTTCGACGACGACGAGGACGTCGACGCGGTGCCGCCCGACGAGCAGCCCGCCATGACCAGGGCCGCCGCGGTGCCGGCCGCGATCGCGGCCACCAGACGGAACGGGGTGCGGTGGGTGGTCATGAGACTCCTTCGGTGGTGGGGACGCGCCGGGACCGTCCCGGGATCGCGTCGAGCAGTGCGCGCGTGTACTCGTGCTGCGGGTCGTGCAGCACCTGCGCCACGTCGCCGTGCTCCACGACGCGGCCGCGGCGCAGGACGGACACCTCGTGCGCGATGCGACGGACGACGGCGAGGTCGTGCGAGATGAACAGGTAGGAGACGCCGAGCGTCGACTGCAGTTCCGCGAGCAGGTCGAGGATCTGCGCCTGGACGGACACGTCGAGCGCGGAGACGGGTTCGTCGAGGACGATGAACGACGGGTCGAGCGCGAGCGCGCGGGCGATCGCCACACGCTGCCGCTGTCCGCCGGAGAGCTCCGCCGGACGACGACCGAGCACGGCCGACGGCAGCGCGACGAGGTCGAGCAGCTCCGCCGCCCGAGCCGCGCGGGACCGCCGGGTGCCGATGCCGAAGGCCGCGAGCGGGTCCGCGATCACCGCTCCCACCGACAGCCGCGGGTGCAGGGCCGCGTACGGGTTCTGCTGCACGATCTGCGCCTGCCGCCGGTACGCCCGCAGCGCGGCACCGCGGGCTCCGCCCACGTCGGCACCGTCGAACCGCACGCGGCCGGCGTCCGGGCGTTCGAGTCCGAGCACGAGGCGCGCGGTGGTCGACTTGCCCGAACCGGACTCCCCCACCAGCGCCAGCGTGCGGCCCCGCGGGACGGTCACGTCCACCCCGTCGACGGCGGTCACGCGGTCGAAGGACTTCCGCAGTCCGGTCGCGACGACGAGTGGGTCGGGGCGTCCGGACGGGAGGTCCGTGGCACGTCCCACGGACACGGTCACGTCGTCGAGACTGGGCGCCGCTGCGATCAGTGCGCGCGTGTACGGCTCACGGGGTGCGCCGAGCACCTCGGCCGGGGTGCCCTGCTCGACGATCCGTCCCTCGGACATCACGACGATGCGGTCGGCCCGGTCGGCGGCGACCCCGAGGTCGTGCGTGATGAACAGCACGCTCGTGCCCCGTTCGGCGACGAGCCGGTCCAGGTGGTCGAGGATCGTCCGCTGGACCGTGACGTCGAGCGCGCTCGTCGGTTCGTCCGCGACGAGGAGCTCCGGGTCGCCGATCAGGGCGATCGCGATGAGCACCCGCTGCCGCATGCCGCCGGACAGCTCGTGCGGGTACTGCCGAGCACGGAGTCCGGGTCGGTCGATTCCGGCACGGCGGAGCTCCTCGACGGCGCGTTCCCGAGCCTCGGCACCGGTGGCGAGTCCGTGGATCCGGAGCACCTCGGCGACCTGGGTGCCGATCCGCGTCACGGGGTTGAGCGACACCGTCGGGTCCTGCGGGACGAAGCCGATCCGGACGCCGCGCACGGACCGCACCTGGCGGTCGGTCGCGGTGACCAGGTCGAGGTCCCCGGATCCGTCGGCCGCCCCGGAGAGCCGCACCGTGCCTCCCGTCAGGTCCGCCGCTGCGGGCAGGAGCCGGAGGACCGCGTGCGCCGTCGTCGACTTGCCCGAACCGGACTCGCCGACGATGGCGACGCGCTCGCCGCGGCCGACGTCGAGCGAGACGCCGTGCAGGGCGGTGCGCGCGCTGCTGCCCCGGCCGTAGGTGACGGTCAGGTCCTGGATGCTGAGCAGGCTCATCGGACGGCCCTCCGTTCGGTGTCGAGTGCACGGGCGACGCGGTTGCCGGCGAGCACAGTGACGGCGATCACGAGGCCGGGGATGGTCGTGAGCCACCACGAGGACGCGATGAAGTCGCGCCCGGTGGCGACGAGCGAGCCCCACTCGGGTTGCGGCGGCTGCGCGCCGTACCCGAGGAAGCTCAGGCTCGAGACGGCGAGGATCGCCGTGCCGAACTCGAGGGCGGCGAGCACCAGGACGGGCCCGGCCGCGTTGGGCAGCACGTGCACGAGCAGCACGCGCCACCAGCGGTTGCCGTTCGCGCTCGCCGCCTCGACGTACGGCGCGGTGCGGACCCGGACGACCTCGGAGCGCATGATGCGCGCGATCGTGGCGATGCTCGCGACACCCACCGCCACCGCGACGTTCACGGTGCCGAAGCCGAGCACGGTGACGATCGTCAGCGAGAGCAGCAGGCTCGGGATCGCGAGCAGGACGTCGGCGACGCGCATGAGCACGGCGTCGACGACCCCGCCGACGAAGCCGGCGACGAGCCCGACGAGCGAGCCGCCGACCAGCCCGATGACGATCGCGAGGACCGCGGCCTGCAGTGTGAGCGCGGTGCCGTGCACGACGCGGGCGTACAGGTCGCGGCCGAGCTGGTCGGTGCCGAACCAGTGCGCGGCGTCGGGAGCGGTGAGCCTCGCGGCCGGGTCGGCGGCGAGCGGGTCGTGGTGGGTGAGTGCTCCGGGCAGGAGCGCGGCGAGCACGACGAGGGCGAGCCAGACGAGGGCGATGGCGAGCGTCGGGCGGGCGATCAGTGCGCGGAGGGCGGGCGCGGTGCCGCCGGGCACGCGGTCGGTGGCGAGCGACGCGGGGCGCCCGATGGCGAGCTGCGTGGTCTCGGTCATGCGGGGACCGCCTTCGGTTCGGTGGCGCTGGAGGGGCTGGCGCTGGACGGGCTCGCGCCGGGCGTCCCGCCGGGCGTCGTGCCCGGTGTCCCTCCCGGTGTCCCGCCGTCCTGGTCGCGGAGCTTCCGACGGCTGCCGGCGACGACGACGCGCGGGTCGAGCAGCGGGTACACGAGGTCGACGACCAGGTTCACCACGACGAAGATCGCGGCGGCGAGCAGCACGATGCCCTGCACGACGGGGATGTCCTGCTGCTGCACGGCGGTGGCGGTGACCCGGCCGAGGCCCGGGCGTGAGAACACCGTCTCGGTGACGACGGTGCCGGAGAACAGCTGTCCGACGATGAGTCCCGTCACGGTGAGCGCGGGCAGCGCAGCGTTCTTGAGCGCGTGCCGGAGCTGCACCCGCCACCGCCCGGCACCCTTGGCGTACGCGGTGTCCACGTACGGCTCGCGGAGGGTCTGGACGAGGGACTTCGACAGCAGCTGGGCGATCGTGGCACCGGTCGGCAGCGCCAGGGTGATCGCCGGCAGCACGACCGATGCGGGACCCTCGCCGCCGAACGCCGGGAAGACGTGCAGTCCGAACGAGAACCACTGCACCAGCAGCAGCGCGAACCAGAACCCGGGGACGGCGACGCCGATCGGGGGCAGCTGGAGCAGGAACTGACCGAGGGCCAGGTTCCGGGTCCACGTCGCCAGGACCGCGATCCCGCCGCCGAACACGATCGCGAGCACGAGGCCGGCGACCGCGATCTGGGCGGTCGGCGCGATCGCTTCGCCGATGACGTCGGCGACCGGTCGACCGACGCCGATCGAGCGGCCGAGGTCGCCGGTGAGCAGGGCGCCGAGGTGCTGGACGTACTGCACGAGCACCGGCTGGTCGAGGCCGTACTGGTGCCGGAGCGCGTCGAGCTGCGCCGCCGTGACGTCGGTGGCGTCCGGGCCGACCATGATGCGGGCCGGGTCGCTCGGCAGCACGTAGAGCACGAAGAACGAGATCGTCCACGCCGCCCAGAGCACGAGCACGGCCTGACCGATGCGGGAGAGTACGTAGCGGGTCACGCCACCACCGCCGTCCGGGCGGGCGTCCACCCGAGCGCCGGTGCGACCTTCGCCACGACGTCCGAGACGATCTGCTCGTACTCGTCACCGGCGAACTCGTAGGGCAGCTCGATCCGGAACTCGTCGACCTCGGCGAGCGTGGCGTCGTGCACGAGCTGCTCGACGATCTGCTCGGCGGGCCCCACCAGGTCGGCGGAGAACAGGGTCCGCCGCGGTCCCTGGGGCGCGGTCTGCCGTGCGAGACGGGATTCGTACCAGGTGCGGTACCGCTCGCGCGAGACCCGGTCGGCCGAGTCGGTCGGCACGACGCACCGGCCCCAGGCCACGCGGGGCGTGCGGCCGGTCGGCAGCGCGGCGCGGTACGCCGCGAGCTGGTTCCGCTGAGCGGTGCCGTAGTCGTCGGTGTCCTCGCCCGAGGTGAGGTTGCCGAGCAGCAGGTTGAGCCCGGAACTGCCGGCGAACGCGGCCGACCGGAGCGACCCGCCGCCGTACCAGACCCGGTCGACCAGGCCCGGCGCGTACGGCTGCAACCGGGGGCGCTGGAGGTTCCCGGGGCTCTGGATGACGGTGTCGTCCGCGCCGAGGAACGCGCCGCGCAGGTTCTCCACGAACCGGGACACCCGCCCGTACCCACGGTCGAACGCGCGCCAGTCGCCGTCGAACACCAGATCGCCGAGGATCTCGGCGTGCGGCGAGCCGGTGGACAGGCCGACCTGCAGCCGACCGTGCGCCAGGACGTCGGCGAGCGAGAAGTCCTCGGCCAGGCGGAAGGGACTCTCCCACCCGATCGGCACGACGGCGACGCCGAGCTCGATGGACGTGGTGCGCTGCGACGCCGCCGCCAGGAAGACCGCGGCCGAGCCGATGCCGTGCTCGAGGTGTCGGTGCCGGACCCAGGCACCGTCGATGCCGAGCCGCTCGGCCGTGGCGAAGAGGTCGAGGGTGGCCTCGAGACCGTCGGCAGGGGCGTCGTCCTCGAAGTTGCCGGGGACGAGGATCGCGAGGCTGGAGATCGTCACGCGAGCACCCCGGCGGACGCTGCCGCACGCGCCGGACCCGCCGCTGCGGCCGTGCGTGCGGCGGCCGATCGGTCGCGGATCGTGCCGGGCAGGTCGAGCGTCTGCCGGAGGGTCGCACCCTCGTCGTAGGACTGCCGGTAGACGCCGCGCTCCTGCAGCAGCGGGACGATCGTGTCGACGAACTCGTCGAGGCCGTAGGGGTTGGTGTGCGGCACGACGACGAACCCGTCGGTGGCGCGCTCCTGCACGTACCGGTCGATCTCGGCGGCGATGTGCGACGCCGTCCCGACGAACCCGCCGCGGGTCGAGGCGCGGATGACGAGGTCGCGGATGGACAGGTGCTCGGCCTCGGCGAGGTCCCGCCAAGACTGCACCAGGGCGGGGACGTCGCGGGTGTGCCGTGCGCGCCCGCGGGTGATCGCGGTGCCCTCGTAGTCGGGCTCGACCGTCGGCAGCGGGCCGTCGACGTCGTACGACGACAGGTCGCGGTTCCAGACCTGCTCGAGGAACGCGATCGCCGTGGCCGGACTGACCTGGGCACGACGGATGGCGTTCGACCGCTCTTCGGCGTCCTCCGCCGACGACCCGATCACGAACGTCGCGCCGGGCAGGATCTGCAGCTCGTCCTTCGACCGTCCGACCCGTTCGAGCCGCTCGGTCACGTCGCGGTAGAACGCCTGCGCGTCGTCGAACTCGGTGTGCAGCGAGAAGATGACCTCGGCGTTCGTGGCGGCGAGGTCGCGCCCCTCGTCGGAGTCACCGGCCTGCACGATCACCGGGTGCCGCTGCGGACTGCGGGGCACCGGGAACGTGCCGGTGACGTCGAACTGCGGACCGTGGTGGTCGACGTCGCGGATGCGCGACCGGTCGGCGAACACGCCGTCCGCCAGCTCGCCGACCGCGGCGGTGCCGGCGACGACGGCGTCGGGCTGCCACGAGTCCCAGAGTTCGCGGGACAGCGCGATGAACTCGGCGGCGCGCGTGTACCGGTCGGCGTGGTCGAGGAACCCACCGCGGCGGAAGTTCGCGCCGTGGAACGCGTCCGAGCTCGTCACGACGTTCCAGCCGGCACGACCGTCCGTCAGGTGGTCGAGCGTAGCGAGCTGCTTCGCGAGCTCCACGGGCTCGTTGAACGTCGTCTGCAGGGTGCCGACCAGCCCGATGTGGTCGGTGACCCCGGCCAGGGCAGCCAGGACCGCGAGGGTGTTCGGGCGCCCGACCACGTCGAGGTCGTGGACGCGACCCTTCTGCTCGCGGAGCCGCAGGCCCTCGGCGAGGAACAGGAAGTCGAAGAACCCACGCTCCGCGTTGCGGGCGAAGTGCTCGAACGACGAGAACGCGATCTGGCTCTCGGCGCGGTCGTCGCTCCAGATGGTGGTGTTGTTGACGCCTGGGAAGTGGGCGGCGAGGTGGACCTGACGCTTGGTGCTCATGCTGAGACCCCCGAAGGAACTGGACCGGTGACGGACGGACGGGCGTACCGGCTGACCGCCGGGGCGATGCCGAGCCGCGTGCGCAGGTCGGCGGTGGGACGGGACGCCACGTCGGCGCGGAGCCCGGCCGTGACGAGGGCGGGGACGAGCTGCCTGGCGATGGCGGTGCTGTCGATCGGGATGCGCAGCGGGCGGAGCCGGACGCCGGCGAAGCCGAGGCCCCGCAGATCCCCGATCAGCGACACGAGTTCGGGCACCGTCGTCGCGAGCACGGACGTGTCCGAGCCGAAGCCGACGGCGTACGGGGTACCGGCAGCGGCGTCGAGCGCGGCGAGCTCGTCGGCCGCGGCAGCGGTCGACGATCCGATCAGGACCGCGAGGTCGGCGAGGACCGGACGACGGACGTCCGACCCGGTCACCTGTTCGAGGTGACGGACCTCGTCCAACAGGTCCCGCGCCTCCCGGCCCTGGTACCCGGGCGTGACCAGCACGACGTCCGCAGCGGCCACGGCGAACGCGGCGGCGTCGGCGCGGTGGGCCAGGGCGAAGACCGGCGGCCGGCCCTGCGGCGACCGCGGCACGATCGACGCGCCGTGGACGGAGAGGTGACGGCCCGCGTACTCGGCGTTGTGGATCCGGTCGCGGTCGATGAACCGGCCGGTCGTGACGTCGCGGATGATCGCGTCGTCGTCCCAGCTGTCCCAGAGGCGCGACACGACCTCCGCCGCCTCGCGGGCCTCGTCGAACAGGTCGGCGGCGGTGTCGCCGCCGGGGCGGCGGCCGAACAGGGCCGATTCGCGGGGCGTCGGGCTCACCTGGATCCGCCACCCGGCTCGCCCCAGCGAGACGTGGTCGAGGGTCTGGAGGCCCGTGGCGACGTGGAACGGCTCGGTGTGCGTCACCGAGACGGTCGGCACCAGACCGACGGCGCGGGTCGCGGGGGCGACCGCGTTCGCGACGAGCAGGGCGTCGAGCCGTCCGACGACGGTCGTGGTGTCGAGGTCGTGGTCGACAGCCGTCGGGCCGGGGCCTGCCGGGCGCGTCGGGCCCGCGGTGAACGAGTCCTCGATGGTGACGGCGTCGATGCCGAGCCGGTCCTGCTCGACGACGACCTCGCGCCAGTGCCGGAGGCTCGACAGGCGCTGCGCGGCCGGGCCGGCGACGCGCCAGGCGGCGGGGTGCCAGCCGGCGCCCTGCAGCGCGGTGACGAGGGTGATGCGGTCGGGCATGGCAGTCCTCCTAGTGGGTGTGCGCGGCGTGGTCGGCGGCGGCCGGTGCAGCGTCGGCGGGGGTCGCGTGGGCCGTGTCGGCGGGGGTCGCGTCGGCGGGGGTCGCGTCGGCGGGGGTCGCGTCGGCGGGGGTCCCGTCGGCGGGGGCCGCGTCGGCGGGGGCCGCGTCGGCGGGGGCCGCGTCGGCGGGGGTCGCGTCTGCGCCGAACTTGAAGCCGAGCCGGCCGTGCGCGAACCCACCGCCGGCGCGGATGGCCGTGGCGACCCAGGCGGCCTCGGCGAGTTCGCCCTCGGTCGCACCGGCCGTCACCGCGCGCTGGCTGTGGCCGTCGATGCAGTAGACGCACTGCGTGGTGATGCCGACCGCGAGGGCGATGAGCTCCCGGTACTTGAGCGGGATCGCGCGGCCCTCGGCCTGGAACACCGACTCGTCGAACTGGACGAAGGCCTTGAGGATGTCCGGGGTCTGCTGCTTGTAGACCTTCGTGAAGGTCTTGTCCTGTTCGCGGTCGAGGTAGTCGGTCATGTCGGCGACGCTAGGGCGGTCGGGGCCTCGAGGCGACGGGTGTTGCGGACCGTGACCGGCGGTGTCGTCGTGTGACACGGTGCCGCCGGCCGGCCGTCACACGGCGTCACGCGCGGCGCGCGGCGCGGGACGCGCGGCGCGGGACGCGCGGCGCGGGACGCGCGGTCCGCGCGGTGCGGCCTCCGTCGGTCGGTGCGAGGTTGCTCGCTCCGTGAGCGGCTGCAAGCCCGCACGGTGCGACCAACCTCGCACCAGATCAACGCTCGCGCACCGTGCTGCAGCGCGGCCGCACCGCGGACCTCGCACGGTGCGAGGTCAGAGCCCTCGGGCGCGCGCGGCGAACCGCCCGCGCAACGTCACGTCCTCGTACGACCGGTGGAACACCCCGCGGCGCTGCAGGATCGGCACGAGTTCGTCCACGACGGTCTCGAGGCCCCGCGGGAACTCGTCGATCATCAGGTTGAAGCCGTCGGCGGCACCGGTGCGGTACCAGTCCTCGATGGTGTCGGCAGCCTGTTCGGGCGTGCCGACCACGATGCGGGCGCCGTACCCGCCGAAGCCCCGCAGCACGTCCCGCAACGAGGTGTTGTTGGCGCGCACCCACCGCACGACCGTCTCGTGGTAGCCGAGCGAGGGCCCGTAGGTGACCGGGTCGACCTCGCGGTCGAGGACCGCCGACGGGATCGGCGCGTCCGGGTCGAGCCCCGACAGGTCGGCGTCGAGGTGCGTGCCGAGCGCCCGGAGCGAGTAGCCGTCCGGCGCGAGGGCCTCGAGCTCGTCGAACCGGCGCTGCGCCTCGGCCTCGGTGCTGCCGAGCACGAGCGACAGTCCGGGCACGACGGCGACGTCGGCCGAGCTCCGGCCGTACGTCTCGGCGGCGACCTTGACCGCACGCAGGTGCTCGCGGGCTGGTTCCGGCGTCAGCTCGACGGCGAACACACCCTCGGCGACGCGCGCCGCCAGGTCACGACCGTGCGGCGATCCCCCGGCTTGGAACACGACCGGGTGCCCCTGCGCCGACGGTGGCACCCGGAGCACGCCCTCGAGGTCGAGGAACTCGCCGTGGTGGACGACCGGCTCCCCCGTCGCGGCGGACCGCCAGAGCGCCGCCACGAGGTCCACGAACTCCCCCGCGCGGGCGTACCGCTCGGGCCGGTCGGGGTTCGTCGCGACGCCGAAGTTGGCGGAGACCGAGCGGTCGTAGGTGGTGACGGCGTTCCAGGCGACGCGCCCGCCGGACACCGTGTCCAGCGACAGCAGCCGCTCGGCGACGTCGAACGGGTCGTTGTACGTCGTCGATGCGGTGCCGACCAACCCGAGGTGGCTCGTCGCGTCGGCGATCGCCCCGAGCGCCACGAACGGCTCGAGCAGCCCGTAGGCGCGGACGTTCGGGTCGCCGAACGCCGGGTGGTCGGCGAAGAAGACCATGTCGAGCAGCCCGCGTTCGGCGGTGCGCCCGAGGTCGCTCCAGAACGCCGCCGTGAGCAGGTCGGTCGGGTCGACGTCCTGGGTGCGCCAGGCCGCCGGACGCTGCCCGAAGCCCTGCAGGTTCACGCCGAGGATCAGGCCGGCGTCGCCGCCAGCGCCCGTCACGCGGTCACCGCCGCGGCGTCCGGCACGGCCAGCCCGAGCAGGGCGCGGAGCGTCGGACGTGTCGGTCGCGTCGGTCGCGTCGGTCGTGGAGGTCGCGTCACGGTCGACCGGGAGGCCCGGTGCGGCTCCGCCCCGTCCGTCGCCCCCGGCAGCGGTGCGAGCGGGTGCGCCGCGCCCCCGAGCACGAGGTCCGCTCCGGGCACGTCGACGTCGTGCCAGACCGCGAGGACGGGTTCGCCCTGCCGGCTCGACGGCGTCGTGAGCGGTCCCCGGACGCGGTAGCCGTCCGGTCCGCCGTCGTGGTCGAGCGGTCGGATCCGGTCGGTGTGCGCGAAGACACCCGACGCGCGGTCACCGACGATGCTGTCGAGCGGCCAGGTGCGCCACAGCCCGCGGAGCACCCGGGCGAACTCGGCAGGGTCGTGCGGTGCGCCGGTGCTCGGGGCTCCGGTGCTCGGTGCGCCGTGGTCCCGGGCGCCGACGACGATGCCCACCCGGCCGTCCAGGACGTGGTCGAGCGAGAGCACCCGACGCGCGACGTTGTACGGGTGCTCGCGGGTCGGTGCCACGGCGACGAGGAACCCGTGCTCCGGCAGGGCACGGCCGAGGGTAAGCGCCGCGGTCGTCGGGTCGAGTCGGTGGCCGGTGCTCGTCGCCGCGTCGAGGCGATCGGTGCCGATCGCCACGACGGCGGCTCCGGAACCGACGATGCGGACCGCGAGTCGGGCGATGCCGCCGGGTGTGGCGGCCGCCGCTGCGAGGTCCGCGTCGGGCACGGCGACGATGAGCGGTGCGGGGGCGCTGGGCGCGGTGGTCACGGTGGTCCTCCCGTTCGAGGTGCGCAGAACGGCCCGCCACGGTCACCTCCCCAGCGTCCGTGGCGAGCCGGTGCACCGACCGTAGGTGCTCACCTCGGCACGCTGCACGCAGGTGTCGGCGGGTTGCGCCCCGTGACGGTCCGTTACGGCGGAGCGCTCAGCGGTCTGCCGTCAGCGGTCGAGTGGACTCGCACCGTTGACGAGCAGGTCGGCGACGATGCGGCGCTTGTGCACGCGCGGGTTGTGCGACGCCAGGGTGCGGGCGTTCCGCCAGTGCCGGTCGAGGCCGAGCGAGCGGAACGTCCCCGAGGACCCGAGCGCGTCGAACACGAGCGTCGTCGCGTCGAGCACGGCGTCCGTGACGATGGTCTGGGCGCGCGCCACCGCGACCCAGCTGCGCTCGAGCGCCGCACGCAGCGTCGGGTCCGTCGACGGGTCCGCACCGGTCGCACGCAGGGCTGTGTGCCGGTCGACAGCCGCGTCCACCGGGCCGAGGCTCGCGGCGAACGCGGCGTCGGCGGCGTGCACCCGGGCATCGACGGTGCCGATCACGCCCAGCAGCTCCGGATCGTGGGTCGGATCCGCCGCGGTGCCGTTGTGGTGTCCGCGCGCCCGGGACCGCAGCGCCTCGACGCCCTCGCGCAGGGCAGCGCGGCCGATGCCGACCAGGATCGCGTGCATCACCGTCTGGTAGTACTGCTCCTGGTACGGGTACCGGGTCGCGTACGGCAGCACCCGCTCGTCGGGCACCGGCACGTCGGTGTAGGTCACGCTCCCGCTGCCGGTGATCCGCTGGCCGAAGCCGTCCCAGTCGTCGCCGATCAGCACACCGGGGTCGGAAGCGTCGACGAGCGCGACGGACTTCGCGCCGGTGTCGTCGACCGCCAGCACCGTGATCCACCGGGCGTACACGCTGCCCGTCGAGTAGAACTTCCGACCGGTCAACCGCCAGGACCCGTCCGGGTCACGGACGATGCGCGTGGTGAGGTCGACCCCGGTCGTGTTCGGCGACTCGCTCCACCCGCCGCCGACGAACTCGCCGTCGCCGAGCCGCGTGACGATCGCACGGTCGAACGCGGTGCCCTCGGCGTGCGCGCGGTCCTCGACGAACGAGAAGTGGTTCCGCCACACGTGCGCCAGGCTCGGGTCGACCTCGGCGATCTCGGCGATCGCCCGGAACACGTCGGACAGACGGGCACCGACCCCGCCCCACGCGACCGGCGTCCGCCACCGTGCGAAGCCGGCGTCGACGAGCCAGCCGAGCTGGTCCGTGGCGAGACGCTCCTCACGTTCCCGTTGGCGGGCGTCGAGACCGATCCGCTCGATGACCGGCCGGAGCGGCGCGATCAGCGCGTCGTAGCGGTCGTCGGCCGGAAGCTCACTCGGACACATGGCGGCACGCTACCCAGGTGCGCGCGGCGATCGGCAGGGCGACGCAACGCGGGGCAACCGAGCGCAACCGGACGTCACACGGTGCGCGGACGGCCTCACCACACGATGCGCGCGAACTCCTCGCGGAGCCGTCGGGCCCGGCCCGGGTTGACCTGCTCGACCCACCCGATGCGCCCGAGCAGGTGCGCCCGGAACTCGGGGTGTCCCGCGCGGTTCTGGGAGGCCGGCCCGTGCACCACGGCGTTGTGCAGGACGGCGTGCAGCCGGTCGACCTCGCGGCGCCCGGGCGAGGTCCGCTCGTTGACGACGACGCCCGTGACCGACTGCTGGTCCCCGCGGCGCCGCACCCGGGTCTTCGACGGGTTGAGGCGGTGCCCCTGCTCGGTCACGATCCGGTCGACGCCCCGCAGGAACGCGTCCGGTCGCGCGGCGAGCTGGTCGCCCCCGCTGAACGTCAGGTCGTCGGCGTAGCGGGTGTACACCGCGTCGACGGCGCCGGCCCACCCGGCCAGCCGGGCGTCGAGGTGCCGGAGCGAGGTGTTCGCCAGCGCGGGCGACGTCGGTGCGCCCTGGGGCAGGTGCGCCGTCGCCAGCGCCTGGCGGAGCGCGTGGCGCTCCTCCGGCGAGCCACCGGCGGGCATCGCGCTGAGCACGTGCACCGGCACCCGGTGGGTGCAGAGGCCGGTCAGCACGTGCGCGAGCGGTTCAGCGAACCCAGCGGCCCGGAAGACACCGTAGACCGTCGGGGCGCTGACGCTCGCGAAGAACGACGTGAGGTCGGCGGTGACCACCACCTGCTGGCCGGTGTGCACGGCCGCTCCCGTGACGACGCTCCGCCCGGCCTCGAACCCGTGCGCGGCGTCGTGCACGGGCAGCATCGTCAGGAGTTCGTCGAGGATCGTCCGTTGCGTGCGGCGGAGCATGTCCATCGGCTTCTCGAGCAGGCGCGGTGCTCGACCGGGTCGGGTGATCCACTCGTGCCGGTAGTGGTGGAGCGGGCTCGAGGGCCCGGAGCGACGGTTCCACGCGCGGGTGTCGGCGAGCCAGAGCAGCCGGCCGACGGTGAGGTCGAGTTCCCGGGCGAGCTCGGGCAGGGTGTCGACGAGCAACGGGCTCGCGGTCTCCGGACGGGCACGCACCGCGGTGGCTCGGCGCACGAGCACACGGACCGGCCGGCGGTCTTCGCGCGACCGGTGCAGCGCCACGAGCCGGGGTGCGACGGCGAGCACGGCGGCGAGCTGGCGCGGAGCGTCCACCGGTGGCCGGGGGTACGCCTCGAGCGCAGCGGCGACCGCGAGCCCGACGTACGCGCGCTCGACGCCGACGACCACGTACCCGGCGGCCGCCAGCTCGTCCGCCGCCCACCGTTCGGCCGTCAGGAACGCATCGGCCAGCGCCGCGGTGACGACGGAGCGGGGCGTGGGGTTCCCGGAGGACCTGTCGGTGCCTCCGTGCAGCGTCGCGCGCGGAGCGCGCTCGCCTGCTCGGGGCGTGTCGTCCTGCTGGTCCTGCGTGCCCCGGGGTGACCCCGGAGAGGTCGACGCGTCACGCGCGCCGGCCGCCTCCCCCGGGAACTCCACGCGCTCACCCTACGGCGGGCCCCCGACGCGCGCACCACCCCGGTCCGTGCCAGGATCGCCGGATGGTCTCGTACTTCCTGAGCCACGCCGAGGTCGTCGTGGAACCCGCCGAGCCGATCGAGTCGTGGGGGCTCTCCGCCGCGGGACGCGCACGCGCAGCGCGGTCGGGTCCGCTGGCCTGGGATCCGGGCGTCCGGACACTCGTGTCGAGCACGGAGCGCAAGGCCGTCGAGACCGCCGAGCTGCTCGGGGCCGCGGTCGGGCTCGTGCCCGCGCAGGATCCCCTGCTCGGCGAGGTCGACCGCAGCGCGACGGGCTACCTGCCGCCGACCGAGTTCGAGGGTGTCGTCGACCGGTTCTTCGCAGAACCGACCCGATCGGTCCGCGGATGGGAGCGGGCCGTCGACGCCCAGGCCCGCATCGTCGGAGCGGTCCGGCGGCTCACAGCGGCGGGCGACGCGACCATCGTGTCCCACGGTGCCGTCGGGGCGCTGCTCCTCGCCGAGCTGACCGGAGCGCCGGTGTCGCGCGTGCTCGACCAACCCGGCATGGGCAGCGTGTTCGCGTTCGATGCGCGGGCGTGGCGGGCAACGAGCACCTGGCAGCGCGTTCCCCTCAGCTGAGGCGTGCTCCCTCCACCGACGCCGAACGACACCGTGGACGTCGCACGACATCGGCCCTGTCGCTTCGGCGCGGCTGCAACGACCCGCGCGCGCAACGGACGACGTCCTCGACGTCGTACGACATCGAGGACGTCGTTCCGCGTCGGCCCGCTCACGACGACCGGGCGGCGGCGCTGCCCCAGCGACACTGCTCAGGCGGGCAGCCGCTCCCCCGCCTCGACCGCGACGTCGAGCCGGTTCTCGGCCGGCGGCAGCGGGCAGGTCGCGTGCGCGGTGTACGCGCACGGCAGGTTCGTGGCGCGGTTGAAGTCGATCCGGGTCGCCCCGGAGGCGTCCGGTGCGGCGATGTCCAGGCTCCGGTTCGCGGCGTACGTCGTCACGCCGCTGGTGCGGTCGGTGAACAGGACGTGCAGACCGTCGCCGTGCCCGTTGAACGCGAGCAGCGACCGCGGCCCGTCGAGGTCGAAGGTGAGCACGCCCGGCGCCGAGTACACGTGCTGCAGCCCGTCGACGACCGAGCCGACGGTGACCTCGCGCGGTTCGTCGAACGGTTCGAAGTGCGCGTCGACGACGAACCGGTCCGACGGCTCGTACGTCGGGGTGCCGGGGTACTCGGTCCGGGTCGGGTTGCCCGGGTGCCGGGGCCGGATGACGTCACTGCCGCCACGACGGGCGACCTCGATCACGACGGTCTCGTCGCCGTCCTGCCACACGACGTTCGTGCTCGAGCGCTCGGGCAGTGGTCCGAAGCGGTGGGTGCCGGTGACCGGCTGCCCGTCGACCGTGATGGTCTCGCCGTCCGCGAGCTCGACGACGGGGCCGTCCTCGCCCGTCGACCAGGTGCCCGGGGCGTCGTCGAACCGCTCGGGCGTGCTCGTCAGCCACCGGATGCTCGTGATGGCGAGGAAGCCGTGCTCGCTCGCCCGGGCTCGTTCGTGGGCGTCGTGCCAGGCCGCCCACTCGGTGGCGGATTCGGGTGCGGTCGGCGTCGTCGTGCTCATGCCCCCGACGCTACGACGCCCGGGCCGCGAACGCGACGTCCCCGTCGCGCGACGTCACGCGCACGGCCGACCCGACGCCCTGGACCCTCCCGCTCACCAGGGGTGGGCGATGCTGCGGACGTGCACCGGGCCTCCCGGTCGACGCCCCGTAGCGACGCCGGCGCCGCGGCCGACGGGGGCAGGCACGGCGAGGTCGGCCTGCAGCACCGCGCAGGCGGCGCCACGGGCCACCGAGGCCTCGCCGAAGGCGGTCGCCGCGACCGTCGGGAACGGCCCGTTCGGCAGGCGGACCGCGAGCCGCTCACGGACGGCCGCGATGAAGACGTCGCCGCCGGCGAGGGCCGCGCTGCCACCGATCACGACGCGTGGCACGTCGAGCAGCTCGACGACGTGGGCGAGCGCGGATCCGAGGGCGGCGCCGGCCTCGGCGACCAGCGGCGCCGCGGACGGCGTCGCGCAGAGCCGCTCGAACGCGTGCCGGACGTCGCTGGCGCGGTCGAGCGGGATGCCCCTGGGGAGCAGCCCGGCATCGATCCCGCGCCGGACCTGCTGCAGGGGCTGGCAGGCTTCCCAGACCTCGGTCCAGCGGCCGTGCGCCTCGACGGGCATGCCACCGAACTCGCCGGCGTTGCCGGTCGCGCCGCGGACCACCTCGCCCGCGGCGACCGTCGCGGCGCTGATGCCGTGGCCGAGGAACACGGAGACCAGGTCGTCGGCACCGGCAGCGGACCAGACCTCGCCGAGGGCGCTCGCGACGCCGTCCTTCTCGAGCCGCACGGGCAGCCCCGCCCGGGCGGCGAGCTCGTCGGTGACCGGCAGCGACCACCAGGCGGGCAACTGCGCGGGGGTGCCCATCCGGACGCCGTCGGGGTCGATCGAGCCGGGGACGGCGAGGCCGATGCCGGCAGGGGCGGGCACGCCCGTGCGCGAGCGGGCCCGACTGCCGTCGCCGCGGACCCGGTGCACCGCCGCCGCCATCGTGTCGAGCGTCCGCGCCGGGTCGTCCGTCGCGTCCAGGTCGACGTGCTCGACGGCCAGCACGGCTCCGGTCAGGTCGGTGCGCACGACGACGAGGTGCGCCGGGTCGAGGTGGACCCCGATCGCCGACCGCGACCCAGCGACGACCTCGAGTCGTCGTCCGCCGCCCGGTGCTTCGCGCACGAGTCCCGCTGCCACGAGTCCGGCCGCGATGTTCGACACCGTCTGCGCGCTGAGTCCGGTCGCACGCATCAGCTCGGCGCGGGCGAACGGTCCCCGGCGACGGACGAGATCGAGCACCAGCGCACGGTTCTGCACCCCGACGCGCACGAGGTTCGTGCCGCCCGTTCTGCCCTGCACCACGGTGTCAGGAAGGGGTTGACGCGGCTCGGACATGGTCCCTAGCATCTCTGGTCATACGAATTTGTCAATCAATTGGATTGAAACCGCGACGGTGCGATCGGTTCGCCCGTCCGACGACGGATTCGCCCGTGCCACACCGGCGTGGCACGGGGTCGGAAGGGACGCTCGTGACGACGACCGCACGATCCGGAACCACTGCACCACCACGGACGCGCACGGGCGGTGATGTCGCGGTCCGTCGACGACCACGCGAGAAGCATCCGTGGACCCCGGCCGAGAAGCGCCGGCTGCGCGTCGGCATCGCGTTCATCTCGCCGTGGATCCTCGGCGTGCTGGTGTTCATCGCCTACCCCCTGATCTACTCGTTCGCGATCAGCCTGACCCGGTACTCGGGCATGGCCGACATCACCTGGGTCGGGTTCGCCAACTACGTCGCCGCGTTCATCGACCCGCTCGTGCACACCGCGGTCGGCAACACCCTGTTCTACGCCGTCATCGCGGTGCCCGTCGGGATCGTCATCGCCATCGTGATCGCCATCGCGATGAACCAGGACGTCCGCGAGATCGGCTGGTACCGGACCGCCCTCTACATCCCGTCGCTCATCCCGACCTTCGCGCTGGCGTTCATCTTCGTGGTGCTCGTCAACCCGCAGACCGGCCTCGTCAACCAGGTCATGAAGCTCGTCGGCATCCCGGCGACGAACCTGCTCGGCGACCCGACCACGGCGAAGCTCGTCATCGTCGCACTCGCGCAGATGGGTGCCGGCAACGCGGCACTGATCTTCCTCGCCGGGCTGCGCGGGATCCCGAAGACCCTGTACGAAGCCGCCCGCGTGGACGGGGCTGGACCGCTCCGGCAGTTCTTCGCGCTGACGCTGCCGCTGCTCTCCCCCGTGATCCTGTTCAACCTGATCACCGGCATCAGCAACGGCCTGCAGGTCTTCACCGAGGCGTACGTGATCTCGTCCGGCACCGGAGGACTCGGCAGCCCGGACAACGGGACCTTGTTCTACATGCTCTACCTCTACAAGAACGCGTTCAGCTACGCGCAGCTCGGGTTCGCCAGCGCCATGGCCGTGCTGCTGTTCCTGGCCGGCATGATCCTGTCCGGGCTCGTGTACTGGCTGTCCAAGCGCTTCGTC
This sequence comes from Curtobacterium sp. PhB170, assembly GCF_003752345.1. Lineage (NCBI taxonomy): Bacteria > Bacillati > Actinomycetota > Actinomycetes > Micrococcales > Microbacteriaceae > Curtobacterium > Curtobacterium sp. PhB170. The sequence goes on from NZ_RJUM01000012.1 coordinate 146,630, forward strand.
AACTACGACGTGACCGGGGAGTGACCGATGACACTGCGCACTGAACGACACCCGGACCGCGACACCGTCACCTCGTCGATCGAGTCCGTCCGGCCCCGCGGTCGCAAGGGGGCCGACGACCGCTCCCGGAACGCCGACGGCTCGATCCGCTCGCCGTGGTCGTCCGTCCTCGCCCGCGTGCTCCTCATCGCGATGAGCCTGCTGTTCCTCATCCCCATCTACTGGATGGTCATCTCGGCGCTGAAGGGCAACTCCGAACTCGGTGCCTTCCCGCCCACCTGGTTCCCGCAGTGGCTCGACTGGTCGAACTTCGGCAAGGCGATCGACGCGATGCCGTTCTTCACGTTCTTCCGGAACACGCTCATCATCACGGTCTGCGTGACGCTCTTCTCGATGGTGTCGAACCTCGTGATCGCGTACGGGTTCTCGTGCCTCGAGTGGCGCGGCCGCGACAAGGTGTTCTACGTCGTGCTCGCCACGCTGTTCATCCCGTTCCCCGTCACGCTCATCCCGATGTTCGACCTGTACGCCCGACTCGGCTGGATCAACACCTTCCTGCCCCTGATCGTGCCGAGTCTGTTCGGGTCCGCGTTCTACGTGTTCCTGCTCCGCCAGTTCCTGCTGCAGATCCCGAAGGACCTGCTCAACGCGGCGCGGATGGACGGCGCCTCCGAGTGGGGCATCCTCTGGCGGATCGTCTTCCCGCAGGCCAAGGCGGCGCTCGTCACGGTCGGGATCTTCGCGGCGGTGGGTGCCTGGAACGACTTCCTCGGGCCGCTCATCTACCTGCAGGACGAGAACGTGCAGACGCTGTCCATCGGGCTGCAGATCTTCCGACTCAACAACTCACAGGACTTCCAGTTCAACCAGCTGATGGCGGCATCGGTGCTCATCATCCTGCCGCTCGTGGTCCTGTTCTTCGTGTTCCAGCGGACGTTCATCAAGGGCGTCCAGATCGGGAGCTTCAAGTGAGCAGCGCATTCGACCGACGAACGTTCCTGCGCGGTGCGGCCGCGACCGGCGGTGCGGGGGCGCTCGCGCTCCTCGCCGCATCGTGCGCCTCCGGCTCGAGCGGCCGGAGCAACCCGAACCAGGTCACGATCTGGGGTGTCACCGGTACGTTCGTGCCGTTCCAGACGAAGGTGATCAAGGACTTCAACGAGATCCACCCCGAGGTCGACGTCAAGGTCAACGTCGTGCCGTCGCAGGGCACCGGCGACGCCACGAGCATCATCACCGCCGTGCGCGGCGGCACCGCCCCCGACCTGTGGCTCCTCGACCGGTTCAGCGCGGCGCAGTACGCGGCGATCGGGCTCATCGAACCGATCGACGACATGATCGAGGAGTTCGAGGACCAGCCGAAGGACGAGTTCCTGGCGCAGTGGCTCGGGTTCACGATCGGCGAGGTCAGCTACCAGGGCAAGACCTACGGTCTCCCCCACGACACCGACGCCCGCGGCATGTTCGTGAACCGGAAGATGCTCACCGGCGCCGGGATCGACCCGGACGAGTTCGACTGGGAGCACAACGGCCCGGTGAGCATGGACCGGATGTGGGACGTCAGCGAACGCATCACGAAGAAGTCCGGTGGCAACTACACCCACATGGGACTGCTCCCCTGGTACGGCGAAGGCTGGCCGTTCACGTGGGGGCTCGGCCTCGGTGCGTCGTACTTCGACCAGCAGGACTCGAAGATGACGATGGACTCGAAGAGCGTCCGCAGCATCTTCGAGTTCTACGAGGACTGGGCGAAGCGGTACGGCTACAAGGACGCCGACACCTTCATCGCGACCTACGAGCCGACCGGGCACCCGCCGGGACAGACCGCGTTCATGGCAGACCGGATGGCGTTCATGGTCAGCGTCCCCTCCACCATCCAGACCTTCGACAACTACGGCCCGAAGGACCTCGACTGGGGCACCGCGTACCTGCCGACCCAGCAGGACGGCGGCGACAAGTACACGTGGTCCGGTGGCTTCGCGCTGTGCGTGCCGAAGGGCTCGAAGAAGAACAAGGCCGTGTGGGAGCTCATGAAGTACTTCACGAGCAAGCAGGGCCAGGAGACCTACATGGTGCCGGCCACCAGCGTGCCGTCGAACATCGCGGCGCTGAAGGACCCGAAGGGCTCCGCGAAGTCGATCCGCTTCTTCACCGAGTCGATCGGCGCGTCCACCTGCCGCCCGCCGCTGCCCGTCGGCGGCGCGTGGTGGGACTCCCTCGCCGACGCGCGGTCGAGCGTCCTGCTCGGCACCGCGAGTCCGCAGGAAGCCGTCGAGCGGGCGCAGAACCGCGTCGACCCGATGATGCAGACCTACTCGCCGTTCAAGTTGCCGAAGGACTACGACAAGGTCCAGATCTGAGCGGGACCGCTCTGGTCGTCCCCCACGAAAGGAACCACCGACACATGCCCTCCACCCCCTTGCGCGTCGCCGTCCTCGGCTTCTGGCACGTCCACGCCGGCGACTACGCACAGCAGACCGTCGACCACCCCGGCACCGAGCTCGTGGCCGTCTGGGACGACGACACCGAGCGCGGCCGAGCCGGCGCCGAACGGTTCGGCGTCGAGTACACCGACGACCTCGATGCGCTGCTCGCCCGCACCGACGTCGACGCCGTCACCATCACGACCTCGACCGACGTCCACCGCGACGTGATCGAGCGCGCGGCAGCGGCCGGCAAGCACGTCTTCACCGAGAAGCTCCTCGCCCCCACCGTCGAGGAGTGCGACGCGGTCATCGCCGCCTGCGATGCCGCCGGGGTCACCCTCGTGGTCTCGCTCCCGCGGCTCTACCACGGCTACACGGCCGCGATCCGGCGCGAGCTCGACGCGGGCCGCCTCGGCGACGTCACGTACTCCCGCGTCCGACTCTCGCACGACGGTGCCGTCGCACCGTGGCTGCCGGAGCGCTTCTTCGACCCGGCGACGGCGATCGGCGGCGCCCTCACCGACCTCGGCTGCCACCCCGTCTACCTGACGCAGCTGTTCCTCGGCGCCCGCCCCGACACCGTCGAGGCCGTCTACCGCTCCTACACCGGCCGCGCGGTCGAGGACCACGCCGTGGTCACCGTCGGCTACGCCTCGCAGGCGATCGGCGTCATCGAAGCCGGCTTCGTCGCGGGCACACCGTTCACGATCGACGTGGCCGGCACCCGGGGCTGGCTCGCCTACTCCGACCAGGAGGCCCGGCTCACCGCCGGCGGACCGGCCTACGGCGAGGGGCCGGTCACCCTCGACGTCCCCGCCGACGCCCAGGACGCCTTCGGTCAGTGGGTGGACCACATCGCCGCCGACACGCGTGCCGACGACAACCTCGCCCGCGCCGTCGAGCTCACCCGCCTGGTGGTCGCCGCGAACGACGCCGCGGGCCAGCCTGCGACGAGCGACGCCCTCGTCGGCGCACCCGCCTGACCGTCCCAGCAGTCCAGCACCTCGAACCAACCACAGGAGTCACCATGTCCAGCGACATCATCCGCGTCGGCCTCATCGGCGGGGGCGGCATCGCGTCCGCGCACATCGCCGGGTACGCCGAGCACCCCGACACGATCCGCATCGCCGCGGTCGCCGACGCGTTCGCGGCCACGGCCGAGGAACGCGGGGCGGAGCTCGGCGTCCCGTTCTTCACCGACTACCTCGCCATGCTCGAGCAGGCGGACATCGACGCCGTCGACATCTGCCTGCCGCACCACCTGCACCGCGATGCCATCGTCGCCGCGGCGAAGGCGGGCAAGCACGTGCTGTGCGAGAAGCCGCTGTGCCTGAGCCCCGACGAGGCCGCCGACGTGCAGCGCGCGGTGTCCGAGTCCGGCATCACCCTGATGTGCGCGCACAACCAGCTGTTCATGCCCGCGGTCGCCAAGGCCAAGGAACTCATCGACGGCGGGGCGCTCGGCACGGTCTACGAGGTCCGCACCACCGACTCGTTCCGCAACGAGTTCGACCCGTCGAACATGGGGTGGCGTGCCCACGCGTCGACGAGCGGCGGCGGTGAGCTCATCGACACCGGCTACCACCCGAGCTACCTGCTCATGCACCTGGCCGGTGGCGTCCCCGTGCAGGCCACCGCGATGCTGTCCACGCACCGGCTGGCGTTCATGGAGGGCGAGGACTCGGCGCAGGCCCTGTTCCGCTTCGACAACGGCGCCGTGGGCCAGCTCGTGACGAGCTGGGCGTACGACCCGGCCGCCGGCACCGAGCGGTTCAGCGTCGTCGGCGAACACGGCGCCCTGACGAGCGACGGCACCACGCTGCGGTGGGACCTGCGCGACGGCACGAGCGAGTCGGTCACCTTCGACGAGGTCGACACCTTCGCGGCCGAGATCGGCGCGTTCGGGGCGTGCCTGCGCGACGGCACGCGGCCGATCCACACGGAGCGCGAGGGCATCGCGGTGCTCGGCATGATCCTGGCGGCGTACGAGGGCGCCCGGACGGGGACGATCGCCCCGGTGCTGACGGCGGACGAGACCGTCAGCGCCTGACCCGCGCGGATCGCGCACCCGTTTTGCGACGAACCACGAGTCGCTCGACGCGTGGTTCGTCGCAGAACGGGTGCTGACGCACCGCGCCACGTCAGTGCGTCGCGGGTGCCGCGTCCTCGTCGTCGGCGGCGTGCAGCACCGACTCGGCCTGCCCGAGCAGGTGCCGCGCGGCCAGGCTCAGCGACCGCACCCCGACCACGACGACGAGCAGGGTGAGCAGCACGAGCAGCACGGTCGTGGGCACCCACGCCACCGGCAGGTCGAGCACCCGGAACCACTCGATCGCCGCCGTCGCGACCGCCGCAGCCGGGAACACGAACGACCAGAACCCGAGCGAGAACCCGAGCCGGACGTACCGGGGCAGCAGGGCGAGCTGCACGAGGAGCATGAGGACCCCGAGGCCCGCGATGGCCTGCACGGGCAGGGTTCGGGCGTCGTCGGTGAGCGCGAACAGGGACACCGTCGCCACCGCGGGCGGAGCCACGAGGATCGCCATCGTGGGGACGAGCGGGTCGGGCAGTGCGGGGCGGAACGACAACCGGATGAGGAGCAGTCCGGTCATCACGCCCCAGAAGAACACGCCGACGCCGAAGCACGCCCAGGACAGCCAGCCCACACCGACCTCGTGCGTGGCGACGGAAGCGACGAGGGCCGCGGCGACCGTCGGCAGCAGGTAACCGCCGTGCACGGCCTCCAGGGTCAGGCGCCCCTCGAACCACGTGCTCAGCAACCACGCCGCGAACCCGGCGGCGACCGCCACCGCGAGCACCACGAGGACCTGTCCCCCGATCTCCCAGAACCGCGCGAGGTCGACGCCGAGGAGCATCGCCGTCGCGGGGACCAGGGCGGCGATCGGGCCCTGCGCCGGGTGGCGGAGCTGGTCGACCAGGCGTTCGTCGACCCGGACGCCCCGCAGGACGTGCGCGCCGAGCAACCACGACCAGGCCACCGCCGCGACCACCCAGAACACCTGCGGGACGACGGGCGGCACGCCGAGGACGGGTGCCGCGTACGACCACGTCTCCGCGAAGCCGGCCAGGCCGAACGGTGCGGCGAGGGTGTTGAGCGGGATGCGGGAGGTCGGGCGTGCGCTGGGCATAGGGGTTCCATTGTCCCCGGCTCGCGTCGTGCCGCGTAACGGAGCCCAGCTCGGAGGCGCCCCGTGGCACATTGGGCCGATGCCCTTCGAGAACAGCGACCACGTCCAGGCCACCACCGCCGGGTCGCTCCCGCGCACGCCGGAGCTCATCGCCGCGAACGCCGCTCGCCCCGTGGGCGCCGACGGCTTCACGCTCGAGACCACCGACGAGGTCCGCGCGATGACGAGCGCGGCCGTCGACGACGTCGTCGCCCGCCAGACGGCCCTCGGCATCACGCAGCCGGGTGACGGCGAGTTCGGCAAGGCGATGTCGAACAGCGTCGACTACGGCGCGTGGTGGGGCTACTCGTTCCAGCGCGTCAGCGGACTCTCGCTCACGGACGCCGACATCTTCACGCAGGAGCCGGTCCGCTCGAGCCCGGGCAACGTGCAGCTGACCAGCTTCCCGGACCGTCGCGACTGGACGATCTTCCGCGAGGCCTACACCGACCCGGCGTCGGGCATCGGTACCGGCAAGAACGCCACCGCCTTCCCCACCACGACCGGCCCGATCGCCTACACCGGGCACGAGGCCGCACGCACCGACGCCCACAACCTCAAGCACGCGGTCGAGGCCGCCGGTGCCGAGAACGGCTTCATCACCGCGCTCTCCCCCGGCTCCGCCGCCCGGGTCGCGAACGAGTACTACGCCACCGACGAAGAGCACATCTGGGCCTGGGCCGACGCCCTGCGCGAGGAGTACCGGATCATCCTCGACGCGGGCCTCGTGCTGCAGATCGACGACCCCTCGATCGCCGAGAACTGGGACCAGATCAACCCGGAACCGAGCCTCGAGGACTACCGCGCCTTCACCCGCATCCGCGTCGAGGCGCTCAACCACGCGCTCGAGGGGCTCGACACCAGCCGTGTCCGCTTCCACCTGTGCTGGGGCTCGTGGCACGGTCCGCACACCACCGACATCGAGCTCCGCCACATCGTCGACCTGATGCTCGACATCGATGCCGGCGCGTACTCGTTCGAGGCCGCGAACGCCCGCCACGAACACGAGTGGACCGTGTGGCAGGACGTCACGCTTCCCGACGGCAAGGTGATCGTCCCCGGCGTCGTCGGCCACGCCACGAACGTCGTCGAGCACCCCGACCTGGTCGCGCAGCGCATCGAGCGGTTCGCCTCGGTCGTCGGGCGCGAGCGCGTCATCGCCGGCACCGACTGCGGCCTGGGCGGCCGCATCCACCCGCAGATCGCCGCGGCGAAGCTCGAGTCGCTCGGCGAGGGCGCACGCCGCGCGAGCGCGAAGCTCTTCTAGCGTTCCGACGAGGGACGGGAGGCCCGTGGCAGCGTCGCCACGAGCCTCCCGTCCGCCGTTCCGGTGGGGCTACCGCCGTGCACGGCCGAGCACGACCGCCCCGACCGCCGCAGCCGCGCCGAGCCACACGAGCGGGCGCGTGACACGCCGTCGCTTCGCGACCCAGCCGCCGTTCGTGGCGTTGCCGGCGTCCGCCGGGGCGTAGAGGTTGCCGTCGGTGGGGTCGCCCTTCCCGCGCAGCGCGAAGGTCTCGACCATCGGCTTCGTGATCTTGTGGAACAGCCCCGGGAACACGTACTGCAGCGGGACGAGCGACGCCTGGATGCGGCCGACGTAGCGGTACCGCTTCGGGTGCGTGGCGGCGGTCACGACGGCACGACCCGCGCGCTCGACCGAGACCGTCGGCGGCAGCGGGTGCGAGTTCTTGTCGGTGTAGTTGGCGCCGTTCTGGTAGATCGGGGTGTCGATCGTCGACGGCAGCAGCGTGGTGAAGCGGATGCCGGTGTGCGCGAACTCGTCACCGAGGACGTCGACCAGGCCGAGCGCCGCGTGCTTGCTCGTCACGTAGGCCGACTGGTAGGGCGCGGACAGCAGCGACTGGATCGAGCCGACGAGCACGTACGTGCCCGTGCCGCGCTGCTTCCAGTGCGGGAGCAGGTGCGTGATCGCGTTGAGGTGGCCGTAGAGGTTCGTGTCGACGACCCGCTTGAACGCCTCGGTGGGGGTCTGCTCGAACAGGCCGTAGACGAACAGGGCCGCGTTGCCGACGAAGACGTCGATCCTCCCGTGCCGACTCGTCACCGTGCCGATGAGGTCCTTGACCTGGTGCTCGTCGGCGACGTCCGTCGGGATCGCGACCGCGTCGGCCCCGAGTGCGCGGCACTCGGCGGCGGCGGCCTCGAGGGAGTCGTGGCCGCGTGCGGCGAGCACGAGCGTGGCACCCTGTCGGGCGAACTCGTGCGCCGCGGCCCTCCCGATGCCGCTCGATGCTCCGGTGACGACGACGATCTTCCCGCGGTACCGATGTCCCATGCGTCCTTGGTACGCGCCTGCTGGTCCGTTCCCGCACAGACGGGCCGTACCCCTCGCCCCGGTGCGAGGATGGAGCATGCGCAAGGACGACCTGACCGTCGACGAAGCCACGGTCATCGCCGAACACGCCCGGTCCGGTGCCCTCGAGCTGGACGACCCCGAGGTCCGCAAGGTCGTCGAGCAGGCGAACCGGGTGCTGGTCCGTGCACAGATGTGGGGCGAGGAGCGGAGTCCGAAGCTGCGTCGTCGCCGTCGGTTCATCGCGATCGGTGCGCTCGTGATGGTCCTCGTCTGGGTGGCCGGACTGCTCGTGCCGCTGGCGCTGCGCTTCGGCGTGTAGCCGGAGCCGAGCCGAGACCGGAGACGAAGCGTCGGCCCCCTCGGTTCAGCGGCCGGTGCGGGCGTTCCGGGCGAGGAGCCAGAGGTACGTGCTGTGCCCGACGAGCGCCAGGCCGAAGAAGATCGCGGCGACGGCGTAGACGCGGTCGAGCTTCCCCTGCCCGATGACGAGCATCACGATGCAGAAGGCAACGGCGATCGCCAGCACGCCGACCTGCACGGTCGACCAGATCCGTCGGAAGCGCGGCATGCCCGTCTCGTTCACCCGGCCATTCTCCCCCATGCCGAGCCGGTGCCGATGTCGGCCGACGTCAGCCCGCGGTACGACACTGGCGAGGCACGTCGGTACCGTGCTCCGATGTGCGGCGGTCCGAGCCCGACCTAGCGTGCAGGCATGGACATGCACCACCCCACGGCCACCCCTACCAGCACCCCGGTCCGCCCTGCACGCCGACGCCGTCGCCCGCTCCGGATCATCGGGTTCTCGCTCGTCGGACTCGTCGGCCTCGGCGCCCTGACGCTCGGCGGCACGGCCACCTACGACGCGATCGCGACGGCGGCGGAACGGGACGACATCCGCCCGTACGGCGAACTCGTCCCCGTCACCGGAGGCCGGGTGAACGTCGCCGTCACCGGGTCCGGCGCGTCGACCGTCGTGCTGCTGCCCGGCTTCGGCACGGCATCCCCCGTGATCGACTTCGCCCCGCTCGTCGACCGGTTGCAGGACACGCACCGGGTGGTGGTCGTCGAGCCGCTCGGGTACGGCCTGAGCGACGGCACCGACCGGCCACGGACCAGCGCGAACATCGTCGACGAGGTGCACCAGGCGCTGTCGGCCCTCGGCATCGACCGGTACGTGCTCGCGGGGCACTCGGTCGCCGGGATCTACGCGCTCGAGTACACGAACACGTACCCGGACGAGGTGCAGGCGTTCGTCGGCATCGACAGCAGCGTGCCGACGCAGCCCGGCATCGACGAAGCCGTCGGGTCTGGCCTGTTCCGCTTCGTGAAGGCCACCGGGCTCGCCCGCGTGCTCACTGCCGTGTCCGGCGACGCGTATGCCGGGCTGCCCTACACCGATGCGCAGAAGGAGCAGATGTCCCTGCTGTCACACCGCACCAGCATGCGCGCGACGTACCTGGACGAGTACGAGCACCTCGGCGCGAACTTCCGGCACGCCCGCAGCCTCGCGTTCCCGGCCGATCTGCCGGTCCGCCTGTTCGTCGTGGGCGACGACCCGGAGGTGCCGGGGTGGGAGCGCCTGCACCGTGAGCAGGCGGCTTCGGTAACCGACGGCCAGGTCGTCCTGCTCGACGGCGGGCACTACCTGCACCACACGCACGCGGCGGAGATCGCCGAGGGCATCGACGCGGTCGCCGACCTCGGTCAGTGATCCCGGAGCGCCTCGACGAGCTCGGCCTTGCGCTTCGACGAGTACCCGGTCAGGCCGAGCTCCTTCGCCCGCTTCCGGAGGTCGGCGACGGTCCAGTCGTCGTAGGAGCCGGACTCGCCGCCCTTCTTCCCGACGGCCTTCTCGCCGCGGGCCGCTGCGGCGTTGCTGATCCGCGCGGCCTTCTCCTTCGAGTTGCCCTCCTTGCGGAGCTCCTCGTACATGTCCGGCTTCTTGAGTTGGTTCGGCATGGTGCGTCACGGTACGCGCGCCGGCCCGGGGTTGTTCCGAGCCGGCGCGCGGCTCAGCGTCGTTCCGAGCCTGCGGCGGCTCAGCGCTTCTCGGGGTCGTGGCCCCAGTTCATCAGCGACCACCGCCACGGGGTGTCGTGCACGTCGCCGTCCGGCCGCTGTTCCGAGTGCCGGGCGACGTAGCCGACCACCTTCCGCATGTGGGCGTGGTCGTCGTCGGTCCGGTCCGCCTTGTGCTTCTCGAGGATCCGGATGACGTGCCGCCCGCTCTCGTGCCCGGTGGACTCGCCGCCGCCCGGGGGCTTCTGCCCGACGTGCTTCGACTCGTCGGTGTCGAGCCACTCGCGGAGCTCCGACGGGGTCATGTTCACCGCGTCGGCGAAGTCGCGCTCGGTCTGCTGGTCGTCGTCGTCACTCATGCCCCCGAGGCAACCCCGCCGTCCTGGACGGGTGCGCAGGGCGGATGGCGCTCCGCCGCCGTCCAGCCGGGACGGGTTCCGTGGAGGCACGAGCAGGAAGGAACTCGCATGCCCACCGACCAGTACGAACACGGTGACCCGCGCACCCGCTACCCCGACGTCACGCCGAAGCCGCAGACGCAGGACGAGCCGGGCCTCCAGTCCGCCATGGACCCGGTCCCCGACCTGGGCGAGACGAGCTACCGGGGCACCGGCCGGCTCGCCGGCCGCAAGGCCCTGATCACCGGCGGTGACTCCGGCATCGGCGGCGCCGTCGCGATCGCGTTCGCCCGCGAGGGCGCCGACGTCGCGATCGCCTACCTGCCGGAGGAGCAGTCCGACGCCGACCACGTCCTCGAACAGATCCGTGCCGCCGGACGCACCGCCGTGGCGATCCCCGGCGACCTGCGTGACAAGGCGTACGCGCAGGAGCTCGTCGACCGGGCCGTCGCCGGACTCGGCGGTCTCGACGCCCTGGTGAGCGTCGCCGGCAAGCAGCGCTGGCAGCCGGACGTGCTCGACGTCACCGACGACCAGTTCGAGGCGACCTTCGACGTGAACGTCTTCGGGCTGTTCCGCCTCGTCAAGGCGGCGCTCCCGCACCTGGAGCCCGGCGCGACGATCACCACGACGGCGTCGATGGAGGCGTACAAGCCGGCTCCCGACCGCCTCGACTACGCGGCGTCGAAGGGCGCGATCAACAACCTGTCGAAGGGACTGTCGCAGCTGCTCGTCGAGCGCGGCATCCGCGTCAACGTCGTCGCTCCCGGGCCGACGTGGACGGTCCTGCAGCCGAGCGGCGGCGTCGACCCGTCGACGCTGCCCGAGTTCGGCAGCAGCGAGTCGCCGATGGGCCGCGCCGGACAGCCAGCCGAACTCGCACCGGCCTACGTGTTCCTGGCGTCGGACGAGTCGAGCTACGTCGTCGGCGAGACGCTCAACGTGAACGGCGGCATGGTCACGCCCTGACCTGCACCGCGCGCCGACGGGCAGATCAACCGCGAGGACTGATCTCCGGCACATCGTGAGCAGGAATGGTCGGGTCCGCTTGCAGCACCCGACCATTTCTGCTCACGAAGCGCCCCGGGCCCGCCGCCGCGGTCTCCCACTGCTAGCGTGCAGACGTGTCCTGGGGCCGACGGTACTTCGCACTGCAGGCCCTCGGCGGCGCGGCGTGGTGGATCAACGTCGCGACCGTCCCCACCGTCCGGACGCTCACGCTCGGCTCGCTGGACCCGCTGGTCGTCGCGGCCTTCGACGTCCCGCTCTTCGTCGTGGCCTCGGCACTCGCAGCGGTCTCTGCGGGCACGGTCGGGCGGATCGCTGCGACCATCGCCACCGGGTGGACCGCGCTCGTGCTCGCCGGTCTCGCCGTCTGGGCGACCGGCACCGGCGAGGCCGGCTGGGGCGTCGTCGTCATGACCGCGGCGACCGTCGGCTCCGCGCTGGCCCTCGCCCTCGTCCTGCTCGGCCGGGTACCGACCGAGTGGTTGACGTCCGGACCGCTGCGGTTCCGCACCGCCGACCCGGGTGCCGCGACGTCACGGCACGTGGTGGCGACGACCGTGCAGATCGTCGTCTTCTGGGGGCTGTTCCTCGGGGTGTTCCCCGTGGGCATCGCCGTCGCCGAGCACCGCTGGCGGCTGCACCCCGCACTGCCCGGACCGGTCGTGACCGCGCTGCTGGTGGTCGGGCTCGTCGTCCTCGCGCTTGCCAGCGCGCTCGGCATCGCTTCGGCGGCGGCGATGTCGACCAAGGGCGCTGGCACCCCGCTGCCGTCCGCCAGTGCGAACCGCTTGGTCGTCGCCGGCCCGTACCGCTCGGTGCGCAACCCGATGGCGCTCGCCGGCATCACGCAAGGCGTCGCCGTCGGGCTGCTGCTCGGGTCGTGGATGGTCGTCGCCTACGCGCTCGCCGGGTCGATCGTGTGGAACTGCGTGGTCCGACCGCTCGAGGAGGCCGACCTCGAGGCCCGCTTCGGCGACGACTTCCGCCGCTACGCCGCCCGTGTCCGGTGCTGGGTGCCGCGGTGGCCGATCGCGGCGAGCGTCGGCCCGGTCTCCGTCAGCTCGCCGCGCCGCTGATGTTCACGAGCCACGTGACCCGGAACCGGTCGGTGAGCATCCCGAAGGTGTCGCCCCACGGAGCCGTCGTGAGCGGTTCGATGATCGACGCGCCCTCGGCGAGTCCGTTCCAGTAGCGGGTCAGGGCCTCGTGGTCGTCGCCACTGAGCGACAACGAGATCGTGCTCTCCGACGGCGTCTGCATGCCCGTCGGCGCGTCCGAGGCCATCAGCAACAGGCCGTTCTCACCCTCGAGCTGCCCGTGCATGACCTTGTCGGCATCGGCTGGGTCCTGGCTCATGCCGGCTTCGCCGAAGGTGCCGATCGTGAGCTCGCCGTGGAACACCGAGTGGTAGAAGTCGAGGGCTTCGCGGGCCCCCGAGCGGAAGCCGAGGTACGGGTTGAGACGCACGGACACGGTGGACTCCTCACGACGGGCGGGCGTCGTCGCCCGCTGCGCGCCCATCGTCGCAGACGCGACGTCCCCGCGGAAGGGCGCGGGGCCGAGAACAGCCCACGAGACGGCCTGGAGGCCCGTGACGGCGCCGCCACGGGCCTCCAGGCCGTCAGGCGGTCGCGGTGCGGTCCGTGGCCGGGTCCGCCCCGGCCAGGTCACGGATGCGCTTCGCCGGTACGCCGGCGTAGACGCCGTGCGCCAGCAGGCGCCCGGTGACGACCGCGCCGGCCGCGACGACCACGTCGTGCTCGATGTGGGCGCCGGGCAGGATCGTCGCACGGCCGCCGATCCACACGCGGTCCTCGATGACGACCGGACGGCCGGTCGCGGTGTCGCTCCACCGGCCGTCGGCGTCGATCGCGTGGTGGCTCGTCATGATGAGGACCTGCATGCCGATCGCGGCGTTCGCACCGATGCTGACGGGGGCGATGGCCTCGATGGTCGTCGCGCGGTTGAAGTAGACGCCTCGCGCGACCGACAGGTTGCGCGGGTCGCCCGTGAGCGAGAAGCCGACGCCGGGGGCCGACTCGGCGTGCGCGCCCGCGGCGTTCAGCAGGAGCCGTCGCACGACCCGCGGCAGGAACGGCGAGCCGAGCAGAGCCGTGAGCAGGACGTGCTCTCGGGCGTGCGCGACGTCCTCGCGGAGGCGTCGGGCGAACGTCGAGGGGACGGGGACGGGGACGGCTGGCGTGGCCATGCGGCCTCCTGGGTTCGGGGGACGGTGCGGGGTCGCACAGCCGAAACGTAGGCGCTGCCGGGCGGCTCGACAACGGACGCACTGGTGGTTGCGCGATCCTTGCGGTATCGCCCGCCGGCCGGCACGACGGCGATCTCACCCGGTCGGTGCGATCCGGGCAGCGCCCGTGCTCGCCTACCGTGCTGCGGCTGGGAGGCGACATGCAGGAAATCGTGAACGGTCTGGTGCAGAACTCGTCCTTCGGCGCGTGGGACGTGGTCCTCGCCGTCGTCGTCCTGGTCGTCGGGTGGTTCGCGTCCGTGTGGGCCCGGCGGGGCGTCGTCGTGGCGCTGGCGAAGTGGAGCGGGCTCGGACCGAGCGGGACGAACCTCGTGGCGCGTCTCGTGCGCTACTCGATCCTCCTGCTCACGATCGGCATCGTCCTCACCGTGCTCGGAGCGCCGTTGCAGCCGGTGCTCGCCGCGGTGATCATCATCAGTGCGGTCGCGTTCCTGGCCCTGCGCGGGATCGCGGCGAACTTCGGCGCGGGTCTGGTCATCCAGGCCCGACGACCGGTGCGGATCGGCGACTCGATCGAGGTCGAGGGCGTGGCCGGCCGCATCGTCGAGTTGACGGGGCGTGCCGTCCTGCTCACCACCTCGGACGGCAGGACGATCCGGATCCCGAACACCATGCTGCTCGAGAACCCGCTCTGGAACGCCAGCGAGTCGGGGTCCGTCCGGAGCGAGGTCCGGGCGCGGCTGCACGGGTCACCGGACCTCGACCGGGTCTGCCCGGTGCTGCTGGACGCGGTGGCCTCGGTGGCCTCGGTGGCTTCGGTGTCCTCCGGGGCCTCGGTGTCGTCGACGGATCCCGAGGTCTTCCTGCACACGATCACGCCGGCCTGGGCGGACATCACCATCCGGTTCTGGTCCGCGTACGACGACCGCGAGGCCGCCCGGTCGTCGGTGGTGCGCGCGGTCGCGGTGGCGCTCGGCAGCGCCGGCCTGACCTGCTCGGTGTCGTCGGACGGACCACGGTTCCTGACCGCGCTCGTGGACGCCGTGGACTGACGGTTCTGCGGGGTCGTGCGGGGCCGTGCGGGGTCGTGTGGGGCCGTGTGGGGCCGTGCGGGGTCAGGCGGGGTCGTGCGGGGTCGTGCGATCTCACCCGTTCCGGGCGTGCACGTCGACGTGCCGGGCCGTGAGGCTCGTCGCACAGACCAACGAACAGGAGCGGACCATGGCCAAGCAGTTCTCCGGCAAGATCGAACTCGACGTGCGCGACTCCGTCGCCGACTGGGACGCGTTCATCCCGTCGAAGGCGCCGAAGGGATCCCCGAACGTCCTCGTCGTGCTCTACGACGACACCGGGCAGGCAGCGTGGTCGCCGTACGGCGGCCGGATCCAGATGCCCACGATGGATCGGCTCGCCGCGAACGGCCTCACCTACTCGCAGTGGCACACCACGGCGCTCTGCTCCCCCACGCGGTCGACGTTCCTGACCGGCCGGAACCACCACGCGAACGGCTTCGCCACGATCTCGGAGTCGTCGACCGGGTTCCCCGGCTACAACTCCCACATCCCGCCCGAGAACGCGACGATGGCGAACGTGCTCCGCGACGCTGGGTGGTCCACGTTCTGGGTCGGCAAGAACCACAACGTCCCGATCGACGAGTGGACGGCCGGATCGTCGAAGAAGAACTGGCCGCTCGCGCAGGGCTACGACCGGTTCTACGGCTTCATCGGCGGTGAGACGAACAACTGGTACCCCTCGCTCGCCGAGGACAACCACTACATCGACCAACCGTCGCTGCCCGAGGACGGCTACCACCTGTCCAAGGACCTCGCCGACCAGGCGCTGAAGATGATCCGCGACACGAAGCAGACCGAGCCGGACAAGCCCTGGTACCTCTGGTTCTGCCCGGGAGCGAACCACGCGCCGCACCACGCCCCGCAGGAGTACATCGACAAGTACAAGGGCCAGTTCGACGATGGGTACGAGGCCTACCGCGAGTGGGTTCTCCCCCGGATGATCGAACGCGGGATCCTGCCGGAGGGGACCGAGCTGACCGCGATCAACCCGATGACCCCCGGCACGTTCTCGGAGGCCGACCTGGTCCGCCCCTGGGACGAGCTGAATGCCGAGGAACGCGCGATGTTCAGCCGGATGGCCGAGGTCTACGCCGGGTTCTCGGAGTACACCGACGCGCAGGTCGGCCGCATCGTCGACTACCTCGAGGAGTCCGGGCAGCTCGACGACACCATCGTCCTGTACTGCGCGGACAACGGCGCCTCCGGCGAGGGCAGCCCGAACGGATCGGTCAACGAGGGCAAGGTGTTCGGCGGTTACCCGGACGACCTCGCGCAGAACCTGACGATGGTCGACGAGCTCGGCAGCCCGGACACGTACAACCACTACCCGACGGGGTGGGCGACGGCGTTCTCGACCCCGTACCGGATGTTCAAGCGCTACACCTACCAGGGCGGCGTGTGCGACCCGCTGGTGATCTCGTGGCCAGCCGGCATCGCGTCCCGCGGCGAGGTCCGGAACCAGTACCACCACTCGACGGACATCGTGCCGACGATCCTCGATGCCTGCGGCGTGACGTTCCCGGACACGTACGCCGGGGTTGAACAGGCACCGCTGGACGGGGTGTCGATGCGGTACAGCTTCGACGCGGCGGCGGCGCCGACCGAGAAGCACACGCAGTACTACGAGATGCTCGGCAACCGCGGCATCTGGCACGAGGGCTGGAAGGCCGTCGCCGAACACGGGCCGATGGCGGGGACGAGTGGTTTCGACGGGGACCGGTGGCAGCTGTTCCACACCGACGTCGACCGGTCCGAGGCGCACGACCTCGCTGCGGACCACCCGGACAAGGTCGAGGAGCTCGTGGCGCGCTGGTTCGAGGAAGCCGAAGCGAACAAGGTCCTGCCGCTGAACGACCTGCAGATCATCGGGAACGCGAAGGATTTCGAGACCTTCATCACGATGGAGTTCAAGGTGCCCGTCCCGCCGAGCGGGCAGTACACGTACTACCCGGGTACCACCGAGGTGCCGGAGCGGTCTGCGGCGAACGTGCACGGGGTGTCGTACAAGATCGTCGCGGACGTCGACTTCACGCCGGACACCGAGGGGGTCCTGTTCGCGCACGGATCGCGGTTCGGCGGTCACGCCCTGTTCGTCAAGGACGGGCAGCTGACGTACGTCTACAACTTCCTCGGCATCCCGCCGGAGAACGTCGTCTCCACCCCGGCTCCCACCTCCGGGCGGCACCTCGTCGGGGTCTCCTTCACGAAGGAGGGAACCGGGGAGTACCGCGAGGCCACCGGACCGCTCGCGCTCTTCATCGACGACGAGCAGGTCGCCGAGACGCCGATCAGGACCGTGCTCGGGCACTTCTCGCTCTGCGGCGAGGGACTCTGCATCGGCTACGACAGCGGCGACGCGGTCACGCAGGCCTACGCGGGCGAGCGGTTCGAGTTCCACGACGGCACGATCCACAAGGTCGTGTTCGACATCGCCGACGACGCCTACGTCGACCTCGAGGCGCACCTCGCCGCCGCGATCTCGCGCGACTGAGATGGCGACCCGGCAGGTGGGGGCGGCACCGGCGCGCAGCCGGACGTGGTTCGCCCCCACCCTCCGGGGGTACGACCGCCGGTGGCTCGGGCGCGACGTCCTGGCCGGCCTGAGCGCCGGCGCGGTCGTCGTCCCCCAGGCCATGGCCTACGCGAGCATCGCGGAGCTACCGGCACAGGTCGGGCTCTACACGTGCATGGCGCCGATGGCCGTCTACGCCCTGCTCGGCGGGTCGCGTGCGATGAGCGTGTCCACGACGTCGACGATCGCGACGCTCAGCGCCACGACGTTCGTCTCCGCCGGTGTCGCGGTCTCGTCCGACGACGCGCTCCGCGCACTGTCGACCCTCACCCTGCTCGTCGGCGTCGTCCTCGTCGTCGCCCGGCTGCTCACCCTGGGCTCGCTCGTCGAGAACATCAACAAGTCGACGCTGATCGGCGTCCAGATCGGGGTCGGCGCGACCGTCGCGGTGGGGCAACTGCCGAAGCTGCTCGGACTCACCGACGACCCGACCGGTACGGGGTTCATCCGCTCCGTGGTGGCGGTCGTCGAGGCGCTTCCCCGTGCGCACGGCCCGACGGTCGTGCTGTCCGTCGCCTCGGTCGCCGTGCTCCTGCTGCTGCGCCGCTTCGTGCCCGCGGTGCCGGGTCCGCTCGTCGTGGTCGCCGGCGGCATCGCGGCCTCGGCCGTCCTGCACCTGACCGACCTCGGCGTCGAGGTGATCGACCCCGTCCCGAGCGGCCTCCCGGTGCCCGTGCTGCCCGACCTGACCCTCGTGCCGGCGATGCTCCCCGGTGCCCTCGGCATCGCGATGATGGCGTTCCTCGAGTCCGCAGCGGTGGCGCGTGGGATCCGACAGCCGAGCGAGCCGCCGATCGACAGCGACCGCGAGCTGCTCGCGGCCGCCGCGGCGAACCTCGCCGGGTCCCTGACCCAGACGCTGCCGGCCGCCGGCGGGTTCTCGCAGAGCGCGGTCAACCAGCGGGCCGGCGCACGCACCCAGGTGTCGACCCTGGTGACCGTCGCGCTCGCGGTGTTGGTCGCGCTCGTCCTCGGACCGGTCCTGGCCCTGATGCCGACGTCGACCCTCGCCGCCCTCGTCGTCACCGCCGTCGTCGGACTCATCGACGTCGCCGCGCTCAGGAGGCTGGCCCGCATCAGCCGACGCGACTTCTGGCTCGCCGTGGTGACCGCGGCGGTCGGACTGACCGCCGGACTGCTGGCAGCCGTCGTCGCCGGGGTCGCCGGGACGTACTTCCTGGTCCTCCGCGAACTGCAGCGTGTCCGGCTGGCCCCGGGCCCCGTCGTCGGCACGACGATCAGCGCACGGATCGAAGGCGCCGTGTACACCGCGAACGTCCTGGCGTACGAGAACGCCGTCCTCCGGCTCGCCGAGGACGTGGACGGGGCCGACGCCGTCGTCCTCGACCTGTCGCGGATGCACGAGGCGACCGTCACCGTCCTCGACGGCCTCGCCGACCTCGATCACGAGCTCGCGCAACGCGGCGTCGTGCTCCTGCTCGTGGGCCTCCCCGGGTCGGCTGCGGAGACGGCGACGCGGACCGCGTGGTTCCGCGGGCTCGTCGACGACGGCAGGGTGCTGCCGACGGTCGACGCCGCGATGGCCGCGCGGACGGCTCAGGCTGCGGCTGCCGACCCGGGGTGAGGCCGGGATCAGCCGTCCCAGACCACCCGGAAGCCGATGTGGGTGGCGGCGGAGTCGCTGGTCTGCGGCGACCGAGCCGCCGGACGGTACCGCAGGCAGTACTCCGGAGCGCACAGGTGCGACCCGCCCTTGAGGACCCGCGTGACGGTCGACGGCGTCTCCGGGGCGGCGTCGTGATGGGTGTCCGTCGGGCCGCAGCCGCAGTGCGCGGACGACTCGGTCGCCCGAGCCTCGGCCGGCGGCGTCGGGGTCGTCGACGGGTCGTGCCGCTCGGTGTACCGCGAATCGGTCCACTCCCACACGTTGCCGATCATGTCCACCAGACCGAGCGCGTTCGCGGGGAACGACCCCACGGGCGACGTCCCCGTCCACCCGCCGGCTCCGGTGTTCCGGTACGGGAACGCCCCGTGCCACGTGTTGGCCATCGTCCGCCCGCCCGGGTGCGCCTCCCTCCCCCACGCGAACGGCCACGACGGGTCGCCGCCGGCGCGCGCCGCGTACTCCCACTCGGCCTCGCTCGGCAGTCGCCCACCGACCCACGCCGCGTACGCCGCCGCATCGCCGTGCGAGACCTGGACCACCGGATGCTCCTCGAGTCCGTCCACCGACGACGTCGGCCCGGCCGGGTGCCGCCAGTCGGCACCCGGACACCAGGTCCACCAGGCCCGCCAGTCGCCGAGGTCCACCGGTCCGGTGGTGGGCGCGAACACCAGTGACCCCGGAGCCCGGTCGGCCCGCGCGAGGTCGGGGTACTGCACGGGGTCGAGCGCGCGCTCCGCCTCGGTCGTCCACCCGGTCGCCGCCACGAAGGCAGCGAACTCGGCGTTCGTGACGGGGTGCGCGGCGATCCGGAACGCGGCGACCGTGCGTTCGTGCACCGGCCCCTCGTCGGGGTAGTAGCGGTCCGAACCCATCAGGAACGCACCGCCCGCGACGTCCACGGCCTCGAGCAGGGTCTGCATGCACCCGATCCTCGGGCGTCGGGACCGCGGGCCGCCTCACCCGGAGGGGATGAGGCGATACGCCCTCACCCGGATGGGGTGAATGTCCTGAACGCGCACGACGATCCCTCGCCTCAACCGCCCGCCGCACCTATCGTGAGCAACGCAAGCCTTTTCAGGGAAAGGCCTCACATGTACACCTTCCAACAGACCAGGAGCAGCGGACAGCGCACCGGCACGGGGACGCCGGTCGGGTCGGATCCGACCACGACGGTCCCACCCACCGATGCGTTGGAGCGACCGCGGCTGCTCGACCACCTCCGACGGTTCCGCCGTTCGGACAGACGCCTGCTCACCATGTGGGCGCCGGGTGGTGCCGGCAAGTCCACCGCGCTCGCCGCGTGGGCGGAAGTCCTCTCGGCGGACGACGTCGTCGTGCGGTGGCTCGACGCGGACACACTGCTGCAAGAGGACCCGCCGCAGACCGTGCACGACGACACCGAGCAGTGGCTGTTCCTCGACGACGTCGACCGTCTGCTCGGCGGGCTCGGTGTCCCGCCGCTCATCCGACTCCTGCGCGCGTGCGGTCCCCGGACCCGCGTCGTCGTCGCCGGACGCTTCGAGCCGAGCGGGTTCGCCGCCGTCACGCAGGCGGCAGGCGGGCGGCTCGTCGTCCCGACGCAGGACCTCGCGTTCAGCGTCGAGGACACGCTGGCCCTCGCGCTCCGCTTCGACCTGGTGCTGCCGATCCAGGATGCCGAGACGCTCACCCACCGGACGGCGGGGTGGGCTGCGGGGCTCGCGCTGGCGATGCCGTACCTGCTCGAGCAGTCCGACCGCGGCGCAGCGGTCCGCCACTTCGGCGGCGACCAGCACCAGGTCGCCGACTACCTGGTGGCACGGGTCCTCGACACGCTCGACGACGACCACCGCGACGTCCTGATGCGGACGGCCGTCGGGTCCGAGGTCCCGCTCGCCCTCGCCGTCGAGCTCACCGGGCGTGCCGACGTCGGCACGGTGCTGCAGCGGCTGAGCGCCCGGAACGTGCTCGTGACCACGAGTGCCGACCAGGACGGCTTCCGGTTCCACCCGATCCTCGCCGGCTTCATGCGCGCCGAGTTCCGTCGCCGCGACGAGTGCGGCGCGGTCCGCAACCACGTCGCGGCGGCCGGGTGGTACGAGTCCAGGGGCCTGCACGTCCTCGCGCTCGAACAAGCACTGCTCGCGCGCGACCAGTCGGCGGTGCGCGGGCAGCTGGAGCGGTCCGGCGGTGTCCTGCTCATGGAGGGCCGCGCCGCCATCGTGGCGACGGCTCTGCGAGCGCTCCCACCGAGCCAGGACTCACTGGCCACGCTCACGATCCGCATCGGCATGGACGCCCCGTCGTTCCCGGACCGCATCGGCACCGAGGAGCGGTTCGCCCAGGCCGCCGTGCAGCTCGCTGCCGCGACACCCGACGAGGCACGGGCCTGGCGGCCCGTGGTCGAGGCGCTCCGGTCGTTCACCGTCGAGGACCCCGACGACGCCTCGGCGCGGTTGCAGGAACTCGGCGCGTACCTGCGGCAGACGCCCGTCGAGTCGCTCGACGTCGCGCTGCTGCTCCGGGCTGCGGTCGCCTGGTGCCTCGTCGTCGCCGGCCGCCGCCGCGACGCCGACCAACTGCTCCGCTCGATCCAGGCCGCCGCCGCGCACGCCGGGTTCTCGTGGGTCTTCCTCATCGCCTGCGACACCGCCGCGACGCTCGCCGTCCGCACCGGCGACTGGCGGACGGCCTGCGAGTACGAGGCGCGGATGGGCGCACTGCCCTTCGACACCGCACCGCCCTACAACCGCGCGACCGCCCGCGCACTGCTGCTCGCGACGTCACGCGCCTACCTGCGCTGCGAACCGGTCTCGTTCACCTCGTTGCACCGCATCGACCAGGCCGACCCGACCGGCAGCGAGCTCGGACTGCTCTTCCAGGTGCGCGCGCTGCTCCTCGTCGCGGCGATCGACGCCTCGCCCGCCCCGCGCGAGGCCCTCGCCCGCCTCGTGCAGCTCGTCCGCTTCGACGGCCGTGACCACCCGCGGGTGGTCGCCGGGGCCGCGACGCGCCTGCACGCCTGGTCGAGCACGCTCCACGGCGCACCCGCAGCGGCCGAGGTCCGCCGCATCGTCGCCGACGTCCTCGGCACCGACTCCCTCGAGGTGAACACCCTCCGGCTGCTGGCCGGCGGACGGACCGACCACCTCGTCGAGCGCGACCTCGCCGCGGCGGTCGACGGCGACGACGCGGCGTGGGCCGGCACGAGCATCGTGAACGCCCACCTCGCCCTCGCCGAGCACGCGTGCACCCACGGTCGGCCCGCCGAGGCAGCCGAGCGGGTCCGCCGCGCGCTCGCCGTCAGCGAGGAGTTCGGCTACGCCCGCGAGTTCCTCGCGTGCCGGGGTGCGGGCGCACAGCTCGTGTTCCGGCACCACGGGTCGTACGGGGCGCTCGAGCCGTACGCCGACCACGTCCTCGCGCTGGCCGAGCACGAGCGGATCGGCGTCGGACTGGAGCGTCCGGAGGCCACGGTCCCGCTGACCCCCAAGGAGCAGGAGCTGTTGCTCGAGCTCCCGGCGCACCAGACCGTCGCCGAGATCGCGGCGAAGCACCACCTCAGCGTGAACACGATCAAGACCCACCTGCGGAGCATCTACGGCAAGCTCTCCGCCGCGGGGCGCACCGAGGCGGTCCTGGCTGCTCGTCGGCGCGGCCTGCTCTGAGGCGGTCCGGCCGGGGATCCGGCGCGCTCCGGGCACTGCGGAGACCTCACCCGGATCAGGGGAACCCCGCACCGCCCCCCGCGCGGGATGATCGTGGCTCCACGACGAGCAGGAGGCCGACGATGAGCCGCTACGAGGTCCGTCTTCCCTACGCGATGTCGGAGACCCTCGTCGCCGCGTTCCCGGAGTTCTCGCTGGTGCAGATCGGCCCCGGCGAGACGCTGCTCGTCGGCGACCTGTCCGACCAGACGCAGCTGCACGGGCTGCTGGCCCGGATCGCCGACCTCGGACTCGACATCGCCGAGCTCCGGCAGCTGCGCTGACCACGGGCGACCACGGGCGGGCACGCGCGGCCTCGGGGCTTCAGCGGACTCAGGAGCCTCAGGGGCCTCAGCGGCCTCCGCGACCGAGTTCGGCGACGGCCGCCCGGTTGCTCGGGAAGAAGCGGCTGCCCCCGACCAGGTCGAAGTGCTCGAGGTCGGCCCGCGTCGCCGCCCGCGCCCGTGAGAAGCCGACCTCGACCCCGTTGGCGCGGGCCCAGTCGAGCGCCTCGCCGGCGACGTCCGCCGCGGTCGTGTCGATCCCGGTAACCGCGCTGCAGTCGAGCACCAGGGCGTGCACCGGGACGGCCTGGTCGCCGGGTGCGAGCACGGAGCGGACCGCCGACGCGAAGCGCTGGGCATTGCCGAAGAAGAGCGGTCCGGAGAACCGGAGGACCACGACGCCGGGTGCCGACGAGACGCTGCCGTCACGGGCGGCCCGGAACACGTCGACCGGGTCGCCGCTCGGCACCAGGACGTCGGCGGGCGGGTTCGCGGCAGACCTGATGACGTTGACGAGTGACAGGACGAAGGCGATCGCGATGCCGATGATCGGCCCGAGCAGCAACACCCCGAGGAAGCAGACGGCGGCGACGACGAACTCGAACCGTCGGAGCCGCCAGAGCCGAGCGAAGTCGCGGAGGCCCAGGAGCGGCACGACCGCGACGGCGACGATCGCGCCGATCGCCGGCGAGGGGATGTCCTGCAGCAGCGCGGTGCCGAAGCAGACGACGAGCAGGGTGAGCACCGCGGCGATCAGCGACGGCAGCTGGGTCCTGGACCCGCTCTGGTCCATGGCCGCCGTCCGCGAGGCCGACGAACCGACCGTGAACCCGCCGGTGACGCCGGAGCCGAGGTTCGCAGCACCGAACGCCCAGAGGTCGCGGTTCGCCCGGTCCGTGTAGTCGTGCGCCTCGGCGTACCGACGGGCCACGAGCAACCCCTCGGCCATCGCGACGAGGGTCAGCGCGACGGCGCTCGGGATGACCTGGACCCACTGGTGCCACGAGATCTGCGGCCACGTCAGGGTCGGGGGTCCGGCCGGCACCTCACCGAGCACGGCCACGCCGGCGTCGTCCAGCCGGAACACGACCAGGACGACGGTCGTCAGGACGAGCACGACGAGTGCCCACGGGACCGCTCGGAACCGGCGGCCGATGACCAGGACGGCCACCGACCCGACGGACAGGCACACCGACCACACGTTGAGGTGTCCGAGCCCGGTGACGAGTTCCCCGAACCGTGGGAGGAACTCGTCACCGCTGTTCACCTTGACCCCGAGCATCTTCGCCACCTGGCTGAGCAGGATGTCGAGCGCGAGACCGCCCACGAACCCGACCAGGATCGGCGCGGACAGGAAGTTGGCCAGGAACCCCAGCTTCAGGACGGCGCACAGGGCGAACACGACGGCGCCGACGAGTGCCTGCGCCAGTGCGAGCTGGACGTACGACGCGCTGCCCGTCGCCGCGAGCCCGGCGAGCGACGATCCGACGAGCGCGGCCGCTGCGGCGTCCGGCGACGCCACCAGCTGCCGACTCGAGGCGAGCAGGGCGAACAGCACCGCCGGCACGATCAGGGAGTACAGCCCGGCGGTCGGTGGCAGACCGGCGATCTGCGCGTACCCGATGTTCAGCGGGATGGCGATCGCCGCGAGGGTCACGCCGGAGAGTGCCTCCGTGCGCCACGACTGACGGTCGAGCCCGGCCAGGATGCGCATCAGAACGCACCGAGGCCCTTGCCGATGGTCGTCACACCGATGACGAGCAGCAGGACGGCCATGATCGTGGCGTTGTTGGCGGTGAGCCAGTCGCGCAGCGCCCCGAGTGCTCCCTGCACCCGGGTGCGGGCGACCAGGTAGCCGACCACGGGGACGGCGATGCTCAGCGACGCGAGGACGACGAACACGACGAGCGCCCAGACGACCGACCCGGTGTCCGCGCCGCTGGTGCCGACGGTGACGCCGGCCGCCACGGCCATCATGAGGTTCTTCGGGTTGACGGCGGCGAGCAGGAAGGCCAGCCCGGCGGCGCGCACCGGCGTCATCGAGTCGATCGCGGACATCCACTTCGGGGGCGTCGCGGTGGTGCCAGGGGCCGGCCGGGCACGCCACTGCCGGACGGCGAGCAGCACGAGCAGCACGCCGAGCACCAGCTTCACGACCCCGGCGACGGGTTGCGACGCGTCGGGGTCACCGGCCGGGATCAGGGACGACAACAGGGTGACGGCCACGACGGCCACCGCGATGCCGACGACCCAGCCGACCAGGAACGCCGTCGCGACCGACCTGGCGCGCGGCGCGAGCAGCATCAGGATCGCGGCGATGATCGGGATCGGGCTGATCGCGATGGTCACTGCCTGCGGCAGGAGCTCGCCGATGAGTGGAGCGGTGTTCACGGGGTGCCCTTCGTCGTCGTGGTGCCGCCGGGAGCGGTCGGTGTGCGGCGTTCCGTCCGCCGAGTTGGGGGCCCGAGGCCGGTCACGTCGCCGAGCACCGGGCGCATCCACCGCGCGTCCGGGTTCGCGTCGACCAGGACCGCGCGGACCAGCAGGGTCAGCGGGATGGCGAGGACGGCGCCCAGCGGCCCGAGTACGGCCGACCAGAAGACGACGGACAGGAACGCGATGGTCTGGTTGAGGGACACCGCCGACCCGACGATGTGCGGCTGCAGGCCGGACTGGATGACCCCGTTGATCACGGCGTAGACGACGATGACGACGATCGCGTTCTGCCAGCCGTTCGCGAGCAGGGCGAGGATGACGGGCGGGATGATGCCGATCCAGTAGCCGATGTTCGGGATGAAGCCGGTGATGAAGGCCAGCAGGCCCCAGAGCGCTGCGCCGGGGACCCCGAGCAGGACCAGCGCGAGGGCGTCGAGCGCGGAGACCGCGGCGCCGAGGACGGCCGTGACGACCATGTACCGGCGGACACTGACGGTGAAGCCGGTGAGGGCTTCGACGAGCTGGGGGCGGACCGGCCGGAGCCGGTCGGCGATGAGTCGCCCCCACCCGGCGTCGAGCGTCATGAAGACGATCAGCGCGAGGACGACGACCAGGCCGACGCCGAGGCCGAAGACGCTGCCGACCAGGTCCGACACCGCGCCGATGACGGTGCCGGGGCTGAGCCCCGCCAGCAGCGTCTGCACCTCCTGCTGCCCGACGCCGAGCGACGTCAGCCACTGCCCGAGTTGGTCCTCCACCGCGTGCATCTGGTCGGCGTACTGCGGGAACAGCGTGGCGAACTGCGCGACCGAGACCACGAGCGCCAGCGAGAACCCCACCAGCAGCACCAGGATCACCACGATGACGACCGCCGAGGCGAGGCTCCGGGCGAGGCCGAGTCGTTCGAGGAACACCCGGGCCGGCTGGACGCAGATGGTCACGACGAGGGCGAGCGCCGTGGGAGCGATGATGCCGGCGAACCGGGAGCAGCCGACGGCGACGACGACCGCTGCGGCGAGACCGAGCATGATCCGCAGCCCGCGACCGGACCCGACCGCGGCGGCCGGCGCCGCATCGGACGCGGCATCGATCGGCATCGCCGGATCGGCGGGTCGGTGCGGTCGGCGCGATCGGTGCAGTCGGCGCTTCCAGAGTGACATCGGGGCCTCGTCTCCCTCGCGGCCCCGGTCCCCGGATGCCGTGCTCGGACGCTAGTGCGCTGCGGAACCGACGGGATCGTCAGTTCCGGGTGAGACCCCGGCGTCGCCGCGAGCCCCGTCCGGACGCTGGAGGACCTCGAGCACGGCGACGAGGACGAGCGCGCCGACCAGGGTCCACACGACGAGCGCCGGTTCGAGCGGGCGTCCGAGCACGATGACGGTGGCCGCACCGAGCGCGATGAGGGTGCGGATGACGACCCTGCCCCGGTACAGCTGCACCCCGACCCGCCCGGTGCCGATGCCGAGGGCGTCGCCGCGGCGGCGGAGTGCCCCGGCACCGCGGACGGCGAGGCTCCGCATGCGTCGGGCCGTGTCGGACGAGCCGGCGAACCACGCGACGAGGGCCACGCACGCCGCGAGGACCGCGCCGGCCACGGCGGCGTGCGCGGCGAAGGCCACCACAGCGTCGTAGACGGCTCGAGCTGCGTTGCGGGGCATGAGGTCCGGCGCCAGCGCCCGCACCGCGAACACCCGTCCGATCCCGATCCCGGCGAGCGTGGCGAGCATGGCGAGGGCGACGCCGACCGCGGCGAGGGTGAGCGCCCGGGCCCGGCGTCTGGCCATGACGACGCCGACGGCGATGCAGGCGACCAGGAGCCACGGCAGCCACACGGCGGACACCTGCAGCAGGGTGTACCCGGTCTGCGCCCGGACTGCTGCGTCGGACGTCGCGATGACGATGGTCCGGTCGACCGCGGGGATCCGTTCGGCGAAGGTGAGGCCCCGGTCGACGAGCCGCTCCTTGACCTCGGCGACGACCGGGCCGAGCTGGATGCCGATCGATCCGTCCGCTCCGATCGCGACCGCTGCCCGTCGGTCGCCGCTGAGCGACGCCACCATCTGGGTGTGCCCGGTGCGGAGCAGTTGCTTCCACAGGTCGGCGAACTGGTCGGACGCCACGAACCGGTCCACGGTGCCGGAGACCAGGTCCTGGATGCCGGCGGTCGCCGGCGCCTCGAGCGCCGAGAGCGCGGTCTCCGCCCGGGGCGGCAGGTCCAACCCGCGGATGCCGTCGAAGAGCGCTCCGGTCAGCCCGGCGACGTCCAACTGGTCCTCGATCGCGCCGACCGTGCGGTCCGCGACCAGCGTCTGGACCGCCCGGTCGCGGGCGAGCGGCGCGAACGTCGCCACGAAGGCCTCGGTCGAGGTGACCTCGCGCTGTGCCCAGGTGGTGATCACCACCACCGGTGCGAGCAGCGCCCCGACCACGATCAGTGCGGCGGACGGGATCGCCCAGCCCCACCCCCGGCGGCGGACCGGGGTGTCGTCGGCGGTCTGCCCTGCGAGCCGGATGCGCAGGCGCGCGTTCTCGGCGCGGAGTGCGGCGAGTTCGTCCTCGGTGCTGGTCATGGGCTGCGGTCCTTCCCGGGAGCGGCGAACGTCAGGAGATCAGGGCGGAGACGGCCTTCTGCAGCTGCAGCACACCGATGACCAGGATGAGCGCCGCGTTCAGCACGTTGGTGTGGCCGGCGATCCAGGTGCGCAGGCGCTCGAGGAGCGGTGCCGCAGCGTCCCCACGCGCGAGCACGAAGAACACCGGGACGGCGATCGGTGCGACCCCGACGACCACGAAGGCGATCGCCACGGCGGCGCCCTGCCCGGCGGTCACCGGGGCGCCGGCGATGTCGATGCCGGCGATGATCGCGCACGAGGCGTCGACGGGGTTGACGGCGAAGATGCCGAACCCGAGGGCGAGGGACCGCGCCGGCGTGAACTCGCTGACCTTCTGCAGCCAGCCGGGCAGCTGCGGTGCGGCTGCCGCGACCTGCTCGGGTGTCGACGCCTCGGACATCTTCCGCAGGTCACGGCCGCCCCGTCGGAACACCCAGACCGCGGCGGCGATCAGCCCGAGGGCGATGACCAGCCGGACCACGGCCGTCCAGAGCGGGGTGTCGGTCCGGGGGTGGAAGTCGATCGCGGTGAACACCGCGACGGAGACCCCCACGACGACCACGGTGGCGAGCAGCCAGCCGACGAAGAACGCGAGGCCGTTGGCGCGGTACCGCCGCGAGAGCAGCTCGGCCACCAGGGCCATGATCGCCAGTGGGCTGAGCAGGATCCCGAGCGCCGGCGCGACGAGGCCGACGATGAGCGCACCCATGAGACCGGTCCTTCCGCTGGGATGGCGACGCGCCGCCGACGTCAGGTGTCGGCGGCGCGTCACCGGGGGCGCACGCTCAGCGCGCGCCGGTCATGTCGTGCGCGAGTTCGTGTTCGTCGTCTGCCGACAACGAGGTCTGCACGATGGTCCCGCCGAAGCGGGAGAGGGCCGCACCGAACTTGTCCTCGGTGATCTTCGTGGCGTAGATGACGACCGCGGAACGACCGTCCGCGACGGCGCTCTTCACCCGGTCGCGGAACTCGGCGTTCAGCCCGGTCTTGTCGAGCCCGGCGAACAGCGCGCCGAGCGCACCGCCGATCACCAGTCCGAAGAACGGCACGAAGAACAGGAGTCCGAGGAGGGTGCCGAACAGGGCACCTCCGGCGGCACCGGCCCCGACGTTGCCCGCCGGACCAGGGGTCTCGACGTGCGTCTTGCCCTTGTCGTCGACGCGGACGAGCGCGAGGCCGGACAACTCGACGACGAGGTCGCTCTGCAGCTGCTGGACTTCCTCGTAGGCGGCGACGGCACTGGCGTCGTCGTCGAACGAGATCACGATGAGGTCTGCCATGATCGTTTCCATCCGTTGGTGGTGGTCATCACTCGGAGTAGCGGCTGACCCGGACCGGCCCGGCGCCGTCGAGGATGCGGTGGGCGGCGTCGACGGTGGCGCCGTCACCGTGCACGATCACGAGGTACCGGTCGGCCTTCAGGTCGTCCTCGTACTGCGGGATCTCGTCCTCGGGGACCGCCAGGCCGATGAGTGCGCCGAGACCCGCACCGATCCCGGCACCGACGAGCGTGCTGGCCAGCCACCCGGCGGCAGCGACCCACCCGATGCCGGGGAGCCAGACGAACCCGAGCAGCAGCCAACCGGTGAGCGCGCCCCACAGGGCACCCCACCCGCCGAACGTGCCGGCCTCGTTGCCGACCGGGATCCAGCCGTGCACCTTCTTGTCGTCCTTGACGCCCTTGCCGACGATGGAGACGACGTCGTCGCCGTACCCGGCGTCCTTGAGCGCCTTGGCGGCGCGGAGGGCCTCGTCACTCGTGGCGAAGACACCGACGGTCGAGTCGGTGGCGGTGGTCGTGGTGGCCATGGGGGTTCCCTTTCCTCGTGGTTGTCGAACGGTCGTGCTGCAGGTGGTCGGTGTCCGTCATCCGCCGATGAGGCGCTGCTTGGCGGCGGCGAACTCGTCGTCGGACAGGAGGCCCTGCTGCCGGAGCCGGCCGAGTCGCTCGAGCTCGCCCAGCAGGTCGGGAGCGGCGGGGACGTCCACCACGGAGCGTTCCGCTGCGGCGCGTTCCGCTGCGGCGCGTTCCGCTGCGACCCGCTCCTCTGCGGCGCGGTCCTCTGCCGCACGCTCCTCGTGCTCGCGCACCGCACCGCCGACCGCCGACGCGGTCCCGGCCACGACCGCGGTCCGTGCAGCGAGCCCGAGCAGGCCGGGTCGGCCGAATCTTCGGAACGGCATGGTGTCTCCTACCCGATGTGCGCCGAAGCGGCGAGGTCGTTGAGTTCCGGTGCGGGGACGCGTGCGCTCCAGAGCAGCTGGCCCCCGCTGTCGGCGAACCGCTCCGCCAGGTCCTTGGCCCAGAGCTGCTCGATCACGACGATCGCGGCCGAGGTCCCGGGCGCGAGCGTGTCCGCGACCTGGTCGACGTCGTCGTTGGCGGCCAGGCCGCGGGCTTCGAGGGCGACCGAGCCGGACGTGCCGGTCCTGGTCACGTCGTCGAGCTCGCGGACGTGGACGGTGCCGTCGTCGGCCCGGCTGATGAGCAGCAGGTCGAGGACCCGGACCGTCTCGGCGTCCGTCAGGTCGACGAGCGCGCCGAGCACGGCGTCGTCGGGCAGCTCGCCCCGGAACGAGACGACGAACACCTCGGCCGGGCCGTACGTGAAGGTGGTCACGGTGCCTCCCCTGTGGTCATGGCACCAGGTGTAGCCGCGCCGGAACGGGTCGGGCACCACCCTGAGCGGGTGATCTGGCACGCCTCCGCAGATCACCCGGGGCGGGTGATGCACCGCCGGCACCGGCCGTCGATCGTTGCGTCCATGAACCCCGTGACAGCACGACCCGCGGTGACACCGTGAGCATCGGCGGTGGGATCTTCCTGCTCGTCGTCGGCGCGATCATGGCGTTCGCGTTCGACTTCACGGTCGTCGGCATCGACATCCAGCTCATCGGCTACATCCTGATGGTCGCCGGTTTCCTGGTCCTCGTGCTGGGGATCGTCCTCCGGCTCCGGCCGCGACGTGCCACGACGAGCGTCGTCACCGAGATCGACCCCGTGACCGGACAGCGTGTCGTCCGCCGGGTCGACGAGGACGACCGAGGGGTCTGACCGGCACCGTGCTCGCCGTGATCGGCCAGCTCCTGCCCCTCGCCATCGCCGGTGCGCTGAGCTCCGTCCCCATCGCCGCGGTGCTCACCCTGCTGCTCGGCGGTCGCGGCCTCGGTCCGGCCGTCCTGTTCGCCGTCGGCTCGGTAACCGGGGTCTTCGTGGTCACGGTCGCCGCGACCGCGCTGCTCGGCCGTGTCCTCGTCGTGGACCTGCCGGCGACGGCGTCACCGGGCCTCGGCCTGGGCGAGTGCGTGCTCGGGGTCGTCGCGGTCCTCGCCGCGGGGGTCGTGTTCCGGCGCCCCGCCGCAGCGGGACCGAGCCGGACGAGCGCACTCCTGACGGCGGCGGTGGGCACCGTCCGACCCGCCGTCGCGCTCGCCGTGGGCGCCGTGCTCGCGCTGCGCCCGAAGGCCCTGCTGCTGGCGTCCGGCGTCGGCATCGTGCTCGCCCCGGCTGAGCTGCCGGCGGTGCCGTCGACCGTCCTCGTCGGGGCGAGCACCCTGCTGATGACGGCCACGGTGACGGGGCCGATCGTCTTCGCACTGGTCGGCGGGGAGCCGGCCCGCGCGGACCTGGAGCGGTTCCGCACCTGGCTGCGGCACAACTCGCGGGCCGTGACCGTCGTCGTCCTCGTGCTCGTCGGCGCGGTCCTGGTCGGCGACGGCCTCGGACGGCTCTGACGCCCGACGGATGAGCCGGCGCGAAGCCGTCGACAACGACCGACCGCCGACCGTCGACAACGACCGACCGCCGACCGTCGACAACGACCGACCGCCGACCGTCGACAACGACCGACCGCCGGCCGTCGGCCGTCGGTTGACAGAACGCCGGACCGCTACTCCCGCGCCGCCAGCGCCGTCTGCCGCGGCAGCTCCCCGAACTCCTGCCGGTAGCTCCCCGCGAACCGGCCCAGGTGCGCGAACCCCGTCGCCCGGGCGATCTCGGCGACGCTGCGGTCGTCGCCGGCCTCGAGCTGCTCCCGGGCGAGCAGGAGCCGGATCCGGCGCAGGTACATCGTCGGCGTGATGCCGTGGTGCCGCTGGAACGCCGCCTGCACCCCGCGGACGCTCAGGCCCGCGGCCTCGGCGACGTCGTTCACGGTGATCTGCTCGGTCGCGTGGTCGAGCAGGAACGTCTCGGCACGAGCGAAGCGCGCCGTCGACGCCATCACCGGCTCGTGCTGCCCCACCGGCCAGTGCGGGATCGCGGTCAGCAAGCCGCCGGCGGCGAACCGGGCGAGCTCGCGCTCCCGCTCGAGCGGCACGTCCGTCGGACCCTGCAGGACCTCCTGCGCGACCGACCGGACCATGAGCCACCAGGCGGCGAGCGGCGCACCCTCTGGCACGTGTCGGGGACGGAACTCCAGCGGACCCGGCGCCCAGTCACCGCGCTCGGCGGCGACCTGCTCGACGATCGACCGGTCGATGCGCAGCACGTCGTGCTGGAAGTCCACCCACCGGAACCGCTGCGGGTCCTGTCGGTAGAGCACGGGGCGGCCGATCTGCACCGGGTTGTCGTCGACCTGCGCCGAACCGGCCTTCACCCAGACGATCATCATCCCCCGCCCGGGCTCGACCGCGCCGCTCAGGGCACCCGTGCACCGCGTCGACTCGAGGGAGAGCAGGGCGGTGCCCCGCACGCGCTCCTCGAAGACGAAGCCCTCTCCGGTTGCCTCGACGGTGAGTCCGTGGGTCACGTGGGTCACCGACAGTGCCTCGGCCGCGACCGACGGCTCGTCTGTCCTGATCTCCCGCTGCGTGCGGTGCATCATCTCGGGCACGTGATGATCCTCGCGACATGTCGGCATCCGCGCAACGCACGACGCGCCGGGTTTCCTGGACGACGACCAGCATCCGCGCGTTTGACTGATGCGACATGAAGTACATCCAGTACGACCGCTCCACGTTCCTGACGAGCGACGACGTCGCCGACGCCGTGATCGAGTACGCCGCGGCGCTCGCCGGCGGCAGTCGCGCCGACGCGATCGCGGTCCCGACGGTGGCGGAGGACGGCACGATGACGACCACGAAGATCCTCATCGGCCCGTCGAGCGAGATCGTCGTCGCCGACGCGGACGAGGACGAGCTCGAGGTCGAGAACGGTGAGTTCGTGGAACGCCTGCGTGCTGCAGCGCGGACGTTCGACCACCCTGAGACGATCCACGCCGACACCCGCTCGGACCTGACGGGCGACGAGCCGGTCGCCTGAACGCCCCGCGGTCGGAGCGACACGCACCGCGCGCACAGCGCTCACCGCCCGAGGTCGGTCGGGAACCTGCTGGCGTCGACCGCCAGGACCGCCTCGGTCCGTCGGCTCAGCTCGGCCAGGAACGCCCCTCCCTCGGGTTCCAGGTCGTCGTCGGGCGCCGGCTCCAGGGCGACCGCCACCGCGGGTGCGAGCAACAGCTCGACCGTGCTGGCCGCGCCGAAGTCGTCGGTCGTCGGGACCGACACGACGTCGC
This sequence comes from Curtobacterium sp. PhB170, assembly GCF_003752345.1. Lineage (NCBI taxonomy): Bacteria > Bacillati > Actinomycetota > Actinomycetes > Micrococcales > Microbacteriaceae > Curtobacterium > Curtobacterium sp. PhB170. The sequence continues at coordinate 180,004 of NZ_RJUM01000012.1, forward strand.
TCAACCGGCTCTGGTGCAGGGCGGCCGCGTACCGGATCACCGCGTCGGCGACCGTGTCACCGGTCAGGACCCGGACGGTCCCCGCGTAGTTGACGTACTTCATCGGTGCTCCCTCGTGACGAGGGGCATCCGCCGCGGTGACGGTTCCCTGATCCTGCTGGACAGTAGGCCGTGGTCGCCGCGCGCGTCACAGACACCGAGGCCGACGCCGACGCCGAGGGGTCTGTCCACTCCGCGCTGTCGCTCGGGATCCCGCTGGTAGCAACGAGGTGCGTGCCGCCTCCCGTGCGGCGCGGGAAGGAAGCGACTCTTGACCGAGATCACCGCCCACCACGGGCTCTTCAAGGACACGAACCTGCACGTCGACGACACCGGCGGCTCCGGCCGCACCGTCGTCCTGATCCACGGCTGGCCGCTGTCCGGCGAGTCCTGGAGCAAGCAGGTCCCGGCGTTCGTCGACGCCGGACACCGCGTCGTCACCTACGACCGTCGCGGCTTCGGTCGCAGCGACAAGCCGAAGACCGGCTACGACTACGACCACCTCACCGAGGACCTGCACACGATCCTCACCGAGCTCGACCTGCAGGACGTCACCCTCGTCGGCTTCTCGATGGGCGGCGGCGAGGTCGCCCGGTACTTCTCGAAGTACGGCACCGAGCGGCTGCACAGCGTCGTCTTCGCCTCGGCCGTGCCGCCGTACCTGCTGCAGACGTCGGACAACCCGGACGGCCCGCTGCCGAAGGAGCAGGCGGCCGAGATGACCGCCGGCCTGACGAAGGACGAGGACGCGTTCTACGACCAGTTCACGACCGACTTCTTCTCGGTGGACGGCACCCTGGTCGTCTCCGAGGAGGACCGGCAGCAGGCCCTCACGCTCGCGAAGCAGGCGTCGAAGACCGCCGCGCTCGAGGCGATGGCGTCCTTCGCGAACACCGACTTCCGCGACGACCTGCCGAAGGTCACCGTGCCGACGCTCGTCATCCACGGTGACGGCGACGCGACCGTGCCGTACGAGGGCTCGGGGGCCCGCACGCACGCCGCGATCGCCGGTTCGGAGCTGCACGTCGTGTCCGGCGGCCCGCACGGCGTCAACGTCAGCCACCCGGACGAGTGGAACCGCGTGGTGCTGGCGTTCCTCGCGAAGTAGCGCGGAACGCTCAGCGTCCGCGGCAGTGGGCGCGACCGACAGGCGGACGGGAGGCCCGCGGCGGATCCGCCACGGGCCTACCGTCCGCCACGTGCGCAGGTCTCGGGCCCCACTCAGGCCGCGGGAGCCACCAGACCGGCGCGCCGGCGCAGGTCGAGCGCGGCCGCGACGAGCTCGCGGGTACGCGGGTGCGCGCCCGCGTCGAACAGCCGCTCCGCAGGGCCCACGTCGACCACGCGACCACCGTCGAAGACCGCGATGCGGTCGGCGACCCGGCGCACGACGGCGAGGTCGTGCGAGATGAACACGCAGGTCGTGCCGGTGGTGCGCTGCAGGTCGAGCACCAGGTCGAGGATCCGCGCCTGCACCGAGACGTCGAGGGCGGACGTGGGTTCGTCGCACACCACCAGCGGCACCGGTCCGGCGAACGCCCGGGCGATGGCGACGCGCTGCTTCTGCCCGCCGGACAGCTGCGCGGGCCGGCGGTCGAGGACGTCGGCGGGCAGCCCGACACGCGCCGCGAGCTGTTCGGCGGTGCCGTCGCCGTGCAGCAGCCGGATCGCCCGTCCGAGCACCTGTCGGACCGTGCGCCGCGGGTTGAGCGAGGCGTCCGCGTTCTGGAACACGACCTGCACGGGTGGGGTACCGGTCGGCGTCTGGTCGCCCGCGTCCAGCGTGATCGTGCCGTCGTGTCCGACCAGTCCGGCGAGGGCTCGGCCGAAGGTCGTCTTGCCGGAGCCGGACTCCCCCACGACGCCCAGCACCTCACCGCGGCGCAGCTCGAGGTCGATGCCGTCGAGGGCGACGGCGCCGTCGTACTCCTTGCGGAGGCCCCTGATCGTCGCGAGCACGTCGCGCTGTGCGGTCTCGGCTGTCGTTCCCGTCTTGCCCGTCGTGATGTCGGGCAGGGCGTCGACGAGCTGCTTCGTGTACGGCTCGGTGGGGTGGAGCAGCACCTGGGCTGCGGTGCCCTCCTCGACGAGCACCCCGTGGCGGAGCACCCCGACCCGGCCGCAGTGCGCCGCGACCAGCGGCAGGTTGTGGCTGATGAGCAGGGTCGCGAAGCCGATCTCGGTCCGGAGCTCGTCGATGAGCGCCATGATGCCCGCCTCGACCGTGCTGTCCAGGCCGGTGGTGGGTTCGTCGAGCACGAGCAGGCGCGGACGGGCCACCAGGGCCATCGCGATCGCGACGCGCTGCTGCTGACCGCCGGACAGCTCGTGCGGGTACCGCACGCCGATCGTCGTCGGTGACGGCAGCCCGACCCGCGTGAACGCCTCGATCGTCGCGGTGTCCGCAGCCGCGCGGCCGGAGCCCGTGGCGCGCAGGACCTCGGCGACCTGGCGTCCGACCGTCATCGTCGGGTTGAGGGCGAGGCCGGGTTCCTGGTGGACGACCGCCACGACGTCGCGCCGGAACCGCCGGAGACGCTCACCGCGCAGGGACGCGACGTCGACGCCGTCGACGACCAGTGCCGACGACCCGACGGCGGCGTCCGGGCCGAGCGACGCCGTCAGCGTGCCGGCGACGGTGCTCTTGCCGGAGCCGGACTCGCCCACGAGCCCGTACGAGCCACCGGGCTCGATCACGAACGCGACGTCGTCGACCACCCGGGTGCCGCGGTACGACACGGTGAGCCCCTCGACGCGGACCAGTGCGTCGGTCGTGCCGGTGGTGGTCCGGGGCTGCTCGCTCACTCGGAGACCTCCTTGAGGTTGTCGGCGATCAGGTTCGCGGACACGACGATCGACGCCACGGCGACACCCGGGAACACGACCGTCCACCACGCGGCCTGCAGGTAGGCGCGGTTCGCGTTGATGTCGAGCCCCCAGTCGGCGGCCGGTGGTTGCGAACCGAGCCCGAGGAACGACAGCGACGCGGTGATGAAGATCGCGGCACCGAGACTCAGGACCGCCTGGATCACGAAGACCCCGATCACGTTCGGCAGCAACTCGGTGACCATCGCCCGGACGGCGCTCTCGCCCTGCAGCCGTGCGGCCTGGACGTAGGACTTGCCCATCTCGACGAGCACCGCGGCCCGGACGATCCGCGCGATGCCCGGCGCGAAGAGCACGCCGACGATGAGGACGAGCGCGGGCGTCGACACCCCGAACGCACCGACGAGGACGACCAGGAAGATCAGGCTGGGCAACGCGAGCAGCACGTCGAAGAACCGCATCAGGGCGGTGTCGACCCACCCGCGGTGGTAGCCGGCGAGCAGGCCGAGGGTGCCGCCGACGACGGTCGCCAGCGCCGCGCCGAACGGGCCGATGACGAGCGCCGGCCGGGCCCCGGCGGCGACGCGGGCGAAGACGTCACGGCCGAGCGAGTCGGTGCCGAACCAGTGCGCAGCGCTCGGCGCCTGCAGGAGCTCACCGGTGCGGGCGAAGGGCTGCAGGCCGAGCAGGTGCCAGCCCACGGCCAGGACGACCCACCAGAGCAGGATCGCCACGGAGACCAGGAACGTGGGACGCCGGAGGAGTCCGCGCCACCCGCGGCGGGTGACCCGTACGGTGCCCGTGGTGGTCGACGCCGACGGTCGACCGGCGAGCCCGTCGGTCTCGACGGCGCCGGGGACGACGGCGGTCATGCGGTGGCCGCCCGTTCGAAGCGGATCCGGGGATCGACCACCACGAACAGCAGGTCGGTGAGCAGGAGCGCGCCGAGCGAGAGCGCCCCGGCGAGCATCACCCCGCTCTCGAGCAGCAGGGCGTCCTTGCGCTCGGCGGCCGACACGAGCAGCGCGCCGAGGCCCGGGTAGGAGAACAGGGTCTCGACGATGACGCTGCCGCCGAGCAGGGTGCCGAGGTAGATGCCGAGCACCGAGAACGTCGGGATGAGCGCGTTGCGGACGACGTGCCGGCGGACGACCTGGCCGGTGGTCAGGCCCTTGAGCACGGCGGTGCGGTGGAACTGCGACCGGATCGTCTCGATCGTCCCCGCACGCACCATCCGGGTCAGGACGGCGAGGTACGCCAGGGCGAGCACCACGGCGGGCAGCGTGAGCACCCGGAGCCGCTCGCCGAACCCGGCGTCGAGCGCTCCGGATGCCTGCACGGGCACCACCCGCAGCCAGACCGCGAAGACGAGCAGCAGCACGATCCCGACGACGAACTCCGGCACCGCCGAGATCGTCAGCAGCCCGACCGTGACGGCACGGTCGGAGCGGCGACCCTGCCGGTACGCCTGCACGGCGCCGAGCGTGATCGCGACCGGCACCATGATGACGAACGCGTACGCGCCGAGCAGCAGGGAGTTGCCGAGACGGCCGAGCACCAGGTCGCGGACCGGCTCGGAGTAGACGAAGCTCGTGCCCCAGTCCCCCGTGACGAACCCGCCGATCCAGTGCAGGTACCGGCTGACGAGGGACCCGTCGAGCCCGTGGTCGACGTTCCACGCGCGCACCTGCGCCGCCGTCGCGTACTGCCCGAGGGCGTTCCGGCCCGGGTCCCCCGGCACGACCTGGACGAGCCAGAACGTGAGGACGGAGACCACGACCAGGACGAGCGGGATCTGGACGACCCGTTGCCCGACCAGGGTCAGCAGACGACGGCGGCGCGCGGTGCTCATGACGCGGTGACCCCGATGCCCCGGAAGTCGAACCCGCCCGGGAAGTCCTGCCCCGACCGGAAGGTGCCCGTGACGCGCTTCTGCAGCAGGATGCTGCTCGACGCGAACGCGGGGACGATCACGGGCAGGTCGGTCCACTCGATCTCGGCGATCTGGTTCGCCAGGTCCTGCCGCTCCGACTCGTCGGTCGTCGACTCGTACCGGTCGGTCAGCTGCTCGAGCTCCGGGCTCGAGTACTTCGAGGCGTTCCAGACGGCGCCGTCGCGGTAGATCAGGTCGACGTACTGCGCGGGCAGGCGCTGCGCCCAGTTGGTGATCGTCACCGGGGCGTTCAGCCACGGGGTGTCGTCGCCGTCGGCGTAGTACTGCGCGCTCGTCAGCACCTTGAGGGTGACGTCGAACCCGCCGACCGCCTCGAGCTGCTGCTGCACCACCTGGGCGAGGGCCTTCTCGGCGTCGAGCGTCGTGATCTCGAACGAGACCGTCCTGCCGCCGAGCAGGTCCGCGACCTTCGCCTTGTCCTGCTTGCGCTGCTCGAGTCCCTTCGGCTGGATCGCCGAACTCGGGAAGAACGTGGTGTCGTTGCCGACCTCGGCTGCTCCGCCGTAGACCGTCTTGACGATCTCCTCGCGGTCGAGCGCGAGGGCGAAGGCCTCACGGACCTTCGGGTCGTCGAAGGGCGCCTTGGTGACGTCGAGGAAGATGCCGTCGAACTTGTTGAAGTACGGTTCGGTCTCGGTGTAGTCCGAGGCCTGCAGTGTCGACGTCGCGGTGGGGCTGGCGGCGATCTGGTCGATCTCCCCGCTCTGGAACGCGAGCAGCTGGGCCTGGTCGTCGGCGTAGAACTTCACGTCGACCTGCTGCAGCTCCACGTCCTTCGCGTCCCAGTAGTCCGGGTTCTTCGTGAACGTGGCGCCCTGGCCGGCCGAGTACTTCGTCAGCACGAACTGTCCGGCGCCGACGGGCTGCTTGGCCCAGTTCGCGCCGGCGTCGAAGCCGGCCGGCTGGATGGTCGTGTTCGAGCCCGTGAGCAGGTAGGGGAAGTCGGCGTACGGTTTGGCGAGCGTGAAGTCGATGGTCGAGGCACCGTCGGCGGCGACCGACTGCAGGATGCCGTCGAAGCTCGACTTGCCGGGCGACTGGCTGTCCTTGCCGATGATCGAGTCGAACGTCGCGACGACGTCCTTGCTCGTGAGCGCGGCACCGTCGGAGAACTGCAGGTCGTCGCGGAGCTGCACCGTCCAGGTGCGTCCGTCGGACGACGCCTTCCACGAGTCGGCCAGACGGCCCTCGAGCTTGCCCTTCGCGTCCTGGCTGAGCAGGCCCTCGGACGCCAACCCCACGATGAACATCGCGTTGTAGTCCGAGGTGGTGAGCGGGTTGATCGTGCTGTCGGGCTCCTGGAGTCCGAGCGTGTAGGTGCCGGTGTCCGAGGACGATCCGGGCGAGGCGTCGCCGCCGGACGAGCACGCGGCGAGCGTGAGGGCGAGGGCGGACGCGGTGGCCGCGAGGGCGAGGCGCTTGAGGCGACGCCGCCGCGACGTGAGGTCGACGGTCACGGATGACTCCTAGGGGTTCGGGTTGCAGGGGTGCGGTGCTGGGAGGGGTGGTGCGGTCAGCGGTGCGCGCGGTCCGGCACCCGGGGGTGTCCGAAGCGCTCGCGCAGGGTGAGGTCGTCGTACGCCGTGGCGGTCCGGCCGCGGCGCTGCAGTTCCGGCACGACGTGGTCGACGAACCGGTCGATCCCGCCGGGCAGGTACGGGAACTGCACGATGAAGCCGTCGGCGCCACCGTCGTCGGCGAGCTCCTCGAACCGGTCGGCGATCTCCGGTCCGGTTCCCGTCAGCAGGCTGCGGCGGTACGACCACGCGTAGACGTCGCGGGGCGTCGCGGGGCCGTCGGCGAGCAGCCGGTCGACCGCGGGCTTCGGCGAGCGGGTCTCGTTCGAGGTGTCGAACTCCTCGGCGTAGTCGAACGGCACGTCGACGTCGCGGCCGGACAGGTCCTGCCCGATCTGGTGCGACACGTCCTCGAGGATGAGGGCGTCCGGCGTCAGGGCGAGGATCGCGTCCGCCTCGGCTCGGGCGTCGGCGGCGGTCTCCCTCACGACCGGCATCACCGACGGCATGATCTTCACCGCGTCGGCGGAGCGGCCGTGCCGGACGGCGCGGGCGCGCAGGTCGTCGACGAAGCGTCGGACGTCCGCGGTGGAACCGCCACGGGTGAACACCGCGTCGGCCGTGTCGGCGGCGAGTTCCAGTCCGGACTCGGACCCGCCGGCCTGGAACAGCAGCGGGTGGCCCTGCGGCGGCCGGGCGATGTTGAGCGGCCCGCGCACCCGGAAGAACTCGCCCTCGTGGTCGAGACGGTGCAGGCCGTCGCGGCGCGCGAAGACCCCGGACGACGGGTCGGCCACGATCGCGTCGTCGTCCCAGCTGTCCAGCAGCCCGTTCACGACGTCGACGAACTCGCGACCGCGCTCGTACCGCCGGGAGTGGTCGATGTGGGCGTCACCACCGAAGTTGCGAGCCTCTTCGTCGTAGCGGCTCGTGACGAGGTTCCACGCGGCTCGCCCACGGCTGAGGTGGTCGAGCGAGGCGAGGGTCCTGGCCACGTGGTACGGCTCGTTGTAGGTCGTCGACACGGTCGCGGCGAGGCCGATCCGCGACGTCACCTGGGACAGCGCGGCGAGCAGCGTGAACGGTTCGGGCCGCAGCGCACCGTAGTGGTCGACGCCCGACGGGTACCGGTCCCAGAAGTACAGGCCGTCGGCGAGGAAGAGCGTGTCGAAGACCCCGCGCTCGGCGGTCTGCGCGATGTGGCGGTGGTGCCGGATGCTCAGGTGCTCGGCGGGGCGCGAGGACGGGTGCCGCCACCCGGTGACGTGCGCGCCGCCCGGGTGGAAGGCGAAGGCGCCCAGCAGGATGCGGTCGCTCATGCGGACGCCTCCTGGTCGACAGCCGCGGGCGCGGGCGCGGCTGCCGAACCGTCGTACCGGCTCGCCGGTCGCGCCAGCCCGAGGTGCTCCCGCAGGGTGTCGCCGCGGTACGTGCGGTCGTACACGCCACGACGTTCGAGCTCCGGCACGACCTGGTCGACGAACCGGTCGACGCTCACCGGGATCGACGAGAACGCGAGCATGTAGCCGTCGGCGGCGTCCTGCTGGTAGCGCTCGGTCAGCCAGTCGGCGATCTGCTCGGGCGTGCCCGGCAGGAACCGACGGCGCAGGATCGTCCGGTAGACCTCGCGCAGCGTGGTGGCCTCGGCGGCGATGCGGCGGATCGACTCGTAGACGGACTTCGACTGGTTGATCGCCGTCTCGTCGAAGACGTGCTCGAACGGTGCGTCGAGCGGCCGGTCGGACAGGTCGGTCTGCAGGTAGTGGGACAGCAGGTCGAGCGAGACGCGGTCCGGAGTCAGTTCCTCGATCTCGTCGAGCTGCCGCAGCGCGTCGGCCTCGGTGTCGCCGATCACCGGCGACACCGCCGGCAGGATCAGCATCGACGACGCGTCACGTCCGTGCTCGACGGCGCGGCGCTTGTAGTCGGCGTACAGGGCCTGCGCGTCGGCGAGGTCGTCCTGCCAGAGGGTGAAGACGCCCTCGGCCTTCGCCCCGGCCAGCGCGCGGCCGGCCTCGGACGCCCCGGCCTGGAACAGCACCGGGTGGGCCTGCGGCGGCCGGGCGATGTTGAGCGGCCCGCGCACGCGGAAGAACTCGCCCTCGTGGTCGAGCACGTGCAGTCCGTCGCGCTTCGCGAAGTACCCGGACTCCTGGTCGTACAGGAACGCGTCGTCGTCCCAGCTGTCCCAGAGGCCCTGCACGACGTCGACGAACTCGGCACCCCGGCGGTAGCGGACGGCGTGGTCGAGGTTCGCGTCGCGACCGAAGTTCCAGGCCTCTTCGTCCGAGGCGCTCGTGACGAGGTTCCAGGCGGCCCGACCCTCGCTCAGGTGGTCGATCGACGCCAGTTTCCGGGCCACGTGGTACGGCTCGTTGTAGGTGGTCGAGACCGTCGCGGCGAGCCCGATGTGCTCGGTCCGCTGCGACAGGGCACCGAGCAGGGTGAAGGGCTCGGTGCGGATGTTCACGGCGTGGTCGATGCCCGACGCGAAGCGGTCCCAGACGTACAGCTCGTCGGCGATGAACAGCGTCGCGAACCCACCGCGCTCGAGCGTCTGCGCGAACCGGACGTAGTACTCGACGTCCAGGTAGGCGTCCGGTTCGCTGCCCGGCAGGCGCCAGCTCGTGACGTGCTCGCCACCGGGGTAGAACACCATCCCGCCGAGCACCAGGCCGCCGTCGCGGGTCATGCCGTCACCGCCTCGTGGGCCAGGACGGCGCCGAGCTGCGGGGCCACCTGCTCGGCGAACAGCGCGAGGGCGTCCGTCCGTGCACCGACGTCGGAGTAGCCGTCGTCGACCTGCACGTTGAGCTGCGTCGCGTACCGGGAGTACGGCTTCGACGCGATCGACTCCGCGATGTCGTCGGCCGTGCCGTAGTGCAGGTTGAGCGACGCGGCCTTCTCGGCCAGGGTCGTCGCCGGCGGCAGGAACGACTCGCCCCACGCGTACTTCGCCTCGATGCCCGCACGCGCCTCGCGCAACGCGGTCTCGCGGTCCGGGGCCGGGTAGATCGCCGTCGAGACCGCGACGCGGGGAACAGCGCCGTCCGGCAGGGCGGCGTGGTAGGCGTCCGCGGTCACCTCGGCCGGCACGGTCTGCGTGGTACCGATCAGCACTCCGTGCCCCCGACGAGCGGCGATCGCGGCGCTCTCGGCGCTGAGCGTGGCGTCCCAGATCCGGTCGAGCAGCCCGCTGCCGTCGGGGTTCAGGCGTGCGGTCCCCGTGCCGAGTGACGCACCGCGCAGCGCGTCGAGCAGCCGTGCGAGCTGCTCGTCGAACGCGACACGACGGGTGTCGTGGTCGGCCCCGACCAGAGCGGGTGCGAAGACGTCGAGGGTCTCCGGGCTGCCACCGTTCGCGACGCCGAGTTCCACCCGGCCGTCGCTGATCGCGTCGAGGACGGCGGCGTCCTCGGCGACCCGGACCGGGTCCTCGTGCGGCAGCGTGACCGCTCCGAGCCCGAGCCGCAGGGTGGACGTCCGTTCGGCGAGGGCCGCGAAGAACAGGAACGGTGACGGCAGTCCGCCGCGCGCCGGTGCGTCGTCGTGTCGGAAGTGGAACTGGCGGACCCAGGCCCCGTCGTACCCGAGGCGTTCCGCCGCGGTGAAGAGCTCGAGCTCCTCGCGGTAGGCCCGGGTCGCCGGCGGCGCCTCGGTGCCGTGCGAGAACACCGCGATCCGCAACGGCACCGTGGCCGCGCGGGCGGTGCGTTCGACGTGCGTCATGCAACACTCCCTCGTCAGTGGAGCGATGCAAACACGAGCGAGCGACGCGCACGAGCGTCGACGTAACGGGGCGCAGTGATTCGTCACGGAACGTAGGAGAGCGCGCACCGCGCGGAACAGGAGCATCATCACCACCCTTGTGCCCGGAGCAGGACCGACGTAGCTTGGCGGCAGCTGCCCCGGACCCCGGTCGCCGGAACTCCTGTGTTCCTCGAGACGATCAGGGAGTGTCACCGTGCCGCAACAATCCGTCGACGAGACGTCATCCGCGACCACCACCGAACCGAACACCGCCACCGCCGCCGCTCCGGTCCGCCTGGAGGCCTCGGCGTCCACGCCCGAGCAGGCCCTCGAGCAGTTGCCGGGCCTCGTCACGGGCACCTCCTGGCAGACCCGTCCGACCACCGGGGCGTACTCGTTCCGGTACCTGGCCGTCGGCGACGGCAACGTGACGCTCCGCCGGTCGCAGATGCGCGGCTACGTCCGCGGCACCGTGGCCCCCGACGACGCGTACATCGTCGTCCTGGTGCTCGGCGGCGTCGTCACGCTCGACCTCCTGCGCGGCGGCGGGCCGGTCGACAACGGCGTGCCGGCGCTGATGCCCACCGAACGACGCGCCGTGGTCGAGGCCAGCAACCACGACGCCGTCATGGTGCACCTCACCCGCGCGTTCGTGCGGTCCGTCGCCGAGGAGCGCCACGGCCTGCCCTCCGGCGGCCTGCACCTCGACGAGCGTGCTGTCCCCGCAGCGGACGCCGTCGTGCGCTGGCGGCAGGTCCTCGAGTCCGCTCGTCGGGTCCTCGCGGCACAGGGTGTGACCTCGACCGCGTGGTCGGATGCCACCCGGGCCGTCGCCGTCGCCTTCCTCGCCCTGTACCCGCCGAAGGCCGCCGAACCGTCGAGCGCCCTGTGGGCACCGCGGAACGCCCGGATCCGGCGAGCGGTCGACCACGTGCACGAGCACGCGGCGGAACCCATCGCCGTGTCGGACCTCGCCGCGGTGTCCGGCTTGAGCGTCCGTGCCGTGCAGGAGTCGTTCCAGCGGCTGTTCGGGATGCCGCCGTCGGCCTACGTCCGGTCCGTCCGGCTCCAGCGCGTCCGGGGTGACCTGCTGCGACTCGACACTGCGACCACCTCGGTGAGCGAGGTCGCCCGCAGCTGGGGGTTCGCCCACCTCGGCCGGTTCTCGGCGGAGTACACGAGCCGCTACGGGGAGTACCCGAAGGCCACGCTGCACCGGTGACCCGTGCGCTGCCGGACCGCGTGCCCTGGGCGGGGCCGACGGGCGGACGGGAGGCGCGGGGCGGGCCCGGACCGCGCCTCCCGTCCGTCAGGTCGTCCCGTCCACCGCCCTGACGGACGTCACGCAGCCGGCGTCGCGTCGAGCGCGATGACCGCGACCTGGACCACCGCGTCGTCCGGCATGTCCGGGTAGTAGTTGGCGCGCAGCTGCCGGGCGAAGTCGACCATGTCGGTGTCGGCCGGCTGGTGCGCCGCCCGAGGGGTGAGCTCCGCCAGGCGGTGGTCGGTCACCTCGGTGACCTGGCCGGTCAACGGCGTCGCCGAGGGGTGCTCGTCGAAGACGAACACCGCGGGGCCGGTGCGGACGTCCTCGTGCCAGCGCACCGTCGTGACCTTCTCGCCGCGCTGGACGGCGTCGTGGTGCTTCTGGTGGAAGTGGATCGTCTGGGACACGGATCAAGTCTGGTCGATGTCGACCAGGTCCGCGTGCCGCGCGGCGTAGGCCGTCGCACGGCGGATCCGGCGGAGCGTCAGCGGGACGACCCAGACGAGCACCGCCACCATGAGCACGAGGAACACCGGCGGCAGGATCCCGAGGTCGCCGCGGAGCCACGTCGACACCATCTGGAACGCGAGCGCTGTGTAGAGCAGCCCGATGTACGCGAGCTGGAACCGCAGCGCGAGTGGGACCACCGTGGCGTACCGGACGGCGCCGACCTGCTCAGCCGGGTCGAGCGGCAGGTCCGCGCCGCGGGCCACGATCTTCGCGAAGCGACGGAGTCGACCGAGGTCGTGGCCGGCGGACGCCCGCAAGAGCCCGTTCAACGGCAGCGACTGGAGCAGGGCCGCGAACGCGGTCGCAGTGAAGACCAGCTGGCCGGCGAGGAAGGCCGCCTGGGTGAGTCCAACGGGGTCGTCCCCGGTGAAGGCGGCCAGGACCACCACGCCGATCGTCACGACGACGATGGACACGCCGAAGGTCACCGCGATCACCACGATCGTGTGGCGGAGTTCGGCCGGTCCGAACCGGTAGCCGACCGGGTACGCCGACGGCGACGGCTCCGTGCGCCGGAACAGCGCACCGAGTGGCCGCGCGATCACCAGCAGCACCGCCGCTCCCCCGATCAGCACGACCGGCACCCAGACCGGCGCGCCGGCCGAGACCGACGCGAGCACGATGACCACCGCACCCGCCACGTCCACGGCGACCACGCCCAGCAGCCACCACCGCAGGTACCGGGAGCTGTCCGTGGACGACCGGTGGTCCCAGTAGCCCGCCAACGACCCGACCACCGCAGGTCCGACGACGAACATCGGGATGCTGACGCTCACCGCGATGATCAGGACGTCCGAAACGTCGCTGAGTTCGAACACCGCCAGCAGGGTGCCCCCGAGGGTGAGCGCCGTGATCAGCACGATGAGCAGGACGTAGCTCAAGACCCGCATGGGGTGACTCCTCTTCCGGCAGGACGACGCCCCCAGTGCATCCTGGCCGAACTCCGACGGGCCGGCCCACATCGTGCGGAGAACCGCAGCACGTCAGGTCGGCGAGGTCGCCGTCCCTACGCTGAGGACATGGTGCATCTGCGAGCGGTCGGGTTCGACCTCGACGGGACGCTGTTCGACCACCGTGGCGCAGCGACCGCCGGTGCCACCCGGTTCCTCGAGTCGCTCGACGTGCCCGCCTCGGCGTTCGCCATCGCCCGCTGGTTCGCCGCCGAGACCGAGCAGTTCGAGCGGTGGCGAGCCGGGCAGATCAGCTTCCCCGAGCAGCGGCGCGAACGGCTGCGGGCCGTGCTGCCCGCGCTCGGCGTGCCGATCCCCGCCGACGACCGGAGGCTCGACGAGCTCTTCGAGGCGTACCGGCACCACTACGAGGCATCGTGGCGCTCGTACCCGGGGAGCCTGCCGCTGCTGCGGACGCTCCGTGTGCGGGGGTACCGCATCGGCGTGCTGACGAACGGCACCGAGACGCAGCAGGTCGACAAACTGCGCCGGACCGGCCTGCTCGACACGGTGGACGTCGTGTGCACCTCGGAGCGGATCGGCGTGCAGAAGCCGGACTGTCGAGCATTCGAGACCCTGTCCGCCGAACTCGGCGTCGAGCCGAGCGGCTGCTTGTTCGTCGGGGACAGTGTCGCGCACGACGTGGAGGCGGCCCGGGCCGCCGGGATGCACGGACTGTTGATCGACCACGAGGCCCAGGACGGCCCCGACATGGAGGCTCTGGTGCTCACGGCGCTCGCCGACCGCCGCGGGTGACGTGGCCGCTCGGCGGCTCGGCCGCTCGGCCACTCGGCCGCTCGGCGGCGGCAAGCGGCCGTAGAGTGCACCATGACCCAAACACCGGCAGCATCGCCGCTGCTGCACCTCGGGGTGCTGGCCGAGTCGCGGAAACCCGACGAACGCCGCCTCCCGATCCATCCCGCCCACTTTGAGCGCATCGACCCCGACCTGCGCGCGAACGTCATCCTGGAACGCGGGTACGGTCACCGCTTCGGCATCACGGACGACCAACTCGAACCCCTCGTCGGCGCCATGGCGGACCGAGACGAGCTCATCGCCGCGTCGGACGTCGTCCTGCTGCCCAAGCCCCAGGTGTCCGACCTCGAGGACCTGCGGGACGGACAAGTCCTGTGGGGCTGGCCGCACTGTGTGCAGGACCCCGCCCTCACCCAGGTCGCGATCGACAAGCGCCTGACCCTCATCGCGTGGGAGTCGATGAACCACTGGCGGTCGGACGGCGGGTTCAGCCTGCACGTGTTCCACAAGAACAACGAGCTCGCGGGCTACTGCTCGGTCATCCACGCCCTGCAGCTCTGTGGTTCCACCGGGGACTACGGCCGCCGCCTCACCGCGGTCGTGATCGGCTTCGGGGCCACCGCCCGCGGTGCCGTCACCGCGCTGAACGCCCACGGGATCCACGACGTCCGCGTCCTGACCAACCGCGACATCGCCGCCGTGGGGTCGCCGATCCCCTCCGTCGACATGCTGCAGATCAGCCAGGACGACCACGACCCCAGCGGCAACACGGTCAAGACCGAGGACGGTCCGGTGCCGCTGGCGCCGTACCTGGCCGAGAACGACATCGTCGTGAACTGCACACTCCAGGACCCGAACGCCCCGCTCACGTACCTGCGCACCGAGGACCTGGGCGTGTTCCGACCGGGCAGCCTCATCGTCGACGTCTCGATCGACGTGGGGATGGGGTTCGAGTGGGCGCAGGCGACGACCTTCGCCGAACCGATGACCACCGTCGGCGAGAGCACGAACTACTACGCCGTCGACCACAGCCCGTCGCTGCTCTGGAACTCGACGACGTGGGAGATCAGCGACGCGCTGATGCCGTTCCTCCGGCCGGTGATGGCGGGCGCGACTGCGTGGGCCGACTCGGACACGATCCGACGCGCCGTCGAGATCGAGGACGGCCACGTTCGCAACCCGGCGATCCTCGCGTTCCAGGGGCGCTCGGACGAGTACCCGCACGCGGTGGCCGGCTGACGCGGGCGCTGGGCGGGCGCTGGTCGGCGCCGACCCGACGCGGAACGACGAGGTCGACGTCGTGCGACAACGACCTCGTCGCACCGCGTCGCATCGTGATCGCGGTGTGGATCAGTCGCCGGGCGCCGACACCCAGACGTTGGGGGCGAGCTCCTGCAGCGGGTCCGCTCCGACACTGGTGTAGCCGTCGGACACCAAGACGGTTTGGTGCTCCTGCTCGTCGATCATGCTCGTGATGACCGATGCCGGCTGGAGAACCTGCCCGCCGCCGCACACCGCGTAGTTGTCGGCACTGTCGGGGTCACCGTTCCGTGCGATCAGGCACGCTCCGCCGTCGGCGACGGTGGCGATCCAGTACGTCGTGCCGTCGTGCTCCACGGCGAACCGCGCGCTGCCCGGGACCATGTCGGCGGCAGCCGTCGTCCGGTCCTCCTCGGGCAGCGCGTCCGCGGCGGTGACCGGCCGCCGCAGGATCGAGAAGTACTCGGCCGCGTCGGTCGTCGGGTTCGCACGCGGCGTCGTCGACGCTCCGGTCGGGTGCGCACTCGCCGATGCACGTGGTGCGGCATCACCGTCCGAGCAGCCGGTGAGGGCGACGGCCGACACGATCACCGCACCGATCACTCCAGCGAACAGTCGGACGAACCCGGGTCGACCGTTCACGAGGTCAGTTCCCCCACACGAAGAACGCGATGACGCCGCCGGCCAAGACCGCGCCGATCGGGACGAGGTACACCCAGTCGTGACGGATCGGACCTTGTCCGGGCTGGTGGTCGCGCTGGAACGGCGCGACCGGGTTCCCACTCGTTCCCGGCAAGGAGTCGACGGAGTGCTGTCGGACCGGCTCGTGTCGTCGGCTGTTCATCGGACCCCCCGTGATCGCGTGTGCGGTGGGCTCTGGCGGGCTCGAACCGCCGACCACTTCGGTGTAAACGAAGTGCTCTACCAACTGAGCTAAGAGCCCGCGACACGATCCTAGAGGTCGATCCCCCGTATCGTTGCGCTGGACAGCCCGGCCGCTGGCCAGTTCAGCGCTCGGCTTCATTTCGCCGATAGTAAGCCGTACACTTAACCCATGTCCGACGAGTCCGTCTACGCCGTGATCCTCGACCTCGTCGACTCACGCACGCTCGACGACCGCCCCGCCGCACAGCGCGATGTCGAGCAGGCGTTCCGCGAGACGACCGACGTCACCCCGGTGGACCCGGTGCACGCGACCGTCGGCGACGAGTTCCAGGTGATCTACGCCACGCTCACCGACGCGCTCGTCGCCAGCACCGCCGCGATGCTCGCGCTGCCACCGACGGTGCAGGTCCGGCTCGGGATGGGTCGCGGGACGGTGCGGACGGTGGGGTCCGGCACGAGCGGTCCGCTCCAGGACGGCCCGGCCTGGTGGTCCGCCCGCGACGCCATCAACGAGACGCACCGCCGTGAAGACGGCAGGACGTCCTTCCTCCGGTCGTGGTTCCACGCGTCCGACGATCGCCACGGCACCGAGGAGCGACTCGTGAACGCCTACTTCCTCAGCCGCGACCACGTCCTGGCCCGCCTGACGCCCCGGGCCAGACGTATCGCGCTCGGCCTCGTCCAGGGGCGGACCCAGGCACAGATCGCCGCAGCCGAGGGGGTCACCCCGTCAGCGGTGTCCCAGTCGGTGCAGAAGTCGGGCGTGGCCGCGATCGTCGAGGGCCTCCGGGTCCTCGTGGGACAGGAACGCTGATGCTCGCCGGGATCCTCCTCGCACTCATCGGTCTGGGCGACGTCGTCCGGGCCCGCACCGGTGCCGACGCGCACCGGCAGCGCACGCTGACCACCATCGCGGTCGTCGTGCTGTGGGCCGGGGTGTCCGCCGTGGCGTGGCTCGGTCTCGGTGTCCCCGTGTGGAGCGTCCTGGTCACGGTGGTGCTCGCGGCCGCGTGGATCGCCACGACCGCGCCGGTCCGAGCCGGTGCCGCGACCGCCGACGACGACCGTGACGCGCCGGCGACCCGGGGGCTGCTGCGGCGGTCCGGGTCCTGGCCCGCGGTCCTGCTCGCCGTCGCTGTCGCCGTGCTGCTGCTCTGGGGGCCGCTGCCCGACGGCACGGGCTTCGTGGTCGACTGGCACGACGGCTCGGGCCTGGCGTTCGTCGACGCCGTTCCGCTCGCCGCCGTCGTGGGCGGTGTCGGCTCGGCGCTGTTCCTCGTCGACTCCGCGAACGTGGTCGTCGCCCAGGCACTCCCGCCGGGACTGCAGCGCGGAGCCACCACGGGCGCCGAAGCCGATGTCCTCCGCCGCCGGTTCGGGCGACGCCGACGCTCCGACGCCGACGCCGAACAGTCCGGGGACGGCACGGTGCGCCTCAAGGGCGGACGCCTGATCGGCCCGATCGAACGGCTGCTGCTGGCCGGGTTCGCGGTGGCGGGGGCATTCCCGGTGGTCGCCGCACTGATCGCGGCCAAGGGCATCGTCCGGTTCCCCGAGATCCGGCGCGAGACGACCGGCTACCAGGCGGAGTACTTCCTGATCGGCAGCCTGGTGAGCTGGGCGATGGCCTTCGCCGCCGCCGGCATGTGCTGGCTCCTGGCGCACAGCTGACCCGGGCCTGTCCGCTCGCACCCTGTCGGCCGCGTCCCTCGAGATTTCGGAACCTCGGGGCAGCACCGACCGAAGGAGGACGGGCGGGCGGGCAGCAACGGCGCGTACCCTCTCCCTCGTGAACGGTGCCGGTGTCCTCGACGAATCCGGGCGGCTGCGGCTCCTCGGCTCCGGGGTGACGGGTGCCGCGTTCGCGGTCGTCCTCGTCATGCTCGTGCTGTCGTCGTGGACCGAGGCGACCACCGCCGTCCTGGTCTCCGTCGGCATCCCGTCCGCGGCGGCAGGTGCCGCGATCGCCGTGTACCTGCAGCTCCGGTCCTGGCGCGCCGAGGGCGGGTACGAGAACTCGGTCCTCGTCCGCGACTGGGTCGCCGAGGGCCAGATCCCGGTCGGAGTACCCGCCGAGCTGTGGATCCCACTCGTCCAGGCGCAGGCCGACCGCGAGGGAGCCGGCTGGGGCAAGGTCGTCCTCGGCACGCTGTGGATCGCGATGACGTGGTCGATGCGTGACCAGCACGACGCCCTCATCACGACGATGTTGATCCTGCTCTGGGCCGGCATGGTCCTGTGGGCAGCCGTGTGGGTCATCCCCCGCGCTCGAGCGGCCCGTGCGCTGCTCCGCCGCGGCGTCTCCACGATCGGCTGAGCGACCGCCGGAACCATCGGCTGAGCGACCGCCGGAACCATCGGCTGAGCGACCGCCGCAACCCACTGACTACGCTCGGCGGCATGCAGAGTCGCACCCTCGGTCGCACCGGCCGCGAAGTCTCCCCCATCGGTCTCGGGACGTGGCAGTTCGGCGGTGACTGGGGCCCGGTGAGCGAAGCGGACGCGAACGCCGTGATGGACGCCTCGGTGGAGTCCGGCGTCACGCTCTTCGACACCGCCGACGTCTACGGCGACGGTCGCAGCGAGCAACTCATCGGCTCGTGGCGCGCGTCGAACCCCGACGTGCCGGTGACGGTCACGACGAAGATGGGTCGGCGTGCCGAGCAGGTCCCGTCGAACTACGTCGCAGCGAACTTCCGCGAGTGGGTCGACCGCTCCCGCACGAACCTGCGGCAGGACACGCTCGACCTGGTGCAGCTGCACTGCCCGCCGTCCGAGGTCATCGGCGACGACGCCGTGTACGACGCCCTCGACGCGCTGGTCGCGGACGGCTCGGTCGCCGCCTACGGCGTCAGCGTCGAGACGGCCGACCAGGCACTCGCCGCGATCGCCCGGCCCGGCGTCGCGAGCGTCCAGATCATCCTCAACGCGTTCCGGCTCAAGCCGCTCGACCGCGTGCTGCCGGCAGCCCGGGAGGCAGGGGTCGGCATCCTCGCGCGCGTCCCGTTGGCGTCGGGGTTGCTGTCCGGCAAGTACACGACGGAGACGTCGTTCGCCGAGGGCGACCACCGCAACTACAACCGCCACGGCGAGGCCTTCGACCAGGGCGAGACGTTCAGCGGTGTGGACTACGACGACGGCGTGCGCGCGGCGCAGACCTTCGCCGCGTCGCTGCCGGACGCCGTCTCGGTGCCGCAGGCGGCGCTCGCCTGGGTCATCGCGCAGGACGGCGTGACCGCGGCGATCCCCGGTGCCCGCAACCCGGAGCAGGCTCGGTCGAACGCGGCGGCCGGCGACCTGCCGGAGATCGACGGCCTGGACGCCACGGTGCGCGACCTCTACGACACGTGGTTCCGCGCCACGGTCCACGACCGCTGGTGAGGACGCGCGTCGTCGCGGTCGCGGTGGCCGCACTGCTGCTGCTGACGGGCTGTGCCGCGCCGGGGGCGGGGACGTCGCGCGACGCCCCACCCTGGCCGCGGCCGACCGACCTGTCCGCCCGAGCCGACGCGGCGGGCCTGCGGAACGTGTGGGGCGAGCGGCTCGCCGAGCACGTCCACACCCACCTGACGATCCTCGACGGCGACAGCCCGGTGACGGTCCCGGCGAACGTCGGGCACTCGGACCGGGGGAAGTTCGCCGCCGCGATCCACACGCACGACACCTCGGGCATCGTGCACGTCGAGTCCCCCACCGAGCAGACGTTCACGCTCGGTCAGTTCTTCGACGAGTGGGGCGTCTCGCTCGGTCCGGAACACGTCGGCGGCCTGCGCGGTGAGCTCACGGTGTGGGTGGACGGGCGCCGGACGATCGGCAACCCACGCTCCATCGAGCTGACGAACCGGCGCGAGGTCGTCCTGATCGTCACGACGATCGGCGAGGTCCCGCGCCTGCCAGCCCCCTTCGACTGGCCGCCGCAGTACGGCTAGCGCGAACGGTGCAAGGTTCCGTACCCGGTGCGCCCCGCCGGGAGTCACACCGAAGACGGAACCTCGCACCACACCGAACCGCTCAGGCCTCCTTCGGCGCGACCCACGCCAGGTCGAGCCCCCACTGCTCGACGGAGCCGGCCGGCAACTGCCACACGTACTCGTTCTTGAGCTTCTTGCCGTCCTCGCGGAACGGCCCCGTCCGGTACGGGTAGAACGCCACCGTCGGCAGCGTGCCGGGCGGCGCAGTGCGGATCGCGTTCGAGAAGTCCTTGTTCAGCCGCCGCAGTTCGGCGATGACCGCGGGGCGCGCCGCGTCCGAGTCGAAGGACCCGGCGCCCGCAGCGAGCTGGAACGCGATGTGCAGCTGGCGGTCGCCCCGGTCGTCCTCGTAGCTGATCAGCCGGTGGTTCTCGACGGCCTCGAGCAGCTCCGGGTCGCCGTAGACCACGTCGCGCACGACGTCGGGCGCGACGACCGCGCCGTTGTAGTCGACGGACAGGTCGGACCTGCCGTAGTGGAAGAGCAGCGGCAGGTCGAGCTCGGCGGCGTCGGCGAGTTCGTCGAAGCCGTGTGCGCGGAGCGTCTGCCGCAGTGGACGCATCCGCACGACGTGCCCGCGGTCGTGGATGTTGTACCGGATCCGCGGGCTGATGTTCTCGGATCGGGTGATCGTGACGACGAGTTCGCCGAGTTCGTTCGTCTCGATGAGGTACCCGAACGGGTTGAACTGGAACACCATCGGCAGCACGCCGTACTCGGCCTGCTTCGTCAGCGCGGCGGACAGCTCGGGCGACGCCGCGATCGCCCGACGCAGCTGCACGCTGAACGGCGTCTCGATGCCGAGGTTGATCTCGAGGTCGCTCGCCCCGTACGACCCGAGCACGGCCTGCGCGTACTGCTCGATGTGGGCGCGCATGTTCTCGCTGATGCCCTCGCCACCGAACGCCGCGACGATCGTGTACTCGCTCCAGTCGAGCCGGTCGTCCTCGAACAGCGCCTTCAGGAACGGCGGGTAGCTGCAGATGATGTACGTGAAGTCGGTGCCGAACTCGCGCATCGTCTGCACGATCTTGTCGCGGTCCGGCCCGATCGACTTGATCATCGACGACTCGGTGAGCGACGCCGTCACGTTCATGCCCGTGGCCCACGCCCCGAGCGAGAACGCGTTGAGCACGAACGGTTGCTTCGGCAGGTCCTTCGCGGTGCGCGAGAACCCGAGCTGCAGCAGCTGCCGTGTGGCCTGCCGTTCGTCGGGACCCCGCACCCAGCTGGTCGGCGTGCCGCTCGACCCGCTCGACTCGTCGACGACGACCCCGCGCCGTGGCAGCCGTCCGTCCACGCAGCGCTCCGGGATGCTCCACCGCTTGACGTACGACTCCTTGTCCATCTCGGGCAGCCCCGAGATCGCTGCGGCGATCCCGCCACGCGTGTCGAGACGGAACGGACGGGAGGCCCGCCCCGCCTCCGCCAGGAAGGCCCCGTACGCAGGCACCCGCTTCGCAGCCCGCTCCACGGTCCGCCAGGCACGCCAGCGTCCGAGGGTCCAGCGGAGCGGCTCGATGCCCGGCGTGAGCAGGAGCTTGTGGGTGCCGACGCGCGGCATGAAGAGCGCCACGAAGGTCTCGACGACCCACACGACCGTGAAGACCGCGGCGCGCTTCACCGTGCACCCCCGAGCGTCATGGCGGCCGCTGGTCTGCGGTGTGCCAAGGGCGGTGGCGCGCTGTGCCCGAAGCGGAACAGCATCCACACCATCCGGCCGTCGGACTCGTCGACGCCGGCCTGTTCGACGAAGGCGGCGTGCGAGCGCGGGTTCGTGATCACGGTGCCGAACGGGTGCAGGGCGATCCCGCGCGCGGTGAAGTCGAGCCAGATCCGCATGAACACACGGCCGGCCTCGACGTACTCGGCCGGCGTCCGGAACGGCCCTTCGAGCCAGCCGAGCTGCCGGACCCCGCGCATCGTCGACAGGTACACGCGCTTGAAGACCCCGCCGACACCGGGGGCTTCCCACAGCCCGCGGTGCTCCATCGCGAACCGGAGCACCGGTCCGGGCATGAGCATCGTCTCGGCCGACAAACCGTCACCGGTGGTCGCGGCCTGCCGCTTCGAGAACCGCAGCCAGTGCAGGATCTCGTCGTGCACGGCGTCGTGCTGCAGGTCGTCGAACAGCGTCTCCTGGTTGACGCGCACGATCTCGTCGACGGTCGCCCGGTCGGACGTGGTGCGGAAGCGCTGCCCGGCTGCCGACGCGATGGCGGACGCGACCTCGATCGCTGAGTCGTCCACCAGGGTGGCGTCGTAGGGCCTGCGTGAGGTGCGCCGCGCGAGGAAGCGTGCCAGGGCCTCCCGGTCGTCCGCCGTGACCGCCCGCGGACGCAGGCGCACGCTGCCCAAGCGGTGCAGACGGTCGTCGGCCGCGGCGTCCAGCCGGCCGAAGTCCATCTCGGCGTGGTCGAGCCGCTCCTGCACGGAGAAGCCGTGCGCCCGGGCGACGACCTCGAGCCCGGCCAGGAACACCCCCGCGCAGACGTGCCCGAACGGGATGCCGAAGGACTCTGCCGGCAGCCCCCGTCGCAGGTCGTAGAACACGGTCGCGGTGCGGTCGTCCTCGACGCGCACGACGATCGGTTGCGAGTTGTGCGGCGACGGGTAGTGTCGCGCGTCCTCGATGATGCCGGTCCACGGTGATGCCATCGGTTCCCCCTCGGTGGTCTCTGGCACCGATCATACGAACCCCCTCCGACGCCCATGCCGCTGCCGGCATGCGCGGCCACCGCGACCTGCGTAGCCTGCTGCCATGGGCACGATCCGGACCGGCACCGACCTCGCTGCGGTCGAGGACGTCGTGGCGGGCATCTCCGCCCACGGTGAGCGGTACCTGGACCGGCTCTTCACCGTCCGGGAGCGCACCGACGCGGGCGACGACCCGGAGCGTCTGGCCGCACGGTTCGCGGGCAAGGAAGCGGTCGTGAAGCTCCTCCGCCCCGCTCCGGACCAGGCGATCCCGCTGCGCGACGTGGCGATCGTCCTCGACGACCACGGGGCCCCGACGGTGGAGCTGACCGGGGCCGCCGCCGCGCTGGCCGAGTCGGTCGGGTGCGGCCCGATCGCGGTGTCGCTCGCGCACGAGCGGGGGCTGGCCGTGGCGACGGCGGTCGCGCTGTCCGACCGCTGACGGGGCGCCGCCGGCGACGCCACCGCCGGCACCGCCGACTCGGAACGACGATCTCGATGTCGTACGACGTCGACTTCGTCGTTCCGAGTCGCCCCACCGCACCTCGCCCCGCCCCACCGCACCCCGCCCCACCGCACCCCGCCCCACCCCACCTCCGCGCCACCCTGTACCACCGCACAGGGGCGTCGGACGCCGTGCGGTTTCGCGCACCCGCACGGCGGTTTCCCGAGGCCCGGTCTTCCTTATCGTTGCCGTCATGGACCAGGAACCACAGCACTCCAGCACGACCGCACCGACGGCGACCACGACCGCGACGCTCGCCGACCCGGCGATCGAGCAGGCCGTCCGCCGGGCCCTCGCCGACCACGGGCGCCTGACCGTGGACGCGCAGGACGTCGCCTCGATCGCCGACCTGTACGCGCTCGGGCTGTCGTCGCACGCCACGGTGAACGTCATGCTCGCCGTCGAGTCCGAGCTCGACGTCGAGTTCCCCGACTCGGTCCTGAACCGGTCCACCTTCGCCACCGTCGAGTCGATCGTGGCCGCTGCGGAACTCGCCTCGTGACCCTGACCATGTCGGCGACCGCGGTCGTCGACCGGTTCGCCGAGCGTGCCGCCGCCGTCGCCGCGGTCGCCGCGCAGTTCGCGGACGAGGTCGACCGCGACGCCCGTCCGCCGCGCGAGGCCATCGCGGCGATGCGCGAGTACGGTCTGCTCGCCGCTGCCGTCCCCGCCGAGCACGGTGGCGAGGGCGCCTCGGTGTCCGAGCTCTCCGCGATCGCGACCGAGCTCGGGCGTGCCTGTGCCGCCACCGGGATGGTCTTCGCGATGCACCAGGGCCAGGTGATGGCGCTCTGGCGGCACGGCGGCGACGGTGCCGGCGTGCTCGAGACCATCGCAGCGGTCCGCGACGGCGCACTCGTCGCCTCGGCCACCACCGAGCGCGGTGTCGGTGGCGACGCCCGCCGTTCCACGTGCTCGATCGAGGCCACCGACGACGGCCGGATCCGCCTGCGCAAGGACGCGCCGGTGATCTCGTACGCCACCGAGGCCGACGCGGTGTTCGTCACCGCCCGCCGCGACCCGGACGCCCCGGCCTCCGACCAGCGGCTGCTCATCTGCCGGACCGACTCGATGCTGCTGTCGCAGACCTCCACCTGGGACACCATGGGGCTGCGCGGGACCTGCAGCAACGGCTGGATCCTCGACACCGAGACCACCGTCGACCGGGTGTTCCGCGACGACTACGCCGCGATCTCGGCGCAGACGGTCCTGCCGGTCTCGCACGTGCTCTGGGCCTCGGTGTGGCTCGGCATCGCCGCCTCGGCGAGCGAGCGCGCCCGGACGGCCGTCCGCAAGCAGGCCCGCGCCGCGATCGGGACGACCCCGCCCGGAGCGCTCCGGCTCGCCGAACTCCTGGTCGACCTGCAGGCCCTCGCCGACTCCGTCCGGCACGCCGCCGAGCGGTTCGACGCCGCCGCCGACGACCCCGAGGTGCTCGCCTCGAGCGCCTCCGCCCTCGCCGCGAACGCCCTGAAGATCGGAGCGTCCGAGCGCGTCACCGACATCGTCACGAAGGCGATGCGGATCGTCGGGATCGCGGGCTACGCGGCCTCCGGTCCGATGAGCATCGCCCGACACCTCCGAGACGCCCACGGTGCCGCCGTCATGGTGAGCAACGACCGTCTCCTCAAGAACGACGCCGACCTGGCCCTCATGACGGGAGTGATCCTGTGACCCTCACGGACCCCAGCACCAGCACGACCAGCACGACGAGCCCCACCGCTCCGGACCTCGACGCCGCCCGCGCCGCACTCCGTGCCCGTCTGCTCGCCGACCGTGTGCTCATCGACCTCGGCTCCCCCGGGCTGTACGGCCGCACCGGCGTGTTCGAGCGCGTCTACACGGCCGTGGACGCCGCAGCCGTGCGCAGCCAGCAGGACCTCGACGCCGAGGTGCTGCGGTTCCCGCCGGTCGAGCCGCTCGCCGCGTTCGAGCGCACCGACTACATCGCGTCGTTCCCGGACCTCGCCGCGTCGATCTCCGGCTTCACCGGCGACGACCGCACGCACCGGGCACTGCTCGCCGCCCGCGAGCGCGGTGAGCGCTGGGAGGGCTTCCTCGAGCCCGCCGACCTCATGCTCACCCCCGCGGTCTGCCACCCGGTGTACGGCCTGGTCGGCGACACGATCCCGCAGGAGGGCCGCTTCTTCGACATCGTCGGCGACTCCTTCCGCCGCGAGCCGTCACTCGACCCGATGCGCCTGCAGGCCTTCCACATGCACGAGTTCGTGCACATCGGCACGCCGGCGTCGGCCCAGCAGCACCGCGACGGCCGGATCCCGGTGATGCGCGAGCTGCTCGAGTCGTTCGGGCTCGAGATCGACGTCGTCCCCGCCAACGACCCGTTCTTCGGCCGCGTCGGGCAGATGCTCGCCCGCAACCAGGTCGAGCAGGCGCTCAAGTTCGAGTTCGTCACGCCCGTCTACGGCGACGACCACCCGACCACGGCGATCAGCTCGGCGAACCTGCACGAGGACCACTTCGGCACCTCGTTCGGCCTCCGCACCGCCGACGGCGAGGTCGCCCACAGCGCCTGCATCGCCTTCGGCCTGGAGCGCATCACCATCGCCCTGTTCGCCGCACACGGCACGGACGTCGACGCCTGGCCGGCGTCGGTCCGCGCGGCACTCGAGCTGTGACGACGCTGCACGGATGGTCCGGTTCGCCGGCCGTCCGCGCCGCCGTGCAGCTGCCGCCCGCGGCGCGGGCCGGCGTCGTCATCTGCCCGCCGCTGGGTCAGGAAGGCGTGATCGCGTACCGCACGCTCCGCCTGCTCGCAGACCGCCTGGAGGCCCGTGGCATCGCCTCGGTGCGCTACGACCCGTCCGGACGTGGTGACGGCGCACCCGACACCGACCCCGACGCGCAGGTCCGGTCCGCACGCCACGCGGCCGCCGTGCTCCGCACGTCGGGAGTGCAGCACGTGGCGTTCGTCGGACTCGCCTCCGCATCCCTCGTCGCCGCGGCCGCCGCGGAGGACACCGACGCCCTGCTCGTCTGGGACGCCCCGGCGTCCGGTCGGGGCTGGCTCCGTCGGCAACGTGCCCTCGCGACGATCACGATCGGCAGCGAGCGGATCGTCGACGGCGTCGAGAGCCTGATCGGCATCGAGGTCGAACCCGACGAGGCGACGGCGCTCTCCGCCCTCGCCTTCGCGCCGCGCACCGGTCCGACCGTGGCGCTGGTGCGGCCCGAGACCCGCGCGCCGAAGGCCCTCGGACCCGTCGAGACCGTCGAGGTGCCCGGCAGCGCCGAGTTGCTCGACGGCACCAGCATCCACGCCCGGATCCCCGGAGCCGCGGTCGACCGAGCCGTCGCCTGGCTCGACGCCTGGGCACCGACCGCTGCGGCGCCGGTGGTGTCGCCCGTGCTCGACGAGGTCCTGGACGTCGACGGCCGCGTGTCGGAGCGCATCGTCCACCTCGGCCCCGACGCGTTGTTCGCCGTCGAGACCGTGTCGTCAGCCCAGCACCACGACGCCCCGCTCGTCGTCCTGCACAACGGCGCCGCCGAACACCGGGTCGGTGCGACCGACTACCAGGTCGACCTCGCCCGCGCGCTCGCCCGTGACGGCGCCCGCGTCGTCCGGGTCGACCGCCGTGCCACCGGCGAGAGCACCAGCGTGCGCGAGGACGAACGCAGCTTCCTCTTCGCCCAGGAGTGGGTGGAGGACCAGTCCGCCGTCGTCGCCGACCTCGGTACCCCCTCGGACCGCCTGGTGCTCGTCGGCATGTGCGCCGGCGCGTGGCTCGCCGGTCGGTCGGCGGACGAAGCTCCGCGTCTGGTCGTCGAGATCAGCCCGAACGACTACCGCCGACAGCCGGCGGCACCGGGCAGCTACGAGGACGCCGTCCGCGCCGTCGACGCCCCCTCGGCACGTCGGCTGTGGGTCCGTCGGCTGTACAACGCCGTCGTGCCGAAGGGCCTGCGTGCGTGGATCGCCCGGCGGGACCGAGTCGGCGGCGTCGTCGAGCACGTCCGACCGCTCGTGGAGCACGGCACCGACGTCGTCGTGATCGCCGCCCCGGACGACGCCGCCCTGTTCGACCGGCTCGGCGGGCAGAAGGCCCTGCGCCGCTACGGCGGTGTCGGTCGGCGCGGTTCGGTGTCGATCGTGCGGGTCGAGGACGGCGACCACTCGCTGTTCTCCCCCGTGATGCGTCGCGCCGTGCGCACCGAGGTGCGTTCCCGCGTCGCAGCGACGTTCCCCGTCCCCGCCTGACCCGCGCGTCCCGACTCCGAACGACACCCTCGACGTCGTACGACATCGAGGGTGTCGTAGCCGCGCGATCGCAACTGTTGCGGCCACGCGGGGACGACATGGTCGACGTCGTACGACAACCGCTTTGTCGCGCGGGGCGCGCCCGGATCGAGCGCATCGGCGCCGGACGCGGTCAGGCGAGTGCGAGCTCCCGGGCCACGGCGTCCGGGTGCTCGACGTGCGCGAAGTGCCCGCAGTCGTCGAGCAGGACCGTGCGGACCTGCGGTACGAGCTCCCGCAGGGCGTCGAGGTCCGAGGCGCGCGCGAACACGTCGTCGCGCCCGGCGATCGCGGTGACCGGGCAGGTGATCCCCCGCCAGCGGGCGAGGTCGTAGCCCGCAGCGGTCCGCGCCGCGTCGGTGAACCGGGTCGGCCGGAGTTCCTCGACGAAGGCGTCGAGCACGCTGCGGTCGAGGCGTCGCACGTGCGTGAAGACGGGTGCGGCGAGCAGCGGCAGCAGCCCGACGCGGGACAGTGCCCGGAGCATCGGCCGCGCGGCCTCGCCGGTGATCGACAGGCCCGCACGCAGCAGGGTGAACGACGGCAGCGTCCGGAGCCCTCGGAGCGGGCGCCGTGCGGCGTCCGCGGTTGCGACGGTCGTGCCGGACACCAGGGCCACCGACCGCACGAGCCGGGGCGCGACGACCGCCAGGTGCATGCCGACGAAGGCCCCCATCGAGTGCCCGACGACGTCCACCGTCGTGATCCCGAGTGCATCGAGCACCGCCACCAGCGACAGGGTCACGTCGTCGAGGTCGAACGCGCCGCTCGGCGCCGGCGACGATCCCCATCCCGGCAGGTCGACGAGCACCAGGCCACGGTCACCGACGCCGTGCGCCGCGGTCAGCAGCGGGGTCCAGGTCGACCAGGAGCCCGCGACGCCGTGCAACAGCAGGAGCGGATCGGGACCCGGGCGGTGGTGCACCACGACGGCTCCAGCGGGCGTCAGGACCTCGGTACGCCGGAGGTGCCACGTGGCGGGCGTGGGCGACACCGGGGAGGGGGCGTAGGCCTCGGTGGTGACCACACGGTCACGTGCGTCCGTGTCGATGGCGTGCACCGGGCCTCCTGTCCGCTGTCGACGCGGATGCGTCGCAGGAGGGATTCGGAACGCTAGCCGACCGGGACGGGTGCGGTGCAGGCGGCGAGGCGGTCGAGCGCGGCCTTGTACTCGGCGACGTCGCGCTGCAGGCCGGGCTCGGTGATGATCGAGGCCTTGATCCGGCCCTGCACGTCGATGACGAAGGTCGCGCGGGTGGCGAAGCCCTTGTGCTCGAGGAAGACGCCGTACTCCTTCGAGACCGCGCCGTGCGGCCAGAAGTCGGCGAGGAGCTCGAAGTCGTAGCCGTTGAGCTCGGCGAAGGAGCGGAGCGTCGCCTTGGAGTCGACGGAGATGCCGATCAGCTCGACGCGCTGGTCCTGGAACATCGCGACGTTGTCCTGCAGGGCGCAGAGCTCGTTCGTGCAGTTCGACGAGAACGCGAGCGGGAAGAAGACGAGTGCGACCGGGCGGTTGCCGCGGAAGTCGCTGAGTCGGACGTGCTCACCGAACTGGTTCGGGAGCTCGAAGTCCGGCGCGAGAGAGCCGATCTCGAGAGCCATCGGGACGTGTGCTTCTTCCTCGGGTGTGGGGTGTACCCGTCGGGTCCGTGCGCACGCGGGTCGCGTGTGCACGATCGGCCATGCTACGCCGACCGCACCCGAATGCAAGCACCCGCCACGTGCACCGCACCATCAGCATCACCGTCGGTGCTGGGGCCTAGAGTGGACGGGGCCCCATCCGGTCGTGACCCGACCACCGGAGCCACCATGTCCACCACCACGAGAACGAACGAGGTCAAGGGTGACGGTGAACGACCAGGACCCGTACAGCACCGGGGCGAACGACCAGGACCCGCAGGAGACCGCCGAATGGCGTGAGTCCCTCGACGGATTGGTCCAGACCCACGGACACCAGCGCGGTCGCGAGATCATGCTGAGCCTGCTCAAGCGGTCCAAGGAACTGCACCTCGGTGTGCCGATGGTCCCGACGACGGACTACGTGAACACCATCGCGCCGGAGAACGAACCCGAGTTCCCCGGCGACGAGGAACTGGAGCGCCGGTACCGCCGGTGGATCCGCTGGAACGCGGCCATCACGGTGCACCGCGCGCAGCGTCCGGGCATCAGCGTCGGCGGCCACATCTCGACGTACGCGTCGAGCGCCGCGCTGTACGAGGTCGGCTACAACCACTTCTTCCGCGCGCAGGACCACGCGTCCGGCGGCGACCAGGTGTTCTTCCAGGGCCACGCCTCCCCCGGCATGTACGCCCGCGCCTACATGGAAGGACGTCTCGGCGAGGACCAGCTCGACGGGTTCCGGCAGGAGAAGTCCCACGCCGGCGGCGGCCTGTCGTCGTACCCGCACCCCCGGCTCATGCCGCACTTCTGGCAGTTCCCGACCGTGTCGATGGGCATCGGCCCGATCAACGCGATCTACCAGGCGCAGCAGGCCAAGTACCTCACCAACCGTGGCATCAAGGACGCCTCCGACCAGCAGGTCTGGGCGTTCCTCGGCGACGGCGAGATGGACGAGGTCGAGTCGCGCGGACAGCTCCAGGTCGCGGCGAACGACGGCCTCGACAACCTGAACTTCGTGATCAACTGCAACCTGCAGCGACTCGACGGTCCGGTGCGCGGCAACGGCAAGATCATCCAGGAGCTCGAGGCGTTCTTCCGCGGTGCGGGCTGGAACGTCATCAAGGTCGTCTGGGGGCGTGAGTGGGACGACCTGCTCGCCCGCGACACCGAGGGCGCGCTGCTCAACCTGATGAACCAGACGCCGGACGGCGACTACCAGACGTACAAGGCCGAGAACGGCGCGTACGTCCGCGAGAACTTCTTCGGGCGCGACCCGAAGGCGCTCGAGCTCATCGAGGGCTACAGCGACGACCAGGTCTGGAACCTCAAGCGCGGTGGCCACGACTACCGCAAGGTCTACGCCGCGTTCAAGGCCGCGACCGAGCACAAGGGCCAGCCGACGGTCATCCTGGCGAAGACGGTCAAGGGCTACGGCCTCGGCCCGAGCTTCGAGGGCCGCAACGCGACCCACCAGATGAAGAAGCTCACGCTCGACAACCTCAAGCAGTTCCGCGACGAGATGCGCATCCCGATCTCCGACGCGCAGCTGGAAGAGAACCCCTACACGCCGCCGTACTACCACCCGGGCAACGACGACGAGGCGATCCAGTACATGCACGAGCGTCGTCAGGCGCTCGGTGGCTACGTGCCGGAGCGTCGGACCAAGTACACCTCGATCACCCTCCCCGAGGACGCGAAGTACCAGGTCGTCAAGAAGGGCTCCGGCAAGCAGGAGATCGCCACCACCATGGCGTTCGCACGGCTGCTGAAGGACCTGCTCCGCTCCCCCGACTTCGGCAACCGCGTGGTGCCGATCATCCCGGACGAAGCCCGCACGTTCGGCATGGACGCGTACTTCCCGACGGCGAAGATCTACAACCCGAACGGCCAGCACTACACGTCGGTCGACCGCGAGCTGCTCCTGGCGTACAAGGAGAGCCCGCAGGGCCAGATCATCCACGTCGGCATCAACGAGGCCGGGGCCATGGCGGCGTTCACCGCGGTGGGCACCTCGTACTCGACGCAGGGCGAGCCGCTCATCCCGGTCTACGTCTTCTACTCGATGTTCGGGTTCCAGCGCACGGGTGACGCCATCTGGGCCGCCGGCGACCAGATGACCCGTGGCTTCATGATCGGTGCCACCGCCGGTCGCACGACGCTGACGGGCGAGGGACTGCAGCACGCCGACGGCCACTCGCTGCTCCTCGCGACGACGAACCCGGCCGTGGTGTCGTACGACCCCGCGTACGGGTACGAGATCGGGCACATCGTGCAGGCCGGCCTCGACCGGATGTACGGCACGAACGAGGACGGCTCGCCGAAGCACAGCGACCCGAACGTCATGTACTACCTGACGGTCTACAACGAGCCGATCGTCCAGCCGGCCGAGCCCGAGGGCATCGACGTCGACGGCATCGTCAAGGGCATGTACCTGCTCAAGCCGAGCGAGCACGACGGCCCGAAGGCCCAGCTGCTCGCGTCCGGTGTGGCCGTGCCGTGGATCCTCGAGGCGCAGCAGCTCCTCGCCGAGGACTGGGGCGTCTCCGCCGACGTCTGGAGCGTCACGAGCTGGGGTGAGCTGTACCGCGACGGTCTCGACGCGGAGCAGCACGCGTTCCTCAACCCGAACGAGTCGCCGCGCACGCCGTACGTCACCGAGCGCCTGCTCGCCACCGAGGGGCCGGTCGTCGCAGTCAGCGACTTCATGCACCAGGTGCAGGAGCAGATCCGCCCGTTCGTGCCGACCGACTACGCCACGCTCGGCGCCGACGGCTTCGGCTTCTCGGACACCCGTCCGGCCGCTCGCCGCTTCTTCCACATCGACGGCCCCTCGGTCGTCGTGCGGACGCTGCAGCAGCTCGCCCGCCAGGGCAAGGTCGACGGCGCACTCGTCCAGCAGGCGATCGACAAGTACCGCCTGCACGACGTGACCGCCGGCACCACGGGCAGCGCGGGCGGCGAGAGCTGATCAGCAGGTGACGCCCGTCCAGCCGGACACCGAGGGCCTGTCGAAGGCCCAGAGCCAGGAGAGCGCGCGCGAGCGGGCGCTCTCCTGGCTACGTCAGGTGTCCGGAGAACTCTCCACCGCCACGATCAAGCGGCTCGAGGACACCCTCCCCTGGTACAGCGAGATGCCGCCGGGGCGCCGCTCCGCCGTGGGCCTCGTCGCCCAGGCGGGCATCACCTCGTTCATCAGCTGGCTCGAGGGCACCGCGTCGACGCCGTGGATCGCCGCGGCCGACGTCTTCGGCTCGGCCCCGCGTGAGCTGCTGCGCTCGGTGAGCCTGCAGCAGACCCTGCAGCTCATCCGCGTGGTCGTCACGGTGGTCGAGGAACGCGCCGCCGACGACGAGATGCTCCAGGAAGCGATCCTGAAGTACTCGCGCGACATCGCCTTCGCGGCAGCGGACGTCTACGCCCGGGCGGCCGAGGCCCGCGGGCTGTGGGACGCCCGACTCGAGGCGCTCGTGGTCGACTCGATCCTGTCGGGCGAGTACGACGACGAGCTGCCGTCCCGCATCGCCGCCCTCGGGTGGCACGGGCACGGCGAGGTCGCGGTGCTCGTCGGCACGGCACCGAAGCAGCTCGAGGTCGACCAGGTCCGCCGCACCGCCCGCCACATGGACGCCGACGTGCTCGTCGGTGTGCAGGGCTCGCGGCTCGTCGTGGTGATCGGGCGCTCGACCCCGCGGGACGACGTGCCCGAGGGCGAGGACCCGGTCTCGTTCACGGCCATCGCGCAGGCGCTCGAGCCGCTGTTCGGCGAAGGCCACCTGGTGCTCGGCAACGAGGTCCCCGGGGTCGTCGACGCCTCGACCAGTGCGAAGGCGGCCCTCGCCGGGTTCGCCGTCGCGCGGGCATGGCGCGGGGTCCCCCGTCCGGCGCTGGCCGACGACCTGCTGCCCGAACGCGCCCTGGCCGGCGACCCGCTCGCCCGGTCCGCCCTGGTGCAGCGCATCTACGTGCCGCTCAAGGACCAGTCCACCGAGCTCCTGCAGACCCTGTGGTGCTACCTGGACACCGGTCGGTCGCTCGAGGCGACGGCGCGCGAGCTCTTCGTGCACCCGAACACCGTCCGCTACCGCCTGCGCCGCGTCGCGGACATCATCGGGTGGGACGCCACGCACGCTCGGGACGCCCTGATCGTGCAGTCGGCCCTGATCCTCGGCGCGATGTCCGAATCGGCCACGGGTCGTCGCCGCATCACCCCACGCCGGTAGGGAACCGACAATGTCACGCGGGGTTTCGTGTGGGAAGCCCACACGGGCCCCGCGGTGCATGAGCGACAGGATTGTCCGGTGATCGTCGTCGTCGCGCCCGGACAGGGCTCCCAGACCCCCGGCTTCCTCGCCCCCTGGCTCGAGGACGCCGCCGTTCGTGAACGTGTCGGGCAGTGGTCCGAGTCGATCGGGGTGGACCTCGCCGCACACGGCACCACGTCGGACGCCGACACCATCAAGGACACCGCACTCGCGCAGCCCCTCATCGTCGCCGCCGGTCTCGTCACCGCCGACGCGCTGCTGGCCGACGGCCGCCGTGCGCTGGTCGGCGGGGTCGCCGGGCACTCGGTCGGCGAGTTCACCGCCGCCGCGGTCGCCGGGGTCCTCGAGCCGACCGACGCCGTGTCGCTCGTCGCCGAGCGCGGCCGGGCCATGGCGGACGCTGCTGCCCTCGAAGCGACCTCGATGGCCGCCGTGCTCGGTGGCGACGCCGACGCGGTCGCCGCAGCACTGCAGTCCCACGGGCTCGTCCCCGCGAACCACAACGGCGGCGGCCAGACCGTCGTCGCCGGCACGGCTGCCGCCATCGCCGCGCTCGTCGCCGACCCGCCCGCCAAGGCCCGCGTGGTCCCGCTCGCGGTCGCCGGTGCGTTCCACACCCACTTCATGGCCCCCGCGGTCGAGCGCGTGGCCCCGGTCGCCGCCGCCGCCACGGTGCACGACCCGAGCCTGCCGATCTGGACCAACGCCGACGGTTCACGGGTCGACGACGGTCGCCGGTTCGTCGACCTGATGGTCCAGCAGATCGCGAGCCCCGTGCACTGGGACGCCGTGATGGAGTCGTTCGCCGCCGCCGGGGTCACCGGCATCATCGAGCTCGCGCCGGCCGGCGCCCTGGTCGGGCTCGCCAAGCGCGGCCTGCGCGGCACGCCGTCCGTCGCCATCAAGACCCCCGAGGACCTGCCCGCAGCGATCGACCTGCTGCAGCGCGCAGACCAGGAAGCAGACGCCACCGCATGACCGAACGTCCCGCACTCTCCCAGCGCCGCGGCCACGAGTTCACCCGCATCCTGGCCTTCGGCGCCGCCCGCGGCGAGAACGTCGTGCCGAACGACGACCTGGTCGGCCCGATCGACTCGTCAGACGAGTGGATCCGCCAGCGCACCGGGATCATCACGCGCAAGCGTGCCGGCAAGGACGTCGAGGCCGTCGACCTCGCCGAGGCCGCCGCGCGCGAGGCGATCGAGAAGGCCGGCCTGTCCCCCGACCAGATCGGTGTCGTGCTGGTCAGCACCGTGACGCACACCGTCGCGACCCCGTCGATGGCGTCGCTGCTCGCCGAGCGGATCGGCGCGACGCCCGCCGCCGCGTACGACATCAGCGCCGCGTGCGCCGGGTACGCCTACGGCATCGCCCAGGCCGACTCGTTCATCAAGTCCGGCCTCGCCGACCACGTCCTGGTCGTCGGTGCCGAGAAGCTCAGCGACGTCGTCGACCCGACCGACCGCTCGATCTCGTTCCTGCTCGGTGACGGTGCCGGCGCAGCCGTCGTCGGCCCGAGCGACTTCCCCGGCATCGCCCCGACCATCTGGGGCTCGGACGGCTCGAAGTGGGACGCCATCGGCATGACGGCGACCTACAACGAGTGGGAGGCCGGCGCGCCCCGCCCGACCATGCGCCAGGCGGGTCAGACGGTCTTCCGCTGGGCCGTGTGGGAGATGGTGAAGGTCGCCCGCGAAGCCCTCGAGACCGCCGGTGTCCGACCGGATGACCTGGCGGCGTTCGTGCCGCACCAGGCGAACATCCGCATCATCGACGAGTTCGCCAAGCAGCTCGGCCTGCCCGAGTCGGTCACGATCGCCCGTGACATCACCACCACCGGCAACACCTCCGCCGCGAGCATCCCGCTCGCCACCCACCGCCTGCTCGAGGAACACCCCGAGCTGTCCGGCGGGCTCGCCCTGCAGATCGGCTTCGGTGCCGGGCTCGTCTTCGGCGCCCAGGTCGTCGTGCTCCCCTGACTCGCCCACCCGGCGAACCCGAACCCACCCGGCCGCGCATCCCGCGCGACCAGCGACCACCCCGACGAGTCTCCGGGCGCGAGCACGCTGCGTGCCCTAGGCTGGTCCACGGTCAAACGACACCCCCCTCAAGGAGAAACTCATGGCCCTGTCCAACGAAGAAGTCCTCGCCGGCCTGGCCGAGCTGATCAACGACGAGACCGGTATCGCCACCGACACCGTCGCCGCCGACAAGTCCTTCACGGACGACCTCGACATCGACTCCATCTCGATGATGACCATCGTGGTCAACGCCGAGGAGAAGTTCGACGTGAAGATCCCGGACGAAGAGGTCAAGAACCTCAAGACCGTGGGCAACGCGGTCGACTACATCGTCAAGGCCCAGGCCTGACACGAGCTTCCTGAGCGCCGCGGCCAGCGGTCACCGTCGGCCGCGGCGCTCATCTTGTTCCCCAACGAAAGAACCGTCGTTCCATGACCAAGAAGACCGTCGTCGTCACCGGGATCGGTGCGATCTCACCCCTCGCCGCGACTGCCCCGGAAACGTGGGACGCGCTGCTCGCCGGCAAGTCCGGCATCACCCGCATCGAGGACCCGCGCTACGCCGAGCTCGAACTCCCCGTGGAGTTCGCCGGCCAGGCACGTCGGTTCCTCACCGACCAGCTCACCCGCCCCGAGTCGAAGCGCCTGGACCCCTCGTCGCAGCTGTCCCTCGTCGCGGCGCGTGAGGCGTGGGCCGACGCCGGCATCGACGCCGAGTCCGTGGTCCCCGAGCGCCTCATCGTCGACTGGGCGACCGGCATCGGCGGCGTGAACACCCTGCTCGACGCCTGGGACACCCTGCGCGAGAAGGGCCCACGTCGGGTCCTGCCGATGACGGTCCCGATGCTCATGGCGAACGGTCCGGCCGCCGCCATCGAGATGGAGTTCGGCGCCCGTGGCGGCGCCCGCACCTACCTGTCGGCCTGCGC
The DNA here is from genome assembly GCF_003752345.1 of Curtobacterium sp. PhB170. Lineage (NCBI taxonomy): Bacteria > Bacillati > Actinomycetota > Actinomycetes > Micrococcales > Microbacteriaceae > Curtobacterium > Curtobacterium sp. PhB170. The sequence continues at coordinate 215,984 of NZ_RJUM01000012.1, forward strand.
CTCGTCGACCGAGTCCCTGGCCGAGGCGTACCGCCACGTCGCCGACGGAGACGCCGACATCGTCATCACCGGTGGCGCCGAGGCCGCCCTGCACCCGCTGCCGCTGGCGGCGTTCGCGGCGATGCAGGCCCTGTCACGCCGCAACGACTCCCCCGAGACCGCCTCGCGTCCGTACGACGTCACCCGTGACGGCTTCGTCCTCGGTGACGGCGCCGCGGCGCTCATCCTCGAGTCGAAGGAGCACGCCGAGGCCCGCGGTGCGACCATCTACGCCGAGGTCGCCGGCGCCGGCATCACCTCGGACGCGTTCCACATCACGGCACCGGACCCCGAGGGCAGCGCTGCCGCCCGCGCGGTCCTGCAGGCCCTCGACCACGCCGGTGCCAGCCGCGAGGACGTCGTGCACGTCAACGCGCACGCCACCTCGACCCCGGTGGGCGACGTCGCCGAGTACCACGCCATGCGCCGCGTCTTCGGTGACCACCTCGACGACATCGTCGTGTCGGCGACCAAGGCGTCGACGGGTCACCTGCTCGGTGGTGCCGGTGCGATCGAGGCTGCGTTCACCGTCCTCGCGCTGCACAACCGTGTCGCGCCGCCGACGATCAACCTCAACGACCAGGACCCGGAGATCGTCATGGACGTCGCGCGCGAGCCACGTGCGCTGCCCGACGGTGACCTGCTCGCGGTCAGCAACTCGTTCGGCTTCGGCGGCCACAACGCCGTGGTCGCGTTCCGCAGCGTCTGATCCGTCGCACCCTGCCAGGAGGCCCGTCCCGCGTCGTCGGGGCGGGCTTCCGTCGTTCCGTGGCACCGCCCAGTGCCCGACGACGGCTCAGCCGACGCGGTGCAGCCAGACGACGGGGTTGCCCTCGGCCGCGTGGCGGAAGGGCTCGAGCTCGTCGTCCCAGGCCTGTCCGAGCGCGAGCCGGAGCTCGCGGTGGAGTTCGAGCGCGTTGCTGCCCGCGACCTCCATCGCGTAGCGGACGCGGTCCTCGGGGATGACCATGTTCCCGGTCACGTCGGTCTGCGCGTAGAACACGCCGAGGTCAGGCGTGTGCATCCAACGGCCGCCGTCGGACTCGGTCGTCGGTTCCTCGGTCACCTCGTAGCGCAGGTGCTCCCAGCCGCGCAGCGCGGAGGCGATCGCGGCACCGGCACCGACCGCACCGGTCCAGGTGAACTCGGTCCGGCGGGCACCGTCCTGTGCGGGCTGGTCGAGCCAGGAGAAGTTCACGGCGCGGTTCATGGCGCGACCTGCTGCCCATTCGACGTGCGGGCAGAGCGCGCGGGGTGAGGAGTGCACGTAGAGCACTCCTGTCGTCGTTCCGTTCACGGTTCCTCCGATACGTCAGGTGCGACTTCCCCATCGACCTGGTGCGGAGGATCCGAGCGGCTGCGAGCCACGGAACCATTCGGTATGCGATTGTGATGTCCCGACAGGACACGCCCATTATGCAGCGTTCCGGCTGGGAACGGCAAGGACCCCGCCGAGCGCGATCCGGTTCAGTGCAGGACGGTGCCCGCGGGGTCGACGGGGTGCCGCTCCCCCGCCGTGATCGGCACGGGCACGCGGTTCTCGGCCGGCGGGATCGGGCAGGCGAACTGGTACGAGAACGCGCAGGGCGGCAGCACGAGCAGGTTCCAGTCGAGCTCGACCGTGCCCGCGGTGCCGGGGTCGTCGAGGTACAGGAAGCGGCCCATCGAGTACGTGCTGCCGGGGTCGTCCTCGGCGAGGGCGCTCGTGGCGTCCTGCACGATGAGCTGCAGCCGCGGAGCACCCCGGAACGCGGCGGACCGGACCGCGACGAACCGCATGGTCGTGCTCCCGACGGCCGTCTCGATGTGCCCGGCGACCGGCAGGGCGTCGTCGGCGGCGTCGAGGACGCTGCCACGGGCCTCCCGGTCGTCGCCCGCACCGGCGTCCAGCGGGACGTACGTGCCGGACCCCACCCAGTCGTCGGACCGGTCGAACCGGGCGATGCGCGCGAAGCGGTGGATCGGCTCCGCCGCGGGGTCCCAGACGCGCAGCGTCGAGCCGGACACCGTGCCCGCGAAGCCGTCGGGGAACGCGACGGCGGACGGCACCACGGCGGTGTCACCGGCGACGAGCACGGTGCCGTCGACCGGGACGCCGTCCACGACGACACCGTCGGTGGCGGCGGCCGTCACCGTGAGGCCGCCGACCGCGGGTGCCCAGGTGCCGGGGACCGGCCACACCGGCTGCTGGTGGTCGACGTGCTGGGCGTTCACGAGCGCCAGCGGGCCACGGGGACCGCGTGCCCAGCGATCGCGTTCCGCGACGTGGTCGGCGAAGCCGGCGGCGGCGTCCGTCACGCCAGCTCCTGCCGCGGGTAGATGACCTTCTGCACGATGATGATGATCGACGCGGCGACGGGCAGGGCGACCAGGGCGCCGAGCACGCCGCCGATCGTGCCGCCGGCCACCGCGGCGATGACCACGAGGGCCCCGGGCACCTGCACGGCACGCGACATGATGCGCGGCGAGATGAGGTACGCCTCGACCTGCATGTAGACGAGGTAGTAGATCGCCGCGGCGAGGGCGGTCGCGGGCGACGCGAACAGGCAGAGCAACGAGATGACGACCGCTGCGCCGAGGGTGCCGACGAGCGGGATGAGCGAGCCGAGGAACGCGAACGAGGCGAGCAGCACGGGCAGCGGCGCACCGATGATGAGCAGGAACACCAGGCTCAGGATGCCGTTGATGAGCGCCTGCGACACCTGGCCGACGACGTACCGACCGACCGCCTGGGTGATCTGCTCACTGACGTCGATGAAGTTCTCGCGGCGGGACGCCGGCACGAACCGGTACGCCGCGCGCTTCATCCCCCGCATCGACGCGAGGAAGTAGAGCATCAGGATGAGGACGATGAGCACGCCGGTGAGCCCCGACAGGATGCCGCTGCCGACCGCCAGGATGCCGCCGCCGACGCTGAGCAGGTTGCCCGGGTTCTCGACGAAGGACTGCACCGACTCGAGCGCGTGGTCGATGTCGAACGACCCGGCGAACTGCTTCGACAGGTCCTGCACCCACTGCTGCTTCGAGATGTCGTCGACGACCTCGGGGAAGTTCTGGATCAGGTTCGTCGCCTGCTCGACCAGGATCGGGACGACCGCGAAGACGACCCCCGCGAACGCTCCCAGGACCCCCACGACGACGACGGTGATCGCCGCCCACCGCGGGATGAGTCGCTCGAAGGACGAGACGAGCGGGTCGATGCCGAGCGCGAGGAAGAGCGCGACCCCGATGTAGACGAGGACGGTGCTGAGCTCGCCGATGATGGTGCCGGCGAGCAGCGCGACGAGCACACCGATGGCACCCATGAACCCGATGCGGAAGGCGTTGACGCGCACGCCGGTGCCACCGCGGTTCACCTGGAACGTGACGTTCGGCGTCGGACCGGCACCGTCGTGGTCGTCCTCGCGCTTGCGTTTCATCTGCACGTAGGGCGGGCGGGACTTGAACCCGCGAATCGTTCGGTTATGAGCCGACTGCCTTGACCAGCTTGGCTACCGCCCCTCGACGGCCGTCAGGCCACCGGTTCCCCACGATACAGCGCCTCGAACGTCGTGAGCGTGCGGTTGATGTCGTGTGCCTCGATCATGGCCGAACTGCGCTCCCGCATGGCCGTGTACTCCGCGTCCGACGCGGTGAGCACCGCCTCGAGCTTGGCGGCGAGGTCGTGCTCGTCGCCGGGGGTGAACAGGTACCCGTTGCCGTCGATCAGGTGGGGCAGCGCCATCGAGTCGGCGGCGACGACCGGCAGCCCGGACGCCATGGCCTCGAGCGAGGAGATGCTCTGCAGCTCGGCGGTGGAGGGCATCGCGAACACCGTGCCGTTGGTCAGGGCGGTGCGCTTGGCCTCGTCCGAGACGAACCCGAGGAACCGGACGCGGTCCTCGAGCCCGAGCTCCTTCGCCAGGGCGGTCAGCTTCGGGATCATCTCGCCGTCGCCGACGATCGTCAGGGTCGCCGCGAGCGAACCGGGCAGCAGCGCCACGGCCCGGACCAGCACGTCGAGGTTCTTCTCCGGCGCCACACGGCCGACGAACACGACGTCGTTGCCCACGGGACGGCCCTCGCGCGCGACGTACCGCGACGCGTCGATCCCGCACGAGATCGCGAGCACCCGCTGCCCGGCGATGGCCTTCCGCAGGTAGTCGGCGGCCAGGTTCGTCGGCGTCGTGATGGTGTCGGCGAGCCGGTAGGTCTTCGCGGCGTCACTCCACGCGATCTTCAGCGCGATGGGCAGCGTCCACTTGCCGAACGGCGTGTACTCGAGCAGGTTCTCGGGCATGAAGTGGTTCGTCGCGATGACCCGGATGCCGCGCGCGTTCGCCTCGGGGACGATCCCGCGACCGATGACGACGTGCGACTGGATGTGCAGGACGTCGGGCTTCACGGCGTCGAGGATCGGGCCGGTCCACTTCTTGACGCTCCACGGCCACACGAACCGGAGCCAGGCGTGCAGCGGCCACTTGTACGACTTCAGGCGGTGCACGACGAGGGTCACGCCCTGGTGCTCCTCGTCGAAGGTGCCGTGGTGGCGGCTCGAGGCCGGGGCGACGACGTGGACCTCGTGCCCGCGCTCGGCCAGGCCGACGGCGAGCTGTTCGGCGAAGGTGGCGGCGCCGTTGACGTCCGGCGGGAAGGTGTCCGCGGCGATCAGGATGCGCAAGGGTCGGTGTCCGCCCGTCGCACCCGTCGGTTCGGCGGTGGCGGTGGTGACGTCTCCTGACACGGCTGGCGTCGTCCTCTCGTGGGCGATTGCTGGTCGGACTGCCGACGGTACCGCACCGGGTTCCGCGGCCGCGTCAGCCGCGCGGAGGACCCCGTGGTACCACGGGGTGACGCGGCCCCCGCGACCCCCGCGACCCCCGCGGTCAGGCGCGGGTCTGCGGGTGGTGCTTGGCGAGCAGGAACACCCCGGTGATGGCGATGCCGGCCGCGACCACGAACCCGGCGACCGCACCCCACGGCGCCCCGGACGCCTCGTCGAGGACGACCACGCCGATCCCGACGGCGACGATGGGGTCGATCACGGTCAGCCCCGCGATGACCAGGTCGGCCGAACCGGCCGAGTACGCGTTCTGCACGAAGTACCCGCCGAGCGACGCCGCGACGACCACCCCGATGATGGCCAGGACCGTCAACCAGTCGAACGTGCCGTTCACGAACCGGTTCAGCACGACCTTGGCGAGCGTCGCGACGAACCCGTAGAGGATGCCCGCGCCGACGATGTAGTAGAGCGCGCTCTTGTGCTTGGCCACGAGCCGGAACGACACCAGCACGAGCACGAGCACCACGGCCAGGATGATCAGGACGGTCACCAGCTGCTGCCGGGTGATCGCGCTCTCGTGCCCGACGAACGCCGCGATGCCGACGAAGATCGCGACACCGATGATGCACGTCCACACCGCACGCTTCGCCCGACGGCCCAGCGGCACGCCCGACGACCGGGAGGAGAACCACGTGGTGATCACGAGCGCGACCGCCCCGAGCGGCTGCACGACGATGAGCGGCGCGTACGTGATGCTGATCAGCTGCAGCACGACGGCGATGCCGAGCATCAGCGTGCCGAGCACCCAGTAGCCGCTCGACACCAGCCCCACGACGTGCCGGACGCTCAGGCCCTTCGACTGCCGCCCGAGCCGCGCCTCGACCCGCTGCACGCCCCGGCTCTGGAACTGCGCTCCCAGCGACAGGAACACCGCACCGATGAGTGCGACGGGGATCATGAGGGCCTGGAACGGCGTCAGGTTCACCGCGTCGGGCAGCTGGAGGTCCGTCGTCACCCGTCGAGGCTACCGTCCACCGCCGGATAACCTGGGTGAATGGCCGTTCTCCCGATCCGCATCACCGGCGAACCCGTCCTGCACGAGCGTGCAGCCGAGGTCACCGAGTTCGATGACGACCTCCGTTCCCTCGTCGCCGACATGTTCGAGACCATGGACCTCGCCCCCGGCGTCGGTCTGGCCGGACCCCAGGTCGGCGTCGGCAAGCGCCTGTTCGTGTACTCGTACACCGACGACGATGAAGTGCTGCACCGCGCCGCGGCCGTGAACCCGGTCCTCTGGATCAGCCCGTCGGTCCCCGAGTCGGTTGACGAGCTCGACGAGGACGACGAGTCCGAGGGCTGCCTGTCCGTGCCGGGCGAGCGCTTCCCGCTCCGACGCTCCGGCAGCGCACTGCTCCGGGCGTTCGACGAGCACGGCGACCCGTTCGAGGTCCGGGCCGACGGCTGGCTCGCGCGCATCTTCCAGCACGAGTACGACCACCTGGACGGCTGGCTCTACGCCGACCGCCTGGTGCACCCCTACGGCAAGCAGGTCGCCAAGGCCATCCGCAAGAACAGCTGGGGCGGCCCCGGCCAGTCGTGGCTGCCGGGTCGCGACCACCCCGAGGGCTGACGGGCCGGTCCGCGTGTCGCCTGCCGTGGTCAGCTGACGGCCGGGAGGCCCGGCTCAGCTCCGGTACGTCGTCAGCGCGTCGCGCAGGTGGCCGGTCTCCGGGTGCCCCGGGCAGTACTGCAGGAGGCCGGCGGCGACGTGTGCTTCGCCGTCGTCGGCCACGGCCGACGTCCACGGGTCCGTGCCGGTCACGGCGCAGGTGCTCGCGAGCTCGACGAGGGTGGCGTCGCCCCGGGTCGCGTCGACGGCGGCCTGCTGCTGCGTCGACGGCACCGAGCCCGTGAGCCGCTTCGCGGTGCACGAGGTCCGCTCGTCCTCCCACACCGCCGAGTACGTCGTGTAGGTCTCGCGGTCGCCGTCGTCGCACACGAAGGCGAACACGACCGGCGAGGTACCCGACCCGAGCCCGGTCTCCGAGCTCGTGGGTTCCTCTGACGACTCGGTGTCCGGTCCGGCACCGCTGCAGCCGACCAGCACGGGCGCGATGACCGCCGCGAGCAGCACGCCGAGCAGGGTGGCGCGGGGCGGACGGGATCGGTGCACCTGTGAACGCTAACAGCAAGCACCGGGCAGCTAGCACCGCGCGGCAACGAAACGCAGAAGACCCCCACCCGGGCGGGTGGGGGTCTGTTGCTCCCCGAGTTGGACTCGAACCAACAACCTGCCGGTTAACAGCCGGCTGCTCTGCCAATTGAGCTATCGAGGATCACTGTCCGCTGGCGAATGTCGTGCGAACAACGGGTAACAGCATAGCAGCACCGCAGGGCCCCTCACCGCATCGGACACGCCGCCCGGGCGCGCCGCGCTGTGGGCCCCGGCGCAGCGCTGCTCCTCAGTACCCGGCGACCGGGTCGACGACGCCGACGAAGCCCTCGCCGCTGCCGTCGAGGAACGCCGTGGTGTTGAGCCGCACCCGCTCGGCGAGCAGCGGCGCGACCATCTCCGGGGTGTCCGCCTGGTGCGGCGTGATGACCGCGCCGGGCTCGGACCAGAGCGGATGGCCGTCCGGCAACGGCTCGGGGTCGGTGACGTCGAGCCCTGCGGCGGCGATCGCACCGGTGCGCAGGGCCTCGACCAGGGCGTCGGTGTCGACGAGTCCCCCGCGGGCGATGTTGACGAGCCTGGCGGACGGCTTCACGAGCGCGAACTGCCGCGCGCCGAAGAGCTTCGCGGTGCCCGAGGTCATGGCCGCCGCGATCATCACGACGTCGGCGTCGGGCAGGACCTCGTCGAGCTGGTCGGTGGTGACGGTGCGCGATGCACCGTCCACCGGATCGGCCGAGCGGCGCACCACGGTGACGTCGACGTCGAACGGGGCGAGCAGGCGGATGTACTCGAGCGCGATCCCGCCGGCGCCGATCACGACGACGTTCCGGCCGTAGAGCGACACCCCCTCGGGCTCGGTGGCCCACGAGTGTGCACGGGCGCGCTTCTGCAGGACCCGAAGCGTCCCGAGCGTCAGCGCCAGGGCGTGCTCGGCGACGGGCTCCGCGTACGCGCCCTTCGCCGAGGTGAAGAGCACGCGGTCCCCGTGCTCCTGGATGAGGTGCGCGAAGGCGTCGACCCCGGCGAACGGCAGCTGCACCCAGCCGATCCCCGGTGCGGCGTCGAGCGCGTCTGCGAGACCGGACGGGTCGCGGGGGTCCAGCCAGACCAGCCCGCGGGTGTCCGCGTCGAGCGGCGCGACGGTCCCGCCGGCCTCCGTCACCGCGGTGACGTGCAGGTCGGTCGGCTCCGGCAGCACGGCGACGGGGCCGGACTGCGGTGCGTCGATCGGCAGCGGGGTGCCGGAGGTGGGGACGACGGCGCGGTGGCCTCGGGTGGCGGTGCTCACGGGTTCTCCTGTCGGTCCGTGCGGGGGCCGGTGCCGGCGGCGACCGGTCGGCGTGGCGCCGTCGAGCGGCGCGGGGCGGTGGGCGCCGGGCGACGCTTCACGCCGCGGGCCGCGGTCGCGGCCAGGGTCTTGACGTAGGGATCGACGGGGTTGTCGAGGACCTCGTCGAAGGTGCCGAGACCGACCAGCCGGGCATCGGCCATGACGGCGACGCGGTCGGCCAGGGCGCCGGCTTCGCGCAGGTCGCTGGACACCACGACGGCGGAGAACTGCCGGTTGCGCTGCAGGGTCGCCAGGGCCTCGAGCACCGACTGGCGCACGAGCACGTCGACACCGCGGGCGGGTTCGTCGGCGACCAGGAGCTGGGGTTCGAGCACGAGGGCCCGTGCCAGGGCGACACGCTGCCGCTGTCCGCTGGAGAGCTCCCAGGTGTTCAACCGCATCACGCCGAGCGGCAGGTGCACGGCGTCGACCAGGCGCGCGACGATGAGGCCCGCCTCCTTGCGGTCGAAGCGGCGGTCGCGCTGGTAGATCGGCTCGGCGATGGCCTCTCCGACGGTGAGGTCCGGACTGAGCCGGTCGGCGCCGTCCTGCGGCAGGTAGCCGATGCGGCCGCTCAGCCGCTCGAGCTTGCGGGACGAACCGCGCAGGCCGCGGGTCTTCTGGCCGAGGACGGTCAGTTCGCCCCCGACGATGTGCCGGCGCAGCGCACCGTCACCCTCGCCGTGCGACCCGAGCTGCCCCGCGATCGCGGCGGCGAAGGTCGACTTGCCCGACCCCGATTCACCGAGCAGCGCGAGGATCTCGCCCTGCCGCACCGTCAGGCTGACCCCGTCGACCGCTCGGATCGACTCGGACCCCCGTCCGCCCCGGTACTCGATCGACACGTCGTCCGCGACGACCGCCGGTCCGTTGACCGCGATCATGGGTCCCCTTCCACGCCGCCCCCTGGCGGCGGTTCGCGACGGACCGCGCTGGCAGGACCGTCGTGCGTACAGCTGTGGAGACGACCGTCCAGGAGGCCCGGCGTGCGTCGACGACGCTGGACGGGCCTCCTGGACGGGTCGCGCCGGGTCAGGACCAGACGCGGGTCGTATCGGGTCAGGACCCGACGTTCTCCAGTTGCTCCAGCGTACGCCGTCGCTCGGCCTGCTCCGCAGGGTCCGGCACCGGGAGCGACGCCAGCAGGCGCTGCGTGTACGGGTGTTGCGGCGCTCCGAGGACCTGCGCGGTCGTGCCCACCTCGACCAGGTCGCCGCGGTAGAGCACGGCGATCCGGTCGGAGAGCGCGCCCACGACCGCCAGGTCGTGGCTGATGAACAGCGACGCGAAGCCCAGGTCCTGCTGGAGCTCGAGGAAGAGCTCGAGCACGCGCGCCTGCACCGACACGTCGAGCGCGCTCGTCGGCTCGTCGGCGATGAGCAGCTTCGGCCGGAGCGCGAGCGACCGGGCGAGCGAGGCGCGCTGGCGCTGCCCGCCGGAGAGCTCGTGCGGGTAGCGGTCCCCGTACGCCTTCGGCAGCTGGACCGCCTCGAGGAGTTCGTCGACCTGCTTGCGGGCCGCACGCGGGCTCGAGACCTCCTTGTGGACGACCAGCGGCTCGGCGACGCACTCGGCGATCGTGAGCAGCGGGTTGAACGACGTCGCCGGGTCCTGGAACACGAACCCGATGTCCTTGCGCAGGTGCTTGAAGTCGCGCTCCCGGTAGCCCAGCATCTCGGCGCCGAGGACCTTCAGCGAGCCGCCGGTGACCTTCGTGAGACCGGCCATGGCGCGACCGATCGTGGTCTTGCCGGAGCCGGACTCCCCCACCAGGCCGAGGACCTCGCCGGGACGGATCGCCAGGTCGACGCCCTTCACAGCACGGAACGCGGGCGAGCCGAGACGGCCGGGGTACTCGATCTCGAGCCCCTTCGCCTCGACCAGCGGGGGGACGTCCTCGGTGATCGCGGCGCGGCGAGCGGTGCCCGTCGACGCCTCGAGCCGGGGCACCGCGGCGAGCAGCCGCTTCGTGTAGTCGGCCTGCGGACGCGCGAACAGGTCCGTCGCCGACGCCTCTTCGACGATCTCGCCCTGGTACATCACGGCGACGCGGTCGGCCAGGTCGGCCACCACGCCCATGTTGTGGGTGATGATCACGATCGCCGTGCCGAACTCGTCGCGGCAGCGGCGGAGCAGGTCGAGGATCTCGGCCTGCACCGTGACGTCGAGCGCCGTGGTCGGCTCGTCGGCGATGATCACCGACGGCTCGAGGGCCAGGGCACTCGCGATGACGACACGCTGCTTCTGGCCGCCGGAGAACTGGTGCGGGTAGTGGTCGACGCGGGTCTCGGGGTCGGGGATGCCGACGCGGCCGAGGTAGTCGATGGCCTTCGCCCGCGCCTCCTTCTTGGACATGCCACCGTGGGCGCGGAGCCCCTCGGCGATCTGCCACCCGACCGTGAAGACCGGGTTGAGGGCGGTCGACGGCTCCTGGAACACCATCGCACCGGCGGTCCCCCGCAGGCTGCGCAGCTTCTGCGCGCCGACGGTGACGACGTCGGTGCCGTCGAGCAGCACCGCGCCGCCGAGCGTCGCCGTCTCGGGCATGAGTCGGAGCATCGCCCGAGCCGTGACGGACTTGCCGGAGCCGGACTCGCCGACCAGGGCGAGGACCTCGCCGGGGCGGACGTCGAGGCTGACACCCTTCACCGCGTCGACGGCGCCGCCGTCGGTGGCGAAGGTGACGGTGAGGTCGTCGACGACGACCACGGGTGCGTTCTCGGTGTCGGTCGTCATGCGCCCGATCCTTCCGCGGTGGCCGTGTTGCGCGCGTCGCGCGTGGACACCAGCTGCTTCAGCCGTCGGCGCGCACGCAGACGGGGGTCGGAGATGTCGTTGAGGCTCTCGCCGATGAACGTCACACCGAGCACGAGCACCACGATCGCGACACCCGGGTAGACACCGGTCCACCAGACACCGCTCGCGACGTCGGACAGCGCACGGCTGAGGTCGTAGCCCCACTCGGCACCGGACGTCGGCCCGATGCCGAACCCGAGGAAGCCGAGGCCGGCCAGGGTCAGGATCGCGTCGCTGGCGTTGAGCGTCAGGATGAGCGGCAGGGACCTGGTCGAGTTCCGCAGCACGTGGCGGATCATGATGCGCCACGGGTTCGTGCCCATCACGCGCGCCGACTCGACGAACGCGTCGTTCTTCAGGCGCACGGCCTCGGCACGGACCACCCGGAAGTACTGCGGCACGTAGACGACGGTGATCGAGATCGCCGCCGCGATGATGCCGCCCGAGTAGCTCGAGTTGCCGCCGGAGATCACGATCGACACGACGATCGCGAGCAGCAGCGAGGGGAACGCGTAGATCGCGTCGGCGACCACGACGAGGACCCGGTCGAGCCAGCCGCCCAGGTAACCGGAGACCAGGCCGAGCAGCACGCCGACGATGATCGACACGACGACGGCGACGATCACGACGAGGACCGCCGTCCGGGCGCCGTAGATCACCCGGCTGAAGACGTCGAACCCGCCGACGGTGGTGCCCCAGATGTGCTCGGCGCTCGGTGCGCCGGTGCGTGGGAAGCTCTCGCCGTCCGCGCCCTGCAGCTGGCCGAAGCCGTACGGGGCCAGCAGCGGCGCGAAGACCGCGACGAGCAGGTACAGGGCGCAGATGACCACGCCGACGATGAGCATGGCGCGCTGCCAGCCGGTGCTCTTGCGGAGCTGGACCACCACAGGCAGCCGCTTCCAGAGCGGCTCGTGGCGGTCGACGAGGGTGGTGTCGGCCATCGTCAGAACCTCACTCTCGGATCGATCAGGGCAGCGACGACGTCGACGATGAAGTTGGTCACCGCGACGATCACCGCCAGCATCGCGACGATGCCCTGGACCGCGACGAAGTCACGGGCCGACAGGTACTGGTTGAGCTCGAAGCCCAGGCCGCGCCAGCCGAAGGTGGTCTCGGTCAGGACCGAACCGCCCAGCAGCATCGCGATCTGCAGGCCCATCACGGTGATGATCGGCACGAGGGCGGGGCGGAACGCGTGCGTCCGGACGAGCCGCGACTCGCGGACACCGCGGGAGCGGGCCGCGTCGACGTACTCGGAACCGAGCGACCCGATCATGTTCGCGCGCACCAGGCGCAGGAAGATGCCGGCGGTCAGCAGTCCGAGGGTCAACGCGGGCAGGACCGCGTGCTGCAGCACGTCGCCGATGACCGCCGCGTTGCCGGTCCGGAGCGCGTCGACGATGTAGATGCCGCTCGCGCCGGGGATGCCGTCCAGGATGAGTTCCACCCTGGTCGATGCACGGTCGCCGAGGGGCAGCCAGCCGAGCCACACCGAGAAGACGAGCTTGAGCAGCAGGCCGCCGAAGAACACCGGGGTCGCGTACGTCAGGATCGCGAGGGCGCGGAGCAGCACGTCTGGCCACTTGTCGCGCGTGTACGCGGCCAGCATGCCGAGTGGGATGCCGAGCACGAGCGCGACGATGAGGGCGTAGAAGACGAGCTCGGCGGTCGCGCCGCCGTACTGCAGGATGATCTCGGTGATCGGCCGGTTGTCGGTCGACGCGTTGCCGAAGTCACCGCGCAGGATGCCGCCGAGGTACTCGAAGTACTGCACGAGCACGGGACGGTCGTACCCGGCGGCGTGCAGGCGTTCCTGCAGCTGCGTCGGGGTGAGTCGGCCGCCGACCGACGCGGTGATCGGGTTCCCGATGACGCGCATCAGGAAGAACACGAGCGTCACCAGGATGAAGACGGTCGGGATGATGAGGAGGAACCTGACGAGGACGTACCGGCCGAGTCCGCCGCCACTGCTCTTGGCACGACGTTGTGCCTGTGGCTTGGTCGGATCGGTGCCGTTCACGTCCTGGGTCGCCTCGGGGGTGCTCAGGGTCACGGGGAGGGGTGCCTTTCATGCCGGTGCGCAGGCACGCGGGCGTTCCTCGTGGGAACGCCCGCGGCCTGCGCGAGGGGCGTGGTGCTACTTGCTGAGGGTGGCGTACCGGAACTTGAACGAGGCGTCGAGGGTCAGGCCCTTGACGTCCTTGCCGGCGACGGCGACGGACTTGCCCTGCAGCAGGGGCAGCGTCGAGATCTGCGATGCCTCGCGCTCCTGGGCCTGCTCGATCAGGTCGGCACGCTTGTCCGGGTCGGACTCCGCCTGCTCCTTCGCGATGAGGTCCTGGATGACCGAGTCGTCGTAGTGGTTCTGGACGAAGTTCTCCTTGGTGAAGAACGGCGACAGGTAGTTGTCGGCGTCGGAGAAGTCCGGGAACCAGCCGAGCTGGTACTCCGGGTAGGCGTCCTTCGTGCGCTCCTGGGCGTAGGTCGTGTAGACCGTCGACTGGATGTTGACGGTGAACAGGCCCGAGTCCTCGAGCTGCGTCTTCAGCAGCGCGTACTCGTCGTCCGAGGCGGAACCGTAGTGGTCGGGCGCGTACTGGATGTCGAGCTGCACCTTGCCGGAGACACCGGCGTCGGAGAGGGTCTTCTTCGCCTTGTCGACGTCGGGGCCACCGTCGCCGTCGCCGTACATGTCCTTGAACGGCTGGACCGCACCGGTGAGGCCGTCCGGCACCATCGAGTACAGCGGCGTGAAGGTGTCGTTGTAGACCTCCTTCGCCAGGGCGGCGCGGTCGACCACGTCAGCAGCGGCCTGGCGCACGGCGAGGGCCTTCGCCTCGTCGGCGTCGTCCTGACCGGTGCCGAACGGCTGCGTCTTGAAGTTGAAGACCACGTAGCGGATCTCGCCGCCGGGGCCGTCGGTGACCGTGAGCTTGTCGTCCTTGCGCAGGTCCGAGATGTCGGTCGGCGTCAGGGAGCGGTACGCCACGTCGACGTCGCCCTTCTGCACGGCGAGCTTGAGGTCGGTCTCCTTGGTGTAGTAGTTGGCCGTCACCTCGTCGCTCTTCGCCTTGCCGAGCAGGCCGTCGTACTTCGGGTTCGTCTTGTACTGGATCAGCTGGTTCTCCTTGTAGGAGCTGATCTGGTACTGCCCGGCGAACGCCTTCCCCTTGACGATGTCGTCGGCGCTGGTGAGCTTCGTCGCGCTGAAGACGTCCTCGTCGACGATCGGGCCGGCGGGGCTCGAGAGCACCTGCGGCCAGGTCTGGTCGGCGTGGTCGAGGTTGAACACCACGGTCGTGTCGTCCGGGGTGTCGATGCTCTTGAGGTTGGCGAGCAGCGACTGCGGGCCGTTCTCGTTGTTGATCTTGAGCTCGCGGTCGAACGAGAACTTCACGTCACTCGAGGTGAGCTTGTTGCCGTTCGCGAACTCGAGGCCGTCCTTGAGGGTGACCTCGTACGTGGTCGGGCTCGTGAACTCCGCCTTCGTGGCGATGTCCGGCTCGACGTCCGGGCTGCCCACGGGCGTGTTCATCAGGAACGGGAAGACCTGGTTCTGCACGGCGAACGAGCCGTTGTCGTACGAGCCGGCCGGGTCGAGGGACGTGATCTTGTCCGTCGTCCCGATGCTCAGGCCGTTCAGCTCGGTGTCGCTCACGCTGCTGCTCGCGCAGCCGGTCAGCACCAGCGCCGTCGCTGCTGCTCCGGCGCCGAGCGCGATGCCGCGCCTGCCCCACGTGGCTGTGTGCTTCTTGAACACGGATGCCATGTTCGATGCCTCTCTTGAAGTTGGGTGCAAGTGTCCGGACCGGCGGGTGGTACGTCTGTGTGCCCGGCCAGGAACGCTCATTGGTATCACCCTGTCACGGAACAGATCGAATCGGGAGCGATTTGTTTACACCGCTGTAATGCAAGCACCCGGCGCGTGATGCATCATTCGTGCGCATCGACCCGGCGCGCCGCACACGAAAGTTGCGCGGTGCAACGGGCCCCGTCCCCGGCCCCCGAGGTTCCGAAATCTCGGCATCTCGACGCTCGTGCGGCTCCGTAGCGGAACCTCGACATCCCGCACGCGGCATGTCGTGGAACCTCGGCACGCCGACCGCCAGGCCCGCCCTCGCCCCCTTGCCTCCGCCGACCGATCACGTCCCGCCTGCGGTCCCGCCTCGCCTCGCACGCGCGGCACCCCGAGGTTCCGAAATCTCGGCATCTCGACGCCCGTACGGCCCGGGACTGGAACCTCGGCATCGCGCACGCGGCATGTCGTGGAACCTCGGCACGCCGACCGGGAGGCCCGGCACATCTCCGCAGCGACCGTCACCTCTGCGACGTGGTTGCGCCGCACGGCCTCAGTCACGTCGGGCGGTCGCGTCACCTCGGCACTCGTGCTCGCCGAGGTTCCACGAAGTGCCGCTCGAGTGCGGCCAGATGCGCAGATTTCGGAACCTGGGCGAACGGCAGGCGGCAGGTCGAACGGGTCGCACGACGCCTGGCACTCGGGCGGCGAGAGCGAAGGGCTAGGACGCCTCGGCGTCGGCGCGGAGCCGCATGCGCTGCGCGTCGATGTCCACGAGCTGCCGCTGGATCTCGGCGCGTCGCTCAGCCTGCTCGTGCGGGTCCGCACGCTGCAGTTGTCCGAGCAACGAGGCCTTGCGGGCGAGCAGGTCCCGCTCGACCAGGGCGACGACGATGCTCCGGCAGTACGCGGCGAGGTCCTCGGCGTTGCGGGCGGGGATCGGCGCGAGGGCCAGCTCGTGCGTCAGGGTGCGCAAGGGGGTCGGCACGTCGGCGAGCAACCGGTCGAGCCAGTCCCCCGCCCCGATGAC
Organism: Curtobacterium sp. PhB170; assembly: GCF_003752345.1. Classification (NCBI taxonomy): domain Bacteria; kingdom Bacillati; phylum Actinomycetota; class Actinomycetes; order Micrococcales; family Microbacteriaceae; genus Curtobacterium; species Curtobacterium sp. PhB170. The sequence goes on from NZ_RJUM01000012.1 coordinate 231,913, forward strand.
GTCGACGTTGGCGACCACGGCGTCCCGCACGACGGCGAGCATCGGCGCCGAGAACGTGGCGGACGCGGCGAGCCCGAGCAGCGGCGCTCCGACCGAGGTCGGCTGCTGCACCATCGCCATGACGGCGTCGCGCTCCATGCGGCTGATCGGGTCGTTCGGCAGCGAGCGGATCCCGGCGACGGGCTCCTCGACCACACCGGCCCCGTCGGTGGCGTGACCGGCGCGACCGTCGCGCCCCGGGCCTCCTGACCGATCGTCCGTCGACCCCGCACGCCGACGCGCGGTCTCGACCGATCGACGGACCTCGGGCATGTCCATGCCGAGCCAGCCGGCGAGCTCGCGGACGTACCCCTGCGTGAGTGACCGATCGCGGATGCCGGCGAGCACGGGGGCCGCGGCGCGGAGGGCACTGACGCGGCCCTCGACCGTCTCGAGGTCGTGGCCCTCCAACGTGCGGCGGATCATGAACTCGAACATCGGGCGCTTGTTCGTGATCAGGCGGCGGATGGCGTCGTCGCCGCGGGCAAGCCGGAGGTCGCACGGGTCGAGGCCACCGGGTGCCACGGCGACGAAGGTCTGCGCGGCGAACCGCTGTTCCTCGGCGAAGGCGCGGGATGCGGCACGTTGCCCGGCCTCGTCCGGGTCGAAGGTGAAGACGACCTCGCCGTTGGCGTTCGGGTCGGCGCCGGCCAGGTCGCCGAGCATCGGGCGGAGCACCTTGATGTGGTCGACGCCGAACGAGGTGCCGCATGTGGCGACCGCGGTGGTGATGCCGGCGACGTGGCAGGCCATGACGTCGGTGTAGCCCTCGACGATCACGACCTGCTTCTGCTTCGAGATGTCGCGGCGGGCCAGGTCGAGCCCGTAGAGCACCTGGCTCTTGTGGTAGATCGGGGTCTCGGGCGTGTTGAGGTACTTCGGACCCTTGTCGTCGTCGAGCAGACGACGAGCACCGAACCCGATCGTCGCCCCTGTGACGTCGCGGATCGGCCACATCAGGCGCCCACGGAACCGGTCGTACGGCGACCGGTCGCCCTGGCTGACGAGCCCGGCCGAGGTGAGTTCCTCGAGCGTGAAGCCCCGACCGCGCAGGTGGTCCTTGAGCATGTCGAACGACTTCGGGGCGAAGCCGACACCGAAGTGCTGCGCCGCCGAGGGATCGAACCCGCGCTCCCCCAGGAACCGCCGTGCGGGGTCGGCCGCGGCGGTGGTGAGCTGTGCCGTGTAGAACTCGAGCGCGGCTTCGTTGGCGGCGATCAGCCGGGCGCGGGTGTTGTAGTCGGTGCGCGGCCCGTCGCCCTCTTCGTAGTGCAGGGTGAAGCCGATCTTCGCGGCCATGCGCTCGACGGCCTCGGCGAAGGTGGTGTGGTCCTGCGCCATGATGAAGCTGAAGACGTCGCCGTCCTCGCCGCAGCCGAAGCAGTGGTACCGGCCGACCTGAGGCCGGACGTGGAACGACGGAGAGCGTTCGTCGTGGAAGGGGCAGAGCCCCTTCATCGAGCCCACGCCCGCGTTCTTCAGCGTGACGTAGTCGCCGACGACGTCGGCGATGTTGACACGCGAGCGGACCTCGTCGATGTCGTTCCGCGCGATCCTGCCAGCCACCCTCTGATCCTAGTTCGTGGGACCGACCTCGGCCGACCGCGGGCCCGAGATGTGGACGAGCCACCGAGGCCGACGGAGCAAACCGCTCACACCGGGATGTGGACCGCTTCCCGCTCGCCGACGACCAGCCGACGGTGCCAGGCGATCGCCCCCTGGTCCGTCAGGCTCGCGACCTGGTCGACCACGGCACGGAGTCGCCCGTCGTCGTCCGACGCCGCACGCCAGTCGGCGGCGAAGCCGGGCTCGAGGTCCGACGCACCCGATGCCGCCAGGGCGTCGAGCAGCTCCGTCAGGATCCGACGCTGGTCTTCGTACACGGGCTGCCGGTCGCCCTGCGTCATCACGAACGCCGCCACGATGCCCTTGAGGACCGCGATCTCGCCGATGATCTCCGGCGGTGTCACCACCGATGCTGCGAACCGGACCAGGGACCCGGAGGCGTAGGACTCGCGGGTCGCGGCCGTCGCCGTCCGCGCGAAGCGTCCGATCAGCTGCGAGGTCAGGTTCTTCAGGTGTGCCGCGTCGCGCCGGGACCCGTCGTACGAGGTCATCCAGAGCGGCAGGGCACGGAGGCGGTCGAAGGCCTCGAGCAGTTCCTCACGACTCAGGTCGTCGCCCACCCACGCGTGCATCGCGGTGACGATGTCGTTCTCGCCGACCCGGTCGCCGAGCGCCGCGACGTCGATGAACCCGGCGACGACGGCGTCCTCGAAGTCGTGCACCGAGTACGCGATGTCGTCGGACAGGTCCATGACCTGCGCCTCGATGCACCGCTGCCGCCGGGGCGCCCCGGCACGGAGCCACTCGAAGGCGTCGTGGTCGTCGTCGTAGAAGCCGAACTTGGTCCGACCCGATGACGATTCGGAGACGCCCTGCGCAGCCGGCCACGGGTACTTGCAGCTGGCGTCGAGCGACGCGCGCGTCAGGTTGAGCCCGAAGGGACGCTCGACGCCAGCGCCAGCGCCAGCGCCAGCCCCCGCGCCAGCCCCCGCGTCGGCCCCCGCGTCGGCCCCGGCAGCGGCGCCCGACCCCGGACGGAGCCCGTACACCTTCGGCTCGAGCCGGGTGAGCAGCCGAAGCGTCTGCGCGTTGCCCTCGAACCCGCCGATGCCGGCCGCCCAGGCGTTGACGGCGGTCTCACCGTTGTGGCCGAAGGGCGGGTGGCCGATGTCGTGCGCCAGGCACGCGGTGTCCACCACGTCGGGGTCGAGGCCCAACGAGTCCGCGAGCTCGCGACCGACCTGCGCCACCTCGAGCGAGTGGGTCAGGCGGTTGCGGGCGAAGTCGAGCCCGGTCGTCGGGCTGAGCACCTGGGTCTTGGCGGCGAGGCGACGGAGCGCGCTGGAGTGCAGCAGGCGTGCGCGGTCGCGGGCGAAGTCCGATCGGCGGTTGCCGTGCTCTTCGGGGAGCCAGCGCTCGGCGTCGGCCGGGCCGTACGAGGCGGTGGCGCTCATCCGCCGCTGTGGTGCAGCTCGGCGGCGGCGAGGACCTTGCGGAACTCGCTGTCGACGTCGCGTGACTCGAGCCAGCGGTCCGGCAGGGCGGTGCGCTTCGGGTTGCCGGAGCGACCACGGGGGCCCTCGGCGCCCTCGCCCGGGTACGGTGCGTCGCGGTCGAGCTGGCCGAGCAGGTCGTCGATCTCCTGCAGGCTCGACGACAGTGCGAGACCGGATCGCACGTCGCTGCCGATCGGGTACCCCTTGAAGTACCAGGCCACGTGCTTGCGGGCATCGCGGCAGCCGTGGTCTTCGGACCCGAAGAACTCGACGAGCAGTTCGGCGTGCCGACGGAACCCGTCAGCGACCTCGCCCAGGGTCGGCATGTACCGCAACCCTTCGCCGCGGAACGCCGCAGCCAGGTCGCCGAACAGCCACGGACGCCCGAGGCACCCGCGCCCGACGACGACGCCGTCGACGCCGGTCTCGTCGACCATGCGCAGGGCGTCGGCAGCCGACCAGATGTCCCCGTTGCCGAGGATCGGGATGTCGGTGACGGCTTCCTTCAGCGTCGCGATCGCCGACCAGTCGGCGTGACCGGAGTAGTGCTCGTTCGCCGTGCGGGCGTGCAGCGACACCGCGGCGACGCCGGCGTCCCGCGCGATGCGGGCGGCGTCGAGGTAGGTCAGGTGGTCCTCGTCGATGCCCTTGCGCATCTTCACGGTGACCGGCACGTTCCCTGCGGCGCGGACGGTCTTCGTGACGAGTTCACGGAACAGCTCGAGCTTCCAGGGCAGGGCCGCGCCGCCGCCCTTGCGGGTGACCTTGGGCACCGGGCAGCCGAAGTTCAGGTCGATGTGGTCGGCACGGTCCTCGCCCACCAGGATCGATGCGGCCTCGGCCACGGTGTTCGGCTCGACGCCGTACAGCTGGATCGACCGCGGGGTCTCGGACTCGTGGTGCTGGATGAGCTGCATCGACACGGGGGTGCGTTCGACCAGCGCGCGCGAGGTGATCATCTCGCAGACGTAGAGACCGGCGCCGTACTCGCGGCAGAGCCGGCGGTACGCCATGTTCGTGATGCCCGCCATGGGCGCGAGCACGACCGGCACGTCGACCTCGATCGGGCCGATGCGCAGAGGCCGTGCTGGGGCTTGTGTGATCGTCATACCTGCTCCATCCTCCCACGTCGGTGCGCGCCGGTAGCGTTCTCCACATGACGATCGACGCCAGCACCCGGTTCGACACCGACGCAGCGACCCGCGGCCTGTCCGTCGAGGTCGTCGAACGCCCCGCCGCGGACTCCCTGCAGCATGCCGCCGAGATGCTCGGCATCGACCCCGGCGACATCGTCAAGACGCTCGTCGTGAAGCGGCAGGACGGCGGCTTCCTGCTCGCGCTCGTGCCGGGCGGCCGGAGCATCGCGTGGAAGAAGCTCCGCACCGTCGTCGGGGTGAACAAGCTCTCGATGCCCGACGCGGCGACCGCGCTCCAGGCGTCCGGTTACGAACGCGGCACGATCACGCCCATCGGAGCGACCGGCGACCTGCCCGTCTACGCCGACGACCGCATCGTCGGTCGACGGGTCGCCCTCGGCGCGGGCCGGCACGGCGCGAGCGCCTTCGTCGACGCCGACGACCTCGTCGCCGCGTACGGCGCGACGGTCGCCGACATCACCGACGAGGAACCGCAGCGCGCCTGATCGGTCCGGCGACCGACGGATCGCGCCCCCGCACAGCCGTCGCGCCCCGCAGAGTCGGGGCGCAACGACCGCACGGGGGCGTGGGACAAGCAGCCCGCGGCGCGCCACCAGCAGCGCGCGGCGCGAGACCAGCAGCGCGCGGCGCGGCCCCAGCAGCGCGCGGCGCGGCCCCAGCAGCGCGCGACGTGCGACCGACGGAACCGTCAGTCCGGCACCTCGGTCCAGTCGCCCTCGGCACCGGCGAACGATCCGGCGTCGATCAGGCACGAATCACCGTCGCAGACCGGCGCACCGCCGGGCGTGACCAGCGTGAGCAGGCCGGGGCGCGCCTCCAGACCGGAGATTGCATCCGGTACCGACGGGGCGGACGGGAGGCCCGCCCCACCCCCGACGGTGACCGTCGCCCCCGTCATCGGGTCGCCGCCACGTCGGCACTCGCGTCGTCCGCCGCGCGTTCGGTCGCCGAGGCGACCTCGTCCGGAGTCGTCCCGCGCAGCGCGACGACCTGCGTCAGCACTTGCTCGAACGCTGCCGGGTCCTGCGCGCCCGAGACGCCGTACTTGCCGTCGATCACGAAGAACGGGACGCCGTTGATGCCGAAGGCCTGCGCCTGGGCCTGGTCGGCGCGGACGGCTGCGAGCTGCGAGTCGTCACGGAGCGTCGCGAGGACCTCGTCACGGTCGAGCCCGATCTCGGCGGCCAGGTCGGCCAGCGACGCGTCGTCGCCGACGTGCTCGCCGCGCTCGAAGTAGGCGGTGAACAGGCGCTCGACCATGTCGAGTTGCTTGCCGTGCTGCTTGGCGAGGTGGATGACCTGGTGCGCCTTCACGGTGTTCGTGTGGTGCACGGCCTCGAAGTCGTAGTCCAGCCCGACCGAGGCCGCGATGCCGGTGACCTGGTCGAGCATCTGCTGCGCCTGCTCGACGGGCATGCCCTTGTGCTCCGACAGGAACTCGGCCTCGGTGCCCTCGAAGTCGACGGGGGTGTCCGGGCTGAGTTCGAAGGAGTGGTACTCGACCTCGACCGGGCGGCCGTCCGCCGAGGCGCCGAACGCGGCGACGCCGGCCTCGAACTTGCGCTTGCCGATGTAGCACCAGGGGCAGGCGATGTCCGACCAGACATCGACCTTCACGGAGTCGTTCATGCTGATCCCAACGCGGGCGTCGCGCGCGCATTCCCGCAGAACCTGGTTCCGGCGATTGCGACGCCCGCGACGCCCGCGAGGCCCCTACGCGCCGAGCAGGCGCTGCGCCAGGTAGCCCTGCAGCTGGTCGAGGGCGACCCGCTCCTGCGCCATCGTGTCGCGCTCGCGCACCGTGACGGCCTTGTCCTCGAGCGTGTCGAAGTCGACCGTGATGCAGAACGGCGTGCCGATCTCGTCGTGGCGACGGTAGCGACGGCCGATCGCACCGGCGTCGTCGAAGTCCACGTTCCAGTTCTTGCGCAGGTCGTCGGCCAGGCCGCGGGCGACCGGCGACAACTGCTCGTTGCGCGACAGCGGCAGCACCGCGGCCTTGACGGGTGCCAGGCGCGGGTCGAGTCGCAGCACGGTGCGCTTGTCGACGCCGCCCTTCGCGTTCGGTGCTTCGTCCTCGTGGTACGAGTCGAGCAGGAACGCCATGAGCGCACGGGTCAGGCCGAAGGACGGCTCGATCACGTAGGGCACGTACTTCTCGTTGGCGGCCTGGTCGAAGAAGCGCAGGTCCTGGCCGGACGACTCGATGTGGTTGTTGAGGTCGAAGTCGGTGCGGTTCGCGACGCCCATGAGCTCGCCCCACTCCGATCCGGTGAACCCGAAGCGGTACTCGATGTCGGCGGTGGCGTCGGAGTAGTGCGCCCGCTCGCCGTCCGGCACGTCGAAGCGGCGCAGGTTCTCCGGGTCGATGCCGAGCTCGGTGTAGAACGCGATCGAGTCGGCGATCCACTGCTCGTAGTGCTCGCCCGCCTCGGCCGGCGGCACGAAGTACTCGATCTCCATCTGCTCGAACTCGCGGGTGCGGAAGATGAAGTTGCCGGGCGTGATCTCGTTGCGGAACGCCTTGCCGACCTGCCCGATGCCGAACGGGGGCTTCATGCGACTGGTCGTGACCACCTGCGCGAAGTCGACGAAGATCCCCTGCGCGGTCTCGGGGCGCAGGAAGTTCAGGCCCTCTTCGGACTCGACCGGGCCGAGGTAGGTCTTGAGCATGCCGGAGAACTCGCGGGGCTCCGTCCACTCACCGCGGGTGCCGCAGTTCGGGCAGGCGATCTCGGCCATGCGGCCCTCGGGGTCGCGGCCCTTCTTGGCGACGAACGCCTCGATCAGGTGGTCCTCGCGGAACCGGTGGTGGCAGTGCAGGCACTCCACGAGCGGGTCGGTGAAGGTCGCGACGTGGCCCGAGGCCTCCCACACCTTGCGGGGCAGGATGACGGCGGAGTCGAGGCCGACCATGTCACCACGGCCGCGGACGAACCGCTGCCACCACTGACGCTTGATGTTCTCCTTGAGCTCCACACCGAGGGGCCCGTAGTCCCACGCGGAGCGGGAGCCTCCGTAGATCTCACCCGACTGGAAGACGAAGCCGCGGCGCTTGGCCAGGGCGATGACGCTGTCGAGACGGGAGGGCTGTGCCAAAGGGTGCTCCAGAGGTCGCCGAGCTGGGTGCTCGGTGCGGAAACGGTCCGGGCAAGACTACCGGCGTTCGTGACCCGGGAGGCCCGCCCCCGGTCCGCCCTCCGGTCACGTCCCCGACGTGGTCGCCCGCACCCCGCCCAGCGCGGCCGCCACGTCGGTCACGTCGGACTCGTCGTTCCACAGGTGGAACGCGATCCGGAGTCGCCCGGCACGCCCCGACGCGGTGAGCCCGGCGGCGGTGAGGGCCCGGAGGGCCGACCCGTCGGCGTCCGCGAACGTCACGATCGCCTGCCCGTCGCCCTGCCGAGGCGACCCGAGGGCGTCGCACAGCCGATCCGCGAGAGCGGTGGCGTGCCTCCAGACCGCCTGCTGGTCGAGCGCGACCGCGTGTTCGAGCGCGGCCACCGCACCGGGCCACGCCTGCCAGGCCGGCGAGACGTCGAAGCGACGGGCGTCGTCGGCCAGGCGCATGTCGGGGCCGTAGCACGAGGACCAGACGTCCGCCCCCGCGTACCAGCCGGCCTGCACGGGGCGGAGCCGACCGAGGGCGGTGTCGGAGAGCGTCATGAAGGCGACGCCGCGCGGGGCGCAGAGCCACTTGTAGGCGTGCGTCAGCGTCACGTCGAAGAGTGCCGCGTCGACGGGCAGGACGCCGGCTGCCTGCGTGAGGTCGCAGAGGGTGAGAGCACCGACCCGCCGGGCCGCGGCGACGACCGGCTGCGGATCCGTGACGGCGCCCGTGGCGGACTGCACGGCGGACCACGCCACGAGGGTGGTGCCGGGCCCGACGGACGCGGCGAGCCGGTCGAGCGGGACGTGCCGGACGCGGACGCCGCGGTGCGCCTGAGCGAGGAACGGGAAGACGACCGAGCTGAAGTCGCCGTCGGGCACGACCACCTCAGCACCGTCCGGCAGGGCGTCGGCGACGACCGCGGCCATCACCGAGGTCTGCGAGCCGGTCGCCACCTGGGACACCGGCACCCCGACGAGGGCGGCGAAGAGCGCGCGACCCTCCTCGACCAACGCCCCGTAGTGGGCCGGCGAGGTCTCGGCGCGGGACCACGCGTCGAGGTCGGCCCGCTGGGCGGCGAGCGTGGCCCGGCTGGGCAGACCGGCGGTGCACGCCGCGAGGTAGCCACGGCCGGCGGGGAAGGAGTCCATGCGGACAGCGTCCCGGCTCGTGCCCCATCACACCAGGCCGGGTTCGTTGTGCAGCCGATAACATCGCGTGATGGACGACATCGATCCCCAGCTGCTCCGGGTCCTCCGCGCCGTGGCCGACGGTGGGTCGATCACCCGCGCCGCCGCAGCGCTCGGGTCGAGCCAACCCGCGGTCAGCCAGTTGCTCGCCCGGGCCGAGCGGCGACTCGGGCACACCCTGGTGCTGCGGTCCGGGCAGGACGGTCGCGGCGGGCGCGGTGCCACCCTGACGGACGCCGGTCGGGTGCTCGCGGACCACGCCCTGCACGTGCAGGCCGCACTGACCGCCGCGCGCGAGGACCTCGACGCCGTCGGGGGCCTGACCCGCGGTCGAGTGCGCCTCGCCGGGTTCCCGAGCGCCTCGTCGGCCCTCGTGCCCGCCGTGCTCGCCCGGATGGCGGCGACGGCTCCGGGGGTGACGACCTCGTACGTCGAGGTCGAACCGCCCGAGGCGCTCGACCTGCTCCGGAGCGGGGAGGTCGACGTCGCCCTGACCTTCACCTACGTCGGCGACGAGGTCGGGTCCGCCCCGGACCCCGGGCTCGTCACGCGGGCACTCGGGCGGGATCCGCTCGCCCTCGTGACGCCGGCCGGAGGCTCGGGCACCGCCCGCACCGTGAGCGCCGGTGCCGCGGGCTCTGGCACCGTGGGCGCCGGTGCCGAGGGCGCCGGTGCCGAGGGCGCCGGTGCCGAGGGCGCCGGTGCCCTGGGCTCTGGCGCCGCGGGCTCTGGCGCCGTGGGCTCTGCCGTGGACCTCGCGCCGCACCGCGACGCCCGCTGGATCGGCGGCTGCCAGCGGTGCCGTGGCCACCTGCTCGCCTCGTGTGCGACCGCCGGGTTCACCCCGGACATCGTGCTCGAGACCGACAACGCGGCTGCGGTGGTGGGGCTCGTCGCCGCCGGACTCGGTGTGGCCCTGCTCCCCCGGCTGGCACTCGCGACGACGGTCATCCCCGCAGGGGTCCGGGTCGACCCCGTGGACGACGACCTGGCCCGCCGGGTCGAGGTCGTCATCGCCCGAGGGGCCGAGCGGGTCCCGAGCGTCCGTGCGGCCATGGACGCGGTGCGGTCGGCGGCACACCTGCTCGACGGGCCGCTGCCGGGCTGACGGGTGCGTCAGGCGGTCGGGTGCGTCAGGCGGTCGGGGCGTCGACCGCACCGCCGTAGCGACGGTCGCGGCGTGCGTACTCCTCGATCGCGCCCCACAGGTCCGTGCGCCGGAAGTCCGGCCACAGGCGGTCCAGGAACACCATCTCGGCGTACGCCGACTGCCACAGCAGGAAGTTGCTCGTGCGCTGCTCCCCCGAACTGCGCAGGAACAGGTCGACGTCGGGCATCTCGGGCACGTAGAGCCGCTTCGCCAGTGCCTTCTCGGTGACCTGGCTCGGCTTGAGGCGTCCGGCGGCGACCTCTTCGGCCATCGCCCGCACGGCGTCGACGATCTCGTTCCGGCCGCCGTAGTTGACGCACATCGTCAGGGTCAGCACGTCGTTGCCCGCGGTCATCTGCTCGGCACGGTCGAGTTCGTCGATGACGCTCCGCCACAGCCGCGGACGGCGTCCGGCCCACCGCACCTTGACGCCCCACTCGTTCAGTTGGTCGCGCCGACGACGGATGACGTCGCGGTTGAAGCCCATCAGGAACCGGACCTCTTCCGGCGAACGCTTCCAGTTCTCGGTCGAGAACGCGTACGCCGAGATGTGCTTGACGCCGATCTGGATCCCGCCGGCCACGACGTCGAGCAGCGAGGCCTCGCCTGCCTTGTGCCCCTCGATCCGGGTGAGCCCGCGCCCGTTGGCCCACCGGCCGTTGCCGTCCATCACGATCGCGACGTGGTCCGGCACGAACCGGGCCGGGATCGCCGGAGGCGTCTCACCGGTCCAGTCGATCGGGCGGAACGGCTCGGCGTCGTCGGGGCGGCGGGGGCTCATGCGGTGGGGGTTCCTTCGACAGCGGGATCGGGCTCGGGCACGGCGGGTGCGGGGGTCGAGGCCACCGCGCGTGCCGTCGCCTCGGGTCCGTCGTGGGTCAGCGGCACGGGCAGCGGGTGCTCCGAGCGGTCGACGTGCGGCAGGGACCGGAGCGATCGTTCCAGGTGCCACTGGGCGTAGGCCGCGACCACGCCGGAGGCCCGCGACCGCGTCCGCTCGTCGGTGGCGTCCACGGTCGCCCAGTCACCGGCGAGCAGCGAACCGAGCACGCCGAGGGTCGCCGGGTCGAGCCGCGGCGTGCCGGGAGGCGCAGCCCGGTCGGCGACGACCCCGCCCAGCTGCACCACGAACGCGGAGTGCGGGCCGGGCTCCCCGGTGACCGCACAGTCGCTGAACGAGGGCGCCCAGCCCGCGATGCTCATCGCACGGAGCAGGTAGGAGTCGAGCGTGGCACTGGAGTGGTGCTCACCGCGCGACAGCGACCGGAGCGCACCGACGAGCAACAGGTACTGCTGCAGGCCGGCGTCGGCCTCGCTCAGGCGGTCGGCGGTCTCGACCATCGCGCTGGCTGCCGTGTAGGCGCCGTAGTCGGCGACGATCTGCGCCCCGTAGGCGCCGAGCGATTCGGCCTGCGTGACGATGTCGAGCGAGCGCCCCTCGTAGAACTGGGCGTCGACGACCATGAACGGCTCGAGCCGGCTGCCGAACTTCGACGCGGTCCGCCGCACGCCCTTGGCCACCGCGCGGATCTTGCCGTGCTGCCGGCTGAGCATGGTGACGATCCGGTCGGCTTCCCCGAGCTTGTGGGTGCGCAACACAACGCACTCGTCCCGGTACAGCGGCATGCCCCCAGTATCCCCCGCCCCGCCGACAGCGCGCGGCGCGCAGCGCGCGGCGCGCAGCGCGCGGCGCGCGGCGCGCGCAGGGGTACCGAGTGGAATCGGGCGTACCTGGTCGGAAGAATCGACCAGGTACGCCCGATTCGACCTGCCACCGCGCGTGACGGGGGAAAGACCGGGCACAGACGGGAGGCGCGGTGCGAGTCCAGCCCGCACCGCACCTCCCGGCCTGGTCGCGTCTCAGGCGGAGACGAGCTCCGGCGAGTCGGCGCCGGCAGCAGCACCGGCGCGTACCGCGCGGTTCACCGCGGACACGATCGCCTTGAGCGAGGCCGTCGAGATGTCGGCGTCGATGCCGACGCCCCACAGGCGCACGCCGTCGACGTCGAGCTCGACGTACGACGCCGCCTTGGCGTCACCGGAGGCGCTCATCGTGTGCTCCGAGTAGTCGTACAGCGTGACCTGGACGCCCTGCTCGGCGAGGACCTTGAGGAATGCGTCGATCGGACCGGTGCCCACGGCGTCGGCGGTGACGGAGCCCTCGTCGACGCGGAGTGCGACCGACAGCGAGGTCGTGCCGTCGAAGTCGCTCGAGGTCGCCGTCTTGGTGAGCTCGTACCGGCCCCACTTGTCGTCGTCGGTCGAGGCGGGCAGGTACTCGTCCTGGAACACATCCCAGATGCGCTGCGACGAGAACTCGCCACCCTCGGTGTCGGTGTGCCGCTGGACGACGCCGGAGAACTCGATCTGCAGCTTGCGGGGCAGGTCGAGGGCGTGGTCGGTCTTGAGCAGGTACGCGACGCCGCCCTTGCCCGACTGCGAGTTCACGCGGATGACGGCCTCGTAGGAGCGGCCGATGTCCTTCGGGTCGACGGGCAGGTACGGCACCGCCCACTCGATCTCGTCGATGTCCTTGCCCGCGGCGGCGGCCTTGGCCTTCATCGCCTCGAAGCCCTTGTTGATGGCGTCCTGGTGCGAGCCGCTGAACGCCGTGTAGACGAGGTCGCCCGCCCACGGCTGACGCTCCGGCACCGGCAGCTGGTTGCAGTACTCGACGGTGCGCTTCACCTGGTCGATGTCCGCGAACGAGATCTCCGGGTCGATGCCCTGCGTGAACAGGTTCATGCCCAGCGCGACGAGGTCGACGTTGCCGGTGCGCTCACCGTTGCCGAACAGGCAGCCCTCGATGCGGTCCGCGCCGGCCATGTAGCCCAGCTCGGCGGCGGCGACTGCGGTGCCGCGGTCGTTGTGCGGGTGCAGCGACAGGATGACGTCCTGGCGGTGGGCGAGGTTGCGCGACATCCACTCGATCGAGTCGGCGTAGACGTTCGGCGTCGCCATCTCGACGGTGGCCGGCAGGTTGATGATGACCTTGCGGTCGGGGGTGGGCTCGAAGACCTCGAGCACGGCGTTGCAGATCTGCAGCGCGACGTCGAGCTCGGTGCCCGTGTAGGACTCCGGCGAGTACTCGTAGTAGACCGTCGTGTCGTGCTGCAGCGTCGCCTCAGCCGCCTTGCAGAGCTTCGCGCCGGCCACCGCGATGTCGACGACACCCTGCACGTCGGTGCGGAAGACGACCTCGCGCTGCACGATCGACGTCGAGTTGTACAGGTGGACGATGGCCTGCTTCGCGCCGTCGATCGCCTCGTACGTGCGCTGGATGAGGTGCTCGCGCGCCTGGGTCAGCACCTGGATGGTGACGTCGTCGGGGATCGCGCCCTCGTCGATCAGGCTGCGGACGAAGTCGAAGTCGGTCTGCGAGGCGCTCGGGAACCCGACCTCGATCTCCTTGTAGCCCATGCCGACGAGCAGGTCGAACATGGCGCGCTTGCGCTCGGCGTCCATCGGGTCGATGAGGGCCTGGTTGCCGTCACGCAGGTCGACCGCACACCAGCGCGGGGCCCGCTCGATGCGCTTCGTCGGCCAGGTGCGGTCGGGCAGGTCGACCGAGATCTGTTCGTGGAAGGGGACGTACTTGTGGATCGGCATCCCGGAGGGCTGCTGCGTGTTCTGCATCGTTCGTCGCTTTCGTGTGCTCTGGGTGAGGGCGGCCACGACGGACTCCGCGACGAGGTGGGCCGGTGTGTCAGGCCTCGTCGCGGCAGCGAAGGAGGAGGAGTGCCGAGTACATCGAGTCCACGGTAGCACCGGCGGGCTGCTGTGTGACAAGCGCGTCAGTGGTCGGCGCCCGAGTGGTCACGACATGCCGCCGGTCGCTCGCCGAGGTTCCACGAATCGACGCCAGCGCCGCCGAGAACTGCAGATCGTGGAACCTCGACGAACGCGAGCGGCGCGTCGGGCGCCGGCGCGGCCGACACGGGTGCGGCGGGCGACGGCGCGGCCGACACGGGTGCGGCGGGCGCCGGCGCGGCGGTGGACGCGCAGCACGGCGGACGGGAGGCACCGTGCCAGCTGGCACCGGGCCTCCCGTCCGCCGCGTGGTGCGACCCGGGCACCGCGTCAGTCGACCGCGAGCGCCTCGGTCGGGGGCACGCGCATCGCGCGCCGCACCGGCGCGATCGTCGCGACGACCGCGAGCACGAGGGCCCCGACGACGACGATCCCGATGGTGAGCGGCGGCAGCACGGGCGCGACCGGGTGTCCGAGCGACCCGAGCAGCGTCTGCCCGCCGACCCAACCGTAGAACGTGCCGAGCACGAGCCCCGAGACGACGGCCGCGACGACCATCTGCACGGCCTCGGTCACGATCATCCGGCGGACCTGCGCCCCGGTGAGACCGAGCACCCGCAGCAGCCCGAGCTCGCGTCGGCGCTGGAGGACCCCGAGTGCCAGCGCGTTGACGACCCCGACCGCGGCGATCACGGCGGAGAACCCGACGATGACGCTGACGACGGCGTTCAGCTGCACGAAGAAGTCGCGCTGCGCCTGCACCATCTCGGTCGTCATCTGGCCCTGTCCCATCTGCTCGAGCTGGGCCTCGAGCACGTGCTGCATGATCCCCAGTGCGACGGCGAAGGTGACGAGCAGGGTGACGCCGATGACGAGCCCGATCGTCGCTCGCGAGGACCGACCCGGCGCACGCATGGCGTTGCGGCCGGCGAGCAGGACGACGGGGTCGTGCGAGCCGATCCGGCCGATGAGCTGCAGCACCGGCGGCATCACGATGGTCGCTCCGACGGCGACGCCGGCGAACGACACGAACCCGCCGAGGGCAGCCGGCAGCACAGCGATCGGCGAGCTCGCGCTGACCGCGAGCCCGATGAGCATGAGCGCCGCGCCGCCGGCCATGAGCACGATGGCGCAGACCTTGCGGGCGGTGCCGGAGCGGACGTCGTCGTGGCTCGGTTCGACGCTCGAGGACAGCGCCTCGAGCGGGGTGACGGTGAGCACCCGGCGGGAGCCCGCTGCGAACGCTCCCCAGGTCGCCAGGACCACGGCCACGACCGGGAGCACGAGTTCCCACGGCAGGAGCGTGTAGTCGGTGTCGGGCAGGAACCCGTTGCCGCGCAGGACGATGACGAACACCGCGGACAGCCCGGTTCCCACGACGGCGCCGATCAGTCCGCCGAGCACCCCGACGACCAGTCCGGTCCGGGTGATCCGGGCCCGGAGCGTGGCGCCGGTGGCACCGACGAGCCGCTGCAGCGCGATGATGCGGGTCTGGCCGGCGATGAGGGTCGCGCAGGTGTTCGCGGTGACGATCGCGCCGACGTACAGCGCGATGCCGAGGAACAGCCACCCGACGACGGACAGGATCGCCCTGACCGGCCCGAGGTCGGCGAGCCCGGCGGCGCCGAGCGCCTCGGTCACGATGCCCGGGGCGATGACGAGTGCTGAGCCGAACGTGGTGCCCAGCGCCGCGACCAGCACGGTGGGGGCGAAGGAGCGGACGCCGTTCACGCTGCCGCCTCCATCCCCAGCATCGTGGTGGAGATCGCGCCGGCGTCCATCGCCGGGCGGTCGGCGACGACCCGGCCGTCGGCGAGGAACAGGATCCGGTCGGCGTTGGCGGCGGCGACGGGGTCGTGCGTCACCATGACGACGCTCTGACCCCACTCCTGCACGGCCCCACGCAGGATCGCGAGCACGTCACGGCCGGTGCGCGAGTCGAGGGCACCGGTCGGCTCGTCGGCGACGACGACCGCCGGCCGCGAGGCGAGTGCCCGGGCGATGGCGACGCGCTGCTGCTGCCCACCCGACAGCTGGTGCGGGCGGTGCGACAGCCGGTTGCCGAGTCCGAGCTGGTCGACCAACCGGTCGATCCACGCGCTCTCGTCCTTCGACGGCTTGTGCCCGCCGAGCAGGAACGGCAGCCGGATGTTCTCGCTGACGTCGAGTGTCGGCACCAGGTTGAACGACTGGAACACGAACCCGAGCCGGCGGCGACGGAGCTCGGTCAGGTCCTTGTCACCGAGCCCCGTGATGTCGACCCCGTCGATCTCGATGCGGCCCGCGGACACCGCGTCGAGGCCCGCGGCGACGTGCATGAGCGTCGACTTGCCGGACCCCGACGGCCCCATCACGGCGGTGAACTCCCCCGCGCCGATGTCGACGCTGACGTCGTCGAGCGCCGTCACCCGGCGTGCGGCGTCGCCGTAGTGCTTGGACACGTGGTCGAGTCGGATGATCGGAGCGTGGCTGGTGGTCATGCACCAACGATGGCGTCCGGGAGGCCCGTCCCGCGTCCGTCGGGCGGCTCCTGTGGATGAGCCGCTCGGCTCGACTTCCTGTGGACGGGTCATCCGATCGGATGACGTCCGTCAGTCGGCCTTGCTCACCAGCCCGTGCTCGTGTGCGAACACGACGAGGCGCACGCGGTCGCGGAGTCCGAGCTTCGTCAGGACCCGCGAGATGTGGGTCTTCACGGTCGCCTCGCTGACGTACTCGTGCTGCGCGATCTCGCTGTTGCTGAAGCCGCGGGCCGCCAGGTCGAAGATCTCGCGCTCGCGCGGGGTGAGGTCGTCGAACGTCGCCGGCACGGTGGCGGCCTGCTCGACGGAGTCGTCGTAGCGCCGCAGGAGTTCCCGCGTCGCCGAGGCCGCGAAGACCGCGGTGCCGGCGTGCACGGTCCGCACGGCGGCGAGCAGGAACTCCGGGTCGGCGTCCTTCAGCACGAAGCCGCTCGCCCCGGCCCGGATGGCCTTCGCCGCGGCCTCGTCGAAGTCGAACGTGGTCAGGACGAGCACCTTGGCGCCGTCGGTGCCGGCCTGCTCGACGATGTGCGCGGTCGCCGTGATGCCGTCCATCACGGGCATCCGGACGTCCATGAGCACGACGTCCGGTCGGGTGCGCCGGACGAGTTCGACGCCCTCGGCACCGTCGCCCGCCTCGCCCACGAAGTGCAGGTCGGGTTGGGAGCCGATGAGCATCCGGATGCCGGTGCGGAAGAGTGCCTGGTCGTCGACGAGGGCGACGCGGATGCGGCCGTCGGCCGGCGGGGTGGTGGTCATCGGGCGGTGCGCTCCTGCTCGGTCGGACTGATGGTCGGGGCGGGGGCCGACTCGGCGGTCGGGCTCGCGGTCGGGGCGATGCGCCCACGGGGCATCTGCCCGCTCGCGGGGACGGCGGGCATTCGGACGGCGACCTCGAAGTCGGGGCCACGGACCCCGGCGGTCATCGTGCCGCCGGTCATGGTGGCACGCTCGCGCATGCCGACCAGGCCGTGCCCGGTGCCGGGACCCCGGGTGCCGTCGTCGGCACGGCGGTTCACCACCGCGATCTCGACGGTGTCCGGGCGGTAGGTCAGTGATGCGTGCACCGGCGTGCCGGGCTCACCGTGCTTGTAGGCGTTCGTCAGGCTCTCCTGCACGATCCGGTACACCGCGAGCTGCGTCGTGGTGGGGAGGCCGGTCGGGTCGCCCTCGCGCTCGACCCGGACGTCGAGGCCGACCTGGCGCATCTCGCCGACGAGCCGGTCGATGTCGTCGATCTCCGGCGTCGGGACGGTCCCCTGCTCGTGCCGAAGCGCGCCGAGGAGCTCGCGGACGTCGCCGAGGGCCCGGCGGGCGGTGGTCGAGATGGTGCCGAGGGCCTGGTCCGCGACGGCGGGGTCGGCCTTCAGTGCGTAGCGGGCACCGTCCGCCTGGGCGATGACGACCGCGAGCGAGTGCGCGACGATGTCGTGCATGTCCCGGGCGATGCGCACGCGCTCCTGTTCGACCGCGACCGCTCGGTCGGCTCGGGCGGCGTCGCGCTCGGCGAGCAGCTGGGCCTCGCGGCTCATGCTCGCCGACCGACGGGTGCGGACCACGAGGCCCGCCAACCACGGCAGGAGCAACAGGAGCAGGACGACGGCGAAGTACGAGACCGTGACCTGCACCGACTCCTGGAACGGCGTCGAAGCGGTCTCGATCGTCAATCGGTTCCGGTAGTCGTCGACGCCGATGTACAGCGCCGCGGTGACGGACCCGACGATGGCCGAGACGAGTCCTGCCAGCCGCACCCGCCGACTGCCGTAGGCGCTCGTCGTGTAGAGCACCGCGGCGATGAAGGCGTTCGACAGGTCGGGCATCTGGCCCGTGACCATCTCGAAGACCGCGAACACCCAGGCGACGGCCAGTGCGAGTCCGGGCGACAGCCGTCGGAGCGCGAGGGCAGCGGTCATGCCGACGACCGTGACGATCGCGAGCGGGGAGTCCATGCCCCGCGCCGAGGTGATCAGCACGAGCGAGCCGAGCACCACGGCGATGACGACGTCGGTGATGACCTGCGCGCGCAGCATGGGACGGAACACGCGTCCACGGTACGGCGCTCGGCTCACGGGCGCGTCCCTCGTGTGGATGACTCCTGGCGCCCGACGCTCAGAAGCCGAGGCGTCCGAGCTGCTTGGGGTCACGCTGCCACTCCTTGGCGACCTTCACACGGATGTTGAGGTACACGTGCCGACCGCCGAGCAGCGACTCGATCTCGACGCGGGCGCGGGAGCCGACGTCCTTCAGGCGCTCCCCCTTGTGGCCGATGACGATCGCCTTCTGGCTGTCGCGCTCGACGAACAGGTTCGCGAAGATGCGCAGCGGCCCGTCGGCGTCGTCGTCCTCGTCCGGCTCGACGATGTCCTCGATCACGACGGCGAGCGAGTGCGGCAGTTCGTCGCGGACGCCCTCGAGCGCGGCTTCGCGGATGAGTTCGCTGATGCGCTCCTCGTCGGTCTCCTCGGTCACTGCCGACGAGTCGTACAGCTGGGGCGACTCCGGCAGCAACGACGTGATCTCGCCGAGGAGGTCCTCGAGCTGCAGGCCCTTCGTGCCGGACGTCGGGATGATCGAGTCCCAGTCGCGGAGCCGGGAGACGGCCAGCAGCTGCTCGCCGACCTTGTCCTTCGAGGTGCGGTCGATCTTGGTGACGATCGCGACCTTCTTGGCCCGCGGGTACTGGTCGAGGGTGTCGTTGATGAAGCGGTCGCCCGGGCCGATCGGCTCGTTGGCGGGGACGCAGAACCCGATGACGTCGACGTCACCGAGTGTGGACTGCACCAGGTCGTTGAGCCGCTCGCCGAGCAGGGTGCGGGGACGGTGCACGCCCGGGGTGTCGACGATGATGACCTGGCCGTCGGGCCGGTGCACGATGCCGCGGATCGCGCGACGGGTGGTCTGCGGCTTCGACGAGGTGATCGCGACCTTCTGGCCCACCAGCGCGTTCGTCAACGTGGACTTGCCCACGTTCGGACGCCCGACGAACGAGACGAAGCCCGCGCGGTAGGGCTTGCCCGAGGCGGTGGGGGTGGAGTCGGAGTCGGTCATGCGTGCGTGGTTCCCGTCGTGGTGGTGGCGTCGTCGAAGGCGTCCTCGACACCCGCGAGGGCGTGAGTGCGTTCGGCGAGCACGGTGATGAGGTGGCGGCGCTTGCCCTCGACCCGGTCGGCCGTCAGGACGACGCCGGACACCGTGACCGTGTCGCCGGAGATCGCCAGGTGGCCGAGCTCCTTGGTGAGCAGACCGCCGGCGGTGTCGACGTCGTCGTCGTCCAGCTCGATGCCGAACAGGTCGCCGAGCTCGTCGACGGGCAGTCGGGCCGAGATGCGCCAGAGGCCGGGCTCGACCTCCACCCGGTCGACCACGGCGCGGTCGTACTCGTCGGAGATGTCCCCGACGAGCTCTTCGATGAGGTCCTCCATCGTGACGAGACCGGCGACGCCGCCGTACTCGTCGACGACCAGGACCAGGTGGTTCTTCGCGACCTGCATGTGCCGCAGGGTGTCGTCGGCGGCCTTCGACTCCGGCACGAACTCGGCCGGACGCAGCAGCCGGGTGACCCGCTCGCTGCCGGACCCCGGTCGCTCGTACAGCGCCCGCGACACGTCACGGAGGTACAGGACGCCGAGGACGTCGTCGCTGTCCTTGCCGGTGACGGGCATGCGGGACACCCCGGCGGCCAGGAACTGCTCCATGCCCGCGGCGAGCGTGTCCGAGCCGTCGACCGTCAGCATGTCGGTGCGCGGCACCATCACCTCGCGCACGAGGGTGTCGCTGAACTCGAAGACCGAGTGGATGAGTTCGCGGTCCTCGTCCTCGAGCACGTTGCTCTCGGTGGCCTCGTCGACGAGGGACAGCAGTTGTTCTTCGCTCGACACCGTCGAGGCGCTGCGGCCGCGGCCCGGGGTCACGCGGTCACCGATCCGGACGAGCAGACCGGCGAGCGGACCGAGCACGATCCGGACGGCACGGACCAGGCCGCCGGTGGACGCCAGCAGCCGTTCGGCGTGCGCCCGTCCGACGCTGCGCGGACTCGACCCGACGAGCACGAACGACACGGCCGTCATGATCGCGGCAGAGACGATGAGCGCCACCCACCAGCTGTCGAACGCCCGCACCAGGGCGATCGTGACGAGCACGGCCGCGGCGGTCTCGGCGAGCACGCGGAAGAAGTTCAGGGCGTTGACGTGCGCGCCGACGTCGTCCGCGATCGCCTCGAGCGCACGACGACGCTTGTTGCCGCGGGCGATCTCGTCGAGGTCGGCACGGGACACCACGGAGAGCGCGGCGTCGCTCGCGGCGAGGAGCCCGCCGAGCACGACGAGCCCGAGCGCGACCGCGAGCAGACCGACGACGACGAGCATCGGCTACCGACCCCGGCGCTGGGCCGCGAAGGCCGTCAGGATCTCGCCCTGCAGCCCGAACATCTCGGCCTTCTCGTCCGGCTCGGCGTGGTCGAAGCCGAGCAGGTGCAGGATGCCGTGGCAGGTGAGCAGCAGCATCTCGTCGGTGCTGGAGTGCCCGGCGGTCTTCGCCTGTTCCTCGGCGACCTGCGGGCAGAGCACGATGTCGCCGAGCAGGCCGGCGGGCGTGGGGTCCTCTTCGGTGCCCGGTCGGAGCTCGTCCATCGGGAAGCTCAGGACGTCGGTGGGGCCGGGCTCGTCCATCCACCGCACGTGCAGCTGCTCCATCGCGCCCTCGTCGACCAGGACGATCGCGAGTTCGGCGTCCGCGTGCACGTGCATCGCGTCGAGGGCGAACGCGGCGAGGCGCTGGATGGCTGCCTCGTCCACCTCGACCCCGGACTCGTTGTTGAGCTCGATGCTCACCGGTTGCCTCCTCGGGCGTCGTTCTGGGGGTACGGGGGTCGCTGGCGGTCCTGCGGCGGCCGACCACGGCGCTCGGCACGGTTGGCGCCGTCGGGGTTGCCGACCGGCGCGGTGCCCCGGCCACCGGGACGGTGACCGGCCTGCTCGGCGAGACGTTCCTCGTCGTAGACGGTGTAGGCGTCGACGATGCGACCGACGAGCGTGTGCCGCACGACGTCCTCGCTGCCGAGCCGGGCGAAGTGGATGTCCTCGACCGTCTCGAGGATCCGCGTCACGAGCCGGAGTCCGGACACGTTGCCCGGCAGGTCGACCTGGGTGATGTCACCCGTCACGACCATCTTCGAGCCGAACCCGAGACGCGTCAGGAACATCTTCATCTGCTCGGGCGTCGTGTTCTGCGCCTCGTCGAGGACGACGAACGAGTCGTTGAGCGTCCGGCCGCGCATGTACGCGAGCGGCGCGACCTCGACCGTGCCCGCAGCCAGCAGCTTCGGGACCAACTCGGGGTCCATCATCTCGTTCAGGGCGTCGTACAGCGGCCGCAGGTACGGGTCGATCTTGTCGGTGAGCGTGCCCGGCAGGAACCCGAGCCGCTCGCCGGCCTCGACCGCGGGACGGGTCAGGATGATCCGGGTGACCTCGCGCCGCTGCAGGGCCTGGACAGCCTTCGCCATCGCCAGGTACGTCTTGCCGGTGCCGGCGGGGCCGATGCCGAACGTGATGGTGTGCTCGTCGATGGCGTCGACGTAGGCGCGCTGCCCGTCGGTCTTCGGCCGCACGGACTTGCCGCGGCTCGACACGATCGGCGTGCCGAAGGTGTCGGACGGCTTGCGGTCGTCGTCGAGGATCCGTGCCGACATCGGGATGTCCGACGGGCCGATGTCCTGCCCGCGCTTGACCATGCCGACGAGTTCGTCGACGAGCGCCTTCGCCCGCGCGACCTCGCGCTCGGGCCCGGTGAGCGTGACCTCGTTGCCGCGGACGACGACCTTGACGCCCGGGTACTGCCGTTCGACGGTCTTCAGCAGGCGGTCTTGGGGACCGAGGAGCTGGACCATGGCGATGCCGTCGACCTGGAGGGCGACGGAGACGACCTGGTCGTCGTCGGTGGTGGGCTGTGCTGGTTCGTTAGCCGGCAAGGGTGCCTTCCTGCAGTTCACCTGCGAGTACGTGCGCGTGCACGTGGAACACGGTCTGACCGGCGGCTTCGCCGGTGTTGAAGACGAGACGGAACTGGCCGCCGGCGCGCTCGTCGGCGATGCGCTGCGCGGTGGCGACCAGGTGGGCGAGGAGCTCGGGGTCACCGGCCGCGAGTTCGGCGACGTTCGCGTACTGCTCGGTCTTGGGGATGACCAGCACGTGGACGGGTGCCTTCGGGGCGATGTCCTCGATCGCGATCACGCGGTCGTCCTCGGCGACGACGGTCGCCGGGATCTCGCGCGCGATGATCTTGCTGAAGACGCTGGGCGTGCTGGTGCTCATGACTCCATCGTAGAACGCAGGACCGACCTCGGGCCTTCCCTCACCAGCGCCCGAGTCCGGCCTGCAGGATCGCGAGTGCCGCGGGACCGGCGGTCGAGGTCCGCAGCACGCTGTCGCCGAGCCGGACCCTGATCGCTCCCGCGGCCTCGAGCCGCTCGAGCTCGGAGCCGTCGATGCCGCCTTCCGGACCCACCACGAGGGCGATCTCGTCGAGGTCCGCCGTCGGTTCCCAGGTCGCGAGCCGCACGGTCGCGGTGGGGTCGAGCACGAGCACCGCAGCACCGGCACCGAGCGCGGGGACGAGCTGCGCCGTCGTGACGAGCGGCCCGACCTCGGGCACCCGCGACCGGATCGCCTGCTTCGCGGCCTCGTGCGCGATGGCCGTCCACCGCGATCGGCCCTTCTCGACCTTCGGGCCCTCCCACCGGGAGACACTGCGCGCGGCGGACCACGGCACGATCCGGTCGACGCCGATCTCCGTCGACGCCTGCACCGCCATCTCGTCGCGGCCGCCCTTCGCGAGGGCCTGCACGAGCGTCAGCGACGGGACCGGCAGCGGGTCGACGGACAGCGATGCCACGGACAACACCAGCGAGTCGCGGTCGACGGAGTCCACCGCACCGGACACGACGGTCCCCCGTCCGTCCGAGAGCCGCAACGTCTCACCGACCCGCACGCGCGAGACGGTCACGGCGTGCCGCCCCTCTGCCCCGTCGAGCGTCACGGAGCCACCGACGGCGACGCCGTCGAGCGACTCCACGACGTAGAGCGATGCCATCAGAAGTTGAAGAAGCGGTCGCGGAGCTTGCCGAACATGCCCTGCTGGAACCGGGCGAGCTGCGGCGCCGACGCCTTGTGCGACTTCGCGAGCTGCTCGACGAGCTGGCGTTCCTTGTGCGACAGCTTCGTCGGGGTGACGACCTGCACGCCGACCCGGAGGTCACCGCGGCCGCTCCCGCGCAGCTTCGTGATGCCGCGGTCCTTGATCACCAGGACGTCCGCGCTCTGCACCCCCGGACGGATCTCGAGCTCGACGGGCCCGTCGAGTCCGTCGATCGTCGTGGTGGTGCCGAGCACGGCATCGGTCATCGCGACCTCGAGGGTGGCGAGCAGGTCGTCACCGTCGCGGCTGAAGACGTCGTCGTGCCGGACCCGGATCTCCAGGTACAGGTCGCCGGAGGGGCCGCCGGCGGGGCCGACCTCACCCTGGCCGGGCATCTGCAGGCGCAGGCCCGAGTCGACGCCGGCGGGGACGTCGACCGGCACGGTGCGACGGGCGCGGACGCGGCCCTGACCCTGGCAGGTCGGGCAGGGGCTCGGGATGACGGTGCCGTAGCCGCGGCAGGTGCCGCACGGGGCGCTCGTCACGACGTTGCCCAGCAGCGAGCGGACCTGGCGCTGGATGTTGCCGGACCCGCCGCAGATGTCGCAGGTGCGCGGGCTGGTGCCGGGTGCGCAGCACGACCCGTGACAGGTCTCGCACAGGACGGCGGTGTCGACCTCGACGTCCTTGTGGGTGCCGAAGACGACCTCGTCGAGGTCGACGTCGATGCGGAGCAGGGCGTCCTGCCCGCGCTCGGCACGGCTGCGGGGACCACTGCCCCGGCCGCCACCGCCGCCGAAGAAGGCGTCGAAGATGTCGCTGAACCCGCCGGCGCCGCCGCCGAACGGGCTGTCGGCCTGGGGCCCGGCGTCGTACCGGCGCCGCTGCTCCGGGTCGCTCAGGACGTCGTACGCGTGCGTGACGTCCTTGAACCGCTCGGCTGCCTCTGGCGCAGGGTTCACGTCCGGGTGGAGCTCACGCGCCAGGCGGCGGTAGGCCTTCTTGATGTCGGCATCGGAGGCGTCTCGCTGGACGCCGAGGACGTCGTAGTGGTCTGCCACGTATCCCTCAGTCGGTTGTGTTCGGTCGGTCGGTCGGTGTTGCAGTCGATCAGTGTTCGCCCAGGAGCTTGGACAGGTACCGTGCGACGGCCCGGACGGCAGCCATGTTCGTGCCGTAGTCCATCCGGGTCGGGCCCAGGACACCCAGACGTGCCACCTCACCGCCACCGGCGAGGTACCCGCCGGCGACGATGCTCGTGGCGTCGAGCCCGTACTCGGCGTTCTCGACGCCGATGCTGGCCGCCACCGCGATGTCGTCCACCTGCATCTCCCCGAACAACCGGAGCAGGGTGACTTGTTCCTCGATCGCTTCGAGCACCGGGAAGAGCCCGCCGGAGAAGTCCTGCTCGCTCTTCGCCAGGTTGGCGGCGCCGGCCATCACCAGGCGGTCCTGACGGTTCGCCGCGACCTGCTCGATGAGGGTCGCCACGACGACCCCGCCGAGCGCTTGGGCGTCGGGCCGGAGCTGTTGCGGCACCGCACGGAGCGCGGTGGGCACGTCCTGCAGCAGGAGCCCCACGGCCGCGCCGTTCAGCACCGTGCGGAGTTCGGTCAGCAGCGGCTCGTCGAGCGCGACGTCGGTCTCGACGACGCGTTGTTCGACCCGGGCGGTGTCGGTGATGAGCACGACCATGAGCCGGGCGTCGCCGAGTCGCACCAGCTCGACGTGCTGCACCCGGGCGCGCACCATCGAGGGGTACTGCACCAGAGCGACCTGGTTCGTGAGCTGGCTGAGCAGGCGCACGGTGCGGCCGAGGACCTCGTCGAGGTCGTTCGGGGCGCCGAGGAAGGTCTCGATGGCGTGCCGCTGGGCGCTCGTCAGCGGCCGGGCTGCGGCCAGGTGGTCGACGAACAGCCGGTAGCCCTTGTCGGTCGGCACCCGGCCGGACGAGGTGTGCGGCGCGACGATGAGCTGCTCGTCCTCGAGCAGGGCCATGTCGTTGCGGATCGTGGCGGCGCTGACACCGAACGCGTGCCGTTCGACGATCGTCTTGGAGCCGACCGGTTCGCGCGACGCCACGTAGTCGCGCACGATGGCCTTCAGGACCTCGAGGCTGCGTTCACTGACCACGAGCGCTCCTTCCTGGTCGACCTGGCACTCGGACGTGTCGACTGCTGATCCTACGCCCGCACGACTGCACCCCCGATACGCTTCCGGCATGACCTACGGACAGCAGCCCGGTGGCCCGCAGAACCCGAACGGGCCCCAGTACCCGAGCGGGTACACCCCGCCGCAGCCGATGAGCCCGGAGGACCAGCGCCTCTGGGCCACGCTGACGCACATCGGTGGGATCTTCTTCAACTTCGTCGCCCCGCTCGTGGCCTACTTGGTGCTGCGCGACCGCGGCGGCTTCATCCGCGAGCACACTCGGGTCGCACTGAACTTCCACATCACCGTGGCGATCGCGTACGTCGCGTGCGGCATCCTGACCGTGGTGTTCATCGGAGCACTGCTGTTCCCGATCGTCGCCGTCCTGACGATCGTCTTCGGCATCCTGGCGGCCGTCGCCGCGAACCAGGGGCAGTTCTACCGCTACCCCCTGTCGATCGAGTTCATCAAGCAGTAGCGAGCACGACGCAGCTGTCGACCGGCAGCACCGGTCAGTCCAGCAGCTCCCGCACCACCGCGTCGGCGAGCAGGCGACCCTGCAGGGTCAGGTCGACGCGTCCCCGCACCGCGGCCGACCCGTCCACGAGACCCCGTGCGATGAGTCCCGCGATCCGGCCACGGGCCTCCTGGCGGATCTCGCTCGTCGCGAGCTCGCCACGGACCCGCGCGGCGAGGAGCAGGCGCTCGACGTAGCGGGTCTCGTCGTCGATGACCTCGCGCCCGGCGGCCGGCGACTCGCCGGACAGCACCCGGTTCGCGTACGCGGCCGGGTGCTTGACGTTCCACCAGCGCGTGCCGGCGACCGCGGAGTGGGCGCCGGGGCCGACACCCCACCAGTCGTGGCCCTTCCAGTACGACAGGTTGTGGCGACTCGCGTGCGCGTCGCCGCGGGCCCAGTTCGACACCTCGTACCAGGAGTACCCGGCGTCGCCGAGCACCTGGTCGGCGAGCTCGTACATGTCGGCGGCCAGGTCGTCGTCGGGGGCCGGCAGTTCGCCGCGCGCCACCATGCGGCCCATCGCGGTGCCGTCCTCGACGATGAGCGAGTACGCCGACACGTGGTCCGGCTCGCAGGCCAGCGCGGCGTCGAGCGAGGTGCGCCAGTCGTCGAGGGACTCCCCCGGCGTCGAGTAGATGAGGTCGAGGGAGACGTCGAGGCCCTGCTGCTTCGCGAGGTCGACGACGACCGGCACGCGCAACGGGTCGTGGGTGCGGTCGAGGGTCGCGAGGACGTGCGGGACCGCGGACTGCATGCCGTAGCTGATCCGGTTGAACCCGCCCTCGCGCAGTGTCTGCAACGAGGACGCGTCGACCGAGTCCGGGTTCGCCTCGGTCGTGACCTCGGCGCCGGGCAGGATCCCCCACGTGTCGTCGATGGCCCGCAGGATCATCGCCAGGTCGGACGCGGGCAGCATCGTCGGGGTCCCGCCGCCGAAGAACACGGTCGACACGGGCCGACGCGGCACGCCGGAGCGGTCGAGCACGGTCGCGGCCCACTCGATCTCCCGCACCGCGTGGCCGGCGTAGTCGTCGCGGCGCACGCCGCGGAGCTCGGACGCCGTGTACGTGTTGAAGTCGCAGTAGCCGCAGCGCACCCGGCAGAACGGCACGTGGACGTAGACCCCGAACGGCACGGCCGCCGGGTCGGAACCGGCGGCGGAGCCCGCCGCGGCTCGTGGCACGATCAGGCCGTCAGCGGGTGCCGGATCGGCGATCGGGAGAGCACTCGGCATGGAGTCCATTGTCCGTCATGATGGACGCATGGAGCACCACCCCGTCCCCACCACGGTCCTGTGGGACATCGACGGCACCCTCGTGATGAACGCGTCGTCCCCGGGCAACCTCTACCACCTCGCGCTCGAGCGGGCGGTCGGCCGCGACCTCACCCTGCGCGTCGGGCACCAGCACGGTCGGACCGATGCCGGGCTCATCGCCGAGCACGTCCGTGCGCACGCGTTCGAGGACACGATCATCCCGACGGTCAGCGGCCACCTGCGCGACCTCACCGCCGAGCGGCACGCCTCGGGCGACCACCGGTCCCCCGTCCCCGGTGCCACCGCGCTGCTCACCCGCTTCGCCGAGCTCGGGTGGCGGAACGGCCTGCTCACGGGCAACTCCGAGTACCGCGCCCGCGTCAAGCTGGCCGGTGCCGGGTTCGACGAGGGCCTGTTCGACTGGGACCACTCCTACTTCGGCGACACCGAGGTGGAGCGCGCGGACGTCACCACCCGCGCGGCGGCGGAGCTCGCCGGCACCCGTGCCGTCATCGTCGGCGACACCCCGCGGGACGGCGAGGCCGCGGACGCCGCCGGCATCCCCTTCCTGGCGGTCGCCACCGGGGTGTTCGACGTCGAGGCGCTGCGGGTCACCAACGCGGTCACGGTCGCGCGGGACTGCCGGGTCGACGCCGCCCTGATCGAGGACGCGATCGCGGCACTGCCCCCACTGCGTTAGTCGCCCCGCAGCGCCGCCAGGTACTGCTCCGCCATCACCTTCTGCTGCCGACGCAGCAGCGGCGCGACGAACTGCCACTTCCGGCTCGACGGCTGCGAGAACTGCCGGATCTGCAGCCACACGGAACCGTCCGACGTGCGCTCGACGACGAACGACTCCTCACCGGAGAGCGGGTGCCCCTCGAGCGTGCCGTACGCGAAGCCCTTGCGGTCGTGCTCGTCGATGATCGACACGACCCGCACGGGCGCCTGCACGGTCCGCCCGAAGGCGTGCATCGTGAGCGTCGCCGACGTGCCGGCGGTCACCAGCGGTGTGCCGTCGGGCGCGAACTTCTCGACCCGGGGCGTGCCGATAGAGGCGGGGGCGATCGGGACGCCGTCGTCGTCGAACGTCACCGGGTTGTACCGGACCTCGTCGTCGTCGGGCTGTTCCTCGACGCGCACGCGGATGCCGCTGCGCTCCTGGATCTGCCACGTCAGGGCCTGCGTCACCGCGGTCTCGAACCGCTGGTCTCCGTGTCCGATCCGGGCACGCGACTCGGTTGGGGTGAACCCCTCGGGCGGGTACGTCATGAGGTCCGACGCCTGGGTCGCCCCCACCGCGCCGTAGGTCAGGGCGGTCCGGTAGCTCCCGCGGATGCTCATGCCGCCAGCCTACTTGCGCCTGCCCCGTCGGATCGAACCGATCACCGCTCAGGTCGCGTCGGCCGGGCCGCGTCGTCCGGTTCGCGTGCACCCCGAACTGGAGGCCCGACACCCGCCCGCACCGCCCCTATCGTTGCAGCGTGCCCCGCTCCACCCCCGCGCTCTGGCGGTCCGTCGACCGTCGGACCGCGACGCTCGCCGCGCTCACGCTCGTCGCCTTCGGCGCCGCCGCACTCGCGCGTGTCCTGGTCGACGCGACGACCGCCGGCATCGGCTCGTCCGCGCGCTACGTCGCGGTGCCGCCAGCACAGTGGGACACCTTCGACACCGCGAACGCGATCGCCGCGGTCGGTGCGTGCTGCGCCGGAGCCGGGGTCCTGCTGTTCGGCGCCAGCCTCGTGTCCGCCGTGCGGCGGCGCCGGGCCACGCGGATGCCGCAGTGGCTCGGCGCCGTGACGATCGTCCTGGCCCTCGGGGCCGTGGTGTCGGGGATCGCCGCGACCCAGCAGACGGACTTCGGTGCGGCCGCCGGGCTGGTCATCCTGCGGACCGCACTGGCTGGACTGGCCGCAGCGAGCCTCCCGGCCCTCTGCCTGGCCGTGCTGCGGGCGCGGGCCACTCGGACCCGCTGACCCGTCGCTACTTCTTCTTCTCTTCCACGTCGCCGGAGAGCGCTGCGATGAAGGCTTCCTGCGGGACCTCGACCCGGCCGATGGTCTTCATGCGCTTCTTGCCCTCCTTCTGCTTCTCGAGGAGCTTGCGCTTGCGAGTGATGTCACCGCCGTAGCACTTCGCCAGGACGTCCTTGCGCATCGCGCGGATGCTCTCGCGGGCGATGATCCGCGCGCCGATGGCCGCCTGGATCGGGACCTCGAACTGCTGGCGCGGGATGAGCTTGCGCAGCCGTTCGGTCATCAGCGTGCCGTAGGCGTAGGCCTTGTCGCGGTGCACGATCGCGCTGAACGCGTCGACCTGGTCGCCCTGCAGCAGGATGTCGACCTTCACGAGGTCGGCTGCCTGGTCACCGATGGGCTCGTAGTCGAGCGAGGCGTAGCCCTGCGTCTTGCTCTTCAGCTGGTCGAAGAAGTCGAACACGATCTCGCCGAGGGGCATCTCGTAGCGGATCTCGACGCGGTCCTCGCCGAGGTACTCCATGCCGAGCAGCGAGCCGCGGCGCGACTGGCACAGCTCCATGATCGCGCCGACGTAGTCCTTCGGGGCCAGGATCGCCGCGCGGACCATGGGCTCGCGGACCTCGACGATGCGGCCACCGGGGAACTCGGACGGGTTCGTGACCTCGGTCACGGAGTTGTCCTCGTTCGTGACCTCGTAGATCACGCTGGGCGCGGTCGTGATGAGGTCGAGGCCGAACTCGCGCGAGAGCCGCTCGGTGATGATCTCGAGGTGCAGCAGGCCGAGGAACCCGCAGCGGAAGCCGAAGCCGAGCGCCACGGACGTCTCGGGCTCGTAGACCAGCGCTGCATCGGAGAGCTTGAGCTTGTCGAGCGCGTCGCGGAGGTCCGGGTAGTCCGACCCGTCGATCGGGTACAGGCCCGAGAACACCATCGGCTTCGGGTCCGTGTAGCCGGGCAGGGCCTCGGTCGCGGGCTTCTGCGCACTCGTGACGGTGTCGCCGACCTTGGACTGGCGGACGTCCTTCACGCCGGTGATCAGGTAGCCGACCTCGCCGACGGAGAGCCCCTTCGTCGGGATCGGCTCGGGGCTCGACACCCCGATCTCGAGGATCTCGTGCGTCGACTTGGTCGACATCATCTGGACCTTCTCGCGCGGCTTGATCGAGCCGTCGATCATCCGGATGTAGGTGACGACGCCGCGGTAGCTGTCGTACACCGAGTCGAAGATCATCGCGCGCGGCGCGGCCTCGACATCGCCGACCGGTGCCGGCACACGCCGGACCACCAGGTCGAGGAGCTCGGGGACGCCGACGCCCGTCTTGCCGGAGACGCGCAGGACGTCCTCCGGCTTGCCGCCGATGAGCTGCGCGAGCTCGGCCGCGTACTTCTCGGGTTCGGCCGCCGGCAGGTCGATCTTGTTGAGCACCGGGATGATCTCGAGGTCGTTCTCGAGCGCCAGGTACAGGTTCGCCAGCGTCTGCGCCTCGATGCCCTGGGCGGCGTCGACGAGCAGGATCGCACCCTCGCACGCTGCCAGGGACCGCGAGACCTCGTACGAGAAGTCGACGTGCCCGGGGGTGTCGATCATGTTGAGCGCGAAGGTCTCACCATCGAGCTCCCACGGCATGCGGACGGCCTGCGACTTGATCGTGATGCCGCGCTCGCGCTCGATGTCCATGCGGTCGAGGTACTGCGCGCGCATCGCGCGCTCCTCGACGACGCCGGTCATCTGCAGCATGCGGTCGGCCAGCGTGGACTTGCCGTGGTCGATGTGCGCGATGATGCAGAAGTTGCGGATCGCGCCGGCCGGGGTCGCGGCGGGCTCGAGCGGAGCGGATGCTTGTGGGCTCACGGTTCCTCAGGTGGGTCGGACGGTCGGCCCAGTCTCCCATGCTTCACCCGCTCTGGAGGCACGGCGCGGCTGCGCGGTTCCGTGCGACGCGCGCTCGGTGCGCCCTCGCGCCGGCGTGCCGGCCCCGCACGGTGCGAGGTCGGCGGGCCCGTGCGCGGTTGGCCGCCCCGTGACCGGATGCTGCGCGGCACGGGGCGAGCATCCTCGCACCAGGTGGAGGACTGCGCACCGTGCGCTGTCGCGCCAACCGGCTCCGGGCCTCCTGGCCGCGATCGCCCGTCAGACGGAGGCGTGTGCCGGTGCGGGCAACGCGCCCAGGCCGCGCCGCAGGTCGTCGGGGGTCGCGGCCAGGCAGACGCGGATCCAGCCCTCGCCGGTGCGGCCGAACGCGCTGCCGGGCGCGACCGCGACGGCCTCGCGCTGCAGGAGGCCGAGCGCCCACGCCGCGACGTCGCCGTCCGAGGCGTGCGACACGTCGACCCAGAGGTAGAAGGCGCCGCGCGGGTCGAGGTACCGGATCCCGGCGGCGTCGAGGACCTCCTTCGCGACCTCGAGGTTCGCCCGGTAGTGCTCGCGGGCGTCGCGCACCGCGGAGTGGTCCCCGACGATCGCCGCCAGCGCCGCGTACTGGTCGGGTTCGGCGACGCAGCTGATCATCGCCTCCTGCGTGGTGCGCATCGTCGGCCCGAGGCCCTTCGGCGTCACGAGGTACCCGACCCGGACACCCGTCATGGCGTAGGTCTTGCTCAGCGAGAACGCGGAGAACACCCGGTCGTCCTCGTCGAGCGCAGCCAGGCTGACGTGGCGGGTGCCGTAGGTGAAGTACTCGTAGACCTCGTCGCTGATCACCCACAGGTCGTGCCGCTTCGCGAAGGAGAACAGCGCGCGGAGGGTGTCCTCGCCGAACACCGAGCCGAGCGGGTTCGACGGCGAGTTCACCACGAGCACGCGGGTGCGCTCGGTGACGCTCGCCTCGAGCGCCTCGAGGTCTGGCTCGAACCCGTGCTGCGGTTCGAGCCGGTACGGCACCGGTGTGGCCCCGAGGATGTGCGCGTTCATCGTGAACGTCGTGTAACCGGGGTCCGGCACCAGGACCTCGTCGCCGGGACTCAGCGTCAGCGTCATCGCCTGGAACAGGGCCTGCGTCGCACCGATCGTCATCCAGATCTGTTCGAGGTCGGCCTCGATGCGGTTCTCGCGGCGGAGCTTGTCGCGGATCGCCTCGCGCAGAGGTGCGATGCCGCCGTTCGGCGTGTAGTCGGTGCGGTCCTCGGTCCACGCGCGACGGGCCGCGTCACCGATGTGCGGTGCCACGGGCACGTCCGGTTCGCCGATCACGAGCATCGTGACCGGGGTGCCAGCGGACTGCAGCAGCGCTGCCTGCTCGAAGACCCTCCGGATGCCGGAGGCGGGCACGGTGTCGATCCGAGGCGCGAGGGATGGCATGCCGTCACCGTATCCGGTGCGTGTTGCCGCGAGATCACGCCGATCCGGCGGTGTTTCGTGCTTTGGTGGCGGGCCGTTCGCCTGGTAATGTTGGTGGCTGGCTTGCGCGTTCCCCGCCCACGGGTGGAACGCGATGCGACCGAGGGCCCCTCTACCCCGCGGTCGCGCCCACCCGTACGAGACGAAGCAGGAGCTACACATGGCGAACATCAAGTCGCAGATCAAGCGCATCAAGACCAACCTCAAGGCCACCGAGCGCAACAAGGCCTACAAGTCGGAGCTGAAGACGTTCATCCGTCACACCAACGACGCCGTTGCCGCTGGCGACAAGGACAAGGCCGTTGCCGCCCTGGCCACCGCGTCGAAGAAGCTCGACAAGGCCGTGAGCAAGGGTGTCATCCACCGCAACCAGGCCGCGAACCGCAAGTCGGCCATCGCGAAGAAGGTTGCGTCGCTCTGATCTCCTGAGCGCTGCACGAAGGCCCCGCACCGTTCGGTGTGGGGCCTTCGTCGTGTGCGGGGCGTGGGTGGGGCGTGGGCGGGCGGCACGCTTCGTGGGCGGCACGCTTCGTGAGCAGAAATGGTCGGGTGGCAGGTCGGCACTCGACCATTTCTGCTCACCAAGTGCGCGGGTGTGGGCGCGCGGGTGTGGGGGCGCGACGAGCGCGCGACGACCGGGAGGCGCGGGTCGCCTCAGCGCGCCTCGCCGCGTCGGGCGATGGTGCGGACCATGACCTCGAGTGCGTAGTGCGCGTCGCGCGAGCCGCCCTTCACCGCGGTGTCCGCCTCGGCGATGCTCGTGATCGCGTTCGCAAGACCCGTCTCACTCCACGAGGCGACGTCACGCTGCGCGCGCTGCACCTGCCACGGGGCCATGCCGAGCGCCGACGCCGCCTGACCGCTCGGCCCGCGGAACGCGCTGACCTTCGCCATCGTGCGGATCTTGCTCGCGAACGCCGCGACGATCGGAACGGGGGCTTCGCCCGTGGCCAGGGCGTGCCGCAACTCGACGATCGCCGGAGCGGACCGTCCGGCCAGGGCGATGTCGGCCACCTTGAACGCGTTCGTCTCGACACGACCGCCGTAGTACTTGTCGACGACCTTGTCGGTGATCTCCTGCGCCTCGTCCGCCAGGAGCTGCCGACACGCGGCAGCGAGCTCGGCCAGGTCGTCCGCGAAGGCGACCACGAGGGTACGGACCGCCGACGGCGCGATCTTGCGTCGGGCGGCGCGGAACTCGGCGTTCACGAAGTCGATGCGGTCGGTCTCGCGCTTGAGCTCGTCGCACAGGACCTCGACCCCACCGCCGACCCCGCTGCGGATCGTGTCGAGCAGCTTCTTGCCGCGCACCCCGCCGCCGTGCCGGAGCACCAGGGTGACGTCGTCTGCCGGAGCCTGCAGGTACGAGATGGTCTCGGTGATGAAGGCGTCGGTGCACTTCTCCACGTTGGTGACCCGGACGAGTCGCGGCTCGCCGAACAACGACGGGCTGGCGAGGGTCGCGAGCAGCCCGGGAGCGTACTGGTCGGCCTCGAGGTCGTGCACCTCGAGCGCCGGGTCCTCGCCCACGAGCAGGTCCTTGAGCACACTGCTCGCCCGGTCGGCCAGGAACGCCTCGGGCCCGGTGACGAGCACGACCGGGGCCGGGCGGATCCCCGACCAGGGGACCTGGTCGATCTTCGCTGCGGCGCGCGCGGGCTTCTTGGCGGGCATGCGGTCCTTCCGGTGGAGCCGACCCGGACGGTGCCGGTGCGACGAGTGCTCCGACGATCCTACGGGCGGCCACCGACGGCGTGTGCTCCGTCCACACCCGCAGGTCGTCGGTGGCCGTCCGACCCACCACGACGGTGCCGAGTTCGTCGGTCCGGTACGCGGCGGTCCCCGACGATGCGAGCATCGACAGCGCCGACCGTGTCGGGTGGCCGTACGTGTTGTCCGCGCCGACGCCGACGAGTCCGACGCGGGCCGCGAGCTGCCGGTACAGCAGGGGGTCCTGGTCGGCCGAACCGTGGTGCGAGACCTTCACGACGTCGACGCGCCCGTCGGGGAGTGCACTGCCGGAGCGGACACGGCGCTGGGCTGTCTCCCCCAGGTCGCCGAGGAACACCCCGGACAGGCAAGTGGGGCAGTCGTCGCCCGGCAGTGGTTCGGTCACGAGCACGATGCTCGCGTCGTTGCCGGCGTCCGGGCTGCCCGCCCGCGGCCACACCACCCGCCAACCGAGCGGCCCGAGCACGCCGGACACCCGGTCGTCGGCCTGCCGGACGTCGACGCCACCGCGCTGCAGGTCCTGCACGACGCGGCTGTCCGACGCACGCCCGACGGGTCCGATGAGCGCCGTGTCGACGATGCCCGCGACCTCGTCGGCCGCCCCGACGTGGTCGCGGTCGAAGTGCGTGAGGACGAGCAGGTCGATCCGGCGGATCCGCAGCAGGTCGAGGCAGGCCCGGAGGCGGTCCGGGTCGTCCCCGGTGTCGATCAGGGCCGTGCTGTCGCCGCCACGGACCAGCACGGCGTCACCCTGTCCGACGTCGCACGCCGCGACCGCCCAGTCATCCGGGACGGTACCGCGCACGACCAACACGGGCACCGCGACGGCGGCGACACCGACCACGACGATGACTCCCGCGACGAGCAGCAGGCGGCTCCGCACCGTCGGAGTGCTCAGCACGGCGACCGCGAGGCACGTGCTGACGACCACGGCGCCGACCACCCCGACGGTCCCACCCGGCCACGGCACCGACGCGTACGGCAGCAGCGCTGCGCCGTGGGCGATGCCACCGACCGCCGACGCGGGGGCCCAGGCGACGGCTGCGAGCACCGCCCCACCCCACGGCCAGACCGGCGCGAGCAGACACGCACCGAGGCCGACGACGGTGACGATCGGTGCCAGGGGCTCGGCCAGCAGGTTCGCCGGCACCGCGTAGGTCGGCAGCGCCGCGGACAGCGGGATCGTCACGGGCCAGCAGGCGACCTGCGCCGCCACCGGCACGGCGATGGCAGCGGCCGCCGGGGTCCACAGCCGTCGGGCGAGGAGCGTGGTGAGCGGTGGCGCGAGCACCACGATGCCGCTCGTGGCGAGCACCGACAGCGCGAACCCGAACGACCGCGCGAACCAGGGGTCGGCCACCAGCATGCCGATCGCGGCCAGGGCGATGAGCGGCACGCCGCGCACGGGGCGGCCGGACAGGTGCACGACCAGCACGACGACCGCCATCACCGTGGCCCGGACGATCGACGGGTCGGGCCGCACGAGCACCATGAACGCGAGCAGGACGGCGACGGCCGACGCTGCCCGGACCCACCGCGGTGCCCCGCAGAGTCGCCCGACCACCACCACCAGGCCGACGATCACCGCGCAGTTCGCCCCGGACACCGCGGTCAGGTGGGTCAGCGCCGAGGTCTCCATCGCCGCCTCGGTCGCTGCGTCGAGGCCGGACCGATCGCCGATCGCCAGGCCGCGCAGGAGCGCAGCCCCGGGCTCCGGCAGGTCCGCCGTCGCACGGACGAAGGCCCGTCGCGCTGTGTCGGTGGCTCCGAGCAGTCCCCCGGGTGGCTCGGTGGCGGGCACCCCCCGGAGGAACAGCACGAACGCGGTCGCGGAACCGGGGACGTCGGCCTCGAGCGTCCCGGAGCCGGTCACCCGCGTTCCCGCGGCCAGCACGCGGTCGTGATCGTCACCCGACGGCACGAGCACACCGTCGCCCGGCGGCACGAGCCGGACCGGTACCCGGAGCGCACGCACCGTGTCGGCACGCTCGAGCGTCGCGAGCACGGATCGGTCATCCGGGCCCAGGTCGCGCGACAGCACTGCGTCGAACGAGACGGTGCCCGCCCCGGAGACGAGGGCCCGGAGCACCTCCGGCGTTCGTCGGGTCTCACCCACGGTGACCGACACCGCGAGCAACGCGGTCAGCGCCGCCGCGACGAGCACCGGGCCGGCACCGGCGGTCACGGTACGGCAGCGACGGCCGGAACGACAACGACCCGCGACGATCGCACTCCCTCCGGCCAGCACGGCCAGCACGGCGGCCACGATCCCGACCACGGGCGCTGCCGCGGGTCCCCCGACGAGCACGGTCGTCACGATCCAGGCGATCGCCACCGGCACCGCCACCCGCAGGTCCGTCGCGCTGGGCCGCAGCTGCACGGGCACGGCTCAGACCCGCACGCGGTCACGCAGCTCAGCGAACCGGACGTCGCCGATGCCGCTGACGTCGAGCAGGTCCTCGACCGCGGTGAACCGGCCGTGTTCGTCGCGCCAGGCGAGGATCCGGCCGGCCAACCCCGGGCCGATGCCGGGCAGGGTCTCGAGCGCAGCCTGATCGGCGCTGTTCAGGTCGACGACGGAGTCGGCGCCGGTTCCCGAGGCACCCGCGGCACCCGTACTGCTGCCCCCGCTGCTGCCCGCCGCGGCCGCACCGCCGTCGACCGGATCGAGCGCCGCCGGCACCTCGTCCTCGCCCATGCGCGGCACGTACAGCCGCTCGCCGTCGGTCAGGACCCGCGCCAGGTTCAGTCGGTCCAGGTCCGCGTCCGCCGTCGCGCCGCCGGCCCGCTCGATCGCGTCGGTGACCCGGCTCGACGGCGGCAGGCGCACCACGCCGTCGCGCTCGACCGCCCCGAGCACGTGCACCACCACACGCGCCGCACCAGAGGCAACCGCTTCCCCACCGGATGCAGGACCAGCGGTCGACGACCCAGCGGTCGGCGCGCCAGCGATGGGCGCACCGGCGGTCGGCGCGCCCACAGTCGGCGCATCACTGACGACGACCCCGCCCGCCCCCGCACCACCGCGCCCCGGCAGCGACCCGACCAGGACCACCACGAGCGCGACCACCACGACGACCCCGGCCAGCACCACCGCGGCCCGCGGCGACAGCACCAGTCGCGACCAGAGCACGCGTCCCGATGCGGGCGCGCCATCCGCTGACCGAGGGTCCGGTGACGAGGGCGACGACATGCCCCGAACGCTACGGAGCCCGGCCGATCGGCCGGGCTCCGGAGTGCTGGTCTGTGCACAGGTGCGTCGGACGCCCACCCTGTGGACGGCCAGACGCCCACCCCGTGAACGGCCGCGCCGCCCGAGGACTACCCCTTGATGGCGATGTTCACGAGCTTCGGCGCCCGCACGATGACCTTCACGATCTCGCGGTCACCGATGTACCGCTGCACGTTCGCCGAGTTGCGCGCGAGTGCCTCGAGCTCGGCGGGATCGATCGACTTCGACACCTCGAACGAGTCGCGGACCTTGCCGTTCACCTGCACGACGGCGGTGAGGGTCTCCTGCACCAGCAGCGTCGGGTCGGCCTTCCGCCAACCGTGCAGCGCGACGGTGGCCTCGTACCCGAGCTGCTCCCACATCTCCTCGCCGGTGTACGGCGCGAACACGGCGAGGCCGAGCGTGACGGTCTCGACGGCTTCGCGCACGGCGGGGTCGGCGGCACCGGGGCCGCTGTCGATCGCCTTGCGGGTCACGTTGACCAGGTCCATGAGCCGCGCGATCACGACGTTGAACTTGAACGACTCCATCAGGCCCGGCGCATCGGCCAGGAACCGGTGCGTCACCTGCCGCAGGGCGCGGTCACCCTCCGCCCAGACGACGTCGGGGGTCGACGTGACGTCGGTCGCCAGGCGGTAGGCGCGGGCCAGGAAGCGTGCCGAGGCGGACGGCGAGACGTCCTCCCAGTTGATGTCGTCCTCGGGCGGGCCGGCGAAACCCATCACCAGGCGGATCGCGTCGACGCCGTTCGCGTCGAGCTCGTCGCCGAGCGAGACACCGCCCTTGGACTTCGACATCTTCGAGCCGCCGGACAGCACCATGCCCTGGTTGAGCAGTGCCGAGAACGGCTCGGTGAAGTCGAGGTAACCGAGGTCGAAGAGCACCTTGGTGACGAAGCGCGCGTACAGCAGGTGCAGGATCGCGTGCTCGATGCCGCCGATGTACTGGTCGACCGGCGCCCACTTGCGAGCGACCGCGGGGTCGAACGCCTGGGAGTCGTCGTTCGCCGCCAGGAAGCGCAGGAAGTACCACGACGAGTCGACGAAGGTGTCCATCGTGTCGGTGTCACGGAGCGCGGGCGTGCCGTCGACGGGGTTCGGGACGTTGACCCAGTCGGTCGCTCCGCCGAGCGGCGAGGTGCCCTTGGGCTTGAGGTCGAGCCCCTCGGTGTCGGGCAGCCGCACCGGCAGCTGGTCGAGCGGCACGGGGTGCTCGCTGCCGTCGGCGCCGTGGATGATCGGGATGGGCGTGCCCCAGAAGCGCTGGCGCGAGATGAGCCAGTCGCGCAGGCGGTAGGTCTTGGCGGCGCGACCGGTCCCGCGCTCCTCGAGCAGGGAGATCGCGGCGGTGATCGCGTGCTGCTTCGACATGCCGTCGAGGGGGCCGGAGTTCATCATCCGACCCTGACCCGTCAGTGCCTCGCCCGTGGTGGCGGGGTTGAGGTCGGGCAGCTCGGTGTCCTCGGTGATCACCGGGATCGCTCCGGTGACCGCGGCGTTGGTGTCGACGACGACCTTCACCGGCAGGTCGAACGCCCGGGCGAAGTCGAGGTCGCGCTGGTCGTGCGCCGGCACGGCCATGACCGCGCCGTGGCCGTAGTCGGCGAGCACGTAGTCGGCGGCCCAGATCGGCAGGCGTTCCCCCGTCAGCGGGTGGATGGCGAAGCGGCCGAGCGGTACACCGGTCTTCGCGCGGTCGGCGTTCTGCCGGTCGATCTCGGAGGTCTTCTGGGTGGCGACCAGGTACGAGTTGAACGCAGCACGGACGTCGTCTGGACCAGACGAGACGAGCGACGCCGCCAGGTCCGAGTCCGGTGCGACGACCAGGAAGGTCACGCCGTGGATCGTGTCGGGGCGCGTCGTGAACACCGTGACGGGCTCGTCACGGCCCTCGATGACGAAGTCGACGTCGGCGCCGACCGACCGGCCGATCCAGTTGCGCTGCTGCGCGATGACCTTGGCGGGCCACCGGCCCTCGAGCTGGTTGAGGTCGTCGAGCAGGCGGTCGGCGTACTCCGTGATCTTGAAGTACCACTGCGTGAGCTTCTTCTTGACGACGACGGCACCGGAACGGTCCGAGGTGCCGTCGGGCAGGACCTGCTCGTTCGCGAGCACGGTTTGGTCCACCGGGTCCCAGTTGACCCAGCTGTCCTTGCGGTACGCCAGGCCCTTCTCGTACATCTTCAGGAACAGCCACTGGTTCCACTTGTAGTACTCGGGGTCCGAGGTGTGGATCTCGGTGCTCCAGTCGAACGACGGCGCGTAGCGCTTGAAGGACGCCTTCTGCTGCGCGATGTTCGCGTAGGTCCAGTCCTTCGGGTCCACCCCGCGCTTGATCGCAGCGTTCTCGGCGGGCAGGCCGAAGGAGTCCCAGCCGATGGGGTGCAGGACGTTGAAGCCCTGCTGGCGCCAGTAGCGCGCCACGAAGTCGCCGAGGGCCCAGTTCTCGGCGTGCCCCATGTGGAGGTCGCCGGACGGGTACGGGAACATCTCGAGGATGTACTTGCGCGGACGCGTGTCGTTCAGGTCGGTGGTGAAGAGCCCGAGCTCTTCCCAGCGGGGCTGCCACTTCTCCTGGATACGACGGAAGTCGTAGGCGTTCGGGTCCTCGGCGTGCTGCTCGGTGGTCACGGACGTCAACGATACAAGCCGGGAGGCCCGTCCAGCGTCCGCCTGTCGGGTCATCCGACGAGCAGGCGGCCGGCGACCATCCGCAGGGTGCGGTCGACCAGGTCCGCCCGGACCGGCACGTGCGACACGATCACGACCGTCCGGCCCGCTGCGCGCGCCGTCGTGACGAGGTCGTGCAGGACGGCGTCGCCGAGGTCCGGGTCGATGTCGGCCGTGGGTTCGTCGAGCACCAGCACCGGGAACGCGTGCAGGAGCGCGCGTGCCAGGGCGAGCCGGTGCGCCTGCCCGCCGGAGACGAGGCCACCGCGCTCCCCCACCGACGCATCGAGCCCGCCGCGACGCCCGACCCACTCGCCGAGACCGACCCTGTCGAGCACGGCGAGCAGCTCGTCGTCGGTCGCGGTCTCGCGGGCGAACAGCAGGTTCTGTCGGACGGACTGGTCGAACACGAACGGGTCCTGCTCGATGAGCCCGATGCGGGCACGGACGGCGTCGGGGTGCATGTCCTTCGCCGAGACCCCGTCGAGCGTGTACGAGCCCTGGTGGTCGACGAACCGGACGAGCGCGTCGACGAGCGTGGACTTCCCCGCGCCGCTCGGCCCTTCGAGCACGACGACCTCGCCGGGGTGCAGGTCGAGCGAGACCCCGTCGACCGCCGGCGTCGTGGCTCCGGGCCACTGCACGGTCAGGTCGCGCACCGCCACGGTGACCGGCCCGGACACCGTCAGTTCGGCCGGGTCGGCGTCCTGCTCGGGTTCGGGCACGATGCCCGCGGGCACCCGTGCCGGGACGACCTGCTCGACCCGCTCGGCGGCGGCGCGCACGCGGCGCAGCGTGAGGACGGCGAGCGGGACGCCACTGACGACCTCGAACAGCGCGAGCGGCACGAACACGGTCAGCGCCCAGAGCGGCCCGTCGAGCGCCCCGGACACCACGGCGGGTGCACCGACGGCCAGGATCCCGATGACCGCGCCGCCGCCGACCAGCCCGACCAGGGCACCGACGAGCGCCTCGACCGTGCCACGGCGGCGCACCGCACGGGTGACGCCGGCGTCGAGACGGGCGATGTGTGCCAGGCGCTCGTCGAGGGCGCCGTAAGCCGCGAACACGTCGAGCGTCCGCACGGTGTCGAGCACGAGGTCCGCGACCCGACCACGGTCCGCCGCGGTCTCACGGTCGGAGCGCTCGGCGATCGACCGCGTCACCACCGACCCGAGCAGCGCCGCGACCGCCAGGCCGAGCAGGAGCACGAGGGCGGCCGGCACCGACACGATCGCCACCGCGACGACGGACAGCACGGCGACGACCCCGGCGGACACCAGCGGCCCGACGACGCGGATGGGCAGGTCCTGCAGCCGGTCGGTGTCGGTGACCAGGCGGGTCATCAGGTCGCCACGGCCGGTGCTGCCGAGCCCCGCCGGTGCGACCGAGGCGAGCCGCCGGTACATCTCGGTGCGCACCACCGCGAGCTGCCGGAAGGACGCGTCGTGCCCGGCGAGCCGGTCGACGTAGCGCAGCGCCGCACGCCCGAGCGCGAACGCCCGCACGCCGACCATCACGAGGGTCAGGTAGAGGATCGGCGGGTGCTCCGCGGCACGGGTGATGAGGTAGCCGCTCGCGGCGAGGAGCGCCACGGCGCAGACCGCACTGAGCGCACCGGCGGCGACCGCCTTCGCCCAACCCGACCCGTGCGGCATCGCGAGCCGCAGGACGGACGCTCCACGGGCCTCCTGGCTCATGCGCGCACCCCCGTCCGGACGGTGACCGACCCACCGGAACCGATGTCGACCCGGACGTCGGCCGCAGCCACGACCGCCGGTCGGTGGCTCGCGACCAAGACGACCGTGCCGTCGGCTGCGAGGCCGCGGATCGCGGCGACGACGTGGGCCTCGGCCTCGGCGTCGAGCGCCGACGTCGGTTCGTCGAGCAGGACCAACGGTGTGCCGACGCGGCGGGCGCGGTACAGCGCCCGCGCGACGGCGACGCGCTGCGCCTGGCCGCCGGACAGTCCGCTGCCGCCGGCGCCGACCGGGAGGCCCGGGTCGACTCCCAGCCCCGCGTCGCGCAACGCGGTCTGGACGTCCACGGCGTCGGGGGTCGCGCTGAGCGCGACGTTCTCGGCGACGGTCCCGCGCACGAGGCGGGGTCGCTGGTCGGCCCAGGTGGTGCGCTCGGCGGTGGTCGTACCGGCGGCGCCCGGGACGACCACGGTGCCGTCGTGCGGCAGGACGCCGCGGAGTGCGGCGATGACGCTCGACTTGCCCGAGCCGCTCGGGCCGGCGAGCACGACGACGGTGCCGGGGTCGGCGTGCAGGTCGAGCGGACCGATCACCACGTCGGGCCGGCGGACGGTCAGACCGTGCACGGCCAACGCCGTCGCAGCCGGCACGGTCGCCGCGGGGTCCGTGTCGTGGTGCGGCGCGGGCTCCGTGTCGTCGTCGAGGACGTCGAGGACCGCTGCCGATGCCTCGACGCCGTCCTGGGCGGCATGGAAGTCCGCACCGACCTGGCGGATGGGGGCGAACGCCTCGGGGGCGAGGACCAGGACGAACATCGCGGCGCCGAGCCCGAGCGAGCCGTCCACCAGCCGGATGCCGATCGACACCGCGACGAGGGCGACGGACAGGCTCGCGGCGAGCTCGAGTGCGAACCCGCTGACGAACGACAGCCGGAGTACCCCGAGCGTGCCGCGACGGTACTCGTCCGTGACCGCGCCGATGCGGCCGACCTGGCGCCGGGCGCGACCGAACACCTTGAGGGTGGCCAGGCCCTCGACCGCCTCGAGGAAGGCGCCGCCGAGCTTGGCGAGGGCGTCGGACTGCTTTCGCTGCAACGACTGGGTCGCGAGTCCGATCAGGATCATGAACACCGGGATCACCGGCAGGGCGAACAGGATGATCAACCCGCTCGTCAGGTCACCGAGGCCGATCGCGACCAGCAGCAGCGGTGTGGCGATCGCGGTGAGTGCGAGCTGCGGCAGGTAGCGACCGAAGTAGGCGTCGAGCGCGTCGAGGCCCGGCCCGAGGGTGGTGGCGAACCCCGCGCTCGACCGGCCCGCCAGCCAGGACGGACCCCGCTCGGCGGCGCGGGCGAGCACCGTGGTGCGCATCTCGCTCTTCACCTTCGCCGCGGCGCGGGCCGCCAGGTCGTCGGTCGCCCAGGCCGCCACGGCACGGAGCACGAACGCGCCGCCCAGCACCGCGAGCGCCTGCCCGAAGGTGCCCGGGACACGGCCGTCCTGGACCGCGTCGATGCCGAGGGTCACGGCGGCGGCGATCCCCCACGCGATCGCGATGGTCGCGACCGTGCGCAGGACGCCGGTGCCGGCGGCCGCGACGATGAAGCCGCGCGCCGTCCGCGACAAGCGCAGGAGTCGCGGGTCGAGCGGCTTCACCGTCGCCTGCCTAGTGCGCGGCCTGGGTGACCTGGGCCCGCGAGACACGCTTGCGGAACACCCAGTACGTCCAGGCCTGGTACGCGAACACGAGGGGCACGAAGATCAGCGCCACCCAGCTCATCACCGTCAGCGTGTACGAGCCGCTCGAGGCGTTGTACACGTTCAGGCTGTTCGCCGGGTCGTTGGTGGCGGGCATGACGTCCGGGAAGATCGCCGTGAACATCGCGAGCACGATCGCGGCGATCGTGACGGCCATGAGCGTGAACGCCCGGCCTTCCTTGCCCCAGGCGTTGCACAGCACGGCCAGGACGAGCGCGAGTGCCGCGACCACCGACAGCACGAGCGAGGCCGGGGTCGCCCGGACGAACGCCATCCAGACCAGGAACGCGGCGCCGACGACGATCGTCAGGATGCCCGCCCGG
Source organism: Curtobacterium sp. PhB170 (assembly GCF_003752345.1). Taxonomy (NCBI): domain Bacteria; kingdom Bacillati; phylum Actinomycetota; class Actinomycetes; order Micrococcales; family Microbacteriaceae; genus Curtobacterium; species Curtobacterium sp. PhB170. The sequence continues at coordinate 275,680 of NZ_RJUM01000012.1, forward strand.
GTCGCCAGGCGCTTCGCCCGCTCGCGGATCTCGCCCTCGGTCTTCAGCGCCACGAACACGACGCCGTGCGTGAAGAACACCAGCAGCGTCGCCACACCGGTCAGGAGTGCGAACGGGTTGAGCAGGTCGAAGAGCGTGCCCGTGTAGTTGTGCCCCGAGTCCATCGGGATCCCGCGGACGACGTTGCCGAACGCGACGCCCCAGAGGAACGACGGCAGGGCGGACCCGACGATGATCATCAGGTCGAAGCGACGCTTCCACTCGAGGTGCTTGTTCTGGTGCCGGTACTCGAACGAGACACCGCGCAGGATCAGCGCCGCGAGGATGAGGAGCAGCGCCAGGTAGAACCCGGAGAACATCGTGGCGTACCACTCGGGGAACGCCGCGAACAGGCATGCACCGGCGACGATGACCCACGTCTCGTTGAGGTCCCAGACCGGGCCGATCGTGTTGATGAGCACCCGACGGTCGGTGTCGTCCTTGCCCAGGAAGGGCAGGGACATGCCGACACCGAAGTCGAAGCCGTCGAGGACGAAGTAGCCGACGAAGAACACGCCGACGATCGCGAACCAGAGGACAGGCAGATCCATCTCAGTACACCGTCACTTCGTGCTTGACCTCGCCGGTCTCCTCGTCGACCTCTGCCGGAGCGGCAGGGCCCTCTTGCGCGACCTTCTTGATCAGCTTGAACTCGACCACCGCCAGCGAGCCGTAGATCACCGTGAACACGACGAGCGAGATGAGGACCTCGAGCCCGGTCACGTTCGGCGAGACGCCGTCGCTGGTCTTGAGCAACCCGAACACGAGCCACGGCTGGCGACCCATCTCGGTGAAGATCCAGCCGACGATCATCGCGGCCATCGGGAGCGGAACGGTCCAGGTGGCGACGCGCCAGATCCAGCGCTTCGTCGGGAACCGTCCCTTGCGGGTCAGCCAGAGGCCGGCGAGCGACACCATGACCGCACCGATGCCGAGCGCGATCATCCAGCGGAACGACCAGTAGGTGACCCAGATGATCGGCTTGTAGTCGCCGGGCCCGTACACCTGGGTGTACTGCGCCTGCAGGTCGTTGATGCCCTCGACTGTGCCGTTGAAGGTGTGCGTGGACAGGAACGACAGCAGGTAGGGCACCCGGATCGAGAACAGTTCGTGCACGCCGTCGGGGGTGCCGAGCGTGAAGATCGAGAACGAGGCGTCCTTGCCGGTCGCCGTGTTGTAGAGCGCTTCGGCTGCGGCCATCTTCATCGGCTGGGTGTCGACCATGGTCAGACCGAGCTGGTCGCCGGTGAGCACCGTCAGGGCACCCGCAGCCACCATGGTCCACATGCCGAACTTGAGCGCCGGCATCATCGTCTCGAGGTTCTGGTTCCGCGCCAGGTGGTAGGCGGCGACCGAGATGATCACTGCTGCGGCGACCATGAAGCAGGCGAACAACGTGTGCGGGAAGGCGGCGAGGGCGACCTTGTTGCCGAGGACCGCCCAGATGTCGGTGAGCTCCGCGCGCCCCTTGGCCTCGTTCATCGAGAAGCCGACCGGGTGCTGCATGAACGCGTTCGCGGCGATGATGAAGTACGCCGACATGATCGTGCCGGCGCTGACGCACCAGATGCTCGCCAGGTGCAGTCCCTTCGGCAAGCGGTCCCAGCCGAAGATCCAGACGCCGATGAACGCGGCTTCGAAGAAGAAGGCCAGGATCCCCTCGAGCGCGAGGGGGGCGCCGAAGACGTCACCGACGAAGCGCGAGTAGTTCGACCAGTTCATGCCGAACTGGAACTCCTGCACGATGCCCGTCACGACGCCCATCGCGAAGTTGATCAGGAAGATGCGCCCGAAGAACCGGGTCAGCTGCAGGTAGTGCGCGCGACCGGTCCGGTACCAGGCGGTCTGGAACACGGCCACCACGGCAGCCATGCCGATCGTCAGCGGGACGAAGAGGAAGTGGTAGATGGTCGTCAGACCGAACTGCCACCGCGACAGGATGAGCGGGTCGAGGAGGTCGGTCATGCGGCACTTCCCAGTCGGGTCGCCGCGCGCAGTCGGTGCACGTCAGTGTCTTCCTGTGGAACGGATACATCAGATGTCACAGCCGTTGGGACTCTTCAACGGTACCGCGTCACCACCGACTTCGACAACTTGTAGAAATGTTCCGTGCACGAACGTGCAAGGGCGCTGCACGGCACAACCGTGCGGCACCGATGTGCCGATTCCCGCTCTGCGGAACGACGACAGGCGCCGGGCAGTTGCCCGACGCCTGTCGTCTAACGCACGAGGACTGCTGCTACAGCAGGCCCTCGTCGGTCAGGAACTCCTTGGCGATGGTTGACGCCTTCTCCTTGTCCGCCGTGCTCTTGGTGTTGAGCTCGATCAGGGCCTCGGGCGTCAGCTTCTCGTTGACCGAGTCGATCGCGTCCGCGGCCTTGTCGTTCACCTTGTCGGAGACGACGGGGATGACGTTCTGCGGCAGGATCAGGTTCTCCGGGTCCTCGAGCGTGACGAAGTCGTTCGCCTTGATGCTCGGGTCGGCGCTGTAGATGTCGGCGAGCTGGACGGTGCCGTCCTTCAGCGCCTTGACCGTGAGGGCCCCGCCGGAGTCCTCGACCGCCTTGAAGTCGACGTCGACGCCGTAGACCGACTTCAGGCCCTTCGGACCGTACGGACGGGTCTGGAACTCGGAGTTCGCGCCGACGGTGAGCTTCGACGTGACGTCCTTCAGGTCAGCCAGGCTCGTCACGTCGTTGTCCTCGGAGAACTTCTTCGTGACGGTGTAGCTGTCCTGGTCGGTCGCCTCGGCCTCGTCGAGGACCCGGAGGCCCTTCGGCAGCGCCGTCTCGAGGCCGTCGTCGATCTGGTCGGCGGTCTTCGCCGTCGAGTCCTTGTCGAAGTACTGCAGCAGGTTGCCGCTGTACTCGGGCATGACGTCGATCGCGCCCTTCTCGAGCTGCGGGATGTAGACCTCACGCTGCCCGATGTTGAAGTTGCGCTTGACCTCGAAGCCGTTCTTCTCGAGGACCTGGGCGTACAGCTCGGCGATGATCTCGTTCGAGTAGTACTGCTGCGAGCCGACGACGATCGTCTTGGAGTCGGACGACGCGCTGGAGCCGCTGTCGAGCGGGTCGCTCGACGCGCAGCCGGTCAGGGCGGCGGCGACGCCCAGTGCGAGCGCTGCTGCGACGCCCGCACGGATCTTTGCTGTGATCACGATGGATTTCCTTCCGGGATGGGATTGCGGGCTCGCTCGCGCGATCCCTGGCGCTGCCGGGCCGACGGGTCGGCGGTGCCCTTGGGCACCGACGCCCGCTGCAGCACGGCGAACACGATCTCGAACGCGATCGCGAGTGCGATCACGAGGATGGAGGCGCCGAGCATCTCGGCGTAGTCCTGGGTCTTCAGACCGAGGAAGAAGTAGCCGCCGAGGCCGCCGGCACCGACGTACGCGGCGAGCGTCGCCGTGGCCACGACCTGCAGCACGGCTGCGCGGAAGCCGCCGATCAGCAGGGGCAGGCCGAGCGGGACCTCGACCTTCCACAGGATCTGCCAGCCCGTCATGCCCTGGGCCTTGGCGGCGTCGACGGTCACGGGTTCGACCGACTCGATGCCCGAGTACGCACCGGCCAGCACCGAGGGGATGGCGAGCACGACGAGCGCCAGGAGCGGAGCCTGCAGGCCGATGCCGAGCAGGAGTCCGAACAGGGAGAGCACGCCGAGCGTCGGCAGTGCGCGGATCCCGCCGGACACGGCGATCGAGAAGCCCCGTGCGCGGCGCGTGTGGCCGATGGCGTACCCGATCGGCACGGCGATCACCGAGGCGATCACCACGGCGAGCAGCGTGATCCAGATGTGCTCCCAGAGGCGGCCGGGGATCGCGTTGTACCCGGAGTAGTTGGTGGGGTCGAAGACCCAGGCGAAGGCCTGTCCGATGATCACGAGGAGACCTCCGCTGCTTGCAGGACGCGGCGGGCCCGGCGGCGCGACACCGAGGTCGTCCGGGTCCACGGCATGACGATCCGGCCGAGCAGCACCAGGATCCCGTCGAGCAGGAACGCCAGGACGAGGACCATGACGATGCCGGAGATGATCTCCTCGTAGATCCCACGGCCGAGGCCGTCCGTGAACAGCGACCCGAGGCTCTGGATGCCGAGGACGGCGCCGACGGTGGTCAGCGAGATCGTGGACACCGAGACCACCCGCAGCCCGGCGAGCAGCACCGGCCCGGCCAACGGGAGTTCGACGCGGAAGAACCGCTGCGCCGACGAGTACCCCATCGCGGTCGAGGCCGACTTCGTCCCCGAGTCCACCGAGGTGAGCCCGTCGACGGTCGACCGGACCATGAGCGCGAGGCCGTACAGGGTCAGCCCGATCACGACGTTGACCGGGCTCTGCAGCCCGGTGCCGATGATGCCCGGCAGCGCCACGAACAGCGCCAGGGACGGGATCGCGTAGAGCAGACCGGCGAACGTCACGATGCCGCTGCCGACACCCGAGGCGAACCGCGATCCGCCGGGGCGCTGGAGTCGGACGACGAGCCAGCCGATGGGGATGGACAGCAGGAACGCGATGATGATGGGCGGGATGGCGATCGCCAGGTGCGAGACCGTGTCGTCACGGATCGTGTCGAGGTTCGCGAGGACCCACTTCACCGCGTGCCCTCACCCTGCGCCGGAGCACCCGGGGCGTCGAGCGACGCTCCGGCCTGGTTCGATGCCGGGTCGGCCTGCACCGCTGCTGCGGCGTCGACGACGTTGACCGGTCCGGTGAGGACCCCGGCTGCACGCCCGTCGCCGTCCACGACGATGGGGCCCGTGGGGGTGTGCTCGACGCGCAGCGACCGACGCCCGCGGCCGACGCCGATGAAGTTCGCGACGAAGTCGTCCGCCGGCTCGGCCAGGATCTCGGACGGCGTGCCCTGCTGGGCGATCTCGCCGCCCTTCTTCAGGATGACGACCTGGTCGCCGAGCTTGAACGCCTCGTCGATGTCGTGCGTCACGAACACGACGGTCTTGCCGAGTTCACGCTGCAGGCGGATGAGCTCGTCCTGCAGGTCGTTGCGGACCAGCGGGTCGACGGCACCGAAGGGCTCGTCCATGAGCAGGATGTTCGGGTCGACGGCGAGGCCGCGGGCCACACCGACGCGCTGCTGCTGCCCGCCGGACAGCTGGGACGGGTACCGGTCGGCGAACGCCCGGTCGAGTCCCACGGTGTCCATGAGCTCGAGCGCACGCGTGCGGGCGTCGGCCTTCGACACCCCGGTGAGCAGGGGCACGGTCGCGATGTTGTCGACGACCTTGCGGTGCGGCAGCAGACCGGAGTTCTGCATGACGTACCCGATGCTCCGCCGGAGCTTCACGGGGTCGACGCCGGAGACGTCGGATCCGTCGATCTGCACGGAACCCGAGGTGGGGTCGACCATGCGGTTGATCATCCGGAGCAGCGTCGTCTTGCCGCAGCCGCTGGAGCCGACGAAGACGGTGGTGGTCCGGGACGGGATCACGAGGTCGAAGTCGTCGACCGCGGTGGTGCCGTCCGGGTAGGTCTTTCGTACCGAGCGGAACTCGATCATGGGTGCCCTTCTGTTCGGAGGTAGCCCGACTCCGGATGAGAGTACCCGTCGGGTCCGACAGCGGTTCACCCGTTCCGGCACGCGGCGCGTCCCGGACAGGTGCGCACCGCCGTGGACCGGACCGAGCGCACGACGGAACCAGCGCGGACGACGACGCCCGCGCCTCCTGTTCGGAGGCGCGGGCGTCGTCGGTTGGGTGCGGGGTCCCGCGGCGGTCAGCCGGCGGCGACCACCGACTCCATGTGGGCACGGCTCATGGTGCGGTACTCGGCGATGAGCGCCGTGTCGGGGTGCTCGCGGTCGCGGTGCGCCCGCGCCAGCACGGCGTGGCCGGACTCGGCCAGCACCACCCAGGCACGTGCGATGCGCTCGTTGTCGGGCAGCCCGAACCGGTCGCGCATGATCTGCCCGACTGCGGCGCCGAGCGCTCCCATGCGGTCCTCGGCGTCACCGGTGCCGGTGTCCGCGGTGTCGCCGAAGCGGATCGCGCGGAAGCCGGGTTCGGTGCGGTACAGCTCAGCGGTCTCGTCGATCAGCGCGTCGCAGGCCTGCTGCCAGGTCTCCGCGCCGCTCGCGTCGAGCGCCGCGACGAAGCGCGCGGCGAGCCGCTGCGTGCAGCGGATGGCGAGGGCGTCGACCACGGCGATGCGGTCCGGGAAGTAGCGGTAGACGGTGCCGATGGACGCTCCGGCCCGCTCGGCGACCATCGCGGTCGTGAGTCGCTCGAACCCGATCTCGTCGATCACCGCAGCAGCAGCGTCGAGCAGACCCGCGAGGCGCGCCGAACTGCGGGCTTGGACCGGCTCGTTCCTGAGCAGTGATGATCCCCCCGGCAGAGCGTTCGTTACCTCGGTGACGAGCACGTGTTCTCCTCTTGCGCTCCAGCGCGGTTCGTTGGTGTGACGAGGACGATTTTCGCAGAGACCGGCTGGAACATGGCTGCGACTCACCACAGGTGCCGCGGGACGTGGACTTCCGGGTCCTGCATGGGATGATGGGGCGATGCCCGACCCGACGCCCTACGAGCCGTCGTTGGCCGAGCCGCTCCTGCACCGCGCGGCCCGCATCGAGGACGCCGTCCAGGAGTTCCGCGAGCACCGCGCCCGAAGCCGTGGCCTGGTCCCGACCGTCGTCCCCTACACCGGCTACGGCGCTCCCGGATGGGTCCGCATCCTCTGCCGCGTCCTGCTGACCCGCCGTGGCCTCGCCTCAGACGTCTCGTACGCGGGTGTCCGCGGGTGGAAGAGCTTCACGAGCGTCGCGGTCGACCACGCCGAGGTCACCGTCACCGCCGGAGGGGTCTCGCACGTCGTCGAGACCGACCGTGGCGGGGTCGTCGACACCATCGTGCCGATCGACCTCGAGCCGGGATGGCGCACCGTCCGCTTGTCGGCCGGCGGCGGGCGCGACGTCGAGGCCGACGTGTTCGTCGTGCACCCCGACACCCGCTTCGGGCTGCTGTCCGACATCGACGACACCGTCATGGTGACCTCGCTCCCCCGTCCGATGCTGGCGGCGTGGAACTCCTTCGTCCTCACCGAGCACGCCCGCCGCCCCGTGCCGGGCATGTCCGTGCTGTACGAACGCGTGCAGGCACAGCACCCCGGCTCCCCGACGGTGTACCTGTCCACCGGTGCCTGGAACGTCGCGCCGACCCTGCAGCGCTTCCTGACCCGCAACATGTACCCGTCCGGCACGCTCCTGCTCACCGACTGGGGTCCCACGCACGACCGGTTCTTCCGGAGCGGGCAGCTGCACAAGCAGCAGAACCTGCGGCGTCTGGCGAAGGACTTCCCGGACGTGCAGTGGCTGCTCGTCGGCGACGACGGCCAGCACGACGAGTCGCTGTACGGCGAGTTCGCCCGCGAGCACCCGGAGAACGTCGCGGGCGTCGCCATCCGGCAGCTGTCCACGAGCGAGGCGGTCCTGGCCGGCGGACGCTCCCGGGCGCAGGAGCGCTCCCGCGACACCTCGGCGCCGTGGGTCTACGCACCGGACGGTGCCGGGCTCTGGTCCGAACTCGCGCGGGTCGGGCTCGCCGAGGCGGACGCCTCCGACCCGGCCTGAGCGAGGCTTCAGGCACACGGACGGCACGCGGCCGCCAGACGGCCGGCGGCCCGTCCGCGCGGCCACGACGCTCGGCCTCCGGGTGTTCGATCGGGGCATGAGCACCGACACGGACCGGACCGCCGACACCGAGCGAGCACCCGCGCCCCCCGCGACTCCCCCGAACCTGATCGAGGACCACGCCGTCATCGGCGACACCTCGACCGCCGCACTCGTCGGCCGCGACGGCACGATCGACTGGGCGTGCCTGCCGCGCTTCGACAGCGCCGCCACGTTCGCCTCCCTGCTCGGCACCGAGGACCACGGGCACTGGACGCTCCGCCCGAGCGACCCCGCGGCGACGGCGCACCGGAAGTACCACGGCGACACCCTCGTCCTGTCGACGGTGTGGACCACGGCGGACGGTGCCGTCGAGGTGACCGAGTTCATGCCCGTGGGCGCGCACCGGCCGTCCATCGTCCGCCGGGTCCGCGGACTGAGCGGCTCGGTCGCGGTGCAGCAGACCCTGCGGATCCGGTTCGACTACGCCCTCGCGCTGCCGTGGGTGCGCCAGATCGGCGGCGACGAGGACCCGGCACTGCTCGCCACCGCCGGACCCGGGTCGGTCATCGTGCGCGGTCCCCGCTTCCGGGCCTCGGACCACCGGCACACGGCCACCGCGATCATCCACGACGGTGACGTGCTCGACACCGTGCTCACCTGGTACCCCTCGCACCGCGAGCCCCCGGAGCCCGTCGACGTCGACGCCGAACTCCACCGCACCGTGACGTGGTGGACGGACTGGATGGCGACGGCGCGCACCGAGGGTCGCTACGCCGACGCCGCCCGCCGCTCCCTCCTGCTGCTCCGCGCGATGACCCACGGCGAGACCGGCGGCGTGGTGGCCGCCGTGACCACGAGCCTGCCGGAGGACCCGGGCGGGGAACGCAACTGGGACTACCGCTACGTCTGGCTCCGCGACGCCTCCCTCGCCCTCGCCTCGCTCATCGCGCACGGCTACCGCGACGAGGCGGCGCACTGGCGCGGCTGGTTGCTCCGGGCCATCGCGGGCGACCCCGCCGACGTGCAGATCATGTACGGCATCGCCGGGGAGCGCGAACTACCGGAACGGGAGCTCCCGCACCTGCCCGGGTACGCCGGCTCGACGCCCGTCCGGGTCGGCAACGGCGCGTACACGCAGTACCAGGGCGACGTGTTCGGCGAGGTCCTGGCCGCCCTGCACGACGCCCGCGAGCTCGGGGTCGAGGAGAACGCCGACTCGTGGGCCCTGCAGCGCGCCCTGCTCGGCTACGTCGAGGAGCACTGGCAGGAGCCCGACAACGGCATCTGGGAGATGCGCGGCCCGCGACGGCACTTCACGCACTCGCGCGCGATGATCTGGGCCGCGTTCGACCGCGGGGTCGCCGCGGTCGAGGAGTTCGGTCTCGAAGGGCCCGTGGACCGCTGGCGCACGCTGCGCGACCAGGTCCGGGCCGAGATCGAGGAGCACGGCTGGAACGCTGCACGCGGCAGCTACCGGCAGCACTACGACACCGACGAAGTCGACGCGAGCCTGCTCGTCCTGCCGCAGATCGGGTACGTCTCCGCCCACGACGCCCGCATGACCGGCACCGTCGCCGCCATCGAGCAGGACCTGTCCACCGGCGCCGACGGCCTCGTGCTGCGGTACCGGACGTCGTCGGGGTTCGACGGGCTCACCGGCGCGGAGCACCCGTTCCTGGCGTGCTCGTTCTGGCTGGTCGAGCAGTACGCGGCATCGGGCCGGATCGACGACGCCGAGCGCCTCATGGACGTGCTCGTCGGGTACGCCAACGACGTCGGCATGCTCTCCGAGGAGATCGACGTCGCCACCGGACACCACGTCGGCAACACCCCGCAGGTGCTGTCGCACCTGACGCTCGTGTCCGCGTCGGACGCGATCGCGCGGGCGCGGGGCGCGTCGACCGGGCACCGCACGCGGCTGCCCGTGCACGACGGCGGCACCCGCTCGTGGACCGGCGAGGGCGAGCGCGCGGGCACCCCAGCCTGACACCGGCGTACCCGCAGGACGCCTGCACGTCGCCCAGACGCCGCCGGATTCGACGGCGTCTCGGCAACACGACGGCGTCTTGCGATGCCCTGGACGCACGGAACGACGGACGGGAGGCACGGTGCCAGCTGGCACCGTGCCTCCCGTCCGCAGATCCGCCCGTTCAGGGCGCGACGGTCACGTCCGTCAGGACGACGACTCCCAGTCCGCCGGGCCGCGCGAACCGGCGCGGTACTCCTCGAGCGGGACCTCGTCGGCCTTCCAGGCCTTGACGACCGGCTCGACGATCTCCCAGCAGCGCTCGGCCACGTCGCCGCGGATCGAGAGCAGCGGGTCGTCGTGGAAGATGCCGTTCAGGACCTCGCCGTAGGGGGTCAGCTCGCCGTCGCTGAACGACGAGGACAGGGTGACCTGGCCCATCTCGAACGGGTTGCCACCGCCGTTGGCCGACACGGTCAGCTCGATCTCGTCCGGGTTCAGGACGATGCGGAGCGTGTCCGCCTTCGGGCGACCGCTCAGGCCGGAGGGCAGGCGCGTGACCGGCTTGAAGGTGATCAGCACCTCCTTCCGGCTGTTGCCGAGTGCCTTGCCGGACCGCAGCGTGAACGGGACGCCCTTCCAACGGGCCGTGTCGACTTCGACCGAGATCTCGGCGAGCGTCTCGGTGCTCCGCGACTTGTCGACGCCGTCCTCGTCCTGGTACGACGGCAGCTCCTTGCCGTCGATCGTGCCGGCCGTGTAGACGGCGCGGCGCGACGCGATCTTCGGGTCATCGCCCTTGAGCCGCGTCGAACGGAGCACCCGGGCGAGGGACGAGCGGAACTCGACCGCGTCGATGTCCGCCGGGGCGTCCATCGTCACGATGCCGAGGATCTGCAGCAGGTGCGACTGGATCATGTCGACCATCGCGCCGGCCTCGTCGTAGTACTGGGCGCGGTTCTCGAGACCGAGGGTCTCGTCGTAGAAGACGTCGACCTTCTCGATGTTGTCGGCGTTCCAGATCGGCTCGAACAGGCGGTTCGCGAAGCGCAGACCGATGATGTTCAGGACCGTGGTGCGTCCGAGGAAGTGGTCGGTGCGGTGCACACGCTCTTCCGGGACCAACTTCAGCACGGTCTCGTTGAGGGCCTGGGCGCTCGCGACGTCGGTGCCGAACGGCTTCTCGAAGGCGAGGGTGGTGCCGGCGGGGAGCTCGACCTGCTGCAGTGCCTCGCAGATGTCGGAGGCGATCTGCGGGGGCAGGGCGAAGTAGAGGATCGGCTCGGCCTCGGCCGCGTCGAGCAGTGCCGTGAGGTGCTCCGGGTCGGTGGGGTCGCCCTGGATGAACTGGGTCGACGCGAGCGTGGCGTCGACCTCGGGTCCCTTGACGTCCTGCGACGCGAAGGACTTCGTGACGATGTCCTTCCACTGCTCCTCGCTGCGGGCGCTGCGGCCCGTGCCGATGAGCTGGACGGGAACCGCTCGACCGCTCTGCAGGAACGTGCCGAGGCCCGGCAGCAGCAGGCGGGAGGCGAGGTCGCCCGTCGCGCCGAAGATGATGAGGGTGCGCTTGTCGGTCACCTGAGGTGACTCCTTTCGCTGTGGTGGGAGGTCCGCTCCAGTCAAGCCGCGGGCGGGCCCGTTTGTTCCGGATCGGGGGCCGGAGATCGTGGGGCGCTGTGGTGTGCAGCGCCGAGTCGTGCGCTGCGTCGGCAACGCCGGGTCGTGCTGGGCCTGGACGCACTTCGGGCGGCACCGGATGTGGTGCCGCCCGAAGTGTCAGGTGCGTTGCAGCGTCAGGTCAGTGCCCGAAGTTGCCGCGGTAGTACTCGTAGACCCAGCCGACCAGGGTGACCGCCACCAGGGCGAGTCCGATCGGGACGATCCACAGGCCGGCTGCGACACCGAGGAAGCAGACGGCGACCGCTGCGGCCAGCAGGATCGGCCACCACGACCACGGGCTGAAGTGCCCGAGCTCGGCGTCGCCGTCCTCGATGTTGGCGTCGGGGCGGTCCTCGGGCAGCACGCCGCCCTGGGACGCCATGACCTTGCCGAGGTAGAAGGCGATGAACGCGGACATGATGCCGGTCAGGCCGATCGCCACGGTGCCGACCCACTCCGGGTGGCCGTAGTAGAGCAGCGCCCAGATCGTGTACGCGGCGTCCGCGAGGATGAAGAACCCGAAGAGGATCCAGAACAGGTTGGTGTTCGCGCGCATCGGCTTACTTCACCTCGCCCTTCGCGGCGTCGTAGGTCGGGGCATCCGGGGCGTCCTTCGCGGGGCCGACACCGATCGGCACACCTGCCTCGGGGTGGTTCAGGTCGAAGGCCGGGGACTCGGAACGGATCCGCGGGATCGACGTGAAGTTGTGGCGGGGCGGCGGGCAACTGGTGGCCCACTCGAGCGAGCGGCCGTAGCCCCACGGGTCGTTCACGGCGACCTTCGGTGCGTTCCGGGCCGTCACGTAGACGTTGAAGATGAACGGCAGGAACGAGATCGCGAGGATCATCGAGCCGATCGTCGACAGCTGGTTCATCCAGGTGAAGCCGTCGTTCGGCAGGTAGGTCGCGTAGCGACGCGGCATGCCGATGACGCCCAGCCAGTGCTGGATGAGGAACGTGGTGTGGAACCCGATGAACAGGAGCCAGAAGTGGATCTTGCCGAGACGCTCGTTGAGCATCTTGCCCGTCCACTTCGGCCACCAGAAGTAGAAGCCGGAGAACATCGCGAAGACGACGGTGCCGAAGACCACGTAGTGGAAGTGCGCCACGACGAAGTACGAGTCGGACACGTGGAAGTCGAGCGGCGGCGACGCCAGGATCACACCGGTGAGGCCACCGAACGTGAACGTGATGAGGAAGCCGACGGCCCACAGCAGCGGGGTCTCGAAGGTCACCGAGCCGCGCCACATCGTGCCGACCCAGTTGAAGATCTTCACGCCGGTCGGGACCGCGATGAGCATCGTCATGAGCGAGAACCAGGGCAGCAGCACGCCACCGGTGACGTACATGTGGTGCGCCCAGACCGTGACCGACAGGGCCGCGATCGCGATCGTCGCGTAGACGAGGGTCTTGTACCCGAAGATCGGCTTGCGGCTGAAGACCGGGAAGACCTCGGACACGATGCCGAAGAACGGCAGCGCGATGATGTACACCTCGGGGTGCCCGAAGAACCAGAACAGGTGCTGCCAGAGCAGCGCACCGCCGTTGGCCGGGTTGAAGATCTGCGCGTCGAACACCCGGTCGAGCCCGAGGCCGAACAGCGCGGTGGCGAGCACCGGGAAGGCCATCAGGACGAGCAGCGCCGTCACGAGGGTGTTCCACGTGAAGATCGACATGCGGAACATCGTCAGACCCGGGGCACGCATCGTGATGATGGTGGTGATGAAGTTCACCGCGCCGAGGATCGTCGAGAAGCCGGTCATGCCGAGTCCGAAGACCCAGAGTGTGCCGCCGAGCCCTGGTGTGAACGTCGTGTCACTCAGTGGCGCGTAAGCGAACCAGCCGAACGAGGCCGCACCCTGCGGGGTGAGGAAGCCGCCGACCGCGATGAGCGAGCCGAACAGGTAGAGCCAGAACGCGAAGCCGTTGAGTCGCGGGAAGGCGACGTCGGGAGCACCGATCTGGAGCGGCATGATCGCGTTCGCGAAGCCCGAGAAGAGCGGCGTCGCGAACATCAGCAGCATGATCGTGCCGTGCATCGTGAAGAGCTGGTTGTACTGCTCCTTCGTCGCGACCACGTGCAGGCCGGGCTCGAACAGCTGGGCACGGATGACCAGGGCCATCACACCCGCGAGCAGGAAGAAGACGAACGACGCGATCAGGTACATGTACCCGATGGTCTTGTGGTCGGTGGAGGTGATCCACCGGACGATGATGTTGCCCTTCCGGCCCACCTTCGACGCCTGGAAGTCCGGCGAAGCAGTCTGGGTCGGTTGGCCGACGAAAGACGTTGTCATCTGACGAGCCCCTACTTGTTCTCGCTGGACGCCTCGACCGGCGCCTTGTTGTTCGGTTCGTTCGTGTTGGTGTTGTACTCGTCGCCGAGGAGCCCGACCTTGCCCTGGTCCTTCAGGGTGTCGAGGTAGTCCTGGTACTGCGCCGGCGTGACGACCTTCACCTGGAAGAGCATCAGCGAGTGGTACTCACCGCAGAGCTCCGCGCACTTGCCCTGGTACGTCCCGAGCTTCTCCGGGATGAAGTACTCCCAGTTCGTCTTGCCGGGGAGCATGTCCTTCTTGTACAGGAAGTCGATGATCCAGAAGGAGTGGTCGACGTCGCGCGACGAGAGCTCGATCGCGACCTTCTTGCCCTGCGGCAGGTAGAGGGTCGGCAGCTGCGACTCGTCGATGGCGCCCTTGGCGTTCTCTTCTTCCTGGGCCTGGATGCCCTGGTAGTAGACGCTGTCCTCGGGGTTGTCCTTGTTGATGTAGTTGAAGTCCCACGCCCAGCGCTTGCCGTACACGTGCACGGTGGCGTCGGGGTCGTCGAACGGCTTCTCGATCGCGGCCTGGTCCTTCGCGGTGAAGGCGAAGAAGCCCAGCACGAGGATGAGCGGCACGATCGTGTAGAAGATCTCGAGCGGCATGTTGTAGCGCATCTGCACGGGCAGGCCGGTCTGGCCCTTCCGGCGGCGGTACACGATGGCGGCCCAGATGATCAGGCCCCAGACGATGAGACCGACGGCGAGGAGCACCACCCAGCTGGTGGTCCACAGGCCGACGATGCGGCTCGTGTGGTTGGTGACGTCCTTCGTCTCCTCCGTGCCGGGGAGCCATCCGTTCATCTGCTGCTGCGTGCAGCCAGCCAGTGCGATGACCAGACCGACGGCCACCGGGACGGCCGCCCAACGTATACGGCGATTCGAACGCACTGTTACCTCTCGCAAAAGACGTGAGCCCGGAGCCGAACCCGCCGAGCCGCACGAAGGCGACACTTGGCTGGCTCCCAGCTTGATTGGAACACTCCTAGCTTACTCGCAGCTCGGTACCGCTCGCGCACACCCGACACGCTCATCGCCGCGATCCGCACTCCTGACCAACCGTTTTCCCCGGTCACACTGCGACAGCATCCCCCGACGAACGCGAGCGGGGAGCGACCGTGTCGGTCGCTCCCCGCTCGCGTGTCGGATCGGCTGGTGATCAGTGGAAGCTGTCACCGCACGCGCAGCTGCCCTGCGCGTTCGGGTTGTCGATCGTGAAGCCCTGCTTCTGGATGGTGTCCTCGAAGTCGATCGTCGCGCCGTCGAGGTACGGGACGCTCATCTTGTCGACGACGACCTCGACCCCGTCGAACTCGGCGGTGACGTCACCGTCGAGCAGGCGCTCGTCGAAGTACAGCTGGTAGATCAGACCCGAGCATCCCCCGGGCTGGACGGCGAGGCGCAGGCGCAGGTCGTCGCGGCCCTCCTGCTCGAGGAGACTCGCCACCTTGCCGGCCGCGGCGTCGCTCAGGAGGACGCCGTGCGAGGCCGCCTCGGTCACCGGTGCGTCGGTGGTGATGGTGTCGCTCATCGCGCGTCTCCCTCCGGGCGGTGCGGTTCACCGCGCCTGGCGTCGATTGTAAGCACCGTCAGCTGCGCGTCGCGAGCCTGGCGAGCAGGATCGCCTCGGACGCGATGGCCCGGTGCAGGACGCCGAGGTGCTGCGACTCGTTCGGGCTGTGGGCGCGGGTGTCCGGGTCCTCCACCCCGGTGACCAGGATCTGGGCCTCCGGGAACTCTGCCGCGAGGTCCGAGACGAACGGGATCGAGCCGCCGATGCCCTGTTCGACCGCCTCGGCACCCCAGCCCTCGCGCATGGCCGTGCGGGCCTCCTGGACGGCCCAGCCGGCCGTGTCGACGAGGAAGCCGTCGCCGCTGTCCGGCTCGGAGATCTCCATCCGGGCACCGAAGGGCACGTGTGCCCGCAGGTGCCGCTCGACGGCCGCGTACGCCTCCGTGGCGGGCTGGCCGGGTGCGACCCGCACCGAGACGCGGGCGGAGACGGTCGGGAGCAGCGTGTTGGAGGCGTTCGCGACGCTCGGCACGTCCATGCCGGTCACGGTGATCGACGGCTGGAACCACATGCGGGACAGGACCTCGCCGGTGCCGATCGGTCGGACACCCGCCACAAGGGCCGCGTCGACGGCGAGCTCGTCGTCGGTGCGAGCCGGGACGTCGGCCTCGTACGAGGTGAGCCCGTCGACCGCGACGGAGCCGGCGTCGTCGTGCAGCGACGCGAGCAGCTTGACCATCGGGATCATGGCGTCCGGGGCCGCTCCCCCGAACATGCCGCTGTGGCTGGCGTGCTCGAGGGTCGTCAGGGTGAGCTTGAAGGTGACGTTGCCGCGGAGCGACACGGTGATGGACGGTACGTCCACCGACCAGTTGTCGCTGTCGGCGACCACGATGACGTCGGCAGCCAGGCGCTCCTTCTGGTCGGCGAGGAAGGTGCGGAACGACCGGGAGCCGAACTCCTCCTCACCCTCGACGAACAGGACGACACCGAGGTCGAGGTCGTCGCCGAACTGCGCGTGGATCGCCCGGAGCGACGCGATGTGCGTCATCACGCCGGCCTTGTCGTCCGAGGCGCCGCGACCGTACAGCCGGTCACCGCGGAGGGTCGGCTCGAACGGCGGGGTCTGCCACAGGGCGTCGTCGCCCTGCGGCTGCACGTCGTGGTGGGCGTAGAGCATGACGGTCGGCTTGCCGTTCCGGGCCGGGCGGACGGCGAGCACCGCGGGCTGGCCGAGCTCGAGCGGTTCGTCGTCGCTGATCGCTGAACGGATGATCTCCACCTGGTCCTCGGCGAAGACCCCGGTGCTCAGCGCCAGGTCCGCCACGGCACGCGCGCTCGCGAGCACGTGCGACTCGTCGAACGCCGACCACGACACCGACGGGATCCGCACCAGCGCGGACAGATCGGCGATCGTCGTGGGCAGTGCACCCTGCACCTGTTCGCGCAGGGCGTCGAGGAGAGCGGGGTCGGTCGCGGAGCTGGGCTGTGCGGTGTCGGTCATGCCCGGTAATCTAGAGGACGATCCCGCACGCACAACGCCGTTAGGAACGCACCGTGGCGAAGGCAGCCCCCAAGACCAACACGACCGTGAACCCCACCGAGGAAGAACTCCTCGAGCAGGGCAAGGGCCGCCCGACGCCGTCCCGCCGTGAGCGCGAGGCAGCGAACCGCCGCCCCCTCGTCGGCAACACGCCGGTCGACAAGAAGGCCGCCCGCGCGCGTCTCAACTCCGACCGCGAGCGTGCCCGGGTCGGCATGGCCAACGGCGAGGAGCGCTACCTGCCGGCGAAGGACCGCGGTGAGCAGCGTCGCTTCCTCCGCAACTGGATCGACGCGCGCTGGAACGTCGGCGAGATCATGATGCCGGTGCTCGTGCTGTTCCTGATCGTCGGGTTCGCCGCCTCGCAGACCGCGATCGCCTCGTACTCGCTGCTGCTCGTGTGGGCGTTCGTGGCCCTGTTCGTGATCGACTGCGTGGTCCTCTGGCTGTCGATGCGTCGCAAGCTCACCGCCAAGTTCGGCGAGCTGCAGCGCGGCACGTTCCTCTACATCCTGACGCGGGCGTGGCAGCTGCGGTTCCTGCGCCTGCCGAAGCCCCAGGTCAAGCGCGGGGAGTACCCCGCCCTCTGACCCCAGCGTCGCTGTCCCGAAGCGCCGTCCGGCCTCGCCGGGCGGCGCTTCGTCGTCCCGGCGTGCGCGGGCTGCGCGGGCTGCGCTGGCTGCGCGGGCTGCGCTGGCTGCGCGGGCTGCGCGGGCTGCGCGGGCTGCGCGGCGAGGTTCCACGACTCGCCGCGTGCACGCCGCCGAGGTTCCACCAACGGCCCGCACGCGCGCCGAGGTTCCGAAATCTCGGACACTCGGCGGCCGCGTCCGGGCGTGGCCACGCACCGCCGGACGGGAGGCCCGTGGCGGGACCGCACCGGGCCTCCCGTCCCAGGGGTGGTCGGCGAGGTTCCACGACTCGCCGCATGCACGCCGCCGAGGTTCCACAGACGGCCACCGAGGGCCGCGAGATGCCGAGATTTCGGAACCTGGAGGGCACCGGGAACGCCGGCCGGGCCGCGCCCGCGCCCGCGCCCCCGCGCGCTCAGCGCGCGGCGCGGCGCAGCCGCTTGCGGCGCAAGCGGTTGATGCGCGTGGCCCAGCTCGGCCCCTCGTAGAGGAACGCCGTGTAGCCCTGCACCAGGGTGGCCCCGGCGTCGATGCGGTCCTGCACGTCCTGCTCGGTCGTCACGCCGCCGACGGCGATGACGCAGAACTCGGCAGGTACGGCGGCACGGACCCGACGCAGCACCTCGAGCGAGCGCGCGGCGACAGGGGCACCGGAGAGTCCCCCGGCACCCATGGCCTCCACGTCGGCCGGGTCCGCGGTGAGCCCCTCACGGGAGATCGTCGTGTTGTTGGCGATGATGCCCGACAGCCCGAGCGACACCGCGAGGCCGGCGATGGCGTCGACCTGCTCATCGGTCAGGTCCGGCGCGATCTTCACCAGCACGGGCGTGTCGCCTGCGGCGTCGCGGACGGCGGACAGCAGCGGTCGGAGCTGGTCGAGTTCCTGCAGGCCGCGCAGTCCGGGCGTGTTCGGGGAGCTGACGTTGACCGCCAGGTAGTCCGCGAACGGCGCGAGGCGACGCGTCGACTCGAGGTAGTCGTCGATGGCGTCCTCGACGGCGACGACCCGGCTCTTGCCGATGTTCACGCCGATGACCGGGCGGCCCGGGTTGCGTCGGGCACGCTCGAGCCGTCGGGCGGCGGCACCAGCACCGTGGTTGTTGAAGCCCATGCGGTTGATGAGCGCACGGTCCTCGACGAGGCGGAACAGGCGCGGGCGCTCGTTGCCGGGCTGGGGCTTCGCCGTGATCGTGCCGACCTCGACGTGGCCGAAACCGAGCAAGCCGAGGCCGCCGATGCCGCGGGCGTCCTTGTCGAACCCGGCGGCGAGGCCGAAGCGCGACGGGAAGTGGATGCCCATCGTCGTGATGCCGTCAGCAGCTGCCGGGCGGGAGTACCGCTCGACCAGACCGCCGACGAACGGCACGTGCGGCAGCGCCTTGATGACGGCGAACGCCAGGTGGTGGGCCCGCTCGGGGTCCATCTTCGCGAAGACCGACCGGAAGACGACGGTGTACCCGGACCGGACCAGGCCTTCCGCGACGCCGCTCACGCGCCGGCACCCGCCGGCGAGCCGGCGGCCGCAGCACCGTGGTGGTCACGGCGGAGCTGACTGATGGCGTCCTCGAAGTCCTCGAGCGAGTCGAAGGCCTGGTAGACGCTGGCGAACCGCAGGTACGCGACCTCGTCGAGCTCACGGAGCGGCGCGAGGATCGCGAGCCCGATGTCGTTCGCGTCGATCTGGCTCGAGCCGGACGACCGCACGGTCTCCTCGACCCGCTGCGCGAGCACGGCCAGGTCGCCGTCGGTGACCGGGCGCCCCTGGCAGGCCTTGCGCACGCCGGAGACGATCTTGTCGCGGCTGAAGGGTTCGGTGACGCCGTTGCGCTTGACGACGTTGAGCGACGCGGTCTCGGTGGTCGAGAAGCGTCGTCCGCAGTTCGGGCACTGTCGACGGCGGCGGATGGAGGTTCCGTCGTCGCTCGTCCGTGAGTCGACGACGCGGGAGTCCGGGTGGCGGCAGAAAGGGCAGAACATGTCGTCGCCCAGGCTATCGGTTCGTGCGCTCCGTCACGGCGGCGCCGTGCGCGGGGAGCTGCTCCTCGGTCGACAGCGCGACGATGTGCGCGGCGACCTCGTCGAGCGCGGACGCCGAGTACCGGATGACCTGCTGCGGCCGCAGGAACGTCGACGCGGACAGGCCGGAACCGAAGCGCGCCTGGCCACCGGTGGGCAGCACGTGGTTCGACCCGGCCAGGTAGTCCCCCAGGCTGACGGGCGTGCTCGGCCCGACGAACACCGCTCCGGCGGCGTCGATGTCGGCGAGCACCGCGTCGTCGTCCGCCGTCTGGATCTCCAGGTGCTCCGGCCCGTACGCGTTGCTCACGGTCGCGGCGTCGGCGAGCGAGTCCACCAGCACGATCGCGGACTGCGGTCCGTCCAGGGCGGTCTGGAGGCGCGCAGCCGTCCCGAGCACGGCCGTGCGTTCCGGGATGGCGGCTTCGACCGCATCGGCGAACGTCGCCGACGTCGTCACCAGCACACTGCCGGCCTGCTCGTCGTGCTCGGCCTGGCTGATGAGGTCGGCGGCGACGAACCCGGGGTCGGCGGTCTCGTCGGCGATCACGAGGATCTCGGTCGCGCCGGCCTCGGCGTCGATGCCGACGACACCGCGCACCAGGCGCTTCGCGGCGGCGACGTAGTTGTTGCCAGGACCCGTCACCAGGTCGACGGGCTCGAGGTCGATCGCGGGCACGCCGTACGCCAGCGCGCCGATCGCGCCGGCGCCGCCCATCGCGTAGACCTCGTCGATGCCGAGCAGCCCGGCCGCGGCCAGGATCGTCGGGTGGACCGCACCGCCGTGGTCGCGCTGCGGCGGGGACACGAGCGCGATCGACCGGACCCCGGCGACCTGCGCCGGGACGACGTTCATGACGACGCTCGACGGGTAGACGGCCTTGCCACCGGGCACGTAGAGCCCGACGCGGCGCATCGGCTGCCAGCGCTGGTGCACCTCAGCGCCGTCGGCGAGGGTGGTGACGGAGCCGGCCGGCACCTGTGCGGCGCTGGCGGCTCGGACGCGGCGGATGGCTTCGTCGAGCGCTTCCCGCAGTTCGGGGGTCAGCCCGGCGACGGCCGCCGCGATCTCGGCGACCGGCACCCGGACGTTCGCCGGGGCTCCGCCGTCGAAGCGTTCGGCCTGGTCGTGCAGTGCGTCCGCTCCGCGGTGTCGGACGTCCTCGACGAGCTCGCGGGCGGCGTCGACCGCGTGCGAGACGTCGCCCACGGCGCGCGGCATGAGTCGGAGGAGTTCGGCACGGGCGGGCAGACCGCCACGGAGGTCGATTCGCTGCATCATCAGGGGACAAGCCTACCGAGGTGACGTGGGCGTCCGCCGTCCGACGAGTGCGTCGACGACCGGCCGGTGGTGTGCCACGGCCGCGGCGTCCCAGACACCGAGCAGGTGCAGTGTGGCGATGCGGAACACGAGCGCCCGGGTCAGCAGCGACGTCCATTCCGGCTCGTCTGCCTCGGCCGCAGCCCCGTGCGCGGTCCTGCCGAGGGCTGCCAGTCGCCCGACCGGGAAGCCGTGCCAGCAGACGGCGTCGACGGCAGCGATCGCCGGGCCGAACTCCGCCGGACGCCAGTACGGCGGCCAGTCGATGATCGTCGGTGGCTGCGCGTCGGCGAACAGCACGTTGCCGAGCAGGTCACCGTGGACCAGCTGCGACGGTGCTCGGACCGGCCGGAACGCCGCGGCGAGCCGGGCGAGGGTCGGGTCCGCCGGCAGCGGTTCCTCGCCCCACGCCATCCGGTCGGCACGGGCCCACGGGTCGGTGACGACGCCAGGATCCGTGCCGAGGAACGCGGGCCGCTCCAGACCGGCGATCGCCCGGTGGAAGGCACGACCCGCCCGGATCACGTCCTCGACGCGGGACTCGTCGGCCGCGCCGAGCACGAACTCCCACGCCTCCCAGTCCCCCGACCGCCAGCTGCCGTCGCGGGTGACCACGGGGCGGGGTGTCCGGAACTCGGCCGGGTGCTCGGACTCCGTTGCGTGTTCGAGTTCCGCCAGGAGGCCGGCACGCCAGTCGGTCACCGCAGCGCCGTCATGGGGCCGGAAGACGATGCCCTCGGCACGCCAGGTCAGCCCGCGCCCACCCGCGAGCGGCACGGGCGTGGACCCGGCGACCCCGAAGGCACGCAGCACCTCGGCGCCGGGTGCGCTCCCGCCCGCTCCGGTCACGCGGTCCGCAACACCTTCGCCATCGGACGGCCCTTCGCGACCTCGTCGACGAGCTTGTCGAGGTACCGGATCTGCCGCATGAGCGGGTCGTCGATCTCCTCGATCCGCACACCACAGATCACGCCCCTGATGAGCGGCGCGTTCGGGTGCAGCTGCGCGGCGGCGAAGAAGTCCTCGAACGTGGTCTCGTCCGCCAGGTGCCGTGCGAGCGCTGCGTCGTCGAACCCGGTCAGCCACGTGATGACGGCGTCGAGCTCGCCCTTCGTGTGGCCCTTCCGCTCCACCTTCGCCAGGTAGTGCGGGTAGACCGCCGCGAAGGGCGTCCCGAAGATCCGGTGTCCGGCCAAGATCACGCCCCTGCTACACCAGGCAGCGCGGCCCGAGCAGGCTCTTCAGCTCGCCGAACAGGTCGGGTGTCAGGTTCACCGGGAACGGCAACTCGAACGTGCGTGCGACGTCGTCCTTCAGCAGCTTCAGCCGGACCTCGGTCTCGCCCTGGTGCCGTCCGAGCACGGCCGCGAGCTCCGTCACCGTGGACGTGGTGGCCTGCCGCTCCGGCAGCGACAACGTGAGCGGGCCGGAGCCCATCGCGTCGCCGATCGCCGGCTGGAACATGCTCACCGCGTGCAGGGCCTTGCCGTCGTCGCGGACGTTCACACGACCGCGCAGGACCACGATCGAGTCGGCCACGAGCGACGGACCGAACTCCTGGTAGGTCTTGCCGAGGAACATCACGCCGATCTGGCCGCCGAAGTCCTCGATGTCGACGATGCCGTACGGGTTGCCGCTCGTCTTCGCCACCCGGTGCTGCACGCTCGTCAGCAGCCCCGCGACCGTGACGGTCTCGCCCTCGACCGAGTCGTCGGCCGCGATGAGGTCGGCGATGGTGATCGACTGGTGCTTCGCGAGCTCGATCTCGAGCCCCGCGAGCGGGTGGTCCGACACGTAGAGGCCGAGCATGTCGCGCTCGAACGCGAGCTTGTCGCGCTTGGACCACTCCGGACGGTCGGGCACCTGCGACACCGGACCGGTGGCCGGCGACTCCTCGGCGACCTCGGCGAACAGCGAGTCGAAGTCGAAGCCGACGTTGCCGTGGGCCTCGTCACGCTTGACCTTGACGGCGCCTTCGACCGCGCCCTCGTGGATCTCGACCAGGGCGCGGCGGGAGTCGCCGAACTCGTCGAAGGCACCCGCCTTGATGAGCGACTCGACGGTCCGCTTGTTCGCCGACGAGATCGGGATCTTGCGCAGGAAGTCGTGGAACGACTCAAACGCGCCCTTGTCGGTGCGCGCCTTCACGATGTCGTCGACGACGTTGAACCCGACGTTGCGGATCGCACCCATGCCGAACCGGATGTCCTCACCGACAGCGGCGAAGAAGCCGATCGACTCGTTGACGTCCGGCGGCATGACCTTGATGCCCATGCGGCGGCACTCGTTGAGGTACAACGCGAGCTTGTCGCGGGCATCGCCCACCGAGGTGAGCAGCGCCGCCATGTACTCGGCCGGGTAGTGCGCCTTCAGGTAGGCGGTCCAGAACGAGACCACGCCGTACGCGGCGGAGTGCGCCTTGTTGAACGCGTAGTCGGAGAACGGCAGCAGGATGTCCCACAGCATCTTGATCGCCGCGGCCGAGTAGCCGTTGTCCAACATGCCCTTCTCGAAGCCCGCGTACTGCTTGTCGAGCTCGGACTTCTTCTTCTTGCCCATCGCGCGGCGGAGGATGTCCGCCTGGCCGAGGGAGAACCCCGCGACCTTCTGCGCGATGGCCATGACCTGCTCCTGGTAGATGATCAGGCCGTAGGTCCCGCCGAGGATCTCCGCCAGGGGCTCTTCGAGCTCCGGGTGGATCGGCGTGATCGCCTGCTCGCCGTTCTTGCGGAGCGCGTAGTTCGTGTGCGAGTTCGCACCCATCGGGCCCGGACGGTACAGGGCGATGAGCGCGGAGATGTCCTCGAAGTTGTCGGGCTTCATCAGGCGCAGCAGGCCACGCATCGGCCCACCGTCGAGCTGGAAGACACCGAGCGTGTCTCCGCGCTGCAGGAGCGCGTACGCCTCGGGGTCCTCGAGTCCCATGGTCTCGAGGTCGAGCTCGATACCACGGTTGTTCTTGATGTTGTCGAGGGCGTCACTGATGATCGTGAGGTTGCGGAGCCCCAGGAAGTCCATCTTGATCAGACCGAGCGACTCCGCTGCCGGGTAGTCGAACTGCGTGACGACCTGGCCGTCCTGCTCCCGCTTCATGATCGGGATGATGTCGATGAGCGGATCGCTCGACATGATGACGCCGGCCGCGTGCACGCCCCACTGGCGCTTCAGCCCCTCGAGCCCGAGCGCGGTGTCGAAGACGGTCTTCGCCTCGGGATCGTTCTCGACCACGGTGCGGACGTCGACGGCTTCCTTGTAGCGCGGGTGGTCCTTGTCGAAGATCCCGGTGAGCGGGATGTCCTTGCCCATCACGGGCGGCGGCATCGCCTTGGTGAGCTTCTCGCCCATGCCGAACGGGAACCCGAGGACGCGCGAGGAGTCCTTCAGCGCCTGCTTCGCCTTGATCGTGCCGTACGTGACGATCTGCGCGACGCGCTCCGACCCGTACTTCTCGGTGACGTACTTGATCGCCTCACCGCGGCGCCGGTCGTCGAAGTCGACGTCGAAGTCGGGCATCGAGACACGGTCCGGGTTCAGGAACCGCTCGAAGATGAGGCCGTGCCGGATCGGGTCGAGGTCGGTGATGCGCATCGCGTACGCGACCATCGAGCCGGCACCGGAACCACGGCCGGGGCCGACGCGGATGCCGTTGTTCTTCGACCACAGGATGAAGTCGGAGACCACGAGGAAGTACCCCGGGAACCCCATCTGGTTGATGATGCCGACCTCGTAGTCGGCACGCTCCTGCACCTCGGCCGGGATGCCGTCCGGGTACCGGTAGTCCAGCCCCTTCGCGACCTCTTTCTCGAACCAGGAGTGCTCGGTCTCGCCCGCCGGCACCGGGAACTTCGGCATGTAGTTCGCCGACGTGTCGAACTCGACGTTGCACCGCTCGGCGATGAGCAGCGTGTTGTCGCAGGCCTCGGGGTTGTCGCGGAAGACGTGCCGCATCTGCTGCGGGGACTTCAGGTAGAACTCGTCGGCGTCGAACTTGAACCGGTTCGGGTCGTTCAGCGTCGAACCCGACTGCACGCACAGCAGGGCCGCGTGCGACTTGGCGTCGTGCGCGTGCGTGTAGTGCAGGTCGTTCGTGCCGACCAGCGGGATGTCGAGGTCCTTCGCCAGCCGGATCAGGTCACTCATGATCCGACGCTCGATCTCGAGTCCGTGGTCCATGACCTCGGCGAAGTAGTTCTCCTTGCCGAAGATGTCGCGGTAGTCGGCGGCAGCCTTGACGGCTTCGTCGTACTGGCCGAGGCGCAGGCGCGTCTGGACCTCGCCCGACGGGCACCCCGTCGTGGCGATGATGCCCTCGTGGTACTCCTCGAGCAGCTCGATGTCCATGCGCGGCTTGAAGTAGTACCCCTCGAGCGACGCCTTCGACGACAGCCGGAACAGGTTGTGCATGCCCGTCGTGTTCTCGGCGAACATCGTCATGTGCGTGTACGAACCGGCACCGGAGACGTCGTCCCCACCGCCGTCGCCCCACCGCACACGGGTCTTGTCCGTGCGGTGCGTCCGGGGCGTGATGTACGCCTCGGTCCCGATGATCGGCTTGACGCCGCCGGCCTTGGCGGCCTTCCAGAACTCGAAGGCGCCGAACATGTTGCCGTGGTCGGTCACCGCCACGGCCGGCATGCCCTGCGCAGCGGTCTCCTGCACGAGGTCGCCGAGCCTGGCCGCGCCGTCGAGCATCGAGTACTCGCTGTGCACGTGCAGGTGGACGAAGGAGTCGGAATCCGCCACGGAACCTCCGGTCGAACGAGCTGCTTGCGGGACGCGAACAGCCTAACCGCGACCGCGGACAAACCCGCGCGTGTCCGAGCGGTCCGACACCGAGGTCGCACGACACGCCGGGCGCAGTCCGGCGAGGGTGCAGGAACCGTCGCTCGGCGGGGCCGAAGTCAGCAGATCGTGTCCCCACGGCGGTGGAGCCCGCGCGTGTCGGCCGGCGGGCACGGGGCGGGGTTGCCACGGGCCTCCCGGCCGGAGTCTGAACGTGACGGATGCGGCACGCCCATCGATCCCCCGCCGCTCCCCCGCCGAGGTTCCACAACACGCCGCGGGCGCTCCGCCGCGGTTCCACAGACCGACGCACAGCGCGCCGACATGCCGAGATTTCGGAACCTCGGCGAACGACGCGACGGCGCGACGGCGCGACGGCGCGACGGCGCGACCGGCGCGACCGGCTCGCGCGCGTCAGGACGAAGCGGCTCGGATGCGGTCGAGCGCGAGGCGCAGGTCGTCGGGGTACTCCGCCTGGAACGACACCCACTCGCCGCTGCGCGGGTGGTCGAACCCGAGCCGGACGGCGTCGAGCCACTGGCGGGTCAGCCCGAGCTCCTGCGCCAGGACCGGGTCGGCGCCGTACATCGTGTCGCCGACCAGCGGGTGGCGGGTCGCGGCCATGTGCACGCGGATCTGATGCGTGCGCCCGGTCTCGAGGTGCACCTCGAGCAGGGTCGCCGACCGGAACGCCTCGAGGGTCTCGTAGTGGGTGACGCTCGGCTTGCCGTCGGCGGTGACCGCGAACTTCCAGTCGCTCGACGGGTGCCTGCCGATGGGGGCGTCGACGGTGCCGGAGGTCGGATCAGGGTGCCCCTGCGCGAGCGCGTGGTAGACCTTCTCGACCGTGCGCTCCTTGAAGGCGCGCTTGAGGTGGGTGTACGCGAGCTCGGTCTTCGCGACGACCATGAGCCCCGACGTGCCGACGTCGAGGCGGTGCACGATGCCCGCGCGCTCGGCAGCGCCCGAGGTCGCGATGGTGAACCCCGCTGCGGCGAGGCCGCCGGGCACGGTCGGACCGTCCCAACCGGGCGAGGGGTGCGCAGCGACGCCGACGGGCTTGTCGACGACCACGATGTCCTCGTCGTCGTGCACGATCGTCATCCCGGGCACGGCCGCCGGCACGATGCGCGGCGGCTCCTTCGGGGACCACTCGACCTCGAGCCACGAGTCGGCGTGCAGGCGGTCGGACTTGTCGACGGGGACGCCGTCGACCCGGACTCCACCGGCGGCGACGACGTCGGCCGCGAACGACCGGCTGAACCCGAGGAGCTTCGCGATGGAGGCGTCGACACGCTCGCCGGCGAGCCCGTCGGGGACGGGAAGAGAACGCGACTCGGTCACGTGGCGTCGTGCCCCAGCGCGTCGCGCCGGTCGTGCTGTGCCGGACGGGAGGCCCGCTCCGGCTCCGGCAGGTCCGCTGCGGGCGCTGCAGCGTCGGTCGCGGGCGCTGCTGCGTCGGTTGCGGGCACCGAGAACGCGGCCCCGCCGTCGAGCGGCTCCGTCGTGTCCGCCTGCGCAGCGCGCTTGGCGGAGACCGTGCGGGACCCGTCGAGGTTCACCCCGAGGATCACCAGCAGCACGAAGACCACCATGCTGATGCAGATGAACGAGTCGGCGACGTTGTAGATCGCCGGCATCATCCACGGCGTCGAGATGAAGTCGACCACGTGGCCGCGGCCGAAGCCGGGCTCACGGAAGAGTCGGTCGATCAGGTTGCCGAGCGCGCCGCCCAGCAGCATGCCGAGCACGACGGCCCACCACATCGACCGGATCCGGCGCGAGTAGATGATGATCGCGACGACGACCGCCGCCGAGATGATCGAGAACACCCACGTCATGTTCACCGCGAAGGAGAACGCCGCCCCGGGGTTCCGGACGTACAGGAACTGGAGCGCCCCGCCCAGGATCGGGACGGGGGTGCCGTACGGCAGGTTCGCGACGACCAGCGCCTTCGCGACCTGGTCGAACGCCACCACCACGACAGCGGCGAAGGCCAGTGCCGCGATCGCGCGGACACTGACCTTCGCTCGTGATGCTGGTCGCGACAACGTCAGTTGCCGAAGCCCTGCGCCGATGCCGGCGCCGGGGTGAGACCGGACTGCTCGTTCGAGGAGTCGAGCTCGGAGAGCTGCCCCTGGATGTAGCTCTTGAGCTGGGCGCGGTAGTCGCGCTCGAACGTCCGGAGCTCGTCGATCTTGCCCTCGAGCTGGCGCTGCTCCTGCTCGAGCACCTGGACACGCTGACGGTTCGTGTTCTCGGTGTCGGCGATGATCTGGCGCTGCTTGGCCTCGGCCTCGGACACGAGACGCGCTGCCTGGGCGGTGCCCTCGGCGATGAGCGCGTCACGCTTCTCGACACCTTCGCGGACGTGCTCCTCGTGGAGACGACGCGCGAGCGTCAGGAGGTTCGTGGTGCCCTCGGTGTCCTCGTCCGCCGGGACCGTGGTCGCCGGGGCGGCCGCTGCGACCGGAGCGGGCTCCGGAGCCACCTCGACCGGGGCCGGAACGGGCTCCGGTTCGGGCTCTGCCGCGGGAGCGGGCTGCTCGGTCTGCGCCGACTGCGGGGCCGACTCGGCCGCCTGCAGGCGCTGGCGGAGCTCGTCGTTCTCCGCGGTCAGGCGACGCAGCTCGACCACGACCTCGTCGAGGAAGTCGTCGACCTCGTCCTGGTCGTAGCCCTCGCGGAACTTCGTCGGCTGGAACCGCTTGTTGACTACGTCTTCCGGCGTCAAAGCCATTGCCGTCACCTCAATAGAACTGCTGAACGTGTGGAACCACTTGCGTCGCGACCGAACTTACCAGTCGCCACGTGTGGTGCGGATGCCGCGCCGGAGGCGAGCATCGATCCCGACCACCGTACACCGACGACGGGGAGGAACGACGACCGCTGCATCGGCGCGGCGCGTGTTGCGGACCTGGATCGGCCCACGAGCGGGCCCGGATCGAGCCAGGAACGGACCTGGATCGACCCTGGATCGTGTCAGACCGCGACGGCGATGCCGTTGACGACGACCCGGGCGATGATCACGACGAGCATGACGATCGTCCAGCCGAAGTCGAGTGCCACCGGCCCCATGCGGAGCGGCGGCAGGACCCGCCGAACCGCGCGGATCGGCGGATCGGTGATCGTGTAGACGAACTCGGAGACCACGAGCAGTCCCCCGCGCGGCCGCCAGGACCGGTTGAAGTTCTGCACGAGGTCGAGCGCGAACCGCCCCCACATGACGAAGAAGTACAGCAGGAGGGCGAGGGAGATGATCCCTAGGATCACGGACACGATGGGGCTCGCTCGTCTCGGGCGAGTGCCGTCATGCGACGACGCTCACGGGCGGGTGGCCGGGGGACGGCTCAGGACTGGGCGAAGAAGTTCGCCTCGATGTCGGACTCTACCTCAGCCGGCTCACCGCTCACTGCGACGTGTGCGGGCGACAGCAGGAAGACCTTGTTCGTGACGCGCTCGATCTTGCCGTACAGGCCGAGCGACAGGCCGGAGGCGAAGTCGATCATGCGCCGGGCGTCGTTCTCGGTCATCTGCGAGAGGTTGATGATGACGGGGATCCCGTCGCGGAAGCTCTCGGCGATGGACTGGGCGTCCTTGTACTCGCGCGGGTGGACGGTGAGGATCTCGTTCATTTCCTGGACCGGGGTCGCCTTCTGTGCGGTCGTGTGCGAGCGGCGGAGCGGAGTGACCTGGGCGCCGCGCTGGTGGGTGTGCGTCTTCGCGGGAGCGGCGGCCGGGGCCGCTGCCGGAGCTGCGGCGGCCGCGGGAGCGTCCGCCGGGGCGGGGGCATCCTGCGGTGCTGCGGCCGGAGTGGCGGGAGCCTGATGGCGCGCGGGCGCGGCCTGCTGCGGCTGCTCGTCCTCGTAGTCGAGTTCCTCGTCGGCGAGGCCGAGGTAGACCATCGTCTTCTTCAGCGGGTTGGCCATGGTTCCTCCGGAGGTTGGTGCACGTGGATGCCCTGCAACGAGGCTAGGGTGCCGCCGGCCGATTTCCCGTGATTGCGGTGCCGATCCGCAGGTGTGTCGCGCCCTCGAGCACGGCGTCGGCGTAGTCGCCGCTCATGCCGGCCGAGATGTCGGTGGCGCCGGGCTCGAGCGCAACGACCCGGTCCGAGATCGCCCGCAGCCGAGCGAACGCCGCACGGGGCTCCTCGTCCAGCGGCGCGACGGCCATGACCCCGCGCAACCGGATGGTGCCGGTCTCGAGCACGCGTGCGGCCATCGCCTCGACGTCGTCCGGTTGCACGCCGCCGCGACCGGGATCGTCGGTCAGGTTGACCTGCACGAACCCGTCGATGACCGGCGGATCCGGCTCGGCCTCGGTCGGCGCGAAGGCATCCACGACCGACGTGCGGTCGAGGGACTGCACGACGTGCGCGTAGCGACGGACCTGCCGGGCCTTCTTCGACTGCAGCTGCCCGATGAAGTGCCAGGTCAGGTCGAGGTCGGCGAGTTCCGCGGCCTTGGCCTGTGCCTCCTGGTGGCGGTTCTCACCCACGTCGGTGACGCCGAGTGATGCCAGCGCACGGACGAGGGACGCCGGGTGGTACTTCGTGACGACGATCAGCGTGAGGTCGTCGGCCGAGCGCCCTGCGGCGCGCGCCGCGTCGGCGATGCCGCTCCTGACGGACGCGAGACGCGCCTCCAGTCCGTCGTCGTTGGACGAGGCGGACGGGAGGCGCGGATCACCTGCCATGGAGCGGTTACTTCAGGAAGTCGGGGACGTCGAGCTCGTCGTCGTCGTCGAACGCCGGGTCGGCGGCGCGCTGCACCGGCGGCTGGTGTTCCTGCGAGGCCCAGGAGGGGCTCGACGTGCTGGAGTCCTCGATCGCACCGGTCGAGGCGGCGACGGGGGCCGTCGCGCTCGACTCGGGGTCGACGTAGCTCGAGCGACGCTCCTTCTGCTGCTGCGCCGGCTCGCCGCCGTCGAAGCCCGCGGCGATGACGGTCACGCGGACCTCGTCGCCGAGGGTGTCGTCGATGACCGCACCGAAGATGATGTTCGCCTCGGGGTGCACGGCTTCCTGCACCAGACGCGCGGCGTCGTTGATCTCGAAGATGCCGAGGTTCGAGCCACCCTGGATCGAGAGCAGCACGCCGTGCGCTCCGTCGATCGAGGCCTCGAGCAGCGGGGACGCGACGGCGAGCTCGGCGGCCTTGATGGCACGGTCGGCACCGCGCGACGAGCCGATGCCCATGAGCGCGGAACCCGCACCCTGCATGACGGACTTGACGTCGGCGAAGTCGAGGTTGATGAGCCCCGGGGTGGTGATGAGGTCGGTGATGCCCTGCACGCCGGCGAGGAGCACCTGGTCGGCCGTGGCGAAGGCCTCGACCATCGAGATGCCGCGGTCGCTGATCTCGAGCAGGCGGTCGTTCGGGACGACGATGAGCGTGTCGACCTCGTCCTTGAGTCCGGCGACACCGTTCTCGGCCTGCGACTGGCGACGCTTGCCCTCGAAGCTGAACGGCTTCGTGACGACGCCGATGGTGAGGGCGCCGATCGACTTGGCGATGCGGGCGACGACGGGCGCACCACCCGTGCCGGTCCCACCGCCTTCACCCGCAGTGACGAAGACCATGTCGGCACCCGCGAGGGCCTCTTCGATCTCCTCGGCGTGGTCCTCGGCGGCACGACGGCCGACCTCGGGGTCCGCGCCGGCGCCGAGGCCGCGGGTGATCTCGCGGCCGACGTCGAGCTTGACGTCGGCGTCGCTGAGCAGCAGCGCCTGCGCGTCGGTGTTGATCGCGATGAACTCGACCCCACGGAGGCCGAGTTCGATCATCCGGTTGACGGCGTTGACGCCGCCGCCGCCGACACCGACGACCTTGATGACGGCGAGGTAGTTGTGGTTCGTGGTCACGTCAGTCAGGCCTCCGGTTGAACCCTCAACCTCTACTTGAAGTTCAGGGGCAATGCTGGTAGATGTGGTGCTGTCTTCGACGCTACGGGTGGGTTCCGCGCACTGTCGCCCCGCCACGCCGCGTGTCGCCGATCAGGTCGGCAATTCAGTCCTTCGCGCGGATCACGCCGTTGTCGGGCGCCGACACGTCGTACTCGACGACGACGCCCGGGTTCCGCGCCGAGTGGTCCTTCACCAGCGCGGCGAGCAGCGCAGCCTTCGCCTCGGAGTCGTCCGGGCTCCCCCACACCACCGTCGACGTGTCGCGCAACGTCAGGGTCACGTCGTCGGCGGTGGAACCGGCGACCCGCGTGACCTGCGACCGGACGGTCGACGGCAGCGCCAGCACGACCTCGGTCATGGTGCGGAAGCTCGAGGACCCGAGGCGCGCACGGGCGATGTCGGCGAGCGGCATGGTGTCCGGACGCTTCGGCGCCGTCTGGACGACGATGCCGGCCGGGTCGACGAGGTCGAACGAGCTGCCGGACTGCACGGCGACGACGGGCGTGCGCTCGGTCACCGTCACCACGAGGGTGTGCGGCGGGGCCTCTTCGGTCACGTAGCTCTCGATGAGCGGGAAGCCGGCGATGTCCTGCTTGATCTCGTCGAAGTCGAGCCGGGCGAGCGGGGTGCCGATCTGGTCGGACAGGGCCTGTCGCAACGCGGTCTCGTCGACGCGGTCGGTGCCCTTGATCTCGATCGTCTGCAGCGCCATGAGCGGCGAGAACACGGCCACCAGGATCGAGACGCCGAGCACGAGCACGATGCCGGCCGCGGTGATCCCGGCGGCGCGACGGTGGCGGCTGCGCCGGGTGAACCGCCGCACCTCGGCCCGCTCGAGCAGGCGACGGCGACGCTTCGCGATGCGCGCCTCGCGCGCCGTCTCGGCAGCGCGGACGCCGGCACCGATGGGTGCGTCGTCGTGCTGGACCGGCCGGGAGGCACTCCCCGCGTCGAGCACGTCGGTCACGGTCGCGTCGTGGTCGCCTGCACTGCCCGCCGCACCCCCGGACGGTCGTCGCGCCCCGTCTCCTCGGGGCGCGTTGCCCGCGTCGGGGCGCGAGTCGCGGTGGTCCTCGTCCGGTGTGTACTCGCGCAGGCGGCCGGCGACGGCCCCGAAGCCGGCGCCGACGCGGCGGCCGGCCGCGCCCGCGAGGGTGCCGACGCGGTCGCGCGTCGAGTCGGCGGCATCGGTGGTCGGATCCGCGCCCGCGGACGGTCGTCGCGCCCCGACGCTCGGGGGCGCACCGACCGCTGGGGGGCGCGTTCCGGAGAGACCGGTGGCCGGGGCCTCGTCGACCACAGCCGACTCGTCGGGCGTGGGACGGGCCTCCCGGTCGTCGGGTGTGCGCCCGCGGAACGGGAGCCGCGGCATCGAGGGGCCACGACGCTGCCGGGGCGCGTCGGCGCCCTCGACCGGGGTGTCCCTGCGGGCGTCCCCCTCGTCGAACCCCTCGGGTCGCCTCACCGGCCCAACGCTCCCAGCACCTGCGGGATGATCCGGTACACGTCACCGCAGCTGAGCGTCATGATGATGTCGCCGTCGCGGGCGACCGCGGCGGCACGGGCGGCGGCCTCGTCCCAGTCCGGCAGGAACTCCACGCGGGACTGGTCGGCGAAGCGCTCCTGCACCAGGGCACCGGTGACCCCGGGCTCCGGGTCCTCGCGCGCGCCGTAGACGTCGAGGACGACCGTGTGGTCGGCGAGCTCCTCGTAGACCCGCGCGAAGTCACCGGCCATCAGACGGGTGCGCGAGTACAGGTGGGGCTGGTGGATGGCGATGATGCGGCCGTCGCCGACGACGTTGCGGGCGGCCTTGAGCGCCGCGGCGACCTCGGTCGGGTGGTGCGCGTAGTCGTCGTAGACCGACACCCCGCGCTCGACACCGTGCAGTTCGAAGCGGCGCTGGGTGCCGCCGAAGGCCTCGAGTCCGCGGATCGCGTCGGCGGCGCTCACGCCCAGACCGGTCAGGACCGCGAAGGCACCGACGGCGTTGATCGCGTTGTGCCGACCCGGCACGCGGAGGGTCAGGTGGTGTGCCTCGCCACCGGCGCGGAACGCGACCTCGACGCCCGCGGACTCGATGATCCGCTCGATGCGCACGTCGGCGTCGACGGCCTCGCCGAAGGTCACCACCTCGGGAGCGTCGGCACGCGCGCGGATGCCCGCCGTGACGGTCTTCGCGCCGGCGTCGTCGCTCGAGATGACGACGCGCTCGCTCGCCTTCGCGGCGAACTCGACGAACGCCTCGGTGAAGGCCTCCTCGCTGCCGTAGTGGTCGAGGTGGTCGGCGTCGACGTTCGTGATCAGGGCCACGGCGACGTCGTAGAGCAGGAACGAGCCGTCGGACTCGTCGGCCTCGACCACGAACAGGTCGCTCGAGCCGGGCGCCGAGCTCGTGCCGAGCGACTGGATGACGCCGCCGTTGACGAAGCTCGGGTCGAGGCCGAGCTCGACCATCGCGGTGACGATCATGCCGGTCGAGGTGGTCTTGCCGTGCGCGCCGGCGACCGCGACGAGGCGGTGCTGGGCGATGAGGGCGGCGAGGGCCTGGGACCGGTGCAGCACCGGTAGGCCGCGGCGCTGCGCCTCGAGCAGTTCGGGGTTGTCCGGCCAGAGCGCGCTCGTGACGACGATCGTGTCCGCGTCACCGACGTTCGCGGCGTCGTGGCCGATGTGCACCGCGGCGCCGAGGTTGCGCATGATGCCCGTCGTCTCGGTCTCGCGGGAGTCGCTGCCCGTCACGCGGTGGCCGGCGGCGAGGAACATCCGGGCGATGCCGCTCATGCCGGCGCCGCC
Organism: Curtobacterium sp. PhB170; assembly: GCF_003752345.1. NCBI lineage: Bacteria > Bacillati > Actinomycetota > Actinomycetes > Micrococcales > Microbacteriaceae > Curtobacterium > Curtobacterium sp. PhB170. The sequence continues at coordinate 309,805 of NZ_RJUM01000012.1, forward strand.
GATGCCGACGAAGTGCACGGTGCCGAGGTCGTCCGGGATCGGCTGCGTCAGGTCCGGCTTGATGGTCATGGTTCCTCCGTGGTGCTGGCGGCGCCGTTGCCTCGTGCGGTTCCTCGTGCGGCACCTCGTTCGGTGCCTCGTGCTGCGTCCAGGACGAGGTCGGTCATCCGGTCCGCGCCGTCGCGGTGTCCGACGCTGCCTGCCCGGACCGTCATGTCCGCGATGCGGGCCCGGTCCTGCAGGATCGTCAGGAGCTGGAACGTCACCCAGTCGGGGTCGAATTCCCCGTCCGCCACGAGCACTGCTCCCCCGGCGTCGACGACGTCCTTCGCGTTGTGCCGCTGCTCGCCGTTGCCGACAGGGTACGGCACGAGCACGCTCGGCAGCCCGACCGCGGTGAGCTCGCAGACCATGCCGGCGCCGGAGCGCGACACGACGAAGTCGCTCGCCGCGTACGCCAGGTCCATCCGGTCGCAGTAGGCGAGCACGTGGTAGCCGTCGAGGTCGCTCGGGCCGATGTCCGACGCCGCCCCGACCACGTGCAGGACCTGCCAGCCGGCGCCCACGATGGTCGCCGCCGACTTGTTGATCGTGCGGTTGATGCTGCGCGCGCCCGAGGAGCCCCCCGTGACGAGGAGCACCGGGCGAGCCGGGTCGAGCCCGAACTCGGCGAGGGCCTCAGCGCGGCTGGCACGGCGGTCGAGCGACTCGATCTCGCGCCGGAGCGGCATGCCGACGACCCGGCCGTGCCGCAGTCGGGTGTTCGAGAAGGTCAGGCCGACGTGCTCGGTGAGGAACGCGGCGAGGCGGTTCGCCAACCCCGGCTTCGCGTTCTGCTCGTGCACGACGATCGGGGTGCCGGTGCGACGAGCTGCGATGTACGCCGGCGCCGCCGCGTAGCCGCCGACGCCGAGGACGACCTCGACCTCGTGCTCGCGGATGATCTGCTCGGTGCGCTTGACCGCCGCGGCGAAGCGCTGCGGGAAGCGCAGGGCCGCGCCGTTCAGCTTCCGGGGGAACGGCAGGCGCGGGATCGTCAGGAGCTCGTAGCCGCGCATCGGCACCAGGCGGGACTCCAGGCCCTCGGCGGTGCCCAGGACGAGCACCTCGGCGTCCGGCTCGCGCTCGGTCAGCCGGTCGGCGACCGCGAGCAGGGGGTTGACGTGTCCGGCGGTGCCCCCGCCGGCGAAGAGGTACTTGCTCACCGGAGTCGTCCGTTCGTGGTGGTGCTGTCGAGGGGCGCGTTCGTGGTGCGCGGGTCGTTCTTGCCGGGCAGGTCGCGGGCGAACGACAGCACGACGCCGATCGCCACCAGGGTCATGATGAGCGCGGACCCGCCGGCCGAGATCAGGGGTAGTGGGACGCCGAGGACCGGCAGCAGGCCGAGCACCACGGCGATGTTCACGAGCGCCTGGCCGATGATCCACGCCAGGATGCCGCCCGTGACCGTCTTCACGAAGGGGTCGCGGGACTGCCGGATGATCTTGATCATGCCGACGGCGAGCACGACGAACAGCGCGAGGACGACCACGGCGCCGATCAGGCCGAGCTCTTCGCCGATGATCGCGAAGATGTAGTCGTTGTCCGCCTCGGGCAGCCACGACCACTTCGCCTTCGAGTTGCCGAGTCCGACGCCGAACACGCCACCGGACGCCAGCGCCCACATGCCGTGCACGGGCTGCCAGCACAGGTCGGCGTACTGGTTCGAGTCGGTGCAGCCGGACAGCCACGCGCTGATGCGCACCTGACGGGAGGACGAGGCCATCGTGACGAACGGCAGCATGACCGCCATCGCCGCCAGGCCGACGAGCAGGTGGCGGGCGCGGGCCCCGCCGACGTAGAGCGCACCGAGGATCAGGATGAGCATGATCATCGCGGTGCCTTGGTCGCCACCGAGGATCACGAGTCCGAGCGACAGGAGCGAGGCGATCCCGATCGGGATGAACACCTCTTTCCAGTCGTCGAGCTTGTCGCGCTTGACGTACATGATCGCGCCGATGCCGAGCACCAGCCCGAGCTTCACGACCTCGGATGGCTGCGCGGTGAACGAGCCGATGCCGATCCAGTTCCGGTTGCCCTGGACGTCGATGCCGAGCGGTGTGTACACGAGCAGCTGTAGGACGAGGGCGGCACCGAGCAACCGCATCGCCCACTTCCGCCACAGGCGCGTCGGGACACGACTCGCGATGAGCATGAGCGGGACGCCGAGGACCGCGTACAGACCCTGGCGGGACGCTGCACCGAAGAAGTCGTGCGTCGCGGCGTACTGCTCGACGCTCGACGACGACAGGACCATCACGACGCCGAAGACGACCAGGAAGAGCGTGACGCCGAGGATCGTGTAGAAGGTGCTGGACTCGGCGACGAAGACGTTCTTGACGGCGACGAGTGCGCCGTTCGTGCGACGCGGGTTGCCCGTCGCCGGCGTGCTACGACTGTTCGGAAGATCCGTCGTCGCCATCGGCGTTGCCTCCCAGGTGCTCGTGGACCGCCGCCGCGAAACGACGCCCCCGGTCGGCGTAGGAGCCGAACTGGTCGAACGACGCAGCCGCCGGGGCGAGGAGGACCGTGTCGCCCGGCCTCGCGACCGATGCGGCATGCCGGACCGCCTCGGGCATGACCTGATCAGTTTCCGTCGTCTCCACCTGGAGCACCGGCACCCCGGACGCGTGTCGCGCGAATGCCTCCAGGACGGGGGTCCGGTCGGTGCCGATCACGACGACGGCACGGACCTCCGGGCCGAAGCGTGCGACGAGCCCGTCGACGTCGACGCCCTTGAACAGACCGCCGACGATCCACACCACGGTGTCGAACGACGCGAGCGAGGCGGTGGCGGCGTGCGGGTTCGTGGCCTTCGAGTCGTCGACCCACGCGATGCCGGCCGACTCCGCCACGAGCTCCGTGCGGTGGTGGTCGGCGCGGAAGGCCCGGACGGCGGAGCGGATCGCACTCGGCTGGACGGTGCCGGCTCGAGCGAGGGCCGCGGCAGCCAGGACGTTCATCGTCATGTGCGGGCTGGCGAGCCCGGCGACCTCGAGGTCGGCGAGAGTCGACAGCTCGAGCGCGCTGTTCCGACGGTCCTCGTTGAAGGCGCGGTCACACAGGACGTCCTCGACGATGCCGACGTCCCCGGGCGCGGGCACCCCCGGCGTGAAGCCGACGGCACGGCAGCCCTCGACGACGTCGGCGTCCTGCACCATGTCGCGCGTGACGTCGTCGGCGGTGTTGTAGACGCACGCCATCACGGTGCGCTCGTAGACCTTGGCCTTCGCGGCGCGGTACGCCGCGGCGGAGCCGTGCCACTCGAGGTGGTCGTCGGCGATGTTCAGGCAGGCGCTCGCGAGCGGCACGACCGCGCCGTCACCCGAGGTCGCCATGTAGTGCAGCTGGTGGCTGGAGAGCTCGACGACGAGCACGTCGTAGCCGTCCGGGTCGCGGACGACGTCGAGCACCGGCACGCCGATGTTGCCGCAGGCCACGGCACGCAGGCCGCCGGCCTCGTACATCGCGGTGGTGAGCTGCGTCGTGGTGGTCTTGCCGTTCGTGCCCGTGATCGTGATCCACGGCGCCGCGACCGGACCGCGCACGACCTTGTCGCGCACGCGCCAGGCGAGCTCGATGTCGCCCCAGACGGTGCTGTTCCGGGCGGACCACTCGACGGTCGCGTTGTGCGGCGGCAGGCCGGGCGACACGATGACGACGTCCGGTGCCTGCTCCTGCAGCGCGGCCGGCACGGTGTCGAGCGGCGTCTGCACGAAGCGCGCGCCGATGACGTCGAGCAGCTCGACGCTGTCCGACGGCGCGTCGGACGAGTAGACCGTCACCGCACTGCCGAGCTCCACCAGGGTGTCGGCGACCGAGAACCCGGTCGCGCCGAGCCCGAGGACGGCGACGTTCAGGCCCTTCCACCCCTCGGAGTACCAGCTGTCGAGGGACTGGAGGCGGGAGGACGAGGACACCGGGTCAACCAACGCGTGCGATCCATTCGAGGTAGAAGAGGCCGACCCCCGCGGCGACGAAGAGCCCCGCGATGATCCAGAACCGGACGACGACCGTCACCTCGGCCCACCCCTTCAGCTCGAAGTGGTGGTGCAGCGGACTCATCCGGAAGATCCGCTTGCCGTGGGTGATCTTGAAGTACGCCCGCTGCAGGATGACCGAGCCGGTGACGATGAAGAACAGGCCGCCGATCAGGATGAGCAGGAGCTCGGTGCGGCTGAGGATCGCGAGGCCCGCCAGCGCGCCACCGAGGCCGAGCGAACCGGTGTCGCCGAGGAAGATCTGCGCCGGCGAGGTGTTGTACCAGAGGAAGCCGATGAGCCCACCGCAGACCGCGGCCGCGACGACCGCCAGGTCGAGCGGGTTGCTCACGGTGTAGCAGGCGTGCTCCGTGTTCGCGTCGAGACGGGCACCACCGCAGATCTGGTTGGACTGCCAGAAGCCGATGATGACGTACGAGCCGATCGCCAGGATGCTCGAGCCGGTCGCGAGACCGTCGAGGCCGTCCGCGACGTTGACGCCGTTCGACGTCGACACCGTGAGCAGCACGATCCAGGCCAGGAACAGCACGGTGCCGATGACCGTGCCGAGCGCCATGAAGTCGAGCCACGGGATGTCCCGGATCGCGGAGATCATGGTCGACGCCGGGGGCTTGCCGTTCGACGTCGGCACCACGAGGGCGACCGTGGCGAAGATGACGCCGACGATGACCTGGCCGAGGACCTTGGCCCACCCGCCGAGCCCGAGGCTCCGCTGGCGCCGGACCTTGAGGAAGTCGTCGATGAACCCGACGAAGCCCAGCCCCACCATGAGGAACAGCACGAGCAGGCCGGAAAGGGTGATCGAGTCACGTCCGACCAGGTGGCCGACGAAGTACCCGATCACGGCGCCGATGATGAGGACGATGCCGCCCATCGTCGCGGTGCCGCGCTTGGTGTGGTGCGACTGCGGACCGTCGTCACGGATGAACTGCCCCCACCCGAGACGGTGGAAGAGCTTGATGAAGAACGGGGTGAGCAGCAACGTGAACACCAGCGACGTAGCGCCGGCGATGAGGAGCGCGATCATTCGGTGACACCTCCGAGGCGGTCGCCGAGGAATCGCAGTTCGGCCGACTTCGAGGACTTGACCAGGACCACGTCGCCGGGGCGGAGCATGTCCTGGAGTGACCGGACGGCGTCGTCGACGTCCTCGATGAACACCGACTCGCCGTCCCACGATCCCTCGAGGGTGGCGGCCTGGTGGATGGGCATCGCGCCGCGGCCGACGACCACGAGCTGTCCGATGCCGAGACGGACGACGAGCCGACCGATGCGGTCGTGCTCCTCGGTCGAGAACTCGCCGAGCTCGGCCATCTCGCCGAGCACGGCGACGGTCCGCTCCCCCGGACGCACGATCTGCGCCAGGGTCCGCAGCGCCGCTGCGGTCGAGTCCGGCGACGCGTTGTAGGCGTCGTTGATGACGGTGACGCCCGCGGGGCCGCCCTGCAGCAGCTCCATGCGCCAGCGCTCGGCGCGCGTCATCGACGCAAGCGCCGCAGCGCCGTCGGCGAACGGGACGCCCCAGCGGTGGGCGACCGTCAGGGCGGCGGCCGCGTTCATCGCGTGGTGCTCACCCAGGATCGCGAGGCGCACGTCCACGTGATCCGGGCCTCCAGGCTGGGTACCGTCCGTCGGACGGTCGCCTTCCTGATCGACGGGAGGCGCGGTGAGGGTGAAGCGGGTGCCGCTGCGGTCCGTCTCGATGCCGGTGATGCGGTAGTCGGCATCCGCCGACGTGCCGAAGCCGACCACCTGGGCGGCCGTCAGGTCGCGCATCGACGCGACCCGGTCGTCGTCGACGTTGAGCAGTGCGGTCGCGGAGGCGGGCAGGTCGGTGACCATCTCGGACTTCGCGCGCTGCGTCGCCTCGATGCCGCCGAACTCGCCGGCGTGCGCCAGGCCCACCTTGAGCACGACACCGACGTCCGGCTCGGCGATCCGGACGAGCGCCGCGATGTGGCCGACGCCGCTGGCCCCCATCTCGACGACCAGGAACCGGGTGTCGTCCGTGACGCGGAGCATCGAGATCGGTGCCCCGACGTGGTTGTTGAAGGACCCCTCGGGCGCGACGGTCTCGCCGTGCTGCTCGAGGATCGTCCGGAGCATGTTCTTGGTGCTCGTCTTGCCGTTCGAGCCGGTGATGCCGACGACCTTGAGCGGTGCCGGACGCCCCTCGGCGTCGACGCGGTCGGCGGAGGCCATCCGGACCCGGGTGACGACCGCGTGGGCGAGCGCAGCGAGTGCTGCGTAGCCGTCCGCGACGACGATCTGCGGCGCGGTGGTCTCGACGCGCTCGGGCGTGATGACCAACGCGGCACCGGCTTCGGTCGCGGCGGGCACGAAGCGGCGCCCGTCCGTGACCTCGCCGGGCAGGGCGAAGAAGACACTGCCGGGGCGGACCAGGCGGGAGTCGGTCTCGACCGAGCCCTCCACCACCAGGTCGCCGGGCTCGGCGACGTCGGTCGCCTGGGCACCGCCGATCAGCTCGCCGCCGACCGCGGTGGCGATCTCGGCGAGGGTGAGCGCGATCATCGGAGGTCCTCGGCCGGACCGGAGTTCGGCTCCCAACCGGCTTCGCGCAGGGCCTGACGGGCCTCGTCGCGTGCCGAGTAGGGGGTGCGTACACCGGCGATGTCGCGGTAGTCCTGATGGCCCGGGCCGGCCCAGAGGATGGAGTCGCCTTCGCCGAGCAGACCGACGGCCAGGCGGATGGCGGCCTCGGGCGGGCTCACCTCGTGCAGCTCGTGGTCCGGGAACGCCTCGCGCGCAGCGTCGACCAGGGTCTTCCGGATCGACGCGGCGTCCTCGAAGCGGGGGTGGTGGTCGGTGACGACGAGGATGTCGCTGCCGGCCGCCGCGACGCGGGCCATGTCGCCGCGCTTCGTGGTGTCGCGGTCGCCGTCGGCGCCGAACAGCATCAGGACCTTGCCGGACGTGAACTGGCGGACGGCCGCGAGGGTGTTCTCGAACGCGTCGGCGCTGTGGCCGAAGTCGACGTAGACGCTCGGTCCGTGCTCGCCCGAGACACGCTCGGTCCGGCCGGGCAGGTAGCACTCGATGGCGGACACGCGGCGCACGGCGCCGTCGCGGTCACGGTCACGGTCGCTTCGGGCCTCGTGCTCGTCGCGGTCGTCTTCGTCCGGGTAGCGGCGGTGGTTGCTGTCGAGCGCGTGCGCGATGGCACCGAGCTCGAAACCGCCCTCGACCAGCATGACGATCGCCAGTGCGGCGTTCGCGGCCATGTGCCAGCCGATCAGGGGCACACGGGTGGTGAGCTCGCGGCCCTCGGGACCGGTCAGGCGGAACTCGGTGTACGCGGCGTGCGCCTCGACGATGTCGACGTGCCACTCGGCCTCGACGTCCGGGTGCACGGTGATCGTCGTGACCGGGATGCGGGAGTCCTGCACCACGCGGTGGCCCCAGTCGGTGTCCAGCGAGACGACGCCGCGACGGGCGTGCTCGGGCTGGAACAGCGGGAGCTTCGCCTGGTAGTACTCCTCCATGTCGGCGTAGTCGTCGAGGTGGTCGTGCGACAGGTTCGTGAAGGCCGCGACGTCGAAGACGATGCCGTCGACCCGGTGACGGCTGAGGGCCTGCGCACTCACCTCGACGGCGACCGCGCGCACCTCGCTCTCGCGCATCCGGGCGAGGAGCGCGTGCATCTCGCTGGCCTCGGGCGTGGTGAGGCGGCTCGTCACGCTGAGCGTGCCGATGTGGCGCTCGGCGGTCGAGCTCAGGCCGGTGACCAGGCCGAGCTGCTTGAGGATCCCCTCGAGGATGTACGACGTGCTCGTCTTGCCGTTCGTGCCGGTGACGGCGAACAGCTGCGGCAGGTCGGTGGCCTCGTCCGGGTGGGTGCGGTAGACCCAGGCGGACACGTCGCCCAGGGCAGCACGGGGGTCGTCCACGACGAGGACCGGCAGGCCAGCCGCTCGTGCGCTCTCCACGCCCGCGTCGTCGGTCAGGACGGCGACGGCACCGCGCTCGGCGGCCTCGGTGGAGAACTCCGCGCCGTGCCGGTTCGCACCGTGCACGCCGACGAAGACGTCACCCGGCTGCACCTCGGCGGCGCTCAGCGTGACACCGGTCGTCTCGACGGCGTCGAGGGAACCGACGACGTGGAGGCCGAACGCGTTCGCGAGTTCGGCGACCGCCCTCGGGGTCGGGTGTTCGGGCCGGAGGACCGGGGGGATCCGTGCGGACAAGTGTTCCTTCTTCCTCACCACGTGGACGGGTAGAGCTTCGCCTCGGACGCGGAGGGGGCTACTCGGTACTTCTCGAGCACCTGGGACATGAGTGTGCGGAACGCCGGAGCCGCTCCGCTCGACCACTTGTTGGTCTGCGGCTTCGTGAACGTCACCGTGACAACATACTGGGGGTCTTCGGCGGGTGCCATTCCGGCCACCGAGGTGATGCGCTGACCGCCGTAGCCCTTCGAGCCCTCGGCCACCTCGGCGGTACCGGTCTTCGCGGCGATGTTGTAGCCCGAGATCGGCTTCATGCCCACGAGCGTGCCGCCCGTGACCACGCTCTGGAGCATGTCGGTGACCTGGGCCGCAGCGTTGGCGGACACGACGCGCTGCTTCTGCACGTCGGGCGCGTCGATGGTCGTGCCGTCCGACGTGGTGCAGCCCTTGACGAAGTGCAGCGGGATCCGGACACCGTCGTTCGCGATGGTCTGGAACACGCTGGCGACCTGGACCGCGGTCGTCGAGATGCCCTGGCCGAACATCGAGTTGATGTTCGTCTGCTGGTCCCAGTTCGGACTCGAGCCGTAGTCCATCGACGGCTGGCCCGGGTAGTCGATCGCCGACTCCGGTTCGAACAGCCCGAACTTCTGCATGTAGTCGTACCGCTGCTGGGCCGTCAGCCGCGCGCCGAGCTCGGTGATGCCGACGTTCGACGAGTTCTGCAAGATGCCGGTCAGCGTCAGGTTCTCGGTCTCGTGGAACTCGGAGTCGTGGATCGTGCCGCCCCAGGGGAAGGTGCGCGAGTAGGGTACGACCGCCTGGTCGGTGGGACTCGACTTGCCCTGGTCGATCAGGGCCGCGGCGATGGCGGCCTTGATCGTCGATCCGGGCTCGTAGGAGTCGGTGAGCGCACGGGAGCCGAACGCCCCCTTGTCGGTCGTGGCGTCGACGTCGTTCGGGTCGACCGTCGGGTAGTCGGCGACCGCGAGCAGCTCGCCCGTCTTCACGCTCGTGACCGTGGCCGTCGCGGACTCGGCCTGCAGGGTCTTCGCGGCGGACGCGATGGTCTGCTGCGCCATGTACTGCAGGTCGCTGTCGATCGTCGTGACGAGCGTGCCGCCGTCCTTGGCCTGCTTCTTCGTCACGGTGCTGCCGGGCAGCTGGACGCCGTCCTCGCCGCGCTCGTACGTCTCCGAGCCGTTCGTGCCGGCGAGGCACTTGTTGTAGGCGTACTCCAGGCCGGCCTGTGCGCCGTCGGTGCCCATGAAGCCGGTGACGTTGCCCGTGGTCGCACCCGTCGGGTAGACCCGCGACGCCTGCTGCTCCTTGTAGATCCAGGGGATGCCGAGGTCGGTGACGGCCTCGTAGTGCTTCACGTCGAGGCCCTTGACCAGGTACGCGAAGTCCGACTTCGGGTTCGCGGCGATGTTCTTCCGCATGGTCGCGACGTCGCCGCCCGAGGCCTTCGCCAGGGCGGTGAGCGCCGTCGACACGCTGATGTCCTTGACCCGGGTCCCACCGAGCTTGCCCTTGAACTCCTTGACCAGGCGCGGGGCGGTGGTGATGTTGTACCGGGTGACGCTGTCGGCGAGTTCCGTGCCGTTGCGGTCGACGATCGACCCGCGGGTGCCGTAGATCGTCACCGGGATGCTGCGCTTCTGCGTCGACTGCTCGTTGAGGGCCGAGGCCTGCACGACCTGGATGTCGACGAGGCGGACCACGAAGACACCCACGAGGGCGATCACGGCGATCATCACGATGCTGTAGCGCAGTCGGCGGTTGCGGATCGTCTTCGTCACGCGGTGCGGTCCTTCCCGGATGGTGCTGAGGGTGGTTCAGACCCGCAGGTCACCGGGTGGAGGGCGCCTGGAGCTGGTTCGCGTCGGACTCTACGGAGGACTTCGAGGAACCCCCGTCCGACGCGCTGGCGCCGCTCGTCTTCTCAGACGCGGCGGTGCCGGTGGTGCTGCGGGCGGTGCTGTTCCCGGCGGTGTCGTCGGCCTTCGCGTCGGTACCGGCGCTGCCCGTGGTCGAGCCCGTCTCCTTGCTCGTCGACGTGTCGCCCTGCTTCGCAGCGAGGGGGACGTCGTTGAGCAGGGAGTTCGGCACCTGGTTCGAGGTCGCTGCGGTGGCCTGGTCGGCGACCGCCGGGGTGGGCGTGCCGTAGACCCGGCCCGTCTTGGGGTCGAGGTAGACCGGCGTGGAGTTCGCGATCATCCCGAGGGACTGCGCGTTGCGGGCCAGGTTCTGCGGCGAGTCGAGCACCCGGAGTTCCTCGGACAGCGACTGCTGCGTGCGGGACAGGTTCGTCTGCTCGGTGCCGAGCGCGCTCAGCGTGTAGGCCCCCTGGCTGAGCACCATGCTGATGCCGAGCTGGGCGAGCAGCAGGATGCCGAGCGCGACGACCGCCGTGACTGCGTAGCCGATGCGGGGCCGTGCACGGCGCTGGGCCGCGGTCGGCGTGACCTCGACGAGCTCCGGTCGGTTCTGGCGGTCCGGGCGCGGGGCGCGGGACGGGACGACGGCGGGGTCGACGAGTGCGAGGTTCGTGCTCATGTCACTTCCGGATCCGCTCGGCCGCGCGCAGGCGCACGGGTGTTGCTCGGGGGTTGGCGGCGCGCTCGGCCTCGTCGGCCAGCTCGGCGCCCTTGACGATCAGGGAGAAGGTGGGGGCGTGCTCGGGGAGCTCGACCGGCAGCCCGGCGGGGGCGCTCGACTTCGTGCGCGCCACCAGTGCCCGCTTGACGATGCGGTCCTCGAGCGACTGGTACGACTCGACGACGATGCGACCGCCGACCGCGATGGCGTCGAGCGCCGCCGGGATCGCGCGTTCCAGGACGCTGAGTTCGGCGTTCACCTCGATGCGCAGCGCCTGGAACACGCGCTTCGCGGGGTGGCCCTGGCGCTGGATCGCGACCGGTGTCGCGTCGTGGAGCACCTGCACCAGGTCGCCCGACATCTCGAACGGCACGCTCGCGCGGCGGTCGACGATGGCCCGGGCGTAGCGGCCGGCGAGCTTCTCCTCGCCGTAGCGCTGGAAGATGCGGCGCAGTTCGCCCTCGTCGTAGGTGGCCAGGACGTCGGCGGCGGTCTGCCCCTCGGTCCGGTCCATGCGCATGTCGAGCGGGGCGTCCTGGCTGTACGCGAAGCCTCGCTCGGCCCGGTCGAGCTGCAGCGAGCTGACGCCGAGGTCGAACAGCACGCCGTCGACTTGACGGAAGCCCTCGCCCTCGATCGCGTCGACGATGCCGTCGTACACGGTGTGCACCAGGCGGACGCGGTCGCCGAAGCGGGCCAGGCGCTCCCCCGCGATGCCGAGGGCGTCGGTGTCACGGTCGAGACCGATCAGCGTCAGGTCCGGGAACCGCTCGAGCAGCCCCTCGGAGTGTCCGCCCATGCCGAGCGTGGCGTCGACGACGACCTTGCCCGGTCCGTCGAGCGTCGGCGTGAACAGGTCGACGATGCGCTCGAGCATCACCGGCGTGTGCGGGAAGCGTGGTGTCCCGTTGTCGTTGTCGGCCATGTGCAGCCCCTCGTCTTCCGGGCCGCGGGTCCGGATCCCCATCCATGCGACCTGACATCGGGGAAGTGATGTCAGGGCTTCACGGCTGGGAGTCCCGATCCACGGATCAGAAGATCCCCGGGATCACCTCCTCGTCGTTGTCGGCGAACGCCTCTTCGGCTTCGGCGTAGTAGGCCTCCCACGCGGTGGTCGACCAGATCTCGGCACGGTCACCGCTGCCGATGACCGTCAGGTCCCGCTCGAGCCCCGCGTACTCACGGAGGTTCTGCGGGATCGTCACGCGGTTCTGCTTGTCGGGCTGTTCGGCGCTGGCCCCCGAGAGGAACAGGCGCATGTAGTCCCTGGTGCGCTTCGACGTCATCGGTGCGGTCCGGATGCGTTCGTGGAGTTCCTCGAACGTCCGGGCGCTGAAGACCACGACGCAGCGTTCCTGGCCGCGGGTCATCACGAGTCCCCCGGACAGTTCGTCCCGGAACTTGGCGGGGAGGATCACGCGACCCTTCTCGTCGAGCTTCGGGGCATGAGTACCGAGCAGCACGTCGGGCCTCCCCTCCGCTCCACCGGACCGTTGCGAGCCCCACTTTACTCCACTGCCCTCCCCCCGGCCAGAATTCCACTCCCTTTTCGCCCCATGGCACCCCTTTTGGGGCCGTTTCGGCAGCGCTGAGGCCCGGACGGCCGTGGCGGATGCCCGTCGTGCCGGGGATCTGGGCGGGAGCGGCGGGCGTGGAGGAAAGTGGAGGACTTTCGCAGCCAGTGGAGCGCCCTGTGGCGCGGCGAGGTGCGGCGGCGCGTGGCGAGGGTGTGGCGGCGTGTGGCGCGCTGCTGCTCGGCGGTGCTCGGCGCCGTGGCGTCTGCGCCCGATCGCTCCCGCGACGCCCCTGCCACGCTCTCACCACGCCCGAGCCATCGCGCCGAGGTTCCACGACATGCCGCGCGCAGGTCGCCGAGGTTCCACGGAGGGACGCCCGAGCGCGCGAGATGCCGAGATTTCGGAACCTCGACGACGCTCGACGCGGGGCGCCCGCGGGCACGCGAAACGGGGCCGGCCCGATGGCCGGCCCCGTCACGAGGGAGGAGTGTGGAGGGCTGCTACTGCCCCTGGTCGTTCCGCTTGTCCCAGCGGTCGTTCATGCGGTCCATGAAGGACCCGCCGCCGCTCGCCGGACGAGCGGAACCACCGGACGCGGGCGCACCCGGTCGAGCGGGCTTCGCCTTCGGGGCACGCATGCCCGGGCGCAACGCGAAGAGGACACCGGCGAGCATCACGACGAAGCCGAGGATGCCCAGCAGCGGGGCCTTGATCACGAGACCGACGATCACGATCGCGACGCCGGCGAGTGCACCGAGCACTCCGAGCGTGATGGCCGTGTACGTCGGACGACCCTGTCGACGTGTGACACGCGCCACGAAATCGGAATCGTTCTGGTAGAGGCTGCGCTCCATCTCTTCGAGAAGGCGCTGCTCCTGTTCCGAGAGCGGCATCTTGGTTCCCTCTGTTCCTGGGATCGACGCGGGGTTGAACAACCGGGCTGGAAAACACTCGGTTGAGTGGACCAATTCTATGTCCCAACCGCTCCACTAGGGTAGGGACTGTGGCTGAGAGTACGCGATTAGTGGACCTCGTATCGGCGCGTATCGACCGGGCACTCGACGAGCAGCGTGAACGGCTCCTCGCGATCAGCCCCGATCTCGCCCCGTTCGACCTGTACGCCCGAGATCTACTGTCCGGCGGCAAGCGCTTCCGGGCGCTGTTCTGCTACTGGGGGTGGCAGTCGGTGGCGGGCCGATCGGGCTCGTTCGACCCGCTGGCGGAGGGCTCCCGTCAGACCACGGCCGAGGCGATCGTCACGGTCGCCGCAGCGCTCGAGGTCTTCCACGCAGCAGCCCTGGTGCACGACGACATCATGGACCGCTCGGACACCCGCCGTGGGCGTCCCGCAGCACACCGCCGGTTCGAGTCCCTCCACCAGGAGTCCGGCTTCGTCGGCGACCGCGGGCAGTACGGCACGAACTCGGCGCTGCTGCTCGGTGACCTGCTGCTGTCCCTCAGCGACTCGGTGTTCGACGAGGGCCTCGCACTCCTCGACCCGGTGCGCGCCCGCATCGTGCGCCAGGAGTTCCACGCGATGCGCCTCGACGTCACCGCGGGCCAGTACCTCGACGTGCACGAAGAGACCGCCTGGCCCGTCATCGACGAGTCCGAGCACCTGCTCCGCGCCCAGCGCGTCATCGTCTTCAAGTCCGCGAAGTACTCGATCGAGGCACCGCTCGTCATCGGCGCGCTGGTGGCCGGCGCGAGCGACTCGCAGCTCGAGGGCCTCCGCGCCTTCGGGCTCCCCCTCGGCGTCGCCTACCAGCTGCGCGACGACATGCTCGGCGTGTTCGGCGACCCCGAGGTCACCGGCAAGCCCGCCGGCGACGACCTGCGCGAGGGCAAGCGGACCGTGCTCATCGCCTCGGCCCGCAAGGCGCTGGCCAGTGGCCCGCGACAGCTGCTCGACGAGCTCCTCGGCGACCCCGACCTCGACGAGGAGCAGGTGCAGATGCTCCGCGCCACCCTCACCGAATCCGGTGCGGTCGCCGCGGTCGAGCGTTCCATCGACCGGCACGTGCAGCGTGCGAAGGCGGCGCTCGACGCGTCGCCGTTGACACCGTCGGCACGGGAGCAGCTCGCGTCGCTGGCCGACACGGTCAGCCGCCGGTCGTCGTAGACGCGACACCAGGACAGACGGGAGGCCCGGTGCCAGCTGGCACCGGGCCTCCCGTCTGCTCGGAACGCGTCTAGAGCAGCGACTGGGCCACGCGACGCACCTCGGCCTTGCGACCGGCGCGCAGCGCCGCGATGGGCGAGACGCCCATCGAGTCGTCGACGGTGAGCATCCAGCGGACGGCTTCGTCGTCGGTGAAGCCGTTGTCGCTGAGCACGGTCAGGGTGCCACGCAGCTCGGGCATGGGCTCGCGGTCCTCGAGGAACTCGCTCGGCACGCGCAGGACGCCGCCGACGCGGGCCGCCAGCAGGGTCTTCTCCTCGAACAGGCGGTGGATCCGGCCGGGGCTGGTGCTGAACAGGTCCACCAGTTCGGGGACGGTCAGCCAGCGCTCGGAGAGGGAGAGGTCGTCGACGGGTGCAGCACTCACACGCCCATGGTGCCAGAGCGAGGCACCGAGTGAGTACGTACCGTTCGTCACATTCGTCACACGCACCACATCCGGCTCTCTGGTTGACTTGGGAATCACACCATGCCAGCGTTGTGCCACCTGTGAGTGCGCGCATGCACGCGCACGGGACAGTCGAGATCAGGAGAAACCGTGGACAACGCTGCAGACGAAGCCGCCCGGCGCGCACGATCCGCCCGGTTCGCGACCATGCCCATCGTCCTCGCGGGCACGATCGCGGTGACCGCCGGCCTGACCGGCCCCATCGCGCACGCCGAACCGCGACACGACGACGCGGACTCGAACCACAAGCGCCACGTCGACCAGGACCGCAACGTCGGCAACCGTCCGGTCTTCGGCACCGCGGTCGCACGTCCGTCGCAGACCGTCGTCACGACGGTCGCCGCGACGACGACGGCAGCCGCCCCCACGACGTACACCGTCCGTCAGGGCGACACGGTCTCGGGCATCGCCGCCCGCTTCGGCCTGTCGGCGCAGGAGGTCCTGGTACGGAACGGCCTCGGCTGGAACACGATCATCCACCCCGGGCAGACGCTGCACCTGGCGTCGACGCCCGCGGTGACGACGGCGCGCACGACCACGAGCGCCGGATCGACGTCCGGGTCGGGGTCGGGGTCGGGGTCGAGTACCTCGAGCTACCACGTGAAGTCGGGCGACACCGTGTCCGGCATCGCGTCGCGGGTCGGCGTGTCGACGACAGCGCTCCTCAGCGCCAACAAGCTCTCGCAGCGCAGCGTGATCTACCCCGGTCAGACGCTCCGGGTGCCGCACGGCTCGTCCGGTGGCGGCTCGGTGTCCACGGCCGCAGCGTCGTCGGGTTCGTCCGGTTCGTCGAAGTCGAGTGTGAAGATCTCCTCGGGCGACACGATCGGCTCGATCGCTGCGTCCCACCACGTCTCCGTCGCCTCGCTGCTGTCGGCGAACGGCCTGACGTACACGAGCACGATCTACGCGGGCAAGACCCTCGTCATCCCGTCGTCGAGCACTGCTGCGACGACCGCTGCGGCGCCGTCGCGTGCCGCGGTGAGCGCCGCCGTCGGACTGAGTGCCGAGCAGCGCCAGAACGCGGCCACCATCGTCGCCGTCGGCCGCTCCCTCGGGGTGTCCGACCGCGGCATCGTGGTGGCCCTGGCCGCCGCGATGCAGGAGTCGAGCCTGCGCAACCTGCCCCACGGCGACCGCGACTCGGTCGGCCTGTTCCAGCAGCGGCCGAGCCAGGGCTGGGGCAGCGCGGCGAAGCTGCAGGACCCCGCGTACGCGACGAAGCTGTTCTTCGGTGGTCGCAGCAACCCGAACGTCGGCAAGACCCGCGGGCTGCTCGACGTGCCCGGGTGGTCGTCGATGAGCATCACCGACGCCGCCCAGGCCGTGCAGCTCTCCGCCTACCCCAAGGCCTACGCCAACTGGGCGAGCGCCGCCCAGGGCTGGCTGGCCACCCTCTGAGTCTCATCCGGAAGATCGAGATTGGGTCACGACCGGTGCGCCGGTGCGGTCCCGTGCAGTCTCGATTCGTAGAATGCCGCCGATGACCACCAACGCCGCCACGGATCCGATGATCGGTCGCATGATCGATCAGCGGTACCGCGTCCGCTCCCGCATCGCGC
The DNA here is from genome assembly GCF_003752345.1 of Curtobacterium sp. PhB170. NCBI lineage: Bacteria > Bacillati > Actinomycetota > Actinomycetes > Micrococcales > Microbacteriaceae > Curtobacterium > Curtobacterium sp. PhB170. Next base: position 326,342 of record NZ_RJUM01000012.1, read on the forward strand.
GCGGGGGCATGGCGACCGTCTACCTCGCGACCGACGTCCGCCTCGAGCGACGCGTCGCGATCAAGATCATGCACGGGCACCTGGCCGACGACCAGGCCTTCCGTGAGCGTTTCATCCAAGAGGCGAGGTCCGCCGCGCGGCTGTCCCACCCGAACCTGGTCGGCGTCTACGACCAGGGCGCCGAGGACGACACCGCGTACATCGTCATGGAGTACATCCCGGGCATCACGCTGCGGGACCTGCTGCAGGAGCACCACGCCCTGACGCCGGAGCAGGCGACCGACATCCTGCGCGCCGTGCTGGCGGGCCTCGCGTCGGCCCACCGCGCCGGCATCGTGCACCGCGACCTGAAGCCCGAGAACGTCCTGCTCGCCGACGACGGCCGCATCAAGCTCGGCGACTTCGGCCTGGCCCGGGCGACGACGGCGAACACCGCGACCGGGGCCGCCCTGCTCGGCACGATCGCGTACCTCTCCCCCGAGCTCGTCACCCGTGGCGCCGCCGACTCGCGCAGCGACATCTACGCGCTCGGCATCATGCTCTACGAGATGCTCACCGGCGAACAGCCCTACAAGGGCGAGCAGCCGATGCAGATCGCCTACCAGCACGCGAACGACACGGTGCCCGTCCCGAGTGCCGCGGTGTCCGGCGTCCCGCCCGAGCTCGACGAGCTCGTCGCCTGGTCGACCGCCCGCGACCCCGAGGACCGCCCGCGCGACGCGCGCGAGATGCTCGACCACATGGCGGGCAACCAGCAGCGCGCCACGGGCCAGTACCGGACCGCCGTGCTGCGGCCCGAGAACGCGACCGCCATCCTGCCGTCCGGCGGCGGGACCGCTGCCGGTGTCGGCGCTGCTGCCGCTGGTGCCCATGCTGCCGCCGACGCACCGGCGGCCACCGATGCCACGGCGATCATCGACAGCCCCGACCGCGGGCTTCCCACGACTCGAAACCGCAACACCGGTCCGGGCCCGCGCCGCACGGGCGCGCAGCCCGGGGTGCTCTCACCCGCGGGACAGCGCCTGGCCGACCTCTCCGCGAAGCGTCGCAAGCGCGGCTGGATCGCTCTGTCTGTCTTCGTCGTGCTCCTGCTCATCGGCGCGGGCTTCGGCTGGTACTTCGGGCCGGGGCCGGGTGGCAACGTGCGCATCCCCGAAGTGACGGGCAAGTCGGTCTCGCAGGCCCGGCAGCTGCTCGAAGCCCAGGGCCTGCACGCGGCGTCGAAGACCGGAACCCGGTTCGACGCCGTCGTCGCGAAGGGACAGGTGTCCATCACCAAGCCGGCCGCGAAGCGCGAGGTGCAGAAGGGCACGTCGGTGCAGCTCGTCGTGTCGAACGGGCCGAAGATGATCGCGCTGCCGGCCATCGTCGGGCAGCCGATCTCGACCGTCACCGCGGCGCTCGACGACGACTTCGAGCTGCAGGACAACCGGTACGAGTTCTCGGCCGACGCCGCGAAGGACACCGTCATCGCGGCGACCGGCCGGGCGTCCGGCGGCAAGGCGCTCGACCTGACGTCGGTCAAGGCCTACGGCGAGACCGGCCCGGTCACGCTCACGGTGTCCCTCGGCGCCGTGCCGGACGTCGTCGGGAAGACCGTCGACCAGGCCTCCACGGAGCTCGACGCGGTCGGCCTCATCCTCGGAGCCCGCACCGAGGAGTTCAGCGAGGACGTCCCCACCGGACAGATCGTCTCCGCGAAGGTGCAGGACTCCCCCGCCGTGCGCGGCAGCGCGATCGACGTCGTCGTCTCGAAGGGCCCGACGCCGATCACCCTGCCCGAGGACGGCGTCGTCGGCTCGACCATCAACGAGGCCACCGCGACACTCGAGGGCCTCGGGCTCAAGGTCGCCGTGCCCGACTGCACGAACATCCTGTGCGGGTTCTACGACTGGAAGTCGTCGCTGCCGGTGACCGGCACCGACCCGGGCGCCGGAGCCACGGTGTACCGCGGCGACACGGTGACGCTCTCCTACGACCAGTAGGCGCGCCCGCCCGACCGGTCCGGTCCGGTCCGCCGAAGCGACACCTGTCCGCTCGGCGTCGCCGAAGGCACCGCGAAAGCGACAGTGTGCCGTCGAACATCGGCGGCACACTGTCGCTTTCGCGAACCGGCGCGGGAAACGCGTCGCGGGGCGCGAAGTGGACGCAACCGGCACGCCGGACGGGAGGCGCGGGGCGGGGCCGCCACGGGCCTCCCGTCCGGTACGCGGAAGCGACAGAACCCCGCGAACAGTTCGCGGGGTTCTGTCGCTCTGGCGGGACTGATCCGACCCGCTGCGCGCTACGCGCGCACGTGCGGGTGCGCGCCGAGCTCCTCGGCCACGAGGAACGCGAGCTCGAGCGACTGCATGTGGTTCAGCCGCGGGTCGCACAGCGACTCGTAGCGGGTGGCGAGGGTGGCCTCGTCGATGTGCTCCGACCCGCCGAGGCACTCCGTGACGTCGTCACCGGTGAGCTCGACGTGCATGCCACCCGGGTAGGTGCCGACCTGCCGGTGCGCCTCGAAGAAGCCGAGGACCTCGTCCACGACGTCGTCGAACCGACGGGTCTTGTAGCCGGTGGGCGTGGTCAGGCCGTTGCCGTGCATCGGGTCGGTGACCCACAGCGGGTTGGCGTCCATCCCCTTGATCGCCTCGAGCAGCTTGGGCAGCTCGTCGCGGATCTTGCCGGCACCCATGCGCGTGATGAACGTCAGACGGCCGGGCTCGCGGTTCGGGTCGAGCTTATCGACCAGGGCCTTCATGTCGTCGACGCTCGTGGTCGGGCCGAGCTTCACGCCGATCGGGTTCCGCACCCGCGACAGGAAGTCCACGTGGGCACCGTCGAGATCACGCGTGCGCTCACCGATCCAGATGAAGTGGCCGGAGGTGTCGTACGCCAGACCGGACCGCGAGTCGATGCGGGTCATCGGGCGCTCGTAGTCCATGAGCAGACCCTCGTGCGACGCGTAGAACTCGACGTGCTTGAGCGCCTCGAAGTCGGCACCGCAGGCGTCCATGAAGCGGATCGCGCGGTCGATCTCCTTGGCGAGGTGCTCGTAGCGGGCGTTCGCCGGGTTCGACGCGAAGCCCTTGTTCCACGAGTGCACCTGGCGCAGGTCGGCGAAGCCACCCTGCGTGAAGGCGCGGACGAGGTTCAGCGTCGACGCGGCCGTGTGGTACCCCTGCACCAGGCGGCGCGGGTCGGCCGTCCGGCTCTCCGGCGTGAAGTCGTAGCCGTTCACGATGTCGCCGCGGTAGGCGGGCAGCGTGACGTCGCCGCGGGTCTCGAAGTCGCTCGAGCGCGGCTTGGCGAACTGCCCGGCCATGCGACCCATCTTGATGACGGGCATCGACGCGCCGTAGGTCAGGACGACGGCCATCTGCAGGATCGTCTTGACGCGGTCGCGGATGGAGTCGGCGGTCGCGCCGGCGAAGGTCTCGGCGCAGTCACCGCCCTGCAGCAGGAACGCCTTGCCCTGTGCGGCGGCGGCGAGCCGCTCGCGGAGCTTGTCGACCTCGCCCGCGAAGACGAGGGGCGGCAGCGTGGCGATCTCGGCCGAGGCAGCCTCGGCCGCTGCGGCGTCGGGCCACGTGGGCTGCTGCTTGATGGGGAGGGTGCGCCAATAGTCGAGGCCCTCGATGACGTCCGGATCCTGCAGGGCGACGAAGTCGGTCGACTCGAACAAGGGCGTTACCTCGGTGTTCTGTGCGGGCGGCCCGCCTGGCCGCCGGAAGGCGGCAGAACGGGCGTCCTGGCGGAGTGCCGGGACCATCAGAGCCTAACGTGCGGGCGACGACTTCCGTTCCCGCATGACTGCCTCGCGTGCGGAGCTCGCGCGTTCCTTGACGCTCGTCGCGTACACGTCGACGTACTCCTGACGGCTCAGCCCCGCGAGCTCGTGCATGACCTCGTCGGTGACGCTGCGCAGGATGAACCGGTCGGTCTCGAAGCCCTGGAAGCGCGAGAAGTCGAGCGGCTTGCCGAACACCACGCCGACGCGCTTGATCTTCGGGAAGCGCTGCCCGATCTGCTGCACTTCACGCGTGCCGACCATGGCGACGGGGACGACGAGCACCCGGCCCTCGAGGATCATCCGCGCGATGCCGGTGCGACCGCGGTAGAGCTTGCCGTCGGGGCTGCGCGTGCCCTCCGGGTAGATGCCGAGCTGCTCGCCGCGGGCCAGGACCTGCAGGCCGGTGCGGAGCGAGGCCTCGGACGCCTTGCCGCCGGAGCGGTCGATCGGCAGCTGGCCGATGGCGTTGAAGAACGTCTTCGTCGCCCAGCCCTTGAGCCCCCGCCCGGTGAAGTAGTCGCTCTTCGCCAGGAAGGACAGCCGCCGGTCGAGCACGGCCGGCAGGATCACCGAGTCGATGAAGGAGATGTGGTTGGACGCGAAGATGACCGGGCCCTTGGCGGGGACGTTCTCACGGCCGACCACCCACGGGCGGAACAGGGTGAGGATGAGCGGGCCGAGCAGGAAGTTCTTCAGCAGCCAGTAGGTCATCGACGACTCCAGGTGGTGGGGTGGGCCTGAGCGACCCTACGCCGTGCGGGCCGGTACGCGGTTACGCCGTGCGGGCGTGGATGCGGGCCAGGTCGGCGGCGCCGACGACTCCGGCGTCGTTCACCAGCTCGGCGATCACGAAGTCCGGCTCGGGGTGGTAGCCACGCGCCGGCAGGTTGTTGAGGTACGCCTGCTTGATCGGGTCGAGCAGCCGGTCCCCCGCGCTGGCGACCCCGCCGCCGAACACGAACAGCTGCGGGTCGAGCACCGCGGACAGCGAGGCGCAGGCCTCACCGAGGTGACGGCCGAGGCGGCGGAGCGCCGCGAGGGCACCCGGGTCGTCGGCCAGGATCAGGTCGCCCACGATGTGTCCGTCGAGCTCGCCGCCGTTGGCTTCGCGCGCGTCGGCCAGCGCGGATCCGATGCCGCCGGCGTCGGCGACGTCGTTCGCCATCCGCTGCAGGGCACGGCCGGAACCGTACTGCTCGATGCAGCCACGCGCGCCACAGCCGCACGGCAGGCCGTTCGGCACGATGCGCAGGTGGCCGATCTCGCCGCCAGTTCCGAACCCGCCACGGAACAGGCGGTCCTCGGTCACGATGGCGCCGCCCACACCGGTACCGATGGTGAGCATCGTCATGTCGGAGACGAGCCGGCCGGCGCCGAAGCGGAACTCGGCCCACCCGGCGGCGTTGGCGTCGTTGTCCACCGTGATGTGCAGGTCGCCGAGGCGCTGCTGCAGCTTCTGGCGCAGGGGCTCGTTCCGCCACCGGATGTTCGGCGTGTAGTAGACGATCGACTGCGAGGCGTCGATGAAGCCCGGGGCCGCGACGCCGACCGCGCCGACCTCGTGGCCGGAGCTGAGTCGCTCGACCATCGAGACGACGTCGTCGAGCATGGCGTTCGGGTCCGCAGCGTTGGTGGCCACGCGGTCCTCGGCGATGATCTCGCCGAGTTCCGTCACGACCGCTCCCGCGATCTTGGTGCCCCCGATGTCGATTCCGATGGCGTGCACGGTCCAAGAGCCTACCGGTTCACCGCGAACTCACGGAACGCCCGGTGACGCGTCCTATGCTGACTGTGTCGCCTCGCAGGATGAGGCGCCCTCGAATCGAACCGGCAGACAAGGGAGTCACCGTGAACGATCAGCGACCCGAACGCGCCAGTCAGGTCCCGACCGGGAGGCACGCCTCGCGTCCGACGAGCGGCCCCGTCGCTCCTGACCACGGCTCCGCAGCGCGGCTGCTCGGCGACCGCGCCCGTCTGACGCCGTCGCGTCCGATCCTGGCCCAGCGCCACGGCGACACGTGGACGACGATCACCGCCGGCGAGGTGCTCGCACGGGTCCGCGGCATCGCGAAGGGCTTCGTCGCCGCCGGCCTCGAGCCCGGCGCCCACGTCGCGATCCTGTCCCGCACCCGCCTGGAGTGGACCCTCGTCGACTTCGCGGTGTGGACGGCGGGCCTGGTCTCCGTGCCCGTCTACGAGACGAGCTCCCCCGACCAGGTCCGGTGGATCCTCTCCGACTCCGAGGCCGTCGCGATCGTCGTCGAGCAGGAGGAGCACGCGCGTCGGGTCGCCTCGATCGCCCCGGACCTGCCGCACCTCGGGCAGCACTGGACGATCGACGGCGGCGGGCTCGACGACCTGACCCGGCTCGGCGAGGACGTCACCGACGACGAACTCGACGCGCGGACGGCATCGGTGCACGGCCACGACGACGCGACGATCATCTACACCTCCGGTTCGACCGGACGCCCGAAGGGGTGCGTCCTGCGGCACGACAACTTCACCGCGACGGTCGAGAACGCCAGTGTCGCGATGCCCGAGGTCGTCGCGGACGGCGCCTCGACCCTGCTCTTCATCCCGATGGCCCACGTGTTCGCCCGCTTCATCGCGGCGATGTCCGTGTCGGCCGGGGTGCTGGTCGGCCACGAGCCGGACACGAAGGACCTCATGCACGCCGTGTCGTCGTTCAAGCCGTCCTTCCTGCTGGCGGTCCCCCGGGTGTTCGAGAAGATCTACAACGCCTCCGAGCAGAAGGCCGACCTCGGCGGCAAGGGGAAGGTCTTCCGGGCCGCTGCGGACACCGCGGTCGCCCACTCCGAGGCCTTGGCCGCCGGTCGGGTCCCGCTCGTGCTCGGCCTGAAGTTCAAGCTGTTCGACAAGCTCGTCTACGCGAAGCTCCGGAACGCCCTCGGTGGCCGCACCGAGTACGCGGTCAGTGGCTCGGCGCCGCTCTCACCGCGGCTCTCGCACTTCTTCCGCTCGATCGGCGTGCTCATCCTCGAGGGCTACGGACTCACCGAGACGACCGCGCCCGCCACCGTGAACCGCGCGGCGGACCTGCGCATCGGGACGGTCGGACCGGCACTCCCCGGGGTCGAGATCCGGATCGCCGACGACCAGGAGATCCTGATCCGCGGCGTCGACGTGTTCGACCGCTACTGGCGGAACGACGAGGCCACCGAGCGGGCGTTCACCGACGACGGCTGGTTCCGCACGGGCGACCTCGGACGGCTCGACGACGACGGCGTCCTGACGGTGACCGGACGCGCCAAGGAACTCATCGTCACCGCGAGCGGCAAGAACGTCGCACCGGCACCGCTCGAGGACGGCGTCCGCGAACACCCGCTCATCGGGCAGGTCGTGGTCGTCGGCGAGGGCAAACCCTTCATCGCCGCCCTCGTCACGCTCGACCGCGAGATGCTCCCGGGGTGGTGCGAGAGCCGCGGGATCACCCCGGCGCTCTCCGCGCACGAGGCCGCGTACGACGAACGCGTGCTCACCGCCGTGCAAGAGGCGATCGACGCCGCGAACGGCCGGGTCTCACGAGCCGAGTCGGTCCGGTCGTTCACGATCCTGGACACCGAGCTGACGGAGGGCTCCGGACACCTGACGCCGAAGCTGACGATCAAGCGGTCGGTCATCCTGCGTGACTTCGCGGCCGACATCGACCACATCTACTCGGGGTCGAAGATGCAGACGACTGCGACGCCCGTCATCGAGGAGCGTCGCGCGCGCCGCGCGTAGCGCGTAGCACCCCATCGTCTCGGCGTACCGGGACCGATCGGGCGTACCAGGTCGGTTATTCCGACCAGGTATGCCCGATTCCGCCAGGTGCGCGCGGGGTGCAGGCGCAACGGCCTGGAGGCCCGGTGCCGGTCCACGGGACCGGCACCGGGCCTCCAGGCGGTTGCGGTGCGCGCGGGGCGCGACCCCGTCGTCTCGGCGTACCGGGACCGATCGGGCGTACCAGGTCGGTTCTTCCGACCAGGTATGCCCGATTCCGCCAGGTGCGCGCGGGGTGCAGGAGCGCGCGGGGTGCAGGAGCGCGCGAGGCTCAGGCCTCCGGCGACTGCTCCGTCGCGGGGGCGTCGAGGACGGCGATCGAACCGGTGGCGACCGTGGTGTCGGCCGGACGACGGTTGGTGCGGGTGCGGTGCGAGCTCAGCTCGTCAGTCTGACTGGTCATGCGGGAGTCCTGGGGGGATGGGATGGTCGTCGGTGGGAGGCCGACGCCGATACGGTACCTCTTCGTCAGGACAAAGCGACAATCCCCCGTGGGGGTGTCATGAGCAGGCACTCATGACCGGCGGATCAGTGGAACCACTCCTGCGCCCGGATGTCCCGAAGCGCCTGCCGTCGGACCTCTGGTTCGAGGGTCATCACGTAGACGGTGCCGTCCAGGTGGTCGACCTCGTGCTGCAGCGCCTCTGCCATCAGCCCGGTGCCCTCGAGCACCACCTGGGCGCCGTCGACGTCGACGCCACGGACCTTGGCGTACGGGTGCCGCCGGGTCGGGTAGCCGAGCCCGGGGACGGACAGGCACCCTTCCTCCATGAGTTCGGGCTCCCCCGAGACCTCGACGACCTCGGGGTTCAGCACGTACCCGACCTCGCCGTCGACGTTGTACGAGAACGCGCGGAGTCCGACACCGATCTGCGGCGCGGCCACACCGGCGCGGCCAGGCTCCTTGACGGTGTCGATCAGGTCCTGCACCAGGTCGCGGACCCCGCTCGACCCGAGTGCCGCCGGAGCGATCGGGTCCGCAGGCGAACGGAGGACGGGGTCGCCGAACAGTCGGATGGGACGGACGGTCAATTTACTGCAGCACCACCAGGAGGTCGCCGGCGTCCACCTGCTGGGTCGCCGGGATCGCGAGACGGCCGACGGTGCCCGCCACGGGCGCCGTGATGGCCGCTTCCATCTTCATCGCCTCGATGCTCGCCACGGCCGCTCCGGCCTCGACGACGTCACCGACGGCGACCTTGAGCGTCACCACACCGGAGAACGGCGCGGCGACGTGCTTCGGGTCGGACTTGTCGGCCTGCTCGGCGACCTTCGTCTCGACCTCGATCGACCGGTCACGGACCGAGACCGGGCGGAGCTGCCCGTTCATCGTGGCCATGACCGTTCGGATGCCCTTGTCGTCGACCTCGCCGATCGCCTCGAGCCCGACGAACAGGTTGACGCCCTTGCCGAGCGGCACGACGTGCTCCTGCCCGGGGTGCAGCCCGTACAGGTAGTCGACGGTCGGCACCACGGACAGGTCACCGTACTGCTCGCGCACCCGCTCGAACTGGGCCGTGGGCTGCGGGAACAGCAGTCGGTTCAACGCCTGCTGGCGCTCTGGCCCCGCGGCGTCGAGGTGCGCGCGCTCGGCGTCCGGCACCGGGGTGATCTCGAGGCGGACGTCGCGGCCCGCCAGGACCTTCGTCCGGAACGGCTCCGGCCAGCCACCCGGCAGGTCACCGAGCTCGCCGGCCATGAACCCGACGACGGAGTCCGGGATGTCGTACTTGTCCGGGTTCTGCTCGAAGTCGGCCGGGTCGGCGTTCACCGCGGCGAGCTGCAGCGCGAGGTCGCCGACCACCTTCGACGACGGCGTGACCTTGGTCGGGCGTCCGAGGATCCGGTTCGCCGCGGCGTACCAGTCCTCGACCTGCTCGAACCGGTCGCCCAGGCCGAGCGCGATCGCCTGCTGGCGGAGGTTCGACAGCTGACCACCGGGGATCTCGTGCTTGTAGACCCGACCCGTCGGACCGGGGAGCCCGGACTCGAACGGGGCGTAGGCCCGACGGACCGCCTCCCAGTAGGGCTCGAGGTCGCCGACCGCGTCGAGGGACAGTCCGGTGTCGCGCTCCGTGTGGGCCAGGGCGGCGACCAGCGCGGACATGCTCGGCTGGCTCGTCGTGCCGGCCATCGGCGCCGAGGCGACGTCCACCGCGTCCGCACCGGCACGCGCGGCGGCGAGGAGCGTCGCGAGCTGCCCACCGGCGGTGTCGTGCGTGTGCACGTGCACGGGCTGGTCGAAGCGCTCGCGCAGGGCGCCGACGAGCTTCTCGGCGGCGCCGGCGCGGAGCAGGCCGGCCATGTCCTTGATGCCGATGACGTGCGCGCCGGCCTCGACCATCTGCTCCGCCAGGCGGAGGTAGTAGTCCAACGTGTACAGGTCCTCGGCAGGATCGAGGAGGTCGGCGGTGTAGCAGAGCGCCGCTTCGGCGACGGCTGTGCCGGTCGCGAGCACTGCCTCCAGGGCCGGTCGCAATTGGCTGACGTCGTTGAGCGCGTCGAATACGCGGAAGACGTCGACGCCCGTGGCGGCGGCCTCGGCGACGAACGCGTCCGTCACCTCGGTCGGGTACGGGGTGTAGCCGACCGTGTTGCGGCCGCGCAGCAGCATCTGGATCGGGATGTTCGGCATCGCCTCGCGTAGCGAGGCCAGGCGCTCCCACGGGTCCTCGCCGAGGAACCGGAGGGCGACGTCGTACGTCGCACCGCCCCAGGCCTCGACGCTCAGCAGCTGCGGCGTCAGCCGCGCGACGTACGGTGCGACGGCGACGAGGTCCTTCGTGCGGACGCGGGTGGCGAGCAGCGACTGGTGCGCGTCCCGCATCGTCGTCTCCGTCACGGCGAGCCGGGTCTGAGCACGGAGCGCCTTCGCCCACTCGGCCGGACCCTGCGCCAGCAGCAGGTCGCGCTGGCCCTCGGGCACCGGGGCGCTGAGGTCGAGGGCGGGGAGCTTGGCGCTCGGGTCGGTGACCAGCGGCGACCGGTCGCCGTTCGGCTTGTTCACCGTGACGTCGGCCAGCCAGTTGAGGACCTTGGTGCCGCGGTCCTTCGACACGTGGCCGCTGAACAGCTGCGGACGCTCCTCGATGAACTTCGTCGAGACGTCGCCGCGGGCGAAGTCGGGGTCCTCGAGCACGGCCTGCAGGAACGGGATGTTCGTGCTCACGCCGCGGATGCGGAACTCGGCGAGGGCCCGTTTCGCACGGGCGACGGCCGTCGGGAAGTCGCGTCCGCGGCACGTCATCTTGGCGAGCATCGAGTCGAAGTGCGGGCTGATCTGCGCACCGGTGGCGACCGTGCCACCGTCCAGACGCACGCCGGCACCGCCGGGGCTGCGGTACGTGGTGATGCGGCCGGTGTCCGGCCGGAAGCCCTGCGTGGGGTCCTCGGTCGTGATGCGGGTCTGCAGCGCGGCCCCGTGCACGGCGACGGTGTCCTGCGACAGGCCGAGGTCGGCCAGCGACTCGCCCGAGGCGATCCGCATCTGCGACTGCACGAGGTCGACGTCGGTGACCTCTTCGGTGACGGTGTGCTCGACCTGGATGCGCGGGTTCATCTCGATGAAGACGTGCTGACCCTCGCGCTCGCCCTCGGTGTCGAGCAGGAACTCGACGGTGCCGGCGTTCACGTAGCCGATCGAGCGGGCGAAGGCGACCGCGTCGCGGTGCAGAGCCCGGGCGATGGCGGGGTCGAGGTTCGGCGCCGGGGCGATCTCGACGACCTTCTGGTTGCGGCGCTGCACGGAGCAGTCCCGCTCGAACAGGTGGATCGTCCCCGCGTCGGTGCCCGTCGCGTCGGCGAGGATCTGCACCTCGATGTGCCGCGGCCGGATCACCGCCTGCTCGAGGAACATGGTCGGGTCGCCGAACGCACTGTCGGCCTCGCGCATCGCTGCTTCGAGCGCTGCACGGAGTTCGGGCTTGGTCTCGACCCGGCGCATGCCACGGCCGCCACCGCCGGCGACGGCTTTGGCGAACACCGGGAACCCGATGGCGTCGGAGCCGGCGATGAGCTCCTCGATGTCGCGACTCGCCGGGGTGCTCGCGAGGACCGGGACGCCGGCCGCGATCGCGTGCTCCTTCGCGGTCACCTTGTTGCCGGCCATCTCGAGCACGTGTTCGCCCGGACCGATGAAGGTGATGCCGGCTGCGGCGGCCGCGGCGGCGAGCTCCGGGTTCTCGGACAGGAAGCCGTATCCGGGGTAGATCGCGTCCGCGCCCGACTCGCGCGCCACGCGGATGATCTCGGAGACGTCCAGGTACGCCCGGACCGGGTGGCCCCGCTCACCGATCAGGTAGGCCTCGTCGGCCTTCAGACGGTGCAGGGAGTTCCGGTCTTCGTAGGGGTAGACGGCGACGGTGCGCGCCCCCAGTTCGTACGCGGCACGGAATGCGCGGATGGCGATCTCACCACGGTTCGCCACGAGGATCTTGCTGAACACGACGTCCCTTTCAGCCCGGGTTGAGGTGAGACAACCCTAGTGGCGGTAACGTTGCTGATCGTGCATGTACTCAGCGTGAGCTCCCTCAAGGGCGGTGTCGGCAAGACGACGGTGACGCTCGGCCTGACTTCGGCCGCCTTCGCCAAGGGACTGCGCACGCTGGTGGTGGATCTCGACCCGCAGTCCGACGTCTCCACCGGCCTCGACATCAACCTCGCCGGACACCTCAACGTGGCCGATGTCCTCGAGAACCCGAAGGAGAAGATCGTCCGTCAGGCGATCGCCCCCTCCGGGTGGACGAAGGGCTCGCAGGGCAAGATCGACGTCATGGTCGGGTCGCCCTCCGCGATCAACTTCGACGGGCCGCACCCCTCCATCCGCGACATCTGGAAGCTCGAAGAGGCCCTGGCCAACGTCGAGCAGGACTACGAGCTCGTGCTCATCGACTGCGCGCCGTCGCTGAACGCCCTCACGCGCACCGCGTGGGCAGCGTCCGACCGCGTCACCGTCGTCACCGAGCCCGGCCTGTTCTCCGTCGCCGCAGCCGACCGTGCGCTGCGGGCCATCGAGGAGATCCGCCGCGGTCTCTCCCCCCGCCTGCAGCCGCTCGGCATCATCGTGAACCGTGCCCGCGTCCAGTCGCTCGAGCACCAGTTCCGCATCAAGGAACTCCGCGACATGTTCGGGCCGCTCGTCCTGTCGCCGCAGCTGCCCGAGCGCACCTCGCTGCAGCAGGCGCAGGGTGCTGCGAAGCCCCTGCACGTGTGGCCCGGCGAGTCCGCGCAGGAGATGGCGAAGAACTTCGACCAGCTGCTCGAGCGCATCATGCGGACCGGCAAGATCGGGCCCTACGCCGACGGTTCGGGTGCCGTAGGCGCGTAGGCGCGTCGTTCGTAGGGCGTAGGCGCGTAGGCGGTCGTCGGGCGTTCGTGCGTCCCTGGCGTCGGGTTCTTCGGCGCTGGTCGTCGTCGATTCGCTGTCGTCGAGGTTCCAGGACTCGCCGCTCAGGTTTGCCGAGGTTCCACGTCGGAGGCCTGAGCGCGCCGAGGTTCCGAGATTTCGGAACCTCGGGGGCGGGACGACACGGTGCTCGCGTTCGAGTGCTGCATCCACCGAGGTCCGCCTCAGGTTGCCCGCCGTCGTCAAGGTTCCAGGACTCGCCGCTCAGGTTCGCCGAGGTTCCACGTCGGAGGCCTGAGCGCGCCGAGGTTCCGAGATTTCGGAACCTCAGGGGCAGACGGACGACCGCGAGGCCGTCCGGACGAGGGCGAGCGGCGCGGTCAGGAAGCGCGGGAAGCGCGGCGCGCGGCGAGCTCGTCGGACGGGTCGGCCGCTGCAGAGGCGTCGAGCTCGACCAGGGAGGTCTCGACCTCACGCAGGACCTTGCCGACCGCGATGCCGAAGACACCCTGACCGCGGGACACCAGGTCGATGACCTCGTCGTCCGAGGTGCACAGGTACACCGAGGCGCCGTCGGACATCAGGGTGGTCTGGGCGAGGTCGGACACGCCCGACTCGCGGAGCTGGTTCACAGCGGTGCGGATCTGCTGCAACGAGATGCCGGTGTCGAGCAGGCGCTTCACGAGCTTGAGCACGAGGATGTCGCGGAAGCCGTACAGGCGTTGGGACCCGGAGCCGGCAGCGCCGCGGATGGTGGGCTGCACGAGTTCGGTGCGTGCCCAGTAGTCGAGCTGGCGGTACGAGATGCCGGCTGCACGTGCGGCGACGGTGCCGCGGTAGCCGTTCTGCTCGTCGTGCTCGGGGAGGCCGTCGGTGAAGAGCAGCCCGAGGTCGTACCGCGTCGTGTCCGACTCGGTGCCTGGGGTGTCGTTCCCACTCATGCGCTTGCCTTCCACGACGATCGAGCTCCCACCCGAAGGTTCAACGACGGGTTGAGAGTTGTTCCGAGGTCAACGGTAGCGACTCCGACCGCTCCCGCGCGGGACATCCGACTCGGCGCGTCCGGCGTGTCGAGGATACGCCCCACCCACTGACGCACAAGCCCCCGCGGAGCACCGGAACGGATCATGCGTCGAGACGACCGATCGCCGCGCGGATGAGGCTCGAGCGGATGACCTCGAGCTGGACGGCGATCTCGCGTGCGAGTTCCGTAGCCTTCGCCCGTGACGTCGCATCGCCCCGGCGGGACACGGGCATGAGCGCGGATTCGATGAGTCCGACCTCGCGCTCGGCGGTGCTGCGGAGCGTGCGCAGGTGCCGCGGCTCGATGCCGGTCCGCTGCAGCTCGACGAGTGCCTTGAGGACCGACACGCTGTCCTCGCCGTAGGTCTCGGTGGCGGGGAGCAGTGATGCGGAGACCGCGTCGGCCAGGAGCATCGGGGACGCGCCGGCCGCTCGGGCCGTCTCGTCGCGGGTGTACCGGCGTTCGCGCCCGAGGATCGAGGGACGTGGGGCGTCCCCACCGCCCGGCAGTACGGGCTCGCGCCCGGCGTCGAGGTCGGCGAGGTAGTCCTTGATGACCTTAAGTGGCAGGTAGTGGTCGCGCTGCAGGCCGAGGATCACCCGGAGGCGGTCGACGTCGGCCGCCGAGAACTTGCGGTACCCGCTGGCCGTGCGGATCGGCGTCACGAGCTCGCGCTCTTCGAGGAAGCGCAGCTTGGAACTCGACAGGTCCGCGAACTCGGGCTTGAGGCGAGCGAGGACCTGCCCGATCGTGAGCAGGTCCGGTGCCGCTGACCCCGCCCGGGCCGCAGCGGACCGTGCGGCCACTACGCGTTCGCCAGGCGCGCCAGGTCGACCCGGGACGCGTAGAACGTCAGACGGAACTTGCCGACCTGGACCTCTGCCCCGTCGGTGAGCGGTGCTTCGTCGATGCGGTCACCGTCGAAGTACGTGCCGTTGAGCGAACCGTTGTCCTTGACGGTGAACGCCGTGCCGTGCCGCAGGAACTGCGCGTGCTTGCGCGACACCGTGACGTCGTCGAGGAAGATGTCGGCGTCGGGGTGTCGACCCGCCGTCGTGACGTCGGAGTCGAGGAGGAACCGCGCACCCACGTTCGGACCGCGGCGCACGACGAGCAGCGCCGATCCGGACGGCAGGGCGTTGACCGCCTCGCGCTCTTCCGCTGAGACACCGGACTCGGCGGTGAGCGCCGCGCCCATGTCCATGCTGAAGGTCAACGTGGTGTCGACCAGCCGCTGCTCCGGGGTCTTCTGACCGTCCGGCTGCGGGACCACTGGATCTGGCATCGGTGGACCTCCTCCTCTTGGCCCACCAGCGTATCGGAAAGGAGGGCTCCAGCGGCAGCCCCGAACTGGGCCTGTGGACGATCGTCCGCGGTGCGCGAACGCGCGGTCCGGGTTCAGCGACCGCGCGCGAGCAACCAGAGCAGGTACGGGGCGCCGACGACACCCGTCACGACGCCGACGGGCAGGGCGTTGCCGGGGATCGCGAACTGGGCGATGAGGTCGCTGCCGAGGGTGATCGCCGCTCCCACCGCGGCGGCCGGCCCGAGGGCGACGCGGCCGCCGCCGACGAGCCGACGCGCGATCGGCGCCGCCATCAACGCGATGAACGACACCGGCCCCGCCGTGGCGACCGCAGCTGCGGTCAGGCACACCGCAGTGAGGAGCAGCAGCACCTTCGCGCGGTCCGGCCGGAGCCCGAGGGCCGCCGAGACCTCGTCGCCGAGCGTCAGGACGGTCAGGCGCGACGACTGCAGCAGGGCGAGCAGGAACAGCACGACGAACGCGACGCCGAGCACGCCGACCAGGTTCCGGTCGACGGCGTTCAGGCTGCCGGACAACCACAGCAACGCGGTGCCGGCCTGGGTGACGGTGCCGCTGGTGAGCATCCAGCCCGTGATGCTCAGGCAGATCGCCGAGACGCCGATCCCGACGAGCACGACCCGGTTGCCGGTGATCCCCCGCCGCCAGGCCAGTCCGGCGATCACGATCGACACCACGACCGCGCCGACGAGCACGACCGAGAACAGGGTGCCGCCGGACGCCCCGAACAGCACGATCGCGGTGAGACCCGCAGCACTGGCACCCGAGGTGATGCCGATGACGTCCGGGCTCGCGATCGGGTTGCGGACGACGCTCTGCACGATGGCGCCCGCGACCCCCAGGCTGGCGCCGACCAGGACCGCACCGAGCACCCGGGGGCCGCGCAGCTGTCCGATGACGAAGTCCGAGATGCGGTCGCCCTGGCCGAACAGCGCGCCGACCACCTGCGCCGGGGTGAGCGGGATTGAGCCGACCCCGAGACCGATGAGCACCAGCGCGACGAGCACGACGACGACGGCCGCCAGGACCACGAGCTCGCGCCGGGCACCGACGAGCTCGTGCCGGACACCGACCGACCGGCGGACACGACTCACAGGCCCCGCACCGCCCTCGACCGCACGAGCGCGATGAACACCGGCGCACCGATGAGGGCCGTGACGATGCCGACCTGCAGCTCCCCCGGGTACGCCACGACGCGACCGATGACGTCGGCCACCAGCAGCAGCGCCGGCGCGACGATCGCGGACAGCAGGATGGTCCACCGGTGGTCGGGGCCGCTCAGCCGACGGACGGCGTGCGGCACGGCGAGCCCGACGAAGGCGATCGGCCCCGCTGCGGCCACGGCCGAGCCGGCGAGCAGCACGGTCACGAGCCCGCCGACGGCCCGGACGAGCACCACGCGTTGCCCGAGCGACGCCGCGAGCTCGTCGCCGAGGGCGAGGGTGTTGAGCGAGCGGCCCAGGCCGAACGCGATCGCGAGACCGATCAGCACCGGCGCCGTGATGATGCCGGCGGTGCCGAGGTCCTTGCCGGCGAGGGCGCCCACCTGCCAGAACCGCAGCTGGTCGAGCAGGCTCGCGTTCGTGACGAGCACCGCCGTCGTGATCGACGACAGCGCGGCGGCGACCACGGCACCGGACAGCGCGAGGCCGACCGGCGACAGTCCGCGCCGGGCGACGGCGGCGATCCCGTAGACGAGCAGTGCGGCCAGGGCAGCACCGAGGAACGCGAACGGCAGGTAGGCGGCCGTGCCGCTCACCCCGAAGAGCGCGATGCCGGCGACCACGGCGAGGGCCGCCCCGGAGTTGATGCCGAGGACGCTCGGGTCGGCGAGCGGGTTGCGGGTCACGCCCTGCATCACCGCGCCGGCGACACCGAGGGCGGCACCTGCGAGGAGCCCGACGACGGTGCGCGGGACGCGGTTGCCGAGCACGATCAGCCCGACCTCGTCGTTCCGCCCCGGGTGCAGGACGGTGTCGAGCACGGTGTGGAGCGGGATCGGCCGGGATCCGTAGGCGATCGACAGCGCGCACGCTACGGCAAGGACGACGACGGCCAGCACGGTCGCCCCGACCAGACGGGAGACGGAGGCGGGCGCCGGTGGCGCGGACGTGGAGGAGCGCATGGGAAGTAAGGCAACCCTAACGCCCGAACCCCACTCGGCGTCCCCCGAGCAAGCCCGGAGCAGTCGCTGGGTCCGTTCATAGGCTCGTCATTGGATCGCCGCCTGTACTGGTCTCCATCGACACCCGCCCGGGTCGTCGAGGGACGACCGGAGAGCACCGATGAACGAGACCCCGAACCCCGCCGCCGACGCCGACCGCGAGCACGACGAGCAGGGCACCGCCCGGACCGACGGCACGCAGCAGCAGCGGCAGCAGCAGGCGTACGGGATGAGCTGGGAGGCACCCCACGCCGACCCCGCCACCCTCCGTCCGGCCTACGCCTTCGACGGCTCCGGCCCGTACCTGTACGGCCCGGACGGCTCCGGCCCCTACGCGTACTCCCCCGACGGCCGCGGCCCGTACCTGATCGGCAGCCCGGCGCTCACCGGCACCCACCACGCCTGGGCGCACACCGCGGCGACGGCGAACCACCCGGGAGCGAGCACGAAGCGCCCACGTCGCCTCGGGCTGATGATCGGCTCCGGCATCGCGGCCCTCGCGATCGTCGGTGCCGCCGGCGGCACGGCCCTCGGCCTGTCCTCGCAGAGCACGACCACGACGTCGAGCCAGTCGCAGGGCACCACGACGCTGCCCGACACCGGCAACAGCGACGGGACGAACGGCTTCACCGTCCCCGGAGACGGCACCGGCAGCGGCACCGGCAACGGCACCGACGGCAGCGGCACCACGGGCAACGGCAGCACCGGCACGAGCACCGAGTCCGCCGCCACCGCAGCGACCGCCGCCCAGAAGAAGGGCGTCGTGACGATCAACACCGTCCTGAACTACGACGAGTCCTCGCAGGCAGCCGGCACCGGCATGATCCTCAGCTCGAACGGCACGGTCCTGACGAACAACCACGTCATCCAGGGCGCCACGAGCATCACCGTCACCGACGAGACCACCGGCAAGGAGTACAAGGCGGACGTGGTCGGCACCGACGCCACGAACGACGTCGCCGTCCTGAAGCTCGAGGACGCCTCCGGCCTGTCCACCGTCACGCTCGACGACGACGGCGAGCCGAGCACCGGTGACACCGTCACCGACGTCGGCAACGCCGAGGGCACGGGCAACCTCGTCGCCGCCGAGGGCACCGTCACGGCCACCGACCAGGACATCCAGGTGCAGAGCGAGTCCGGCACCGGGACCGAGTCGCTGTCCGGTCTGATCGAGATCGCCGCGAACATCGTCTCCGGCGACTCCGGCGGCCCCGTCGTCGACAGCGAGGGCGAGGTCGTCGGCATGGCGACCGCAGCGTCCTCGGGTACCGCGGACGTCACCGGCTACGCCATCCCGATCACCACCGCGAAGGCGATCGCCGAGAAGATCCTGGCCGGGGAGTCCTCGAGCACGATCACCATCGGCCTGCCCGCGTTCCTCGGCGTCCAGGTCAGCAGCACCGCGAGCACCACGGGCGGCGTGGCCGTCGCCGGCACGGTCGAGGGGTCCGGTGCCGCGAGCGCCGGTCTGGCCGAGGGCGACACGATCACGAGCCTCGGCGGCAAGACGGTCACGACGTCGGACGAGCTCACCGCGGCCGTGCAGTCGCACTCCGTCGGCGACAAGGTCGTGGTCGGCTACACCGACAGCACCGGCGCCGCCAAGACCGTCACCGTCACCCTGACCGCCGGCCCGGCCGCCTGAGCGGAAGCAGAAGCGCGAGCGAGCGTCACCCCGGCCGCCTGAGCGGAAGGAAGCAGCGCCCGCACCACCGACCGGTACACGTTGGCCCAGCGGGCACAGTGTCTGGAATCCGTTCAGCCGAGCAGCGCCCGCACCACCGACCGGTACACGTTGGCCCAGCGGGCGCAGTGTCTGGAATCCGTTCAGCCGAGCAGCGCCCGCACCACCGACCGGTACACGTTGGCCGGGGAGTCCGTCTGGAAGACGGTCTCCCCGGCTTCCGTCTTGCCCACGCGGGCGAAGCCGATCCCCTCGGCGCGCACGATCGTCACGGGCTTCGGCTTGCCCGCTCGACGCAGGTACGACACCGTCCACGGCGCGGCCCAGAAGCGCGCGAGCCGCGGGTCCGCCTCGACGAGGGCCTCCGGCAGGTCCGGTGCGTCGGAGCCGCCGGCCAGCCGGCGGCCGAGCAGGTGCCCTGGGAGCGACCCCGTGCGGAACGGGAAGGTCCACGTCGGGCCGATGCCGAGCCTCCCGGCCGTCAGCGCGACCGCGCGGTCCGGCGTGACGGACGCGACCACCGCGCCCGCCTCGGCGGTCCCGTCCACGACGGTCTTCGACCAGGCCTGGAGGCGCGACTCGCCACCATCGGGCAGGTGCTGTTCCAGCGTGACCGGCTGGGCATCGCCCTGCCACGGCTCGAGCAGGGTCTGGGTCGACTCGGGCAGCGTGCCGAGTCGGCCGACGAGGCCCGCTTCGATGAGTTCGCGGCCCGCCGCGGTGCGGAGGAGCGTCGGGTTCCACCGGCGTCCGGCGAGGCTCTTGAGCGTGCCGACCGCGTCGGCGCTCAGGCGGGGGCCGTCGAGCTCCGGGCCGGGCGCCGGGGTGGGCAGTGGCTCGAGGTCACGCTCGGGGCGGACCGGGGACGGCTCGGTGGCGCGGACGCTCTCGAGGACCGCGAACACGAGCTCGTCGGTCTCGAGCAGGCGTGCCAGGGGGCGTTCGATCGTCAGGTCGACGCGGTGCCGCCCGGTGACGAAGAGCAGGTGCGCGCCCGCGACGTCGCCGTGTTCGTCGGGACGGACGTACTCGACCAGGCGCGCGGGAGCCCCGGCGGCGGTCCAGGTGTCGCAGCCGACGAGCAGCAGTCCCTCGACGGAACCGGGCAGTCTTGCGAGGAGGCCCGTGTTCTCGTCGCCGATCGCGCGGTCGCTGGGTCGGGATCGGACGGTGAGGACGATGTCGTCTCCGGTGACGCGCAGGTCCGCCTGGGCAGAGTCCTCGCGGCGCCACTGGTCGGGGCGGCGGAGGGTGAGGCGGGCGGTGCGGTCCTCGGTGCCGAGCGGGACGGGGACTGCCATGGGTCGAGGCTACGTCGGGTGCGGGGTGCGGAGGGGCGCGGCTCGCCGTGCGCGCGCGGTGCGGGCGCGGTGCGGGCGCGGCGTGCGCGGCAGGCGGCGGCGCGGGCGACGCACGGTGCACGTCTCGTCGCCGGGAGCGAGGTTGGCGGCTCCGTGCCCCGATACAACGCCGCACGGAGCTGTCTCGCCCGCACGGGCCGAGGAAGTCCGCACCGTGCGGGCGCGACGACGCGAAACGTACACGGTGCGTCGGCCGTCACCCGGTGCAGGTTTGACCGCCCCGTGCAGCGCAGCAAGCTCGCACCGAGCGGCCACGCCCGCACGGCCCGACCAACTCTGCACCGTGCGGCCACGACCAGCGCCGCACGAACCTCGCACGGTGCGAACCTCGCACGGTGCGAACCTCGCACGGTGCGAGGTCAGCGGCGGGGCGCGCGCGGGGCCGGGGGCTGCGGGACGGGCTTCGCAGCGACGACGTCGGCGAGCCGGACCTCGACCGGGCCGCGGCGGGTGGCGATCGTCACGGTGTCGGGGGTGCGAGCGACGAGGTCCCCCAGGGCGTCCTGTGCACCGTCGCCGTGGTGTGCCCGGACCACGAGCCGGTCACCGATCGCGGCACCGTGGAGCACGCCGAGCGCACGGGCCCGCGCGATCGCTGCCTGTTCCCCGGTGCTCACCCGCCCAGCGTAGGGGCCGCCTAGAGTGAGGGGATGGCCAAGGCTCGCGTGGACAGCTGGATCTGGGCGGTGCGGATCACCAAGACCCGCTCCGCTGCGACCGCCGCGTGCAAGGCCGGGCACGTCCGGGTGAACGGGGAGCGCGCGAAGCCCGCGCAGCCGATCGGCCCCGGCGACGAGGTCCGGGTCCGCCAGAACGGCTTCGACCGGATCGTCGTCGTCACCGGCATCATCCTGAAGCGGACGAGCGCTCCCGAGGCCGCGAAGCACTTCGAGGACAAGACCCCGCCGCGGCTGTCCAAGGAAGAGGCGGGGTTCGTGCCGATGCGCGACCGCGGCGCCGGACGCCCGAGCAAGCGGGAGCGCCGCGACCTCGAGAAGCTCCGCGGCTACTGACGCCGGCCCCCGACGCCGTGCGGGCCGGACGTCAGACGAAACGGACGGTCTGCTGCAGTCGGTCGCGGATCTCGAACACGTCGACCGATCCGGGCGGAGACCACACGCCGTTCAGCACCTGCCCGAGCGCGCTGCGGCGGACGACGAGTGCGGTCGGCTTCTTCGGGGAGCCGACGAGCTGCACGTCGACCTCGACCGCGGAGTCCGGCACGACGAGCAACCGGCCGGTGAACCGCACCCGGGTCTGCTTCTGCACGGCACGGGCGGCGCGGACGAGTTCCTTCACCGGACGCTCGCCGGGCGCCAGGGTCTCCCCGACGATGTCGCCGTGCTCGACCCGGACGGGGGCTCCCCAGTCGATCGACTCCACGGCCCAGAGCCCGCTCGGGGTCAGGACGGCATGGTCGAGCTTGCCCTCGGCCCCGGCGTCGAGGTCGTGCCAGACGGTGACGCCGATGCCCATGTCCGAGACGATCGAGGCGGTGGCCTCTTCGGCGAGCGCTTCACCGAGCAGCCGTCGGATGTGCCGGGGCGCGGAACGGATGAGGGTGGGGTCGTAGGGGTCCTCGATGGGGTCGCCGAGTCCGACCCATTCGCGTTCTGCCTGCAGGAAGACCTCGCGGGAGCGTCCGCCGGGGTGTCCGTGGGACCGGGCGCGGGGGCGGGTGTCGCGACGGGCTGACGGGGGTGCGTAGGCGTCGCGACCGGTGTCGGGCCTCCCGGTCGACGAACCGGACGCACCGGGCGCGCTGAACGGTCCGGCACCGCTGCTGCTGAACGCGCCGCGGGAGCCCGCGTCGTAGGCGCGGCGTGCTGCGGGCGTGCCGATGCGTTCCCAGGCGAGCTGGACGCGGCGGAAGTGCTGGGCGTCGCCGCCGAGGTCGGGGTGGGATTCGCGGGCCGCGCGGCGGTAGGCGCGGCGGAGCGCGTCGTCGTCGGCGGTCGCGGGGACGCCGAGGACTTCGTACGGGGTGGCGTCGGCCGGGCTGTCGGTCATGGCCCTGCGACATTACCCGAGGCAGGGTACGAGTCCGCCGCGTGGTTGCTGGGGACGGCCTGGAGGCTGGGATGGACTCGACCTCACCGCCTACCGTCAGCGGCTGGTCGCCTCCACCACCCCGAACGCGACGGGCGCGTCGAGGAACCGCGCGTACCGGGCGGCGGCCGCCTCGAGCGCGCGCACCGAGGTGTCGTCGAGTTCCGCGAACGGTGTGACGGTGACGGCCGCCCCGCTGGCGCGCTCGGTCCGCTTCCAGGTGCCGACGACCCGACCGCGGACGACGGCCATCGGCAGGAACATGCCGTTGGCGCCCGGGACGACCCGGTCGGCGTGTTCGGGGTCGAGCTGGGCGGAGCGGTCGGCGTACCCGAGCAGGTACTCGTCGAACCCGGGCAGCAGGTGGCCGGTGGGTGTGCCGCCGGTGGTGGGACGGTCGGCGAGCGCGAGGAGTCCGCCGCCGAGGTCCTCGACGGTGTCGCCGGCGGCGGCTCGGGCACGGCGGAGGTCGCCGAGCGGGAGCTTCGTCCAGCTGGCGGCGTCGGCCTCGGTGGCGGGGCCCCGGCCGCGGAGGTACCCGAGCAGGACCCGGCGGAGTGCTTCGTCGCGGTCGGGGACCTCGGTGAGCGCCGGTGCCCACTCGTCGAGGAGCACGAGTCCCTGGCCGACGCGGGCGGTGGGCCCCCAGGCGACGAGTCCCTCTTGCGAGAGCTGCAGCAGCAGGTGGTAGCCGCGGCCGGCGGTGGGGTCGATGCCGGCGGCGCGGTACTCGTCGAAGAGTTCGTCGCGGACGAGGGCGCGGCCGCCGGACAGTGCGGCGACGGTGGTGTCCCGTGCTCGGTCGAGCAGGGGCTGGTCGATGCCGAGTTCGGTGGCGCGTCGGGCGATGCTGCGCAGGGTCCGTTCGGCGGTCAGGGAGAGCAGGAGCCGCAGGTCGTCGGGTCGCACGGCGTGCAGGGTGCCCCGCATCGGCCAGGAGCGGACGAGCTCGCCGCGGTCGAAGGCGGCGCAGACGTCGTCACGGGTGGCCCCGGGTGTGCGGACCCCGATGGCCCAGAGGACCTGGCCGAGGTCCTGCCCCTGCACGGCGGTCATCCGTTCGACCGCACCGGTGGGGCTGGTGCCGGGGACGGCGATCCCCTGCGCGGCGAGCCGCAGGGTGCGGAGCTGCGCAGGGGTCGGGGTCACGCGACGGCGGCGGCGATGGCGTCGGCGTGCTGCTCGATGTAGGCGACGTCGGCCCGGTACAGGTCGGCGTGCCCGTGCGCCAGGTCGCTGACGAACTTCGGGTTGCCGGCGGCGGCCTCGGTCTCCATGGTGGTGACCATCGCGACGAGGGACGCGGCCATCGCCTCGGCGAGGACGCTGCGGGAGCGGTCGTCGAGGTCGTAGGCGCGGCAGAACTCGGCTGCGCGGGCGAGCCGGTCGTCGAGGTCCGGGGCGGTCATGCCCTCGACGGCGCCGGTGGTGAACGGGGCGAACCGGTACACGGCACTCGCGACGTCCCAGACCCGTGGCCCGGGGTGTGCGGTGTCGAAGTCGATGAGCCCCACGGCCTGGATGCCGTCGTAGACGCAGTTGTAGGGGGCGAAGTCGCCGTGCACGATCGTCTCGACGGGGGTGCGTTCGGCCTGTGACCAGCAGTCGCGTGCCCCGTCACGCGGGAACGTGGTCGCGGCGTCGTGGAAGTGCCGGAGCAGTCGTGCGCTCGTGACGAGTGCGGCTTCGCTCGCGACGTCCTCGGTCCAGGGGTACTCCCCCGCGACCCCGGGGACGAACGACACCGTCTCGAGGGTGTCGCCGTGCTCGATCGGTTCCGGTGCCGCGACGAACCCCTGTTCGTGCAGGTGTGCGAGCAGCCGGTGGACGGTCGGTGTCCACGGTCCGGCCGGGCGGTGGACTCGGTCGTCGGCCCTGGTGATCCGCTCCATGGGGAACCTCCTGTGTGTGCGTCTCCGTTGACGTCCGGCCAGCGTATCGACGTGTGCCGCCGTGTGTGACGCGGTGGTGTGAACAACACATCACGTGACGGCATGCAGCGTTGCATGCAAGGGCGTACGATCGTTCACCGTGGAGCAGCACACGACGACCCAGGCCGCATCCGAGCGCGCGTACGAGCACGTCAAGCGGGCGATCATCCGCGGCGACCTCCCGGGTGGGACCGCGATCAGCGAGAACGCCCTGTGCCAGGAGATCGGGGTGTCCCGCACCCCCGTGCACGAGGCCTTCCTGCGCCTGGCCGCCGAGGACCTGCTCACCCTGGAGTCCCGCAAGGGTGCGGTGGTGCGCCCGATGTCCCCGAACGAGGCGGCGGACGTGCTCGAGATGCGCGAGGCGATCGAGGCCACGGCGGCGACCCGCGTCGTGACCGACGGCCGCGTGGCGGACGTCACCCCGGGCCTCCAGGCCATGCTGACGGAGCAGGAGCGGGCCGTGGCGACGGGCGACGTCGACCGGTTCATCGAGGTCGACGCAGCGTTCCACGGCGCGGTGATCGGCGCTTCGCGGAACGCGATCGCGGTGCGCTTCGCCCAGACGCTCCGCGACCGGCAGAACCGGCTCCGACACCAGCTGATGCGGGTGCAGCCGTCGCAGCTGCAGGCCTCGCTCGACGACCACCGAGCCCTCGCGGCAGCCCTGGCAGCGGGCGACGCGGCCCGCTACGCCGAGGTCCTGCACGCCCACGTCGCCTCGCACCGGGGCGCCCTGTGAGCGCGACGGGGAGCATCCCCACCACCGGCTCGCTGTCCGTCCCCTCGGCGCGCGTCATGCCCTGGGTCGCCGTGTGGGGCGCGGTGTTCGTCTGCTCGTGGGGCGGCAACCAGTTCTCGCCCCTGCTGCTCATGTACGAGGGCCGCGAGCACTACTCGTCGGTCGTCGTCAACGTCTTCCTGGGCGTCTACGTGCTCGGCCTCGCGCCGGCGCTGCTCGTCGCCGGGTCGCTGTCCGACCGGCACGGCCGCAAGCCCCTCATGCTCGCCGCCATCGTGTCCGCCGTCGTCGGCAGCGGACTGCTCGCGCTCGGACCGCTCGGCCCCGGTTTCCTGGCGGCCGGGCGGCTGTTCTCCGGCATCACCGTCGGCATCGCGATGGCCGTCGGCAACAGTTGGGTCAAGGAGCTGTCACAGGGACGCTTCGACCCATCCGCCGACGCCGGGTCCGGTGCCCGCCGGGCCTCGCTGGCGTTCACGCTCGGTTCGGCCTCCGGCGCGCTGGTGGCCGGACTCATCGCACAGTGGGGCCCCATCCCCGAGGTGCTGCCCTTCCTGGTCCACATCGTCGTCGCACTGCCCTTCGCCTTGGTCGTCTGGCGCACCCCCGAGACCAACCGCTCCGGCGGGGTCCCCGGTCCGTGGTGGCGCCAGCTGCGGGTGCCGAGCGCCGGGCACCGACGGTTCACCCGCGTGGTGCTCGTCACCGCCCCGTGGATCTTCGGCTCGGCGGCGATCGGGTACGGCTACCTGCCGACCCAGCTCACCGGGGCCACCGGCGCGTGGGGCCTGGTGTTCGCCACCGCCGCGACCGTCGTCGCCCTCGGAGTGTCCAGCGCGGTCCAACCGCTCGCGCGGCGCGTGCACTCGCTGACCTCGGCCCGCGGGCTCACGACGGCCCTCGCGTGCATGACCGCCGGCATCGCCGTGGTCGTCGTCGCGATCGAGCTGCAGTCCGTCGTGGTCGGACTCGTCGCGAACGTCGTCATCGGCGTCGGGATCGGGCTCGCCCTGGTGTCGTCGCTGCTCGAGGTGCAGCGGATCGCGGGGTCCCGCGACCTGGCCGGACTGACCGGGGTGTTCTACGCGGCGGCGTACGCGGGGTTCCTGGCGCCGGCCGTGATCGCGGCGATCGCGAACGTCGTGGCGCTGCCCGTCGTCCTCTGGGTGATCGTCGGACTCGGTGTCGTGTCGTGGTGCGCGGTGCTCGTGTCGTCGCGGCGGTACCTGCCGACGGCGTAGGCGCGCGGGGGCGCGGGCGGCGCAGGGGCGCGGGGGCGCGGGGGTGCGGCAGTGCGGGGGCGCGGGCGCGGGCGGGCGTGCGGGGGCGCCGCACCGTGCGCGGTGCGTCGGTCCGTGCGACACCTGCCGCTCGGTGCGAGGTTGATGCGGCGCACGGAGCGATCAAGCCAGCACCGAACGAACGACCTCGCACCGTGCGCCGGACGCCGGACGCCGGACGCCATGCACTGTGCGCCGAACGACCTCGCACCGTGCGCCGGACGCCATGCACTGTGCGCCGTGCGACCTCGCACCGTGCGCCAACGGCGTACCGCCCGCTAGAACTGGTCGCGCAACCATGACGGCCCGTGCACCACGGCACCGAGCGCCTCGACGCGGGCACGGAGCTCGCGGTCAGCCGTGACGACCACGACGGGACCGTCTCCGGCCTCGACCGCGGCACGAGCGGCGTCCACGATGGCGTCGTCCCCCGAACCCGGCGCTGCGACGACGTCGAGTGCACGGGGCAGTGCACGGGGCAGTGCGCCGTCCGACGCCCCGGAGGCACCCCGGGCTTCCCGGGCCTCACCCTCGAGCACCACGGTCCACCGCGGCCACCACCGGGCGAACGGCAGCGCCAGCACGTCGGCCGTCACCCCGGACGCGGCGAGCGCCGTCACCGACGACAGCAGGCGTGCGGCGGCTCCCGTCCGGTCCTTCCACCAGCCGTCGGGCACGCTGCCGACGACGTTCGCCGCGTCGACGACGACGTGCGGGGTGGTGGTGAGGGACGCACGGAGCGCCGGCCACGACCTCCCGAACCCGGGGTGGAGCGGCAGGTCGTCGACCTCGTCGACGGGGATCCAGGACAGGGCGAGGCTCTCGCGGTCCGCGATCACCGGTTCGAACGGCCGAGCGGCACGCCCCACCACGGTCGTGTAGGTCCAGAACCCCAGGTCGAGCAGTGCCGTGTGGCGGAGGTCGACGCCGTCGTGCGGCACACCGGCTTCCTCGGCGGACTCGCGGAGCGCACCGGTGACGGCGTCCTCGCCCTGGTGGCGTGCGCCGCCGGGGATGCCCCACGTGCCGCCGTGGTGACTCCACTCGACGCGGTGCTGCAGGAGCACGCGTCCGGCGCCGTCGTCGACGAGCAGTCCTGCGGCGCCGAAGAGTCCCCAGGCCTTGGTGCCGTCGGGGCCGACCGCCCAGGCGTCGCCGGGGTCGCGGGGGCCTGGTGGCGGTCCGGGAGGCGTGGAGTCTGGCACACACCAACCCTGTCACACGGTGCAGGGCATGTGACCGGAGACGACGGGGCCGAAGACGACGAGCCGTCGCCCGGCGCAGCTGCTCGTGTACGGTGTCGATCGAGACACGGGGTGCCGCAACCAGCGGCTGAGATCACACCCGTCGAACCTGCTCGAGCTCGTACTCGCGAAGGGATCGTCCATGGAATCCGCTGCGCCCTCCCCTGCCTGGGCCCACCGAACCGCTGAACTGCTCGAGGCCGTCCGGGCCCGGAGCCCGTTGGTGCAGTGCATCACGAACACCGTGGTGCAGAACGTCACCGCGAACGTGCTGCTCGCCCTCGGGGCCTCGCCCGCGATGGTCGACGTGGCGACCGAGGCGGGACCGTTCGCCCGGGTCGCCGACGCCCTGCTGGTGAACACCGGCACCCCGCACGCCGAACCCCGGGTCGCGGCGCTCGAGGCCGCGCACGCCGCCCGCGACACCGGTACCCCCTGGGTGCTCGACCCCGTCGCGGTCGGCTCGCTGCCGGTGCGCACCGCCCTGGCCCGCGACCTGCTGGCGCTGCACCCGACGGTGCTGCGCGGCAATGCCTCCGAGGTCCTCGCCCTGCTCGGCACGTCGGCCGGTGGCCGCGGTGTCGACAGCACGGTGGGCACCGAGGACGCCCGTGCGGCTGCGGTCGACGCCGTGTCCGGTCAGGCGGCCGGGAGGCTCGTGGCCGCGGTGGCCGTGTCGGGTCCCGTCGACCTGTTGGTCGCGCCGGGCACCGGCGTGGTGCGGGTCGCGAACGGCACCGAGCTGTTGACGCGGATCACCGGGGGCGGGTGCGCCCTCGGTGCGGTCGTCGCCGCGTTCACGTCGGTCGCGCCCGACGACGCCGGTGCCGCCGCCGTCGCGGCGACCGCGGTGCACACGATCGCCGCGGAGCTCGCCGCCCGTGAGGCCGGCGGCCCCGGCACCTTCCAGCCGCTGTTCCTCGACCGGTTGGCGTCGCTCACCCCCGAGGACGTCGTCCGCGAGGCCCGGATAACGGTCGAGGCAGCGCCTGCGTCCCTGGTGGTGCCGGCGTGAGCGGGCTGCGGGAGGACTTCGGCGTGTACCTGGTCACCGACGGCGCCCTGGCCGACCGGCATGGTGTCGGTGTGCTCGGGGTGGTCCGCGCCGCGGTGCACGCCGGGGTCCGGATCGTGCAGGTGCGGGACAAGGACGCCTCGGCTCGGGACCTGTTGGCCCTGACCGCTGCCGTGGCCGACGCCGTGGGCGACCGCGCCGCCGTGGTGGTCGACGACCGGCTCGACGTCGCCCTCGCCGCTCGGCACGCGGGACACCGGGTCGCCGGGGTGCACCTCGGCCAGTCGGACGTCCCGGTGACCGCTGCTCGTGCCTTGCTCGGGCCGGAAGCGCACGTCGGGTTGACCGCGAACACCCCGGAGCACCTGGCGGTCGTCGCCCGGCTGCCCCGCGGCACCGTGGACCTGCTCGGCGTCGGGGTCGTGCACCCCACCACGACGAAGGCCGACCACCCGCCGGCGCTCGGGCACGACGGGTTCGCCCGGCTCGCGGCTGCGACGGACGTGCCGTGCGTGGCGATCGGCGGGGTGACGCTCGACGACGTCGAGCCGCTCCGGGCAGCGGGCGCCGCCGGGGTCGCGATCGTCTCGGGCATCTGCGCCGCGGCCGATCCCGGGTCCGCAGCGGCCGCGTACGTGGCCGCGTGGGGCCCTGGACCCGGCCACGGGGCGGAGCCGGGGCGGCTCGCGGCGGGCGATCCGTTCCTCCCGTCGGGGGCTTCGTCGCACCACGGGGCGGAGTCGTGAGCGTCCCGCGCGTCCTGGCCATCGCCGGGACCGACCCGACGGGCGGCGCCGGGCTGCAGGCCGACCTCAAGGCGATCGCGGCGCACGACGGGTACGGCATGGGCGTGGTCACCGCCCTCGTCGCGCAGAACACGCACGGGGTGCGGTCGGTGCACGTGCCGGACGTCGCATTCCTGCGGGAGCAGCTCGACGCAGTGTCGGACGACGTCACGATCGACGCCGTGAAGATCGGGATGCTCGGCACAGCACCGGTCGTCCGCGTCGTGACGGACTGGTTGCGGGAGCACCGGCCGCCCGTGGTCGTCGTGGACCCGGTGATGGTGGCGACGAGTGGTGACCGGTTGCTCGACGAGGACGCCGCATCGGCGATGGGTGCGCTGTTCGGACTGGCCGACCTGGTGACGCCGAACCGGGCCGAGTTGCAGGTGTTGGCGGAGCTGGCTGGTGCTGGGGCTGTTGCTGGTGCTGCCGGTTCTGCGGCTGGTGCGGCGCCCGCGTCGTTGTCGGAGCTCGATGCTGCGCGGCTCGTGGCGTCGACGTGGGACGTGCTCGTGCTGGCGAAGGGCGGGCACGACGAGGGGCCGACCTCCGACGACGTGCTCGTGTCGCCGTCGGGTTCCGCTCGACGGTTCACCGGTCCCCGCGTCGCGACGGCCAACACGCACGGCACCGGGTGCTCCCTGTCGAGCGCCATCGCGACGCTCGCTGCCCGGCACGGGGACTGGGAACTCGCGGTCGGGGTGGCGAAGCCCTGGCTGACGGCTGCGCTGCGGGCAGCCGATGCCCTGGAGGTCGGGTCCGGCAACGGACCGATCGACCACGGCGCCGTGATCCGAGCGTTGCTGCCCGTGGTCCCCTTCACCGACGTGTGGTGGTCCGACGTCAGCGCCGTGCTGCAGGCCACGATCGAGTGCGGGTTCCTGGTCGGGCTGCGCGACGGGACGCTCGACGCGGACGTGTTCGCCGGGTACCTCGCGCAGGACGTGCACTACCTGCGGGCCTACGAGCAGCACCTGGCGGCGTTGGCGGCGAGCGCTGCCGGCGCTGGTGCCGGCGCTGCAGCTGCTGGCGCTGGCGCCGGCGCTGCGGATGCCGGCGCTGGTCGTGGTCCTGTGGCTGCCGCCTTCTGGACGGCGGCGTCCGAGGGCTGCGCCGCCGAGGCCCGCGACCTGCACCACCGACGCCTCGCCGGCACCCACGCCGACGACCCCGTCCACCCGACGTGCGCCGGGTACCTCGCACACCTGCAGGAGGCGGCGGACTCCGGGTCGGCGGCCGTGCTCACCGCGGCGGTGCTCCCCTGCTTCCGGGTCTACGCCTGGGTGGGGGCGCAGCTCGGCGCGGCGCCGGACGGGCACGCGTTCGCGGACTGGATCACGGCCTACGGCGACCCGGGCTTCGCGGCGTCGAGTGCCGAGGCGACCCGGCTGGTCGAGGAGATGGCGGCAGCAGCTACCCCGTCCGAGCGAGGCCGGATGGCGCGGGCGTTCCGCCGCTCGACCGAGTGGGAGCTGGCGTTCTTCGCGATGCCGCTGGCGCTCGGTGCCACTGGTACCGGGGTCACCGCTGGTACCGGGGTCGCGGCTGCTGCGGGCGTCGCGGTCAGTGCCGCGGAAGCGACACTTCTGCGCTGACGGCCGTCGAGCACCCCGCGAAAGCGACAGATGTCCGCCGATGTTCCGCGGGGGTCTGTCGCTTTCGCGGACGGCGCACGCGGCGGCACCGGCGCACGCAGCGGCACCGGCGCTCGCGGCGGCACCGGCGCGCGCGGCGGCACGGGGCGCGCGGGCGGCCTCAGCGCGGGGGCGGCGGCAGCCGCACCAGCTCGACGACCAGGTCGGCGCCGGTCACGGTGCCGCGCATCCACGTGAAGTCCGGCTGCCGACGGCGATCGGTCGGCGAACCGGGGTTGAGCAGCCGCAACCCGGACGGTGCGACGGTGTCCCACGGGATGTGGGAGTGCCCGAAGACGAGCACGTCGACGTCCGGGTACTCGGCGGCCATCCGGCGCTCACGGCCCGTTGCGGCACCGGTCTCGTGCACGAGCGCGAACCGCAGGTCCTCGACCGCGAAGTGCGCGACGAGCGGCAGCCGGTCGTCGAACTCGGGGCCGTCGTTGTTGCCGCGCACCCCCTCGAACCGGTGGGATCGGGCCTGCACGGCGTCGAGGGTGGCGAGGTCGACCCAGTCCCCCGCGTGCACCACCAGGTCGGCGGCGTCGACGTCCGCCCAGAGCGCCGCGGGCAGGTCCTTCGCCCGCTTCGGCAGGTGCGTGTCGGAGAGCAGGACGAACGACGTGGTCACGTCGGGGTGCGTCCGGGCATCGGCAGCCCGGCCTCGTCCGAGGCGCCGAGCCGTTCGAGCAGTCCGGCGAGCAGGGCGATGTCGTCGTCGGACCAGCCGGCGAGCCGTTCCTCCAGCGCATCCCGGTGCAGCTGCACGGAGCGCTCGAGCGCGGTGCGACCGGCATCCGTCGCCACGAGGGGCTTCGCGTTGCCGGTGCCGCCGTCGGTCGTCTCGATCAGCTTCGTGGCGAGGAGCCCGGACAGCTGCCGCGAGATCGTCGAGCGGTTCAGGCGCAGGTACCGGGCGATGTCGATGGCCATGCAGCCGGGGTGCTGCACCACGAAGTCGACGAGGGACTGGTCGACCACGCTCAGTGCCTGGTCAGATCCGCGGGCTCGGATGCTCGCACGTCGGGTGATCCGGGCGAGCTCGGTGTACGCCCGGCCGATCTCGCTGTTCCGGATCCCGGAGCTCGGGTGGTCCATCGTGGCTCCAGCCTTTCGGTGCCGGCGCCGGCCGGCGGTCTTCTGTGCCGACACCATACCGGTCGGTACGCGAGATTCGGGCTCAGTGACCTGCAGCTGCGGCCCGGAGCGCGGGGATGTCGAGCTTCTGCATCGTCATCATCGCCTGGAAGACCCGGGCGTTCGCCTCGGGGTCGCCCGACCCGGTCATGAGCTCGCCCATCATCGACGGGGTCACCTGCCAGGCGACGCCCCAGCGGTCGAACAACCAGCCGCACATGCTCGGCTTCCCGCCGTCGGCGAGCAGGGCGTCCCAGATGCGGTCGAGTTCGTCCTGCGTGTCGACGTCGACCTGGAACGAGACGGCATCGGTGTGCGGGTGTCCGGGGCCGCCGTTCATCGCCCGGTACGGCTGCCCGAGCAACGTGAACTCGACGACCAGGGTCGCGCCGTCCGGGGTCTTCGCCACGCTGTCGATCGAACTGCCGGGGAACAGGTCGACGTAGTACCGGGCGGCCTGCTCGGCTTGGTCGTCGTACCAGAGGAAGGGGGTGATGGTGGGCATGGGGCGCTCTTCTCGCGTCGGCTCAGTCCGCGGCACTGCGGATGAGCAGGTCTGACTTCTCGGGGTGCTCGTCGAACCACTTGCCGACGAACCAGCACATCGGTACGACCCGCTTCGTCGAGTTCGTCTCGACGTCGGCGACCGCGTACTCGACGAGCTCGGCCGCGTAGCCGTGCCCGCGGTGCTTCGGCACCGTGTACGTGTGCGGGAACGCGATCGCGTCGCCGTTCTCGCGGTAGTCGAGCACGCTCACGAGCTCGCCGCCGACGTACATCGCGTAGCGGTCCTGGTCGGTCTCGTCGCGGAACTCGTGGTCCATGCCGCCATCATGCTCCGCCCGGGGCGCACGTGCCCCACCGGGAATGCTCGTGGCCACCGAGCGTTGGATGGACACCATGACAACGATCGGCATCATCGGCGCAGGCAACATCGGATCCCAACTGGCACGACTCGCGGTGCAGCACGGCCACCAGGTCGTGATCGCGAACTCCCGCGGCCCCGAAACCCTGGCCGACCTCGTGGCCGAACTCGGCGACCAGGCCCGTGCGGCCACCCGTGACGAAGCAGCCGCCGCGGGCGAGGTCGTCGTCGTGACGGTGCCGCTCGCCGCCATCGAGACGATCCCGGCGGAGCCCCTCGTCGGCAAGGTCGTCATCGACACGAACAACTACTACTGGGAGCGCGACGGCCACATCGCCGCGCTCGACGACGAGTCGACGACGACGGCCGAGCTGCTGCAGGACCACCTGCCCGGCGCCCGGGTCGTCAAGGCGTTCAACCACATCGGCGCCGCGGACCTGACCGGCCACGCCACCCCGGCCGGCACCCCGGACCGCCGCGCCCTCGTGGTCGCGGGCGACGATGCCGAGGCGAAGCAGGTCACCGCGGACCTCATCGACGAGTTCGGCTTCGACGTCGTCGACGCCGGCCCCCTCGCCGAGGGCTGGCGCATCCAGCGGGACACCCCCGGCTACGGCCCGCGCCTGACCGCCGACCAGCTGCGCGACGCACTGCAGGCAGCCACCCGCTGACGCCCCCGAGTCTCGGCCCCGCCGCCGCGAGACTCGGGCTGGGCGACAGTCCTCGGGCCGACAGCCACGAGAACTGTCGCTCACGCCGAGACTCGGCCCCACGGCCCGCGGCCGGCGGGCGGCCGGCGGCCGCGGGCCGCCGCCCGCCTACGCCCGGTCGAAGATCACCGTCATGTCGGCGATGTTGTCCTCGGTCGGCTCCCACGTGGTGCCGGCCTCGACGTTCTGCGTGATCTGCTCCGGCTTCGTCGCCCCCGCGATGACACTCGACAGCCCGGGCTGCGCCAGCAACCACGCGAACGTCGCCTGCAGCATCGTGACGCCGCGGTGGTCGCAGAACCGCTGGTAGTCGTCGAGCACGTCCCACGGGGCGTCCTCGAGCAACTGCGGCTTCGACGTCGACAGCCGCCCGTCGGCCGGACCCCCGGCCTTCGTGTACTTGCCGGTCAGCAGCCCGTTGTACAGCGGGAAGAACGGCAGGAACCCGAGGGCGTACGCGCGGACGGCCGGCAGCACCTCGGCCTCGGCGGCACGGGCGAGCGGGCTGTACTCGTTCTGCGCGGACACGAACGCCGTGGTGCCGGCGATCGACGCGGTCAGTTCGGCCTCGGCGACCTGCCAGCCCGCGAAGTTCGAGTGGCCGACGTAGCGGATCTTGCCCTCGCGGACCAGGTCGTCGAGGACCGACAGCGTCTCCTCGATCGGCGTCACGTCGTCGGGACGGTGCATCTGATACAGGTCGATCCAGTCCGTGCCGAGGCGACGGAGCGACGACTCGACGGCCAACCGGACGTACCGTCGCGACCCGCGCACACCCCAGTCCGGGCCGTTCGCGCCCTGCATGTCCATGCCGAACTTCGTCGCGAGCACGATCTCGTCACGCCGTCCCGCGATCGACCGGCCGAGCATCTCCTCGGACATGCCGGGTCGGCCGCCGTAGATGTCGGCCGTGTCGAAGAGCGTGACCCCGGCGTCGAGTGCCGCGCGCACGACGGCGTCCGTGCCCTCCTGCGACTCGGAGGCGGTCCCCGGCCGCCCGAAGTTGTTGCAGCCGAGGCCGACGGTGGAAACGACGAGCCCCGAGGGACCCAGTGGACGGTGTTCGATTCCGGTCATGCCCCGAACGTACCGGCGACCCCGGAACTGGGGCTGCGACATCCGCGACCGTTGCCACTAGAACTGACGATGGATCAGTCGACGAAGGGAGCACCGCAGTGGCGTCGCATCGCATGCAGGATTCGGAACGGCCGCGCCGTCCCGTCCCGTCCTGGGTGACCGCACCGGTCGTCGAACCGGCCGAGTCCGCCCGGCGGGTCGCCGCCGACTCCGCAGCGAGCACCGGCCAGGAGGCCCGTCCCACCCCCGCCACGTCGCGCACCACCCACGGTGCGCCGGCTCCCACCGCCGTGGTCGGCTCCGCCCCGCAGCCGACGGCCACGCTCGACCCGACAGCAGCGCCGACGCCGGAGCCCGCGTCCATCGCCACCCTGGTCGAGGACGACGTCACGGTCCCCGACTACCCGCCGCAGCAGGACCTCCTGCCGCCGGCCCCGACCTCTCCGACCGTGCACACCGTGCCGTTCGACACCGCAGCCGTGGCCTCCGCACCGGCTCCGGTCTCACCGATCGACGCCGCTCCGCGCACCGCACCGGCCCCCGCACCGTCGCCCGTGCCCGCCGCCGGACAGCCCCGGTTCTCGGTGCCCGGCCTGGAGCACGTCGTCGTCGAGGGCACCGAGCCCGAACCCGTGGGCCCGATCGGCTTCCGCACGCCCCGCCGCTTCGCCCACCAGCAGGCCGCCGCCACCGTGGCACCGGCACCGGCACCGACGCCGGCGTCCGCCCACGTGCGTTCCTTCGACGCGGTCCTGCAGGCGCCGTCGGTGCCGACCGCCTCGTCGACCGCACCGATGGCGCCGAACCCGGTCGTGCCCGTGACCGCCCCCCGTGCCGAGGCGAGTGCGTCCGTCGGGGCCGAGCCGGGCCTCCCGACCGAACTGCTCGACCAGCCCGTGGCCGCAGCCGCCCAGCCGGAGCCGCGCCGTGCACTCGGTGCGACGCCCGGGGCGATCCTGGGGGCCGTGGCGGGCATCGCGACGCTCGGACTCGCGGCGTGGTGGTTCACCGCGCCGGCGACCGTGCACGGTGTCGGTGTCGTGCTCGGACTCCTCGCGCTGGTGGTGTCGCTCGTGACGCTGCGCGACCGCGCGGCGACGTGGCAGCGGCCGGTCGCGCTGCTCGGCGTCGTGCTCGGTGGCGTCGGAACACTCGTGCTGCTGTGGGCCGTCGCGTCGGCGCTGCTGCCGCTCGCCGGGGTGACGCTGCCCGACCTGACCGGGACCGGGACGACCCCGACCCTCGCGCCGTAGCGGTCTCTGCGCTCGACGCCGTCGTCTGCGCACGACGCCGTCAGGCCAGCGAGACGCCCCCGAATCCGGCGGCGTCTCACGAGCAGCGAGGCGTTTCGGCAACACGCCGGCGTCTCCTGGAGCCGTCTGCCGAGCCGCACCCCGACGGTCAGACCGCGCGGACGACCCCGCGCGACAGGATCGCGTTCGTCAGGGCGTCGATCGGCTCGCGCTGCACCGTCGGGTTCGCGATGAGGACGTAGTCGACCGCCGGCAGGTCCGGCAGCCCGAGCCGCTGCGACACCTTCACCAGGTCCGCCGGGATGAGCGAGTGCGGGAACACCGCCACGCCGATCCCCGCGCGCACCGCCGCCAGCACGCCGTTCACGTCGCGGGTGTTGCAGGTGATCCGCCAGGTGCGGCCGGCGGCCTCGAGGGCGTCGATCGCCATCTGCCGGCTGATGCTCGGCGCCTGGTACGCGATCAGCGGCACGGGCTCGTCGCGTTCGACCGCGATGCCGTCCTGCGCCATCCACACCATCTGGTCGGTCGCGACCCGGGTGCCCTCGGCGGACTCCCCCGCGGTCTGCTTGATGAACACCAGGTCGAGCTGCCCGGCGTGCACCCGGCGCAGGAGCGGTGACGACTGGTTCACCGTCAGCTCGAGGTTCACCTGTGGGTGCAGCCGCCGGAAGTCGCGGAGGATGCGCGGCAACTGCGTGATCGCGAGGTCGTCGGCCGCGCCGAACCGGAGGCGCCCACGCGTCGCCGACCCCGAGAAGTACGCGTCCGCGGTGGCGTGCGCCGCGAGGATCGTCCGGGCGAAGCCGGCCATCGCGTCGCCGTTGTCCGTGAGGGTGACGCCACGGGTGTCGCGGGCGACGAGGGTGCGGGACACCGCGGTCTCGAGCCGCCGGACGTGCTGGGAGACGGTGGGCTGGCTGATGCCGAGGCGGGCTCCGGCCTGCGTGAAGCTCTGTGTCTCGGCGACGGCCAGGAAGGTCTGCAGCAGGACCGGATCGAGCACGGTGCACCTCGTTCGTTCGCGCGGTCATTCGACATCGCAATGGATTGATAGCCACCATAGGGGTGTCGAATGGCCCGCGGCCACGTAGTTTCGATGGGGTACCAGATCCGCAACGACGTCCGGAGAACCCCTCACCGTGAGTGCGTCATCGACGACCCTCCCCCCGCCCACCGAACCACTCCCGATCCAGGCCACCCGCCCGCCCTGGCGGCACACCCTGATCGCCCTGTCCGTGCCGAACTTCCGGCTGTTCACGGCCACCAACCTCGTCGCGATGACCGCCGGGTGGATGCAGCGCATCGCCCAGGACTGGCTCGTCCTGCAGCTGACCGGCTCGGTCGCGCAGGTCGGCATCACCGTTGCCTGCCAGTTCGCGCCGATGCTGCTGTTCGGGCTGCTCGGCGGCGTGCTCGTCGACCGGTTCTCGAAGCGTGCGCTGATGATGATCACGCAGGGCGCCTTCGCGGTGCTGTCCGCGCTGCTCGCCGTGCTGACGCTCGCCGGTGTGGTCGAGGCCTGGCACATCTGGGTGATCGCGTTCCTGGTCGGCATGGTCACCGTGATCGACAACCCGGCTCGCCAGGTGTTCGTCACCGAGATCGTCGGGCACCAGCACCTCCGCAACGCGATCAGCGTGAACTCGTCGGTGTTCCAGCTCGGCGGCATGATCGGCCCGGCGCTGTCCGGCGCACTGCTCGTCGCGGTCGGGGCCGGCTGGTCGTTCGGCGTGAACGCGATCGCCTGCGTCGCCGTCGTCGTGACGCTCGGGTTCCTGAAGGTCTCGGAGCTGCACCGGACGCCCCCGGCACCCCGCGGCAAGGGGCAGCTGATCGAGGGGCTCCGCTACGCCGTGAACAAGCCGACGATCATCGTGCCGGTGATCCTCGTCGCGTTCTTCTCGGTGTTCGCCCTGACGATGCCCGTGCTGCTGTCGGCCTTCGCGTCACAGGTGTACGACGTCGGCGCCGCCGGGTACGGCGTGTTCAACTCGGCCGTGGCGATCGGTGCACTCGTCGGCGCCCTGCTCTCCACGCGGCGGGCGGTCGTGCGGCTCCGGACCATCGTCGGCGGGGTGTTCTGGACCGGGGTGCTGCTCGTGGTCTCCGGCTCCATCCCCGTGATCGCGCCGTTCACCGTGGCGCTCGTCGCCGTCGGGATGTCGCAGCTGCTGTTCCAGACCGCGTCGAACTCACTCGTGCAGCTGTCGTCGAACGTGGCGATCCGCGGTCGGGTGATGTCGCTCTACGTGCTCGTGCTGCTCGGCGGCCAGGCGATCGGTGGGCCGCTCATGGGCCAGGTCGTCGACCACTTCGGGGCGCACGTCGGGATGATGGTCGCCGGAGGCGCGCCTGCTGCTGCCGCCGCCGTGATCGCGCTCGTCCTCGCCCGCCGAGGCGGCCTGCACCTCGCCGTGCGCATGCGCCACCACGTTCCGCTGCCGGCCATCGTCGCCCGCTGAGCGGGGCGGTGGGCGCACCGGCACGCCGGACGGGAGGCCCGTGGCGGCGTCGCCACGGGCCTCCCGTCCGGTGCGCGCCAAGGCGTTGCGCCCTGTTGCGGGCGTCGCGCCCTGACACACAGGGGCGCATTGCCCGCAACAGGGCGCGGACGCGGTCCGGGGCGGACGGGAGGCACGGGGCGGCCCCGCCACGCGCCTCCCGTCCGCCTGGTCGCACCGGACGCATGCCGCACCGGCGCGCCAAGGCATTGCGCCCTGTTGCGGGCGTCGCGCCCTGACACACAGGGGCGCAATGCCCGCAAAAGGGCGCGGACGCGGTCCGGGACGGACGGGAGGCACGTGGCGGCCCCGCCACGCGCCTCCCGTCCGGTGAGCGGTTGCCTCAGTACGCCACGCCGAAACGCGCCTGGTGGTGCGCCGGGTTCGCGATCTCGTCGACGAAGGCCAGGCCGAAGTCGTCGCCGGAGATGTTCGAGTTGCCCTC
Organism: Curtobacterium sp. PhB170; assembly: GCF_003752345.1. Taxonomy (NCBI): domain Bacteria; kingdom Bacillati; phylum Actinomycetota; class Actinomycetes; order Micrococcales; family Microbacteriaceae; genus Curtobacterium; species Curtobacterium sp. PhB170. The sequence continues at coordinate 365,475 of NZ_RJUM01000012.1, forward strand.
GGCGTCGGTCAGCAGGACCTCGTCAGTCGTGCGGTAGGTGCCACGACGCTCGCCCGGGTTGTAGCTGCCGTAACCGGCGGCCGGGCTGACGTAGAACCAGTCGACGTCGGTGTCCGAGGCCCGGAGCGCGTCGAGGATCTGCGCGTGGCTCTTCGCCTCACCCTTGAACGCGTCCGGGAACTCGGCCGAGTCGAACAGGCGCGGTCCACCGTCGGCGACGAGCAGCGAACCGGCGCCGCCGACGATGCCGAGACGCGCACCGGCGCTGGCCGCGGCGTCGACGAAGTGCTGGAACTTGTCCTTGAGCTCACTGCCGTCCGCCTGGACCGCGTGCAGTGCGACGACGATGACGTCGGCGTCCTTCGTGACCTCGGCCACGAAGTTCGCGTCGAAGGCGTCGCCCTGCGCCAGGGTCAGGCCCTCGGCGGCGTCGAGCTTGCTCGTGTCGCGCGCAACGGCGGTGACGGCGATGCCACGGGAGAGGGCTTCGCGGGTGATGGCGGAGCCGGCGTAGCCGGTGCCTCCGAAGACGACGATGCTGGTCATGCTGTTCCTTTCGTGGGGCTGGTGCTGCTCACCGTACAAGAGTTACTCTCCTTGAGTAAGTAGGCACCTCACGGTGCGTAACGAAGCTCGTTCGTCACGGAGGCCAGGCCAGATGTCAGCACTCGAGTACAGCCCCTACGCGGCGGACTGCCCCAGCCGACAGCTGCTCGACCGCATCGGCGACCGGTGGAGTGTGCTGACGATCGGTACCCTCGCCGACGGGCCGCAACGGTACTCGGCGATCGCGAACCGGGTGCAGGGCGTGTCGCAGAAGATGCTCACGCAGACCCTCCGGGCACTGGAGCGGGACGGGCTCGTCACCCGCACGGTCTTCCCCGAGATCCCGCCGCACGTCGAGTACGAGCTCACCGATCGCGGGCGGTCGCTCCGCCGGGTGCTCGAGCCGCTCGAGGCGTGGGCGACGTCCCACATGGACGACGTCGCGGTGTCGCGCGTGGAGTACGACGCGCGCTGACTCGGCGGGGGTGCGGGGCGGGCGGGTGCGGGGGCGGGGGCGGGGGCGCTTCGTGAGTAGAAATGGTCGGGTCGGCAGCGCACACCCGACCATTTCTGCTCACGAAGTGCCGCCACGCGCACACTCGGAATCCCCGACGGCGGCGAGTGGTTGCCTGGGGACATGCGATCGATCGTCTACACGAAGCCCGGTGACAGCAGCGTCCTCGAACTCGTCGAGCGGGACGTCCCCGAACCCGGCGCCGGCGAGGTCCGCGTCCGCGTCGTCGTCTCCGGCGTGAACCCGACGGACTGGAAGGCCCGGGCGGGCGGTACCTACGGCGACGGCCTGCCCTTCCCCGAGGTCACCCCGAACCAGGACGGCGCCGGTGTCGTCGACGCGGTCGGCCAGGGTGTCGAGGACCTCGCCGTCGGTGACCGCGTGTGGCTCTTCATGGCCGCCGCCTCGCGCCCGACCGGCACCGCGCAGGAGTACACCGTCGTGCCGGAGACCCGAGCGGTCCGCCTGCCCGACGAGACCAGCTTCGACATCGGCGCCTCGCTCGGTGTCCCGGCGATGACCGCGCACCGCGCCCTCACGACGCACGAGGACGGCCCCGCACGGCTCGGCGCCGGTGCGCTCGACGGCGTCACGGTGCTCGTCGCCGGTGGCGCCGGAGCGGTGGGGCACGCGGCGATCCAGCTCGCCCGGTGGGCCGGCGCGACGGTGATCACGACGATCAGCTCGGACGACAAGGCCGCCCTCGCCACCGCGGCGGGAGCCCACCACGTCGTGAACTACCGGCAGGACGACGCCTCGGCTCGCATCCGCGAGATCGCGCCGGACGGCGTCGACATCGTCGTCGAGGTGTCGATCCCCCAGAACGCCGAGCTGGTCGCCGACGTCCTGGCGAACCACGGCGTCGTGTCGATCTACGCGAACAACGGTGGCGACGAGGCCACGTTGCCGATCCGCCCGAACATGAGCGTGAATGCGCGCTACCAGTTCCTGCTGCTCTACACGATCGGCGACGAGGCCCTGGCCGCCGCTGCCGAGGACGTCACCGAGGCGCTGCACGACGGCGTGCTGGCGGTCGGCGCGGACGCGGGTCTGCCGCTCACCCGCTTCGACCTCGCCCACACCGCTGCCGCCCACGACGCCGTCGAGCACGACACCGTCGGCAAGGTGCTGATCGACGTGCCAGAGGCGCAGTAGCCTCGACGCCCAGACGACGAACGGCTCCCACACCCGTGGGAGCCGTTCGTCGTGGACGATGCGGGAAGGGTCAGCGACCCAGGCGCGCGGCGATGGCTGCGGCGACCCGGGACCGGGCTGCTTCGCGCTCGCGCTCGATGTTGGCGGCGATGACGTCGAGGTCTTCGTAGTCGGCGTCGGTGGTGGTGTCGTTCCAGTTGGGCGATGAGATCCGGGCACGCCCGAACGACGGCGGAGCAGGGTTCACGGTCGTCATGAGGGCATCGTACGTCGAGCGTCCGACAGAGCGTGTGAGCATCACGGGCCTTTCCTTGGATTGCGGTCGCGCTCGGGGAACGAGTAGGTCAACGAGAACGCCACGGCCATGAACGACGCCATCATCGCGATGTTCTTGGCGTCGAGTTCGGTGAAGGCGTCGGGGACCGGGGAGTCGACGGTGAGCATGCCGAACGAGTACTGGTCGGACCGGATCACCACCGAGACGTACGACGAGTAGCGCGGTTCGAAACCCGGCACGTCCTGGTCCACGTCGACGTCGGCCGAGCGGTCGCCGACGATCCGGGGCGATCCCCCGACCAGCACCCACTCGAGGTTGCGGTCGCCGTAGGGCGTGCCCGCGCGGAAGACCCCGGCGGTGTCGCCGGCACCCCCGTGACCGATCGGCTCGAGCGCTCGCAGATCGGTGGACAGCTGGTACACGTTGGCGCGGACGTCGGGCACCTTCGGCAGCAGGTAGAACGCCAGGGCCACGGCGACCCGGTCGGCGACGACGGAGAGTTCACCGTGGCGCTCGGAACGGGGCAGTTCGGTGAACCGGACGAGCCGGGTGGCGATCTGGCCGAACGCGTACCGGACCGCTGTCGACTGTTCGAGTTCGGCCCCGGTCGCGTTCTCCTCGGCCACCGCCCGCGCAGCGTCGCTGCGTCGGATCCGGACCACCTGCACCGCCACGGCACCGGCCAGCACGACGAGCCCGAACACGACGAGCGACAGTCGGACCGCCGGGGTGACGAACAGGTTCGGCAGCTGGAACGCCGCAGTGGGCGCGGCCGCCACCACGATCGGCCACCCGACCGTGCCGACCCGTCCTGAACGCTGTTGCCCCATGACCACGACGCTAGGTCACGCCACCGACGCAGACGGAGTTGTCCACAGGTCGGTTCTCCACAGGATCTGTCGGCCTCCACCAGCCCGTCGCACGCAGCTGGTAAGCAAGACCCATGACCGATGCCAGCACGCCCGTTCCCGGATCCAGAGCCCTCGTCCTGGGCGGCGGAGGTGTCGCCGGCATCGCCTGGGAGGTCGGTGTCCTCACCGCTCTGCAGGACGCCGGCGTCGACCTCGATGCCGCAGACCTGGTCGTCGGCACGAGCGCCGGCAGCGTCGTCGGCGCCTTCGTCCGGAACGGCGCGGTGCAGCAGGCGTACGACCAGCAGCACACCCCCGCGCCGACGACCTACGTCGAGCCGCCGGCCATCGACACCGACGCCGTCCAGCAGCGGATCGGTGCCGCGCTCGAGGGCGCGACCGGCGAGCAGGACGCCCGCGCCCGCCTCGGCCTCGCCGCCCAGCAGGTCACCGACGGACAGTCCGACGACGAGCGCGTGGCGACCTTCACCGAGACCCTGCCGTCCACCGACTGGCCGGCGAAGCCGCTCGCGATCACCGCGGTCGACGCCACCGACGGCACGTTCCGACTGCTGACCGCAGCCGACGGCGTCCCGCTCCCCCGCGCGGTCGCCGCGAGCTGCTCCGTGCCCTTCGTGTGGTCGCCCGTCGGCATCGAGGGCCGACCGTACGTCGACGGCGGGGTCCGCTCCGGCACGAACGCCGATGCCGCCGCCGGACACGAGCGTGTCCTCGTCATCGCCTGCGGTGCCGAGGGTCCGTCGCCGGTCGGCCCGTGGCTCGACGTCGCGGTCGAGTCGCTCCGCGCCGGCGGCAGCTCGGTCGAGGTCGTCGTGGCGGACAGCGCCGCGCAGGAAGCCTTCGGCACGAACTCGCTCTCGCTGGCCACTCAGGCGCCCTCGGCCGAAGCCGGCCGCGCCCAGGGCACGGCGGTCGCCGAGCAGATCGCCGCCTTCTGGGCCGATGACCTGGTGAGCGTGGTCGCATGACGACGCCGTTCTCCGACCTCGACCAGTACATCGCGCTCCCCCGGGTCGACGAGATCGCGATCAGCCCCGACGGTCAGCGCGTCGCCCTGACGGTCAGTGCGCTCGACCCGGACCGCACCGGGTACCGGCGCTCGATCTGGCAGGTGCCCGCGACCCCGACCGTCGACGCGGACGGACCCACCGCCGGCCCGGTCCGCCTCACCCGTTCTGCCAAGGGCGAGGGCGGCATCGCCTTCACCCGCACCGGCGACCTGCTCTTCGTCTCCGCCCGCCCCGACGCCGACGCCACCGACGTCGACGCCGCCCAGCTCTGGGTGCTCCCGGCGGCCGGCGGTGAAGCCCGCCCCCTCACGCGGCTCACCGGCGGGGTCGGCGGCGTCCTGGCGACCGCTGCGGCCGCCGACACCGTCGCGCTCACCGCCGACCTGCTGCCGGGTGCCGGCTCTGACCCGGCGACCGTGATCGACACCGACGCCGAGCTCCGGAAGGCCCGCACGGACAAGAAGGTCCGCGCGATCCTGCACGAGACCTACCCGGTCCGGTACTGGGACCACGACCTCGGCCCGGACCAGACCCACGTCCTGACGCTCGACACGGCCGGCGGACCAGACGAAATCGCGCAGCCCGTCGACCGCACGCCGGCTCCCGACCGGTCGCTGGACCACGTCGCCGGGGCGCTCACGCCCGACGGTTCCGTCCTGTTGGCAGCCGTGGGTGTCCGGGAGGCCCGTGGGGACCGCTCGACGCTCGTCACGATCGACTGCACCAGCGGCCACCGCACGGTGCTGTTCGACGACGGCGACGTCGACCACGAGATGCCCGCACTGAGCCACGACGGTCGCACGATCGCGTGGGTCCGGACGGTGCGCTCCACCCCCGCCGGTGCGCACCAGCAAGAGGTCTGGACCGCCGGCATCGACGGGTCGGACCCACGCCGTATCGCCACCGACTGGGACCGCTGGCCGAGCGAGCTCGTGTTCGAGCACGGCGACGGGGCACTGCTCGCCGTGGCCGACCAGGACGGCCGGGCACCCGTGTTCCGCATCCCGCTCGACGGCGCAGCCGTCGAACAGCTGACCCACGACGACTGGGCGTACTCGAGCCTGCGCGTGGCGGAGGCGACCGGCGCGGTCGTGGCGCTCCGGGCCTCCTGGGCGGCACCGCTGCACCCCGTGCGGATCGCGACGGACGGGGTGGTGACCCCGCTCGCGACGCCCGCACCCCTGCCCGAGGTCCCCGCGCACCTGGACGAGGTCGAGACGACCGCGGCCGACGGCGCGCGCGTGCGCGGCTGGCTGGTCGTGCCGGAGGGTGACGGGCCGCACCCGCTGCTGCTCTGGATCCACGGCGGACCGCTCAACTCGTGGAACCAGTGGTCGTGGCGGTGGAACCCGATGCTCCTCGCGGCGCGCGGGTACGCCGTGCTGCTGCCGGACCCGGCACTGTCGACCGGCTACGGGCTCGACTTCGTGAACCGCGGGTGGAACGCGTGGGGGCAGGCGCCGTACACCGACCTGCTGGCGATCACGGACGCGGTCGAGGCCCGAGCGGACATCGACGAGACCCGCACGGCGGCGATGGGCGGCTCGTTCGGCGGGTACATGGCGAACTGGGTTGCCGGGCACACCGACCGGTTCCGCGCGATCGTCACGCACGCGAGCCTGTGGGCGCTTGACCAGTTCAACGGCACGACGGACGCGTCGCAGTACTGGTCGTCGATCTTCGACGCCGCTGGCATCGAGGCCAACGACCCGCACCGGTTCGTGGCCGACATCACGTCACCGATGCTCGTGGTCCACGGCGACAAGGACTACCGCGTGCCGATCGGCGAGGGGCTGCGGCTGTGGTCCGAGCTCGCCGAGCACCACGCGGCCGACGACGGCACGATGCCGCACCGGTTCCTGTACTTCCCGGACGAGAACCACTGGGTGCTCTCGCCGCAGCACGCCGTGGTCTGGTACGAGACGGTGTTCGCGTTCCTCGGGCAGCACGTGCTCGACCAGGAGTGGGAGCGGCCGGAGCTGCTCGGGTAGCGGCGGCCGTGATCGACTCGGAACGACATGATCGACGTCGCACGACATCGAGAACGTCGTTCCGGGTCGGATCCACCCGGCCCGGCCCGATCCACCCGGCCCGACCCGACCGACCCGACCCGACCCGGCCCGCTACACGAACGCGGCCTGCCCGGTGATCGCACGACCGACGATCAGCGTGTTCACCTCGCGCGTGCCCTCGTACGAGTAGATCGCCTCGGCGTCCGCGAAGAACCGGGCGACGCCCTTGTCGAGCACGATGCCGTTGCCGCCCTGCACCTCGCGGCACCAGCCGACGGTCTCGCGCATCTTCGCGGTCGCGAACGCCTTCGCCAGGGCGGAGTGCTCGTCGCCCCCGACGCCGGCGTCCTGCATGGCCGAGGCCTGCGTGCAGAGCGCGATCGAGGCCGTGATGTTCGACAGCGACTTCACGAGCAGGTCCTGCACGAGCTGGTGCGCGGCGATGGGTTTGCCGAACTGGATCCGCTCGCGGGCGTACGCGAGCGCCGCGTCGTAGGCGCCGACCGCGATACCGACGGCCTGCCAGGCCACCTCGGTGCGGGTCAGGCGGAGCACCTCGGCGGTCGACCGGAACGAGTCGGCGCGCTGGAGCCGACGCGATTCCGGCACGCGTACCCCCTGCATGACGATGTCGGCGTTCTGCACCCCACGCAGCGCGATCTTGTCCTCGATCTTGGTGGCGGTGAAGCCGGGGCTGTCCGTGGTGACCAGGAAGCCCTTCACCTGCTCGTCCGCGACGTCCTTCGCCCAGATGACGACGACGTCGGCGAAGGTGGCGTTGCCGATCCAGCGCTTCTCACCGTCGAGCACCCACGTGTCGCCGTCGCGGCGGGCAGTGGTGCGCAGGCCACGGGCGGAGTCGCTGCCGGACAGCGGTTCGGTCAGGCCGAACGCCCCGATGAGCTCGCCGGCGGCCATGCGCGGCAGCCACTCGCGCTGCTGTTCCTCGCTGCCGGCGACGGCGATCGAGTTCATCGCCAGACCCGACTGCACGCCGATGAACGTCGCGACGCTGGCGTCGACGCGTCCGAGCTCGAGCGCCGCCCACCCGCGGTACACGGCCGAGTTCTCGAACTGGCGCACGAGCGGGATCCCCGGCCCGTACATCCCGAGCTCGGCGAGCGGGGCGATCACCTGCATCGGGAACTCGGCGCGTGCCCAGTACCCGTCGGCGATGGGCGCGACCTCGCGCTCGAGGTACTCGCGGAGTCGCCCGATCGACGCGCGCTCCGGCTCGGTCAGCTGCTGTTGGAAGCCGTAGAAGTCCGATTCGAGGAGGCCCGTCGTGGGCGTCAGCGTTGACATGGAACCAACGATGCATCATTCTCGAAAACGTTGCAAGGGAGGACCGCGTGTACACATCGGATTCTGCGCTGCGCGCCTTCCGGGAGGCCCGCCACACGTTCATCGACGGCTCGCGGATCGACATGGGCGCGTTGGCTGCCGCGCTCGGCGTGGACCGCACGTCGCTGTTCCGGTGGGTGGGCAACCGTGACCGGTTGCTGTCCGAGATCCTGTGGTCCCTCGCAGTCCCGACGCTCGACCGGGCGTCCCGTGCTGCCGACACGATCGGGTCGTCCGGAGCGGCGCGCATCGTCGACGTGCTCGACCGGTTCACCGCCGACCTCATCGAGGCCACCTACTTCCGCGCCTTCCTGACCCGCGAACCCGCGCGGGCGATGCGCCTGCTGACCACCTCGGAGAGTGACGTGCAGAGCCGGTTCGTCGAACGGGTCACCGCGCTCGTGGTCGAGGAGCAGTCGTCCGGCGAGTTCGATCCGGCCCCGCTGTCCGCCGAGGAGCTCGCCCGGCTGCTCGTCCGGATCTCAGAGTCGTTCACCTACGCTGAGTTCATCTCCGGTGAGGCCCCCGACCCCGTCCGGGCACGCGCCGCGTTCGAGTACGTGCTGCGCCCCGCCGCCGATCACGCCACACCCGCACCTCCGATCGGAGACCGATGACCATCGACGAGTACCCGTTCCGCCGCCACTACCCCACACGGTGGAACGACAACGACATGTTCGGGCACGTCAACAACACGATCTACTACTCGGCGATGGACAACGCATCGACGTACTGGTTCCGCGAGGAAGCGGGTCTCGACCCCTTCACGTCGGAGTGGATCGCAGTGCTGGTGTCGTCGAGCTGCCGCTTCGTCGAGTCCGCCGTGTGGCCGGACGTCATCGAGGTCGGGATGCGGTCCAAGCACCTCGGCAACACGAGCCTGTCGTGGGAGTTCGGCCTGTTCCGGCAGTCCGACGGCGCACTGCTCGCCACCGGCGAGTTCGCGCACGTCATCATCGACCGCGAGGGTGCCCGCCGACCGATCCCCCTGCCGGAGTCGCTGCGCGCGCTCGTGACGGGCACGATGGTCGCCCAGGAGCCCGCCGTCGCCGACTGATCCCGCGCGCCGTCGCCCGTCGTCGTCCCGCAACCGAGAACAGGTCAGGGGCGGTAGTCGTCGCGACGGGGCTGGTTCAGCCGCGCAGCGAGATCGTCGCCCGCGGGCTTAGCGCCGTTCAGGGTCCCGAGCACCTTCGCCACGGTCGACAACACGAAGCCGATCCCCCGGCCGATGGCTTGCACGAACCTCATGACGTCCCCTCTCGTCACCCCATGCTAGCCCGCGGCCCGAGGACTGCTCAGGACTGCTCAGGACTTGAGGGCAGCGAGCTCGAGGTTGATGTCGTCGGGGTCCTGCACGGACAGGATCACCATGCCAGCGTCACCGAGGTCGGTGACCTCGCCGTGCTCGACCCCTGCGGCGTCGAGGCGTGCAGCCGCCTGGTGCAGCTCGTCGACCGACCCCACGACGAAGCTCACGTGGTCGAGGCCGACGGTGTCCGGGTCGAACGTCTGCCCCGCCGGAGCGACCGGGCGGAGACCGAAGACCTGGTCGCCGAGCCGGAACACGGAGCCGCCGTAGAAGCGCTCACGATCCTCGCGCACGCCGGGCTCGTCGACCTGGTCGCTGAAGTCGATCGCCGGGTCGGTGCCGAGCAGCTGCTGGTAGAACGCCTTGCTGCGGTGGATGTCGGTCACGGTGACGCGGACGTGGGCGAGGGCGGTCGGGCGTGCGAACGGTTCGGTCATGGTGGAGCTCCTCCGGGTTCGACCCGACGCAGGGCCGTCGGGTGCGCGCCGTGGTTGCGACGCGCACCCGAGGCAACCCCTGCCGCCTCGGTGCAGCCCGACAGCGTGCGGCGACCGGACAGCGGCGCTGGACCCGAACGCCAGCGCCGCGGTCCGGTCAGATGAGGTCGTCGGTCAGGTGGTTCGGCGTGCCGAAGCGGTGCGCCGTGATCGAGACCGCCTGCTCTCGGACGAACGGCAGGATCTCGAGCCGACCGGCTTCGGTCACCGGGCCGCCGTACACCGCGACGTCGGGACGCCCGCCGATCGCCGAGGACAGCGCCGAGGTGTCGCCGCCGATGAGCCGGACCCGGGTCGACGGGCCCGACGTGATCGACGACGCGAAGGACTCGTCGGAGACCGACTGCGACACGGAGCGCACGTTGGGCAACGACCGGATAGCGGAGGCGACGGACGAAGGCAGCCCGGCTGCCGTCGACACCTCGATCGTGGTGCCGGCCCGGAGCGCAGCCGCGACGACGCGCACGAGCTCGACCACCGAGGCGTCAGCGTCAGCGTCTGCAACCGCAGCGAGCCGCACCTGCACCGACGGGAACGGCAGGTACCGCGCGATGTTCCGCTCGGCGCTGAGAGCCGAGACGTCGGTCGCGGTGCCGAACAGCGTCGACCAGGCCTGCTCGTCCGACGCCAGCGACCGGTCGAGCACCGGCGAGGTGACCCCGGCCGCACGGACGAAGGCGCTGACCGGAGCAGAAGGAACGGACGCAGCGGTCGACGCAGCAGGCGCCCACGACCCCAGCCCGAGCAGGTAGTTCAGCCCGCCAGCCTTCGTGCCCGCGCCGACGGCCGACTTCTTCCAGCCACCGAACGGCTGCCGACGGACGATGGCGCCCGTGATGCCGCGGTTGACGTAGAGGTTGCCCGACTGGATCCGCCCGAGCCAGGTGCCGATCTCGGCCGGGTCGAGCGAGTGCAGGCCCGAGGTCAGGCCGTAGTCGACCTCGTTGACGATGTCGATCGCTTCGTCGAGGGTGTCGGCGGTCATCATGCCGAGGATCGGACCGAAGTACTCGGTGCGGTGGAACTCCGAGCCGCGGCGGACGCCCTGGCGGACACCGGGGCTCCAGAGCTTGCCGGTCTCGTCGAGCTGCTTCGGCTCGACGGCCCAGGACTCCCCCGCGCCGAGCGTCGTCAGGCCGGCGAGCAGCTTGCCCGAGGCCGGCTCGATGATCGGGCCCATCTGGGTGGTGGGGTCGGTCGGGGAGCCGACGGTGAGCGAGGACACGGCGTCGAGGAGCTGGTTGCGGAAGCGCTTCGACTTCGCGACCGAGCCGACCATGACCACGAGCGACGCGGCCGAGCACTTCTGGCCGGCGTGCCCGAAGGCCGAGGCGACGACGTCCTTCACCGCGAGGTCTAGGTCCGATGACGGGGTGACGATCACGGCGTTCTTGCCCGAGGTCTCGGCGAGCAGCGGCAGGTCCGAGCGGAACGAGCGGAACAGCTCGGCGGTCTCGTAGGCACCGGTGAGGATCACCTGGTCGACCATCGGCGAGGCGATGAGCTGCTGGCCGAGCTCGTTCTCGGACACCTGCAGGAACGCGAGCACGTCGGCCGGGGCCCCGTGGGCGTCGAGCGCGGTCTCGATGATCGAGGCGAGGACGGCCCCGGAGCGCTCGGCGGGCGGTGCCGGCTTGAGGACGACGGCGGACCCGGCAGCGAGTGCGGCCAGGGTCGAGCCGGCGGGGATCGCGACCGGGAAGTTCCACGGCGGTGCGACGAGGGTCAGCGTGGCCGGGGTGAAGGTCGCACCGTCGAGGTCGTCGAGCTGCGACGCGAGCGAGCCGTAGAAGTGCGCGAAGTCGATCGCCTCGGACACCTCGGGGTCGGCCTGGTCGATGGCCTTGCCGGTCTCCGCGGCCATAACCTCGATGAGTGCTGCGCGGTTCGCCTCGAGTGCGTCGCCGACGGCGTGCAGCACGGCGCCACGAGCGGCACCGGACCAGGTCCCCCAGACCGCACCGGCGGCCTGGACGCGAGCCAGCGCCGAGTCGAGCGACGCGGCGGAGTCGACCCGGGCCTCCTGGACGGCGCGGACGCCGAGCGTCGACGACGCGATCCGGCCCGTGATGGCCGACCCCCACTGGCGCACCGACGCGACCGACGGGTCGCTGTCCGGCGTGTTCTCGAACCGGCCGGGCCCGGGGCGTCCGACGGCCGCGTAGCGGTCGGCGACGCGGTGGGACGCGGGAGCGGCGAGGCCCTCGGGCGTGGCGAGCGGGACGAGCGAGGCGCGGAACCGCTCTTCCTCGCGGGCGAACAGCGGCGGCGACGACACCAGCGAGAAGACCGCGGACATGAAGTTGTCCTGCGAGGCGCCTTCTTCGAGGCGACGGATCAGGTACGCGATCGCGACGTCGAACTCGCCGGGGTGGACGACCGGCGTGTAGAGCAGGAGGGAACCGACCGTGTTCTTCACTGCCGACGCCTGGCCCTGCGCCATACCGAGCAGCATCTCGAACTCGATGCCGTCCCGAACGCCTCGTTCGCCGGCGAGCAGCCAGGCGTGCGCGACGTCGAACAGGTTGTGCCCGGCGACACCGACGCGGACGTTCTCGACGCGCGACGGGGTGAGTGCCCAGTCGAGCACGCGCTTGTAGTTGGTGTCGGAGTCCTGCTTGGTGTGCCAGGTGGCGAGCGGCCAGCCGTGCACCGAGGCCTCGACCTGCTCCATCGGCAGGTTCGCGCCCTTGACCAGGCGGACCTTGATGCCGGCACCACCGCGGGCGCGGCGGGCGGCGGACCACTCCTGCAGCTGCTCCATCGCGGCGAGCGCGTCGGGCAGGTACGCCTGCAGCACGATGCCGGCTTCGAGCCCGAGGAACGCGGGCTCGTCGAGGAGCTTGGTGAAGACCGCGATCGTCAGGTCGAGGTCCTTGTACTCCTCCATGTCGAGGTTGATGAACTTGGCCGGGGTCGAGGCCGCGGCGCGCTCGAACAGCGGGCGGAGCTGCTCGACGATGTCGTCGACGGCGTGGTCGAACGCCCACGGCGAGTGCGGGTGCACCGTCGAGGACACCTTGATGGAGACGTAGTCGACGTCGTCGCGCGCCAGGAGCTTGTGCGTGCCCTCGAGCCGGCGCGCGGCTTCGCGCTCGCCCAGCACGGCCTCGCCGAGCAGGTTCACGTTGAGCCGGACGCCGTCCCGCTTGATCTTCGCGATCGCCGGGCCGAGCTTCGAGTCGGTCGCGTCGACGATGAGGTGGCCGACCATGCCCCGGAGCACCCGGCGGGCGACGGGCACGACGACGCCCGGCAGCACCGGTGCCATACCACCACCGAGGCGCACGAGTCCGCGCATCGCAGCGGGCAGGAACCCGGGGGCACCGGGCGCGATCTGCCGGAGCTTGCGGGCGGCGACGGCCAGGTCTTCCGGGCGGACGACGCCGTCCACGAAGCCGACCGCGAAGTCGAGACCGGCGGGGTCGGCGAGCACCCCGGCGAGCTGCTTGGCGGAGCCGTCCACCGGGAACGACTCGGCCTCGGCCAGCCACTGTCGGACGAGTGCGACGGACTGGTCCGCCAAGGCGTCGTGGTCGGTGGCGGGGTGCTCGTGCAGGGTCGTCATGGGTTCAGTGTGGAGCGCCCGACTCATCAGCGGAAGCAACGGTTCGTGATGGGTACCCGTAAGTTCCGCTACCGTGAGCACGTGCTCGATGTCCGCCGTCTCGTCCTGCTCCGTGAGCTCTCCATCCGGGGCACGATCGCCGCGGTCGCCGAGGCCGTGAACTTCACCCCGTCGGCCGTCTCGCAGCAGCTCAGCACCCTGGAGCGCGAGGCCGGCGTGCCCCTGCTCAGGAAGGCCGGCCGGCGCCTGCAGCTCACCCCGCAGGCCGAGGTCCTGGTGCAGGCGGCCGGGCACGTGCTGGACGTCCTCGAGCTGGCGCAGTCGCAGGTCGAGGAGACCATGCCGACCGTGCAGGGCCGGATCCGTGTCGCGGTGTTCCAGTCCGCGGCCCTCGCCCTCATGCCGAACGCCCTGCACGCCATGGCCACCGAGCACCCGGACGTCCGCATCGAGATGGTGCAGCGGGAACCGGAGACGGCCCTGCACGAGACCTGGGCTCGCGACTTCGACGTGGTCATCGCGGAGCAGTACCCCGCGCACGCGGCTCCGCACCTTCCCGGGCTGGACCGGTCGGATCTGACCACCGACGCGGTCCGGCTCGCACTGCCCCCGGTGGACACCGCGCTCGTACCGGTGTCGTCGATCGAGGACGCAGGCGCGCTGCCCTGGGTGATGGAGCCCCGCGGGACCGCGTCGCGGCACTTCGCCGAGCAGGTCTGCCGACGCTGGGGGTTCGAGCCCGACGTCCGGTACGAGACCGCGGACCTGCAGACGCAGATCCGGCTCGTGGAGTCCGGGAACGCCGTCAGCCTGATGCCCGACCTGATGTGGACCGGGCGGACGACCACCTGCCGCCTGCTCGAGCTGCCCGAGCACCCGCGCCGGACCATCTTCACGGTGGTCCGGTCGGCCGGGTCGTCCTCCCCTGCGGTCCGCGCACTCCGCCACGCCCTGGAGCGCGCGGCTGCGGTCGTCGGAGACTGAGCGGACTGGAGGCGCGGCTCGGCCCCGCCACGTCGGTCGCCGCCGTGACGCACCAGGTCGTGACCGATCTGTGACACAACGGCTGTCAGGACTCGTCACGCCCGGACATTCCCTTTGTAGAGGACGCTGATCGAGCGTCCCACCCAGGCATCCGAGGGGGATCCCATGAACCAGTCCTGCAAGTACACGTTCCGCCGCAGCGCGGCGATCGGAGCGGCGATCGCGATCGTCACCGCCTCGTCGGCGTTCGGCATCGGCGCGAGCGCCGCCTCCGCGGCGACCGGCGAGACTGCTGCACCGAGCACCTCCGCGACGTCCGCACCGCAGGACGCGACCACCGCGACCACCGCACCCGACACCACGGCGGCCGGCACCGACACCGACACCGACACCGAGCAAGGCGCACCGGACGACGCGCCCGCCGACCCGGCACCGACGACCGACCCGGGGCCGACCACCGAGACGGTGGCGCCGGACAACACGCCGGCACCCACCCCGGCCGCGACCGAGACGCCCACCGCGGACCCGGGGACGACGACCCCCGCCGCCGAACAACCCGCCGCCGAGGCATCGACGCCCGTCACCTGGGCGGAGCCGTCGACCAAGGACTCGCCGATCGTCCTCACCGCGACCGCCGGCCAGCCGTTCTCGCACACCTTCACCGCCCAGGGCGGCGACGGCCCACTGGAGTACCTGTTCAACCCGCTGAACTTCTTCCCGAACAACGACGTCAACGGCTGGTCCTGGAACGAGCAGACCGGTGTCCTGAGCGCCACCCCGAAGAGCACGATCGACGGGCCCGCTCTGTTCGAGGTCACCGCGACCGACCTGCACCAGACCGCGGTGCAGTACATCCAGGTCGACATCGAGCCCGGCGCCCCGGTGGGTGTCACGTTCGGCGTCGACAGCTCGGACTCCGACGTCAGCTGGCAGGTCGATGCCGACGGGACGATCCGGGAGTACACGCCGGGTGGCACCGGTGAGACCGTGGTGTCGGAGGTCCCCGCCACCGTCGGCTCCTCGATGACCCTCGCGGGGCTGGCCGTCGACGCGCTGGGCAACCGCACCACCCCGGGCGACGAGTACCCGCGGTCGACCGTCACGAGCACCACCGCGTCCGACGGCGTGGTCTGGGACCCGAAGTGGTCGGCGAACACGGTGACGTTCTCAGAGCCGGGTACCCGCACGCTGACGGTGTCCGAGGGCGGCGTCTCGACCTCGTTCACGGTCCGCGTCTCCGAGGCCCCCGCTCCCGTCGCCGGCATCGCCGTCGGGGTGCTCCCCGCGGACGAGACGTCCGGCGACCGGTGGGGCGTCGAGGGCGACGTGATCACCTACTACCCGGCGGACGGCGACGCGCAGCGGGTCGACGCGATCCCGGCCCGACAGGGTGACCGGGTGCAGATCCGCGCCCTGGCCGTGGACGCCGACGGGCAGCCGGTCGGTGACCACACCGACCTCACCTTCACGAGCGACGTGGCCAGTGACCGCATCGAGTACGACCCCGAGGCTGTGGCCACGTGGGTGACCTTCGAGCACGCGTCGCCGCACACGGTCACCGTGGCGTCCGGTGACGTGACGAGCACCATCCGCTTCGAGGTGCAGCCGACGGCGACGACCACGGTCACGACCACCCACACGCCGACCGCGTCGGGCACCCTCGCGTACACCGGCGCCGACGAGTCCGGCCCACTCGCGTGGGCCCTCGGCCTCCTGGCGTCGGGCGCCGGCCTGCTCGTCTGGCGCCTCCGTCGCCGACTCGGCTGAGGCACGTCACGGCGACCGCCTGACGGACGGGAGGCGCGGGGCACGACCGCCCCGCGCCTCCCGTCCGCCGTCGCGCGTCCCTGTGAGAAACCCCAGATGAGAGCCGGTAGTACCGAGATGAAACCGTGATCTCCGGCGGACTCGGAACGGGTCCGCGAACCGTAATGTCAGCACAGAGGAGCGCGCGAGGACCGCGCGCTCACCATCGGACTCCCAGGGGGGAACCATGCACCAGTCCACCAAGCCGCCCGTCCGCCGCGCGGCGACGATCGGCATCGTCGTGGCGGCGACCGCCATCGGCTCGGTCATCGGCGTCGGCGCGTCCGCGACGGCGGCGACGCCGACGCAGACGAGCACCACGGCCACCGCGACACCGAGCGCCGCCCCGACGACGGAGGCGCCGACACCCAGCGCCAGCCCGACACCCAGCGGAAGCCCGACGACGACCAAGACGCCGACGTCGACGCCGACGCCGACGCCGACGCCCGGCGCCGGCCCCGCCGCGAAGGCCACGGACAGCACCACCCCGGCGGCAGCACCGGGTGACGGCAGCGACCTCGCGTTCACCGAGCCGTCGACCCAGGCCGCCCCGGTCGCCCTCACCGCGACGGTCGGCACGCCGTTCAGCCACACGTTCAGCACCACGGGCGGCAACGGCACCGTCGCGTACGCCATCCAGGACGCCCCGTCGGCGGACTACACGGTGAACGTCGAGACCGGCGTGCTGAGCGGCACACCGACGACCGCCGGCACGTTCGACTTCGAGGTCGTGGCCCTCAGCGGCTCGACACAGGTGACCGAGTACGTCCGCCTGACCGTCTCACCGTCGCCGGTCGTCTTCACCGAGCCGTCGACGAAGGCGAAGCCGCTCGCCCTCACCGCCACCGCCGGCGCGACGTTCACGCACACGTTCCGCACCACGGGCGGCAGCGGTTCGCTGGCGTACGCGATCCAGGACGCGCCCTCGTCCGACCTGACCGTCAACGTCGAGACCGGGGTGCTCACCAGCACGGTGACCACCGCGGGCACGTACGACTTCGAGGTCGTCGCGCTCCGCGGCACCGCGACCGCCACGGAGTACGTGCGCCTGACCGTCCTGCCGGCCGCACCCGTTGGGGTCCTGGCGATCGTCGACACCGGCACGCCCGGCGCAACGGTCTGGTCGGTCGCCCCCGGTGGCGTCATCAGTGCGTTCTCCGGCGGCGGCGATCCCCTCGGGACCGTCGCGTCGATCCCCGTCCAGCAGGGCAGCTCACTGGTGGTGTCCGGCCTCGCCGTCGACCGGTTCGGCAACCCGACCGCACCGGCTTCCGTGAGCACCGGGTTCGGCACGACGGTGACGAGCTCGGTCGCGTCGGACAAGGTCGTCACCGATCCCCGGGGCGACGCCTCGAAGGTGACGTTCCCGCACGCTTCGGACCACCGTCTCACCATCACCCAGGGTGGCGCCTCGACCACGTTCGTCGTCGCCGTCCGACCCGTCGCCACGGCCGCGGTCGCGACCACGACGAGCGGCACCGGCAGCACTCTCGCGTACACCGGCGCCGACGAGACCGGCCCCCTCGCGTGGGCCCTGGGCCTCCTGGCCGCCGGCGGCGGCCTGCTGGTCCACCGCCTGCGTCGCCGTCGCGCCTGAGACGCGACCGACGAACGGACGGGAGGCCCGGTGCCAGCTGGTAGCGGGCCTCCCGTCCATCGTGCGGGAACCCCCAACCATGGTCACATTCTGATCAAGACGGTCGTGTCCGCGCGCGGATACCAATACGATCCGAGCAAGCCGAGGATTCTCGGCGGATTCTTATGTTCCGGCACCCGACCGGACTGAACACCTGGGGGAAGAAGTGCGCCGTAGCACCTCCACCGTCCGACGCGCGTGCGCCGTCGGCACCACCGTCGCGCTGATCGGTCTCACGACCGGTCTGGGCGTCATGACCGCCACCGCCGCCACCGCGGCCGAGCCGACCACGGCCGTCACCACCCCGGCGACGACCGGCACCGCTGACGGCACGACGCCGAGCGACTCCGCGACGGACGGCACCGGCACGCCCGCGGCCGACACCGGTGCGACCGACGGCACCCCTGCCGCCGGCGACACGACCGGTGGCACCACCGGCGACGACGACGCCCCGGCGGGCGACGGGACCGGCACCACCGCCCCGACCACCGAGCCGACCGACGCCGCCACCACCGGCTCGGGTTCGACGGCACCGGCCGGCACCCCCGCCGCCCCGGCAGCGACCACGCCCGCTGAGCCCACCGTCACCGCGACCACCCCGGCCGCCGCCGCGCAGTCGGTCACCATCACCGGCGACCTGTACGTCGGCTCGGACCTCGTCGCGCGACAGTCCGGGTTCACCAAGGGCAGCAAGATCTCGTACGTCTGGACCTCCGAGACCGGTGCCGTCCTGTCCGAGAGCGCCACCTACACGATCGCGGCCGCCGACGCCGGTCAGGAGATCACGGTCACGCTCGAGGGTTCGGTCGTGGGCGAGACCGCCACGGCGACCACCGAGACCGCCGTTGCCCCCGTCTTCGTGGACGAGGACGGCCAGCCGCTCTCCGACGAGGAAGGCGACACGTCCATCGAGGCCACCGCCGGCGAGGCCTTCTCGCAGACCTTCCGTGCCCTGAGCACCCCGGCGCCGGTGCTGTCGGCATCGTCGTTCGACGACGACGGCGACGAGCAGTCCACGCTGCCGAAGGGGATCTCCTTCGACGCCAAGACCGGTGTGCTCTCCGGCACCCTGACCGACGCCGACCAGTACTACCAGCTCATGATCACGGCGACGTCGACGAGCCCGAGCGGCACCGTCTCGAACCAGCAGTTCGTCGACATCGACGTCCAGGCCGGTGCCCCCGTCGGCATCGAGGTCGTCACGCTCAACCAGAACGCGCTCGAGGACGGCAGCGACACGACGGCGTGGATCATCCACCCGAACGGGGACGTCTACACGGGTGACCTGCTCAGCGACTCCGAGCCGGTCAAGGGCGGCAAGGTGACCGTCAAGCAGGGCGGCACGCTGCTCGTCTCCGGTGCCCAGGTCGACCGCTTCGGCAACCAGATCCTGCCCGACTTCGACGAGGAGACCGGCGAGCCGGAGTTCTTCGTGCCGACCGTCACCTCGGACGTCGCGTCCGACGTCATCGCCGCTGACTCCGAGCTGGGCGGGGTGGGCCTGGTGTCCGTCACGTTCCCGCACGCGTCCACACACACCCTGACCGTCTCCGGTGCCGCGGTGCCGAGCACGGTCTTCGCGGTGGACGTGCAGCCGACGATCGCCCCGGCCGCAGTCATCAAGCCGATCGTCCCCGCGGCGGTCGCCACGCACCACGTCGGCTCGGGCCGGCTCGCCTACACCGGAACCGATGCGACGGGTGCCCTCCCCTGGGCGCTCGGCCTGCTCGTCGCCGGTGCCGGCCTGATCGGCGCCCGCACCCTGCGCCGTCGCCGCGCACAGCGCTGACGTACGACCAGCGCTGACGTACGACCAGCGCTGACGTACGACCAGCGCTGACGGTCCCCGTCTCCCGTCCGTCGCGTGCCCGCGTGACGGACGGGAGGCCCGGCTCGGCCCCGCCTGACCCCGCACCGGGGCGGCGGGGCCGTTTCCGTCCCACCGTCGGTAGCGTGGGCACCATGCCCACGCTGCTGCACATCGACTCCTCGGCCGACCTGTCCCACTCCCGTTCGCGCGCGCTGACCGCCGCGTTCGCCGACGCCTGGCGCGCACGCGGTCCGGAGTACACGGTGGTCCGCCGCGACTTGCACGTCGACCAGCTCCCCCACCTCGAGACCTCGGCGCTGCACTGGGCGGCAGCGGACCGCACCGCGGACGAGACCGTCGCTCCCGAGGCCGAGGCCCTGCGCCAGGAGGTCATCGACGAACTCCTCGCCGCCGACGTCGTGGTCGTCGGGTCGCCGCTGTACAACTACACGGTGCCGTCGACGCTCAAGGCCTGGATCGACCGCATCCACGTCCCCGGGGTCCTGGCGGGCGACGTGCAGCCCCTGGCCGGCCGTCCGGTCGTGACCGTGGTCAGCCGTGGCGCGACCTACGACGCCGGCACCCCGACCGAGGACTGGGACCACGGCTCGCCGGTCCTGCACCTCATCCTCGGCACGGCGCTCGGCATGAAGCTCTACCCGATCACGGTCAGTGCGACCCTGGCCGACCGGCTGCCCGACCTCGCCCCGCTCGCCGAGCACGCGTCCGCCGAGCTCGCCGACGCGACGACGACGATCGAGCGCTTGGCCACCACGCTCGGCTGACGTCAGGACGCGTTCACGAGCTGGTGCACGCGTTGCGCCGAGAGCCCGAGGACGGACGCCATCTCGGCGTAGGTGTAGCCCTCGGCCCGCATCCGGGTCACCACGTTCCGCGCGAGCCGGGCCGCTTCAGCTCCGTCTTGCCGGGCCTGCTCAGCGAGCGCGCGGGACGTTTCCCAGTCTGCGCGGGCGTCGTCGGGAAGGACGAACTCGACGTCGATCGCGACGTCGTCCTCCGGGACGTCCAGCGTCAGGGCGACGCACTCCCGCGCCATCCACTCGACGTCGGCGACGCGGCGGGCCTGCGTGACCGCGCCGGCCGCAGGGATCTCGATCGCCCACCAGCGGCCCTCTCGGTACGCGGTCGCTCGGTACGTCGTCGTCATCGTTCCTCCGTTCATCGCCAGCTGTCCGGTGCGTCCGGGAAGATCCTGAGCACCTGCCGCACCACGCCGGGGCTCAGTTCGCGGTGCTTCGGTATGACGAGGCGCCCACCCTCGGGTCCGCGCCACACCTCGTGGCTCCCGCGGGTCCGGTCCAACCACCATCCCCGATGCCGCAAGAACGTCGTGACCACCCGGTGCTGCACAGCTCGCACCACGATATCAAGCCCTTCTAGTCAGGTCCATCAAGGGCCAGTAGAAAATCTGACCTCTTTCCGAGTCTGACGAGCGACCGTGCGCGAACGGCGCAGGCCTCCCCGACCTGTGCAAGAAGACGATCGCCCGAGCAGGTGTGGAGGAACGGTCAGGCGGGACGGACCTCGCCCGACCGGCCGAGCAGCTCCGCGTGGAACGCCGTCTGCGTCAGTGCACTCGCGAGCAGGAACCCGGACATCGACTCGATCCCGCCACTGAACGGCACGCGTGCGGCGACCTCGAACAGCGTGGGCCGGTCGAGCAGGTCGAGCGCCTCGGCGACGTGCTGCGACCGCTCCTCGCGGTGCCGCGCCAAGGTCTGCGCGCGGGCGACGACGTCGGCGAACCGGTACTCGTGGCCCGGGCAGACCTCGAGTCCGGCGTGCACGTCGAGTCGGCCGAGCGACGCCAGGTAGTCCCCGAGCGGGTTCGTGGCGGTCCGACCACCGAGGCCGATCCCGGAGTTGATCCGCGGCAGCACGTGGTCGCCGGTGAACAGCAGACCGTCCGCCTGGTCGAGGAAGCACACGTGCCCGGCGGTGTGCCCGGGCGTCCAGAGGGTCCGGATGGTGCGCCCCGGGATCGGCAGCACCTCGCCGTCGGCGAGCAGCAGGTCGGCGTACGGCGCCTCGCTCCGCCCGAGTCCGATCCGTCGCCCGCTCCCCCAGGCCGCGACGACCCCGTCGTGCAGGTGCTGCGGCAGGCCCCACGTGGCGATGTCGGCGTCGTTCTGCGCCGCGTCGGTACGCTCACGCTCCAGCGCGTCGACCTCGAGCCCGTGCATCGCGACCCGCGCACCGGTCGCTCGGCGGATCGCGGCGGCGGCACCGAGGTGGTCGGCGTGCAGGTGCGTCACGGCGACGAGGGACACGTCGTCGAGCGACCGGCCGATCGCCGACAGTGCGGCGCGGACCTCGTCGAGCCCGCCGTCGGCCGACCACCCGGGATCGATCAGCGCGAGCGATCCGTCCGACCCCTCGACGACGTAGACCAGGGTCGCGTCGGGCACTCCGAACCGGAACGGCACCGCGAAGGTCCAGATACCCGGCCGGACCTGTTCGACGGGCGGCAGGACGCCGTCGCGGAGCGCGGCGGCCTGCACGGGGCTGATCGGTTCCGGAGTCGGCGCTGCCGACGGGGGCACGGTCGTCACCCGCACCACAGTACTGACGCGAGCCGACCTGCCCCGGGTGATCCGGGCCTCCCGGCCGCACTCGGTGAGCAGAAGGGGTCGGGTCGTCGCGCCGGACCCGACCATTCCTGCTCACGAAGCGCGCAGCGCCGCCCACCGGAGCCCGAGTAGACACGACGCATGGAGATCGCACCGATGCTGGCCAAGGCCGTCGCCGACGTCCCGGAACCCGACAGCGTGACCGGCGGACTGCGGTACGAACCGAAGTGGGACGGCTTCCGCGGGATCGTGACGATCGACGGCGACGACGTCGAGATCGGCAGCCGCGGGGCGAAGCCGCTCACGCGCTACTTCCCCGAACTCGTCGAGGCCTTCCGCGCGCAGTTCGGCGGCCGCGACCACCCGGTGGTGCTCGACGGCGAGGTGATCCTGCGCTCGGGCGAGCCCGGAGCCGAGCGCCTCGACTGGGAGGCACTGTCGCAGCGCATCCACCCGGCGGCCTCGCGGATCGCGAAGCTCAGCGCCGAGACGCCCGCGCAGTTCGTCGCGTTCGACCTGCTCGCAGCGGACGGCGACGAGCTGGTCGACCTGCCGTTCGACGAGCGACGCGAGCGGCTGGAGCATCTCGCCACCGACATGTCCGACCCGCTGTTCGTCACGCGCACCACACTCGACGTCGACCAGGCCCGCGAGTGGCTCACCACCTTCGAGGGTGCCGGACTCGACGGTGTGGTCGCCAAGCGCCGGGCCAAGCCGTACGAGCCGGGCAAGCGGACCATGCTCAAGATCAAGCACCACCGGACGGCCGACGTCGTCGCGATCGGGTACCGCGTCCACAAGAGCGGATCGGGCGTCGGGTCGCTGCTCGTCGGCCTGTACGGCGACGACGGTGAGCTCCGCCAGGTCGGCGGCGTGTCCGCCTTCTCCGACAAGCGCCGGCTCGCCCTGGTCGACGAGCTCGAGCCCGTCGTGCTCCGCGATGCGGACGGGAGGCCCGTCACCGGTGACGGGGAACGGTCGCGTTTCTCGTCTGGTCGCGACACGTCGTTCGTCCGGCTGGCGCCGGAGGTCGTGCTCGAGGTCCGCTACGACCAGATGGAGGGCGACCGGTTCCGGCACACCGTGCAGTTCGAACGGTGGCGTCCGGACCGCGACGCGGAGTCGTGCGGGTTCGACCAGCTCGAGGTGCCGTCGGCGTACGACCTGCGGGATGTCCTGTCCTGACACGTGGTTGTCCGTTTTTCGTCGTCTTGCCGGTGATCGCAGGAAAGTAGTTAGCCGAACTAGCGAAACGCTGCCACGATGGAGACCAGCAGCACGAGGCACCCATCCCGGGAGCCCCAGGACCGAAAGCGGATCGACATGAGCACCAGCACGCTTGTCCGCCACTCGCAGCGGAACCCCTTCACCGAGGTACGCGAGGCACGCCGCCAGCGCACCCTGCAGCTCAGTGCGGTCATCAGCGCCATCGCCGGCGTGACCGCCACCGCGCTCGCACTCGTCACGATCGGCCTGGGCTCGTGATCGTCGACGGCATCAGCGACGCGCACCGCGGCACCTGGTCGCGCCTGACCCGCCTGCACACGGCGAGCGTCGGACTGCCGATGCAGACGTCCCGCGTCGACGACCCCGACCGCTCGACGGACACGCTGCCCGCCGTCTGACGGTCCGCGCTGGCTCCGGGTCAGGACTTCTTCGCTCGGGACGGTTGCACGCGCGGAGGCTCGCCCGGCATCTTCGGGAAGTCCGGCGGGAACGGCAGTTCACCCTCGCCGTTCTCCAGGTCGCGATCCCACCACGCCAGCAGTGGCGCGATGCTCGCCGGCTCGTCGTGCATCGCCTGCCACGGGTCGCCGATCGTCGCCAGGCGCTCGGGGACGGTCCGGATCGTGAAGGTCGTCGGGTCCGCCGTCGGCAGCTCGTCCCACGTGATCGGCGTCGACACCGAGGCGTGCGCCAGTGCCCGCGGGCTGTAGGCGCCGGCCATCGTGCGGTCACGGTTCGCCTGGTTGAAGTCGACGAAGACCCGCTGCCCTCGCTCTTCCTTCCACCACGCCGTCGTGACCCGGTCGGGCATCCGCCGTTCGAGTTCCCGGGCGGCCGCGATCACGGCGTGCCGGACGTCGAGGAACTCGTGCTCGGGGGCGATCGGGGCGAACACGTGCAGACCGCGGTTGCCGCTCGTCTTGATCCACGCCGTCAGACCCGCTTCGTCCAGGACCTTCCGGAGTTCCTGCGCCACGGGCACCGTGTCCGAGAAGTCCGTGCCGGGCTGCGGGTCGAGGTCGATGCGGAGCTGGTCCGGGTGGTCACTGTCCTCGGCGCGCGAAGCCCACGGGTGGAAGACCACGGTGTTCATCTGCGCGGCCCACACCGCGACGGCCGGCTCGTCGACCACGAGCTGCGGGTGCTTCCGGCCGCTCGGGTACGTCACCGTGACCGACCGCACGTAGTCGGGGGCACCCTTCGGCGGGTTCTTCGAGAAGAACTGCTCGCCGTCGACACCGCCGGGGAACCGCTGCAGCGAGATGGGTCGGTCGCCGTTCGCGCGGACGAAGGCGTCGCCCACCGTCACCAGGTACTCGGCGAGGTCGGACTTGGTGATCCCGGCGTCCGGCCAGAGCACCCGGGACGGGCTGCTGATCCGGACCTCGCGGTCCCCGTCCGGACCGGGCACCCGCACCGTCGTCGCTTCGCTCGCCATGCAGCGGAAGGTACTCGGTGCACGATGGACGGGTGAGCGCGTACCTCGGAGTGGACCTGGCGTGGGGACTCGGCACCGCGAGCCGCGCGCCCAACGAGACCGGACTGGTCGCGATGGAGGCCGACGGCACGATCACCGACGCCGGATGGGCCCGCGGGGTCGACGACGTCACCACCTGGATCGCGGAACACCTCGGACCGCGGTCGCTCATCGCCGTCGACGCCTCGCTCGTCGTGACGAACCCGACCGGCATCCGCGAATCCGAACGGCAGGTCGGGCAGCGCTACGGCCGGTGGAAGGTGGCGGCGAACCCGACGAACCAGGCCTCCGCGGCGAGCGCCGGCGCCCGCCTGCTCGGCCGGCTCACCGCGCTCGGCGTCGGGTACGTGTCCGACACGGCGTCGATGCACGCCAGGACCGGGCCGGCGATGTTCGAGTGCTACCCGTACACGACCCTGGTCGGCGTCGAGGAGCTCGGGTACGACGTCGAGCGGCCCCGGTACAAGCGCCTGGACCTCAGGGTGCCGGCAGCCGAGGCCCGGGCACGCCGCGCCGAGGCCTTCGACGAGCTCGTCCGGCGCCTGCGCGAGACCCCGCTCGACCCGCCGTTGCAGCTCGACTCGCATCTGCTGACTGCCGGCCTCGCCGACCCGTCGGTGCTGCACGGTCCGACGCACAAGCACCGCGAGGACCTGCTCGACGGTGCCCTGTGCGCCTGGACGGCGGCGTTCTGGGAGCGGCACGGCGACGGGCGCGTGCAGATCCTGGGAGGCGATCCGAGCCTCCCGTCCGACCTGGTGGACGAGGCGGGCCGCCGGCCCGTCGTCGTGGCGCCCGCGCGCCCGTCGCAGCGGGGCACGCGCGGCTAGGGTTGACCGGTGAGCACGACGAGCGAACCCCTGCACATCGGGCTGGTGTCGCTGCACACCTCCCCCGGAGACGAACCCGGCTCGGGCGAGGTCGGCGGCATGAACGTCGTCGTCCGGCACCAGGCCGAGGCGCTGGCCGATCGTGGCCACCACGTCGACATCATCACGCGGCGTTCGGCGCCGGCGCAGCCGGATTCGGTGTCGCTCGTGCCGGGGGTGTGCCTGCGGTTCCTGTCGGCGGGTCCGGCGGAGCCGGTGCCGAAGGGCGAGCACGACGCGTTCATCGAGCCGTTCCGCCACGAGCTCGAGCAGCTCGGGCCGTTCGACGTCCTGCACTCGCACCACTGGTTCTCCGGTGCCGCTGCGCTGCCGGTCGCCCGTGAGCGTGGCATCCCGCACGTGCAGTCGTTCCACTCGATCGCCGCCGACCCCGAGACGCCGTTGTCCGAGGGTGAGCGGCCCGAGTCCGCCGGGCGCATCACGGGCGAGCAGCAGCTGGCGCGTGAGTCCGATGCGGTCGTCGTGGTGTCCGAGGCCGAGGCGTCGACGGTCCGGACGCGGCTCGGCGGTGCCGACGCGCGGATCTGGATCGTGCCGCCCGGGGTCGACGGGTCGGTCTTCCGTCCGGCAGCCGCCGGTGCGCGCCGGGCCGCCACGCCCTACGTCGTCGCGGCGGCTCGCGTGCAGCCGTTGAAGGGGCTCGACCTGGCCATCGAGGCGATCGCGGGCATCAGCCAGGAGGCCCGTCCCACCTTGGTCATCGCCGGGGACGCTTCGAGCGAGGCGGGTGACTACGTGGACGAACTGCGTCGGCTCGCCGCCGCGCGGGGCATCGCCGACCGCGTCACCTTCATCGGGCCGCAGTCGCGTGCCGACCTGGCGTTCCTGTTCCGTGGCGCGGCAGCCGTGCTGGTGCCGTCGCACTCCGAGACGTACGGCCTCGTGGCGCTGGAGGGCTCGGCGTCCGGGGTGCCGGTCGTGGCCGCGGCTGCCGGGGGGCTGCGTGAGGCCGTGGTCGACGGTGAGACGGGTGTCGTGCTCGAGTCGCGCGAACCGTCGGTGTGGGCCGCCGAGATCGAGCGGATCCTGACGGACTCCGGGTACGCGGCCGCGCTGTCCTCGGCCGGGCGGGAGCACGCGGAGCGTCTGAGCTGGGAACGATCGGCTTCGGGGCTCGAGGACGTGTACCGCCGGGTGCTCGGCAGCGGATCGCGGGTCGGATCGTGAGATGACGGCGTTCGACGCGTTCTGGGCAGCGCTCGACGCCGTGCCGGTGGAGGCGGACGCCGAGGCACTGTACGACCTCGGTTCGGCCGAGGGGCGGTTGCGGCGGTCGAACCTGCAGCGGTACATGGAGCAGTTCGGGCCAGCGGCGGACACCCTGCTCGTGGCCGAGGCACCCGGGTGGCGCGGCATGACGAACACCGGCATCCCGTTCACGAGCATGCGCGAGCTCGGGACGGACCGGTTCGGCGACGACTACCTGGTGCCGCCGGAGCCGACCGCCCCGTGGGAGGCCTCGTCGCGCGTGGTGCAGTCGGCGCTGTCCGACTGGGCCGGGCCGCTCCCCGTGGCGTGGGCGATCTTCCCGCACCACCCGTTCGTCGCGCCGGACCGGTTGACGAACCGCACACCCCGTCCGGCCGAGGTGCGGTCGGGAGCACCCGTGGCCCTCGCACTGCTCGATGCTCTCGGTGGCGTCGACCGGGTCCGGGTGGTCGCGGTGGGGCGGAAGGCCCAGGGTGCGCTCGCGTTGGCCGGCATCGAGGCGATCGCCGTCCGGCACCCTGCGCAGGGCGGCGCGAAGCAGTTCACCGAGCAGCTTCGAGCGTTGGACCGCTCGCTGTAGTTCCCTGTGCCGATCCCACCGGTCAGGCTGAGCGGACCTCGACGCCCTTCGCAGCCAGGGTCTCGGCGACGTGGGCGGGCAGCGGCGCTGCCGCGTACACGGTGCGGAGCGCCGGCAGGTCGAGGACGTCGTCCCAGTTCTGCGGGTTGAAGCGGTCGTCGGAGCCCTCCCACCCGGGGTGCACGTCCTGCAGCACCTCGAGCTCGGTGTCGACGGTGAGCTCCGTGACGAGCGACAGGTGCGACGGCAGGAGTTCCAGGTCGTCGTAGTACTCACGGGCCCGGTCGTCCTGGCCGTCGACGTCGAGGTCCTCGTCCGTCTCGTCGGCGGTCTCCGGGTCGTAGGGGTCGAGCACGTCGAGGTCGTAGCAGAGGACGTCGAGCACCAGCAGCTTCGCGTTGAAGTCGGCGAACTCGACGGGCTCTTCGGTGGTGTTCGACTCGTGGTCCATGGCCCGGAGAGTATCCGTCGCCGAGCGACCGTGTTGCGATCGCGAGAAACCTTCCTGTGGGACTAGACAGCAAGGTGTCTCGCGCGCAAGGGTGACGCATGGCCACCACCAAGACGGACCGACCACAGCAGGAGCAGCCCGAGCTCCGCAGGGTCATCGGTCCCAAGCTCCTGCTGCTGTTCATCGTCGGCGACATCCTGGGAACGGGTGTCTACGCGCTCACCGGTCAGGTCGCGGCAGAGGTCGGAGGAGCAGCGTGGCTCCCCTTCCTCATCGCCTTCGCGGTCGCCCTGCTGACGGCCTTCTCGTACCTGGAACTCGTGACGAAGTACCCGCAGACCGCGGGCGCTGCGCTCTACGTGCACAAGGCCTTCGGCGTCCACTTCATCACCTTCATCGTGACCTTCATCGTGATGTGTTCCGGCATCACCTCGGCGTCGACGGCGTCGCGGGCGTTCGCCGCCAACCTCGGCGTCGGGTTCGGCCTCGAGTTGCCGAACGCCGTCGTGATGCTCATCGCCATGGGCTTCATGCTCGCGGTGATGGCGATCAACTTCCGCGGTGTCAGTGAGAGCGTGAAGACGAACGTCGTCCTCACCCTGGTCGAGCTGTCCGGTCTCGTCATGGTGATCCTGATCGGCTTCTGGGCGATCGCAGGCGGCAACGCGGACTTCTCGCGGGTCGTGATGTTCGAGACCCCGGAGGACAAGACCCTGCTCATGTCGATCTCCACAGCGACGTCGCTGGCGTTCTTCGCGATGGTCGGCTTCGAGGACTCGGTGAACATGGCCGAGGAGACCAAGGACCCCTCGCGCATCTTCCCGAAGGTGATGCTCACCGGCCTCGGCATCACGGCCGTGATCTACACGCTCGTGTCGATCTGCGCCGTCGCCGTCGTGCCGATCGGTGAGCTCGCCGGCAACGAGACCCCGCTCGTGACCGTCGTGCAGACCGCCGCCCCGGACTTCCCGATCGCCGACCTGCTGCCGTTCATCTCGATGTTCGCCGTGGCCAACACCGCCCTGATCAACATGATGATGGCGTCGCGACTGCTGTACGGCATGAGCAAGCAGGGCGTGCTGCCGGGCTTCCTGGCCCGCATCTCCCCCGCCCGTCGCACCCCGTCGAACGCGATCGTCTTCACCACCGCGATCTCCCTGCTGCTCATCGGTTGGGTCTCGCTCGACCCGGACTCCCCGATCGTGGTGGTCCTCGGTGGCACGACCTCGCTCCTGCTGCTCACCGTGTTCGCCGTCGTGAACCTGACGGTGCTCGTGCTCCGCCGCGACAAGGTCGACCACAAGCACTTCCGAGCCGGCGTGATCATCCCCGTCATCGGCATCATCACCTGCCTGTGGCTCGTGCTGCCGTTCTCGTCCGGCCGTGACCCGCAGCAGTACCAGATCGCCGGTGCACTGCTGGCCCTGGGTGTACTGCTGTGGATCCTGACCTGGTTCACGCACGGTCGCAAGCAGCCCGAGAAGGCCCCGACCGGCCTGGTCACCGAACCGACGAAGGTGCAGCACCCGCCGCACGACCACCGCGACGTCTGATGGACACGACCGCCGTCATCTGGACGATCGGACGACGCTGACGTCGGGGCTGACGGTCCTGGTGCCCGAACCCCGTGTTCGGAGCACCAGGACCGTCAGTGCGTCACGGCGGCCCCCGATCGGGCGGGTGCGGTTCCCAGGCGGCGCCCGTACGCTCGTCGTGCTCCGTCTGCCCCGCCCCGTCCGTCGAGAGGTCCCGTCATGCGCCGTGTCGGCATCACGCTCGCGTCGGTGTTCGGCGCCGGCATCGTGGTCGTCGGGATCGGGGTGGTGGTGCTCGTCGTGATCGCGGTCAACTCGATCGCCGGCATCGCGAAGTCCAGCGCCGCCGACGCCACCCCCACGTGCCCGAAGGTCGCCTCGAAGACCGTCGGCGGCATGGTCGTCCCCGCCGGCCCCATCGCGGGCTTCTGCCAGGACCGCCTGGTCAACGCCGCGTCCGTGATCCAGGCCGCGAAGGCAGTCGGCATCGGGCCGCACACCCAGGCCGTCGGGGTCATGACGGCGATCGGCGAGTCGAGCCTGGTGAACCTGGACCACGGCGACGCCGCGGGACCGGACAGCCGCGGCCTGTTCCAGCAGCGCGACAACGGCGCCTGGGGCACGTACGAGCAGCGGATGGACCCGTACACGGCGGCGTCGATGTTCTACGCGAAGCTCGTCAAGGTCCCCGGCTGGAAGACGATGACGCCGACGCAGATGGCGCACGCGGTGCAGATCAACTCGGACCCCGAGCACTACGCGAAGTCCTGGCCCGCGGCGAAGGCCGTCGTCGAGGGCCTGACGGGCGAGACCGTGCCGGACACCGCCCCGCAGGGCTGACCGTTCACGAGACCGCCGGGCCCGACGGTCACGCGACGTCCTGGTCCTGGTCGTGCTCGTCGAGTTCTACCATCGCGGCACCGCCGTCGTGGACGATGACCTGCGCCCGCAGCCGGATCGCGTGCTCGTCGAGGGCGCAGGCGCACGCGTCGACCCACTCCCAGTCGACCGGGTGCACGCGGTCGACACCGGGCCGCTCCCACGCGAGGACGACGTCGACCGCGCCGAGCTGTCCGACGATCTCGGAGATCAACGACGCGAAGTCGCTGACGTGCTCGTCGGGCTGGTAGGGCAGGTCCGCGATGGGCAGCAGGAACGGGATCGACATCCCGAGCTCGTCGAGGAACACCACCCAGCACTGCCGGCGCACCGGGCGGTCGACCAGGGCGGCGACGAGTTGGACGACGTCGTCGTCGGTACGGACAGGGGTTCGGATCAGGCGGTCGAGGGTGTCGGTGTCAGGCATGACTCCAGCGTCGCGAACCCGGCCCGCCCACCGACGGCCGCCGTGTGCATCTGTGGACAACCTCGCCGCCGCAGCCACCTGTGGAGGAAGACCTCGAGGCCGCGAGCCGTTCGACTTCGGCGATCCCGACGCCCCCGCGGTCGCTGGTCGGGCCTCCAGGTCGAACCCGACCGGCTCGGCGAGGTTCCACGACATGCCGCACGCTGATCGCCGAGGTTCCAGACCTCGACGAACAGGGCGCCGACATGCCGAGATTTCGGAACCTCGGGACGGCAGCGCCCCTCAGATGCCGTGCGTCACCGAGCTCTCGATGAGGAGCAGCGCCGCGAAGAACACCGCGACGACGGCGGCCATCCCGACGAGCACGACCGGCCACGCCAGCCGACGCCGAACCAGCCGCAGGATGCACACCACGATCGAGGCGACGAGCACCAGTGCGATCAGGATCGGCCCGACCGTCACGACCGAGTCACCGAGCCCCGCGTTGCAGGTGTTCCCCGGGGCAGCGCACGACACGAACGCCAACGACATGAGCTTGATGCCCCACCCCGCTGCCAACGCTTCGAGCGTCAGCACCACGAGCAGGGCGATGGAGGCGACCACGTCCGCGACGCGGCGGCGGCCTGCCAAGGGGTGGCGGGCCTCCCGTCCGAACCGTGCCGGAGCCGACCCGAGCGGATCGAGACGCGCCCCCGGAACCGACTCCGGACCCGAGCCGGGCACCGACTCCGGACCCGACCGAGGCGCCGAACCGGCGTCAGCCGGACCGGACGACCGGGCGGGCGCGTCCATCAGGACCGCCGGCCGCGCGTGGACCAGAGGGCCGCGGCGATGAGCAACGGCTGCCCGAACAGGCGCGCCACGCGCTTCTCGTCGGTGTCCAGGCCGAACGCGTCGCGACGGTTGACCCACTGCGACAGGTTGCCCGGGAAGATCACCGTGAAGAACAGTGCAGCGACCGAGCCGACGAAGCGCCGGGCCGGTTTCGGTGCGAGCACGAGCGCCGAGCCGAGGGTGACCTCGGCGACGCCGGACGCCAGCACGGTCGTGTCCTCGGAGAGCGGCACGAACTCCGGGACCTGAGCCGTGAACTCCTTGCGCGCGAAGGTGAGGTGACTCGTGCCGGCGAACACGAGCGCCAGGCCGAGCAGGACGCGGAGGAAGGAACGCATGCCTCCATCGTGCCTGCTCCCGGGCAACGGTGCTCGCACGTGTACGGAACCCGACCGGCTCGGTACATTCAGACGTATGGGAGCACCCTCTCGGGACCACGAACCGCCAGCAGCCCCAGCGACGTTCGCCGTGCTGCTCGGCCCGGTCGCGTTCTACCTCGGCATCATCGTGCCGGCGCAGGGCACGGTCCGGCACGTCCTGCTCGGTGCTGCGTTCGGCATCGTCTGCGTGCTGAGCGGCTGGCGCGCGATCGCCCTCGCCGGTCGCCGTCGCCGGGCGGTGCAGGTCTGGGCGTGGATCGGCATCGTCATCGGTACGGCCGGGCTGGTCATGATCCTCTGGCAGCTGCTCGTCATCGCGACCGCCGGGGCGTTCCCACCGCCCTTCTGGTCGCCCTACGCGAACCGCTGACGCGGGTCACCAGCCGAGCGACGGCTCACCAGCCGAGCGTGCCCGGCGCGCCCTTGAACGGTCCGACGACGTCCGACGTGATCCAGCCGCCGTAGAAGTCACCGTCCTGCGACTGCACGACCTCGCCGCCGACCTCGCACGAGTCCATCGCCGACGGGTAGATCGCGACACGGTCCCGGAGCGACTCGTAGCCGGGCTCGGGCGTCGGGTAGTTCCACGCAGCGCGGCTCGCGACGGTGCCGTCACCGCCGACCACGTTGAAGTACCGCGCCCGGCCCTTGAACTCGCACATGCTCGAGCCCTGCGCAGGGCGGAGGTCGAGGTCCGCCATCGGCAGGTAGTAGACCGGCGGGTGCGACGTCTCGAGGACCCGCACCGCATCGGTGGTGTCGGCCACGACGGTGCCGCCGAACCGGACGACGACGCGGGCGGTGACGGGCTCGACGGCGGGCGGGCGGGGGTAGTCCCAGACCGATTCCTGTCCGGGGCCGGGTTCGATCCGTGTGGGATGGCGCATGGGATCGTGTATACGCCGTGCGGCTGCGGTCGGGCTGGCGGGCTGGCCCGAGTCACGGCCGGGCGGGCCCGAGCCTCGGGGTGAGCGACGCTTCACGGGCCCGGCGGCGCGAGGACTGTCGCTCAGCCCGAGTCTCGGCCCGCCGACCGGCCGCCCGCCGCCCGCGCACGAGACCGCCGCAGGGTGCACCATGGGCGGGTGACGACGACGACACGCACGCTCTTCCGACGGAAGCCCATCGAGACGATCGATGACGACACCGGAGCCGAGGGTGGCCTGAAACGGCACCTCGGCCTCTGGCAGCTCACCGCGATCGGCATCGGCGGCATCATCGGCGCGGGGATCTTCACCCTCGCCGGCACCGTTGCGAACGGCGTTGCCGGTCCCGCGGTCCTCATCAGCTTCCTGGTCGCCGGCGTCGCGAGTGCTGCCGCAGCGCTGTCGTACGCCGAGTTCGCCGGCCTCATCCCGAAGGCCGGCAGCGCGTACACGTACGGCTACGCGGTCCTCGGCGAGATCGTCGGGTGGTTCATCGGCTGGGACCTGCTGCTCGAGTACACCGCGATCGTGGCGGTGGTCGCGATCGGCATCTCCGGCTACGTCGGGTTCCTGGTCGGCCAGTTCGGCATCGACCTGCCCGCCTGGATGCTCGGCGCGCCCGGCACCGGCGACGGCCACGTGATCGACGTCTTCGCGATCATCCTGTGCCTGGTCACCGCGTTCGTGCTCACCCGCGGCATCCGCAGCGCCGCCCGGTTCGAGTTCGTCGCCGTCGGCATCAAGGTCGCGCTGGTCGTGCTCATCGTCGTGCTCGGCGTGTTCCACATCAACAGCGCGAACTACTCCCCGTACTTCCCGTTCGGCTTCGGCGGTGTGATGACCGGCGCCGCGACGGTGTTCTTCGCGGTGTTCGGCTACGACGCCATGTCCACCGCGGCCGAGGAGTCCGTCGACGCCCGCAAGCACATGCCGAAGGCGATCCTGCTGTCCCTCGGCATCTCGATGGTCCTGTACGTGCTGGCGACCCTGGTGCTGACCGGGATGCAGAAGTACACCGACATCGACCCGGCCTCGGGCTTCTCGTCGGCGTTCGCGTCGGTCGGCCTCGGCGGTGTCGCGAACGTCATCGCGATCGGTGCCATCGTCGGCATCGTCACGGTGCTCGTCACGTTCATGCTCGGCGCCAGCCGCGTCTGGTTCTCGATGAGCCGCGACGGCCTGATGCCGAAGTGGTTCTCGAAGACCGACCCGAAGCGCCACGTCCCGACCCGCGTCACGTGGATCCTCGGCATCGCGTCGGCGATCCTGGCGGGCGTCCTGCCCATCGGCGTCGTCGCGGAACTCACGAACATCGGCATCCTGCTCGCGTTCGTGGTCGTCTGCTCCGCGGTGATCGTGCTCCGCTACCGTCAGCCCGACCTCGACCGTCAGTTCCGGTTGCCGTTCATGCCCGTCATCCCGATCATCGGCGTCATCGCGTCGCTGTGGCTCGTGACGTTCCTGCAGTGGGAGACGTGGGTGCGGTTCGCCGTCTGGTTCGCGATCGGCCTGGGCGTGTACTTCGGGTACTCGCGGAAGCACAGCAAGCTCGCCGGCTCCGAGCCCGCTGGTCACCGCTAGGGAACGAGCCTCGCGTACACGAACGAGAGCCTGCCGGATTTCCGGCAGGCTCTCGTTCGTTGGTTGGTCGTCGGTCAGCGCTTGAGCTCGCTGACCAGCCCAGCGCGGTTCTTCTTCGCGACAGCGATGAGTCCCTCGACGTTGCCGGCGGCCTGGATCGCAACCGGGTCGCCGTACTGCGCCGCGAGTGCGGCGCGCAGGTTGCCCAGCGAGCCCGGGACGTTGTAGGACGCCTTGAGCTCGTTCAGGAAGTCGGTGTCGATCTCGACCGCTGTGAACTCGCCGACGAGCCAGGTACGACCGTTGTTGGTGATGAGCTTCATGTCTGTGTCTTCCTGTCGTTCGTTGACGGGCGGTGCTGGTTCGTCCGGCTGGTAGGAGCCGTCGTACTCGAAGTGCCACGGCTCGCGAGAGTCGAAGCCGTCGCCGACGGGCTGCCAGCCGTAGGTCGGGCCGTTCGCGTTCATCCACGTCTTCTCGGAGGTGCCGTAGCTGTTGACGCCTCCGCTGAAGTCCACGGCACGGCCGAGCCCGTGGATCGAGGTCCCTGGGTAGGCCGCCTTGTTGAACCCGGGCTGGTTGGTGATGTACCCGTTGTAGAGGTACTTCTGGCGCGCGAGGTCGCGGTACGCCTCGGCCATCGTGAGCTGCTTGTTGAGTCCAGCCTGGAAGGCCTTGCTCAGAGCGAAGAACGCGGTTGCAGCACTTGCCAGCAGGAACTGGTTGCCCAGGTTGTTCGTCGACACTGCGACGTACGTCAACTCACTGGTCGGGATCTCGCCGTTCGGGTAGTCCTCTGCGGCTCGGGTCGAGAACGCGCGGTCCCTCGTCGAGGTCGACTCGGGGTAGGACGGATACGAGAGGTTGGACGGCTCGGCGGCGAACGCACGCGATGTGCCGCTGAGTGTCGCCGCACTGACGGCAGCCGCGGCTGCGAAGAGCAACATCGATCGCCTGCTCGTTCCCCCGAGGAAGACCGGGTGCCCGTCCTCCTCGGATGGACCGGATGGACTGCTCATGGAGCTCCCCTCTGCGGGGCACGCCCCTCGCGCCCCCTGAGCAGACTGTCAGTTCTACCCCACAGGAAGGGACCCCCAGAACGAGGGGGCCCGTCCAGGAAGAACCGTCGCTAGCGTCCGCTCCAGCGCACCCAGCCCTGCACCTGCGCCGCAGCGCTCTCGAGCGACGAGTGCGCCCCGTTGATCGAGTGGTCCGGCGAGTCCACCGTGAACTGGTCGGTCCGGGTGACGTCGCAGACGACCTCGGAGCCGAGCCACACGTTCCAGTGGTCTGCGGAGTCGTGCACCCACCGCAAGCGGTCCGGCATGAGCGTGTCCAATCGAGTGGAGAGCGGCGAGCAGTCGTCGCCCGTCCACGCAGACGGTAGCCCTGCTCGATGTGTGCCGTTCGGGTCGGCGGCTCCGCGCGTCGGTGGCAGCTGGCACGATTGACCCGTGCCAGCAGCCCCGATGATCGACGCCGTCGACGTCATCCGTTTCGTCGGGCCGCAGACCTTCGGTCGCGCACGCGACGTCGTGCGTGCCGGTCTGGTCGACGATGCCGTCTGGAACGCCGACGACGGCACCGTCACGGCGACCGTCTCGGGCACCGCCGACGACCCGTACGAGTGCCGCATCGACATGACCGTGGCCCGCGGCGACTTCATCCGCCCGGTCCGCAGCACGTGCAGCTGCCCCCTCGGCGGCGACTGCAAGCACGTCGCCGCCGCGCTGCTCACCATCAACGCGCGTGCCCTGGCCGCCAACGCCGGCCCGCGTCCGGAAGCGCCGGCTCCGCCGCC
This sequence comes from Curtobacterium sp. PhB170, assembly GCF_003752345.1. Taxonomy (NCBI): domain Bacteria; kingdom Bacillati; phylum Actinomycetota; class Actinomycetes; order Micrococcales; family Microbacteriaceae; genus Curtobacterium; species Curtobacterium sp. PhB170. The sequence continues at coordinate 401,606 of NZ_RJUM01000012.1, forward strand.
CTCGGACTGGAGGCACGACCTCGCCCGCCTCGCCGGTGACGACGAGCAGGCGGTCGCCCCGCAGGGCACCCGGATGGGTCTGCAGTTCGAGTTGCGTGACGCGGTCCCCGCCGCCCTCGCGGCCCGTGCCCGCGCCGCCGGCCGCGCCCTGCCGGCGCCGTCCCGCACCGTCCGGCTCGGGGTCCGACCGGTGACCCGCAGCGACGCCGGCAACTGGGTGCGCGGCCAGCTCACCTGGGGCACGCTCCCCTACTCGCAGAACCGTCTGGGCCTCGGCGCCGAGCAGCACGGGTGGTTCATGCAGCTCGCGGCCCTGCACCGTGCCGGCCAGCTCGCGGGGTTGCCCGGCGAGAGCGACTGGCTCCACCTCGACGACTTCCGCAGCCCGCTTTTGTGGCCGTTGCTCCGGCAGGCGTCGGGGCTCGACATCGCCTTCGTGACCGGCAAGCGCGAGGGCGGGGTGGTCCTCGGCGAGCAGGCCCAGGTGCTGCTCGATGTCTCTCGGCCCGGTGTCGCCCGGCACGACGACGCCGTGGTGATCGGCGCGAGCGCGGTGCTCGACGGCCGCCCGGTGGTCCCCGGTGCCGCGCGGATGGTCGGCGACCACGGCGTGTACGTGTTCCGTGAGAGCCCGGAGTTCACCGTCGGGCTTGCACCGACCCCGGCGCCCGTGCCCGAGGACCAACGGCGCATGCTCCTCGAGGGCACCCGCATCACGGTGCCGACGGCCGAGGTCGACGAGTTCCTGGCCGACTGGTCGCCCCGGCTGCGCGGTGCCCTCGGGCTCGTCAGCTCCGACGGGTCGGTGGAGCTGCCGGAGCGCACCCCGCCCGAACTCGTGCTGACGGCGACGTTCGAGCCAGCCCGGGCGCCCCGCACCGACGACCGGGTGCACCTGCACTGGCGCTGGCACGTCGACGGCCGCAAGGACCCGGTGTCGCTGCACGGCCCGCTCCCCGACCTGTCCGGGCTCCGCGCCGCGGACGATCCAGCCAGCACCGACGTTCCGGCCGGCACCGATGCGGCAACTCCCGACGCCGACGCGCCCGCGGCCCTGGAACGCGCCACGTCGACAGCGCGAGCCGACGACGCGACGTCTGGCGAGCCTCCCGTCCGCCCTGCCGGACCCGGTGGCGGACTGGACTGGTTCCAGGACGGCACCGTCGACGGGGCCGACGTTGCGGTGTTCGCGAACGAGTTCCTGCCCGAGTTGCCGGCGCTCGGCGTCCGCACGGTGGTGCAGGGTGAGCGCCTCGACTACGAGCGGTTGAGCGGGCGGCCGCACATCCGCGTGACGACGATGCCGTCGGACAAGCACGACTGGTTCGACCTCGGCATCATCGTGAGCGTCAACGGCAAGCAGATCCCGTTCACCCCGCTGCTCACGGCGCTGGCCGGTCGGCAGCGGCGGCTCAAGCTCGTCGACAACTCCTACTTGTCGCTCGCGGATCCCGCGTTCGACCGCCTCAAGGAACTCATCGACGAGGCCCGCGACCTCGACGAGTGGGAGCCCGACCAGCCGATCCAGGTGACGCCGCTGCAGGCCGGGCTGTGGACCGAGTTCGACCTGCTCGCCGACGAGACCTCGCACGACGAGCGCTGGCAGGCGATCACCGCGGGGCTGATGGGGGCGACTCCCCCGGGTGACGTCCCGGTGCCGGACACCGTGCACGCCGAACTGCGGCCGTACCAGCACGCCGGGTACGCCTGGCTGTCGTTCCTGGCGGCGCACGGCATCGGCGGGGTGCTCGCCGACGACATGGGCCTCGGCAAGACCCTGCAGGTGCTCGCGATGGTCGCCGCGCGCCGTGCCGCCGAGCCCGACGGGCCACCGTTCCTGGTCGTCGCGCCGACCTCGGTCGTCGGCAACTGGGTGGCCGAGGCGGCGAAGTTCACGCCGTCACTGCGGGTCGCGGCCGTCACCTCGACGTCACTGAAGGACCCCGGGCTCGTCGCCCGCACGGCCTCGCAGGCCGACGTCGTCGTCACCTCGTACGCGCTGCTGCGGCTCGACTCGCAGGCGTGGACCGACCTGCCGTGGTCGGCGCTCGTGCTCGACGAGGCGCAGTTCGTGAAGAACCCGCAGTCGCAGACCCACCGGGTGGCGTCCGAGCTGCAGGCACCCGTGAAGTTCGCGATCACCGGCACCCCGCTCGAGAACGGGCTGACCGACCTGTGGGCGCTGTTCCACATCGTCGCGCCCGGGCTGCTGTCCACCTGGACCCGGTTCGGCGACGACTACGTGAAGCCGCTCGCCTCCCCCGACCTGCGGGGCGATGCCCGCCAGCAGCTCACGGCGAGGCTCCGGCGGCGGATCCGGCCGCTCATGCTCCGCCGGACGAAGCAGGCCGTCGCCGCCGACCTGCCGCCGAAGCAGGAACAGGTCGTCCGGGTCACGCTCGATCCAGCGCACCGCGAGCTGTACGAGCGCACGCTCAACCGCGAGCGCCTGAAGGTCCTCGACCTGATCGACGACCTGTCGAAGAACCGGATGATCGTGTTCCGGTCGCTGACGCTGCTGCGGATGCTCGCGCTGTCGCCGGCGCTGGTCTCGAACGGGTCGGACTCGCCCCTGTCTTCCTCGACGCCGATCCCGTCCGCCAAGCTCGACCTGCTGCTCGACGAACTCGAACAGCTCGCGGCAGAAGGCCGACGCGCCCTGGTGTTCAGCCAGTTCACGTCGTTCCTGCGGATGGTGTCCGATGCCCTCGACGAACGGGGCGTCGGCTACGAGTACCTCGACGGCTCCACCCGCAAGCGCCCCGAGGTCATCGAGCGCTTCCGGCAGGGCACCGCGCCCGCGTTCCTCATCTCGCTGAAGGCCGGCGGCTTCGGGCTCACCCTGACCGAGGCCGACACCGTGTTCGTGCTCGACCCCTGGTGGAACCCCGCTGCTGAGTCGCAGGCCGTCGACCGGACCCACCGCATCGGGCAGACCCGGTCGGTGAGCGTGCAGCGCTTCATCGCCGAGGACACCATCGAGGAGAAGGTCCTGGCCCTCGCCGCGCGCAAGGCCGAGCTGTTCGCCACGATGATCGACGACGACGCCCTGTTCGCCGACGACCTGACCGCCGACGACATCCGCTCGCTGCTCGCCTGACGCGCGGGAGCGGTCAGGCGAGCGCGAGCGCGCCTGTCAGCGGGCGAGCGCGTCAGCGCGCGAGCGCGTCGATCGCCGCGACCTCGTCCGCCGACAGCTCGATGCGGGCACCGGCGGCGTTCGATCGGATGCGCTCCGGGTTCGACGACTTCGGGATGACGACGAAGCCGTGCGCGACGTGCCACGCGACGATGACCTGGGCGCTGTCGGCGTCGTGCTCGCCCGCGATGTCGAGCAGCGTCGGGTCCTGCAGGTTGCTCGCCTTGAAGGGGCTGTAGCCCTCGAGCACGACCCCGCGCTCGGCCAGCCCGTCAGCGATCGTCTGGTCGTACTCGACCGGGCTCCACTTGATCTGGTTCACGGCTGGGGCGGTGCCGGTCGCGGTGACGAGCTCGTCGATCTGGTCGAGCGAGTAGTTGCTCACACCGACGGCTCGGGTCAGTCCGTCGGCCTGTGCCTGGACGACCTGCTCCCACACGTCCGGGCGGGCTTCGCCGTTCGGCGGCCAGTGCACGAGCCAGAGGTCCAGGTGGTCAAGGCCGAGCTGGTCGAGGCTCTCCTCGATCGTCTCGCGCACCCGGTCAGCGTTGTCCGGCGGCAGCTTCGTCGTCACGAACACGTCGTCGCGGGCGAGGCCGGACTCGGCGAGGGCCTTGCCGACGCCGCGCTGGTTGCTGTAGCCGGTGGCGGTGTCGATGTGGCGGTACCCGGCCGCCAGTGCTTCGCCGACGGCGGCGGGGGCCTCGCCGTCGGGGATCTGCCAGGTGCCGAAGCCCAGGAGCGGCATCGACCCACCGGTGACGGACACGGACGGATTCGCGTAATCGGTCATGCGGACCTGTCTACGCCGTGGTCGTTCGGCCGTTCGGAGCGTGGCGGTCCGCAGCCGTGTCCGAGGTCTGCGGCATCATCGGTCTCCGGCACCATCGTCCGGGCTACCCCGGCGCCGCACCGCCGCACCACCAGGAGTTCCACGCACCCATGACGTCCCGCCGACGCCGCCGTACCCGCATCAGCCTCACCTCCGTCCTCGTCGTCCTGGCCCTCGCGGTCGGTGGCTACGCGCTCGACGCCACCGGCGTCCTCGGACCGGACGCCGACGCGGCCGCCGGGCCCACAGCGGTCGCCACGGCCACGGTCGGCACCGAGAGCGACGCACCGGAGCCGAGCCGGGCCTCCAGTCCGACGGATCCGACGGATCCGACGGATCCGACGGATGCGACGGATCCGACCGTCAGTACGTCGACCGACACCGACGCTGCGGACGCCCGCGCGCTCCTCGCCACGCTGCCCGTCAAGGGCAAGGCCCCCGGCACCGGCTACGACCGCACGGGCGAGTTCGGCAGCGCGTGGATCGACGTCGACCACAACGGCTGCGACACCCGGAACGACGTGCTCGCGCGCGACCTCAGCGGCATCGTGCGCCAGGGGCCGTGCAAGGTGGTGACCGGCACGCTCGTGTCGCCGTACACCGGGGCGACGATCGACTTCGTGCGCGGCAACACGACCTCGACCCTCGTGCAGATCGACCACGTCGTCGCGCTCGAGAACGCCTGGCGCACCGGTGCCCAGCAGCTCAGCCAGTCGGAGCGGGAGGCCCTGGCGAACGACCCGTCGAACCTGTTCGCCGTCGACGGCCGGTCGAACTCGCAGAAGCGCTCGGGTGACGCCGCGACCTGGCTGCCCGCGAACAAGGCATTCCGCTGCACCTACATCGAGCACCAGGTGTCCGTGAAGGCCGAGTACCGACTGTGGGTCGCGCCCGCTGAGCGCGACGCGATGGAGCGGGTGCTCGGCGCCTGCTGACGTCGGGCGCTCTGCCGCCGCTGAGTGTCGACCTGGAGGCCCGGCGCACCTCCGCCCCGCGTGGCAGGCTGCGGACATGGCTGAGCAACTCACGGTCCCGCAGGCGTTCGCGCTCCTCCAGGTCGAGCCCGACGGCCGGAAGTCCCTCGACGGGCAGACGCTGGACACCGGTCTCGCGGGAGCGGTCCTCGCCGACTTGGCACTCCGCGGTGCCGTCTCGCTGCAGAACGGCCTGGTCACCGTCGTCGACGGCGCCGCCACGGGCGACCCGGTGCTCGACGGCGTCGTCGGCTCGATCGCGGCGTCCGGCGCGCCGCGCAAGGCGAAGTGGTGGGTGAGCCGGCTCGGGAAGCCGCGACTCCGCGACGACGTCTTCGCCGGACTCGTCGAGCGAGGGATCATCAGCGTCGAGCAGGGCAAGGTGCTCGGGCTCTTCCCCACCACGAAGCACCCGGAGCGCGACGGAGCTCCGGAGGCACTGCTGCGATCGGGCATCGCGGACGTCCTGGCTCGGCGGGCGAGCCCGACACCGTTCTCCGCTGCGGTCATCGGGCTGCTCGACGCGACGAACACGCTCCGCAAGCAGTTCGGCGCGGTCGACAAGGGCCTGGTGAAGGAGATCACCTCGGGCACCTGGGCGAGCCCCGCGGTGAAGGCCGTGCTCGAGGAGATCCAGGCCGCGGCGATGATCGTCATCATGGCGGCGACCACCGCGACGACGACCACGGTCATCACGAGCTGAGGTCGGCACCGCCGGGCAGTCCTCGGCACCCCCCGACCACCCCGCAAAACGACAGGTGTAGCCTAAAGGGAATTCATCGTCGAAGACCTCAGGAGGCCTCCCCATGCCCGAAACCAACTCCGTCACGTCCCGCTTCACCGACCGTGTCGTCCTCATCACCGGTGGTGGCTCCGGCCTCGGCCGTGCGACCGCCGTCCGCCTGGCCGCCGAGGGCGCTGCGCTCTCCCTCGTCGACGTCTCCGAGCAGGGACTCGAGGCCTCGAAGGCCGCCGTGCTCGAGGCCACCCCCGACGCCCAGGTCCTGACCACCGTCGCCGACGTCTCCGACGAGGCCCAGGTCGACGCCTACGTCGCAGCCACCACCGAGCGCTTCGGCCGTATCGACGGCTTCTTCAACAACGCCGGCATCGAGGGCAAGCAGAACCCCACCGAGTCGTTCACCGCCGCCGAGTTCGACAAGGTCCTGTCGATCAACCTGCGCGGCGTGTTCCTCGGACTCGAGAAGGTGCTCAAGGTCATGCGCGAGCAGGGCTCCGGCATGGTCGTGAACACCGCGAGCGTCGGCGGCATCCGCGGCATCGGCAACCAGTCCGGGTACGCCGCCGCCAAGCACGGCGTCGTCGGCCTGACCCGCAACTCCGCCGTCGAGTACGGCCGCTACGGCATCCGCATCAACGCCATCGCCCCCGGAGCCATCTGGACGCCGATGGTCGAGAACTCGATGAAGCAGCTCGATGCGGAGAACCCCCGCAAGGCCGCCGAGGAGTTCATCCAGGTCAACCCGACGAAGCGCTACGGCGAAGCCCCCGAGATCGCCGCCGTCGTCGCGTTCCTGCTGTCCGATGACGCGTCCTACGTCAACGCGACGGTCGTCCCGATCGACGGCGGGCAGTCGGCCGCGTACTGAGCCGCACCGTGACAGCATGGCTGGCGTGAGCAACGACGAGACGAACGGATCTGCCTTCGGCCGAGGCCTCGACAAGGCCCCGCCCACCGCGGCCGCCGAACTCCGCCGCCGGATGGCAGCCTCGCCGGCGGGCTTCTTGCGCAGCGCGGCGTGGGTGCCGTGGAAGCCGGCGGGTACTCCGGAGGCCGGCAGCGTCGCGCACGTCATGATCCGTGACAAGCCGTTCGTGCCCGTCTTCACCGACCCCGCCGAACTCTCCGCTGGCCTGCCCGAGGCCGACGGGCGTCCGGTTCCGATGTCCGAGCTCGTGACCGCGCTGCCCGAGGAGTTCGGCATCGTGGTCGACCCGACGAGCGCTGCCGAAGCGAACTTCCTGCACGCCGACGTCCTCGCCCAGATGCGGGTGCAGATGCAGGGTGGGGTCCCGACGGCCGACGACTGAGGCCCTTTCCGAGCGAGTGCGGGGGCAGGTGCCGGCGGCACGCCGTCGCCACTCGACGAACGCTAGAACAGGCACACCAATCAAGCGCCGGGCAGGTCGGCCGCTGCTCAGCTGCTCGCGGTCAGAGCGGCACCGGCGCTCGCCCACCAGTAGCCCAGCAGCGCTCCTGCGGGGACTGCAAGTACGGCGACCGCGACGGCGCGACGCATCATCCGCTTCCGCCGCGCCGCCTGGCCGATCTCCCGCTCGAGCCGTTCGAATCGCTGGACGTGGCGAAGGGTGTCGTTCACCACGACAGCCTCGACGTGCCAGGTCCCGCGTTCCTCGGCCAGCATCGACAGGAACCGGGCGGCTTCGTCGGAATGGACTCGCGGCAGACCCCTGATCCAGGCGCCGATCTGACGGGGCTCGACCGTCACGACGGCCGGTGCGGTCTTCCCGAACTTCAGCGTTCCCGCTGCGATGACCAGGATTGGCTGGACCGGGATCGGTCCGCCGGCTGCGGCGGACAACAGGCGAGTCGCTCGTTCCCCCTCGGCGAGGGCGCGGTGCACGTGCGGTGTCCGCTGCCCGTTCACGGTCAGCATCCGGCCGCCGACCCACACCTTCTGCCCCGAGTGGTTCTTGGTGTTGATCGAGAACACGCCGGTGGGTCCGACGACGACGTGGTCGATGTCCGTCGTGCTCTTCCCGACCGGTACCGCGTGCAGCACCGTGAACTCGGGGCCGAGCGCATCGAGCTGGGCAGCGACCTGCCGTTCTCCGACAGCGCCCTTGAACCACGAGCGGGCTTCGTCACGAAGCGGGTCGTGCCCCCAGAAGCGCTGCCAGCCGGTTCGCGCCGGCCCCTCAGCCTGGATGGCCAGGCACTCCTGCATGACGGCGTACCCGGGCTTCCGTGCACGGAGCGTCAGCGCAGCCCCGCCCCTCGGAGTCGGGCGGTGGTCGGCGACAGCGGTGTTCTCCCCCATGTGTCCACCGTCCCAGGACGACAGGTGTCGGGACCAGCCCTCGTTCTGGCGTCACAGCCGCGGCGGTGCGGCTCGGCGCTCTGGCACGCTGACGGTTCTGGTTCACGATCGCCGGACTTCCTGAACCAGGACCGTCACTCGCCTGGCAGCACGCCGGGCTCCGCCACCGAGCGGCGGCGGAGCGGCCGGCGCGGCCGGCGCGGCCGGCGCGGTCGTCAGCGAGCGGGCTGGACGAGCCCGATGAAACGGGACAGCAGCGACAGGCCGGCGATCGACGGCGGCAAGCCCGTGGTGAGCGCCGGCGAGTGCACCAGGTACGCCGCCCACTTCGCCCGCGAGATCGCGACGTTCAGCCGGTTCGGCATGAGCAGGAAGTCCAGCCCGCGCGGGATGTCCGCTGCACTCGACGCTGCCAGGGACACGATCGACACGACGGCTTCGCGGCCCTGGAACAGGTCGACCGTGCCGACCTGGGTGCCGGTGAAGCCTGCACAGTCGAGCTCCTGACGGATCAGGGCACCCTGCGCGTTGTACGGGGCGACGACGATGACGTCCTCGTCGGTCAGGGCGCGAGCGTCCGAACCGTCGGTCCACGTGCGACCGACGACATCGCCGACGAGCGCCACCACGCGGGCGGCTTCCTCCGGTGACGAGGTCGTGTTGCCCGCGTGCACGACCGGCACGGGGTGCACGCCCGCGTCGATCCCGTCGAGGTGCCGCCCGGACACCATCGACGCGAGCTGCCCGTCGTAGGACAACGCCGAGACGGACTCCGTGAGCGCCGGCTCCATCCGACGAGTGCGGGCCAGGAAGTAGCCGAACTCCGGCGGCAGGACGTGCTCGCCGTCCGCCAGCCAGCCCAGCGCGGACTCGTCGACGGGCTCCGGGTGGGAGCCCTGGGACACCTGCGGGAGCTGCTGCGGGTCGCCCAGGAGCAGGAGTCGGGTCGCGGCGATCGAGGACGCGATGGTCGGCGCGAGGGAGAACTGCCCGGCTTCGTCGACGACGAGCAGGTCGAGGGAGCGGCGCTCGATCGTCGACGCGTTCGCGAACGTCCACGCGGTGCCACCGACCACGCCGCCGGTGCCCGATGCCTCGCACGACGACAGGAACGCGGCGACGGCAGCACCGTTCTTCACGGGCGTCCACGCGGCGGCCTCGAGTTCGTCCTCGGTCGCACCGGACTTCGGCACCTTCACGACCCGGTCCGCGGGCACGCCGGCGTTCACGACCGACGACAGGAAGTTCTCCGAGGTCGCATGGGACTGCCCGACGACGCCGACGCGCCAGCCGTCCTCGCGGACGAGCCGTGCGACGACATTCGATCCGACGTAGGTCTTGCCCGTGCCGGGAGGCCCCTGGATCGCCAGGTACGAGTGGTCGAGGCCGAGCAGCGTCGCCACCACGGCGGACACCGTGTCGTCGCCCTGCACGGGCACGATCGCTCCGCGTGGCGGCACCCGGCGCAGCAGGTCGAAGGCCGGGTCCGACACCATCGAGGGCAGCTCGTCGAGGACCTGCTGCCCCCACTCGGCGATCGCCTCGGGCTGCGGCTTCGCGCGAGGCGGTGCGGACGGCGCGAGCGCGACGGGGAATTCGTGGTGCGGTTCCGCTCCGACGGGAAGCCCCTCCTTCACGAGCACCTCGACGGCGTCGCCGTTGTCCCACACGTCCACGATCACGGCGCGAGAGGACGCGCCCTTCGACCCGGGGCCCGGAGACATGACCGACGGTGGAAGCGGGTCGTCGTAGACCAGGTGGGGCGTGCCTCCAGTCCGGAGCCGTGAACCGGGCGCGAGCGTCCCCGACAACCGGAGTTCCCGCGACTGCGAGCGGGCACGCGGCAGCGTGTCCCAGTCCCGCTCGACGGACGCACGCTCCACGACGAGCACGTCGCGGGTGTCGGCGCAGTCGTCGACCGGGTTGCGCAGGCGGTCGAAGTGGTCCTGCCAGAAGGTCTTCGCCTCGCGCCGGTGGTAGTCGATCGCGGCTGCGGCGAGCGCCAATGCGGTCTCGTCGGACGTGCGGTCGAGGGCGTCGACGTCCTCCAGGTGCGACGCGAGCGCGACGTACACCGGGTTGGGCTCGCGCTCGACGGGGATCGGCGGGACGTCGAGCTCGAGTGCCGGATCGGCTGCGTCCGGGTCGTCGGTGCGTAGGGAGCGGAGCCAGTCGCGCAGGCGCAGGGTCGAGCGGCAGTCGTAGGCGTTGTAGTCGGCGACCTCGTCGAGCATGTGCTGGCCGGCGGCGGTGTCCCCGTTGCGGAGTTCCTCGATCGCGTCGACGTAGGCGGTGATGCTGTCGGCCGCGTTCGTCACATCGCTGAGCCGCAGGTCGTCGCCCATGTACAGCGGCTCGAGCTTCTTGATCGAGTAGCTGTGGCTGCCGACGACCAGGGCCTTGCGGACGATCGGGTACAGGTCGACCAGGACACCCGCGCGCAGCAGGTCGTCGACGGCCTCTTCGCCGACGCCGTGCCGGGCGGCGAGGGAGAGCAGGTGGGTCCGCTCGTAGGCCGCGTAGTGGTAGATGTGCATGCCCGGGTACTGCTGCCGGCGAGCCTCGATGAACGCGAGGAACTGCTCCAGCGCAACTCGCTCGTCGCGGATCGTGTGCGCCCAGAACGCGGTGAACTCCGCGCGGTCGTCGACCAGGCCGAACAGGTAGTCGAGTCCCCAGTGCACGCCGTCCTCGGTGTGCAGCGGGTCGCCTTCGAAGTCGAAGAAGACGTCGCCGGCGTCGGGGGCCGGGATCGCATCGAGCGCGCGGGCATCGAGGACCTCGAAGCGCGGCTTCGCGGGCTGGTCCGGCCCGTCGGCGCCGCTCCGTCGGGCGGTCTCCGTCTCGATCTGGAGGCTCGCCTGGCGCACCAGCCGATCCTGCGTCGCGCGGGACAAGCCCGGCACTGCCCGGGTGCGGACCGCCAGGTCGTCGATCGTCCGCACCTCGTGCTTGATCAGCTTCGCCCGTTGGTCCAGGCGCATGCCCGCCACGAGGACGAGGTCGCGGTGCTCGGCCACCTGGGTCGAGCAGACGTCGCAGCGCCCGCAGCTGGAGTAGCGCGGGTCGCCCCACTGCAGTTCGGCGTCGGCAGTGATCCGCTCGGCGATCACGCGCTGCAGTTCGGCGCGCTGCGTGCGGTACACCGGCGCGATGTCGGCGAGGTCGTGCGTGGTCGTCGTCCGGTCGCCGAGCACCAGGTGCACCTGGGCTCCGGTGGGGATGCCGTGTGCTTGCATCTGCTCGGCGTAGGCGGCGAGCTGCAGCAGGGCGCTGATCTTGGCGTGCCGGGCGAGCTTGGTGTCGTAGACCTCGTACTCGCCGCGGTCGTTGCGGATGATGAAGTCCGCGAAGCCGATGAAGCCCGGGCCGTCCGCCGTGGGTGCCGCGTGGAACGTCGGCTGGTACAGGACGTCGGCGCCGTCGGCGAAGGCCTGTCGCGCTTCGGCTGCGGCGCGTGCGTAGTCCGGCGGGGCGGGGCGGTCGAACTCGACGACGTTCCGCGTGTCCTTGAGGATGTCGAGGTAGTCGAGCTCGTGCTGGTCCCCCAAGCGGGCGGTGCGCTCGAGCATGTCGTCGTGCGACTCCGGCAGGGGTTTCCCGCGACCGAGCTTGACGTCGAGTCGGCGCAGGAACGCCCACTCGCAGGCCGACCACGTGCTGAGGTCACTCGGGCTGAGCAGCACGTGCCCGTCGACGCCGATCTGCATGCGTTCCCCCGTCTCTCTGGTGCCCTGCGAGCCTAGGGCCGCCCGCCGACACCGGAACGGGAACGGGTCGGCCCTTCAGGGAACCGACCCGTTCCGATGCGCACTCGGCTTACCAGCAGATGAACAAGCTGATGGAGGAGAGCAGGATGTGGCCGCCTTCCTCGGGTGCGTCGGCTTCGATCGCCTGCAGGTCATGAGCGTTCATATTCATTCGTCCTTTCGTCGTTGGCTTGGCGAGTGCGAACGTACACACGTCATGTTTGACATGTCAACACTCCACTGCCACGATCTCGACATGGGAACCGGGTGGGCACGGCTTGGCGGCGATTGGACAGGGTGGCGGACGGCGAGTGACCTCGACTGGACGCACCATCAGCAGCCCGAGGGGGCACCGCCCGACCAGGGCTGGAAGGTCCACTTGTCGGCTCGGCTGCAGGATGCCGAGCGGGTTCGATCGCTGGCTGCCGTTTTCTGCAGGACCGCGGAGTGGTCGTTCAAGTACCTGACGAGCAGGACGGTCCTCGAACGGGCCAACGCCAAGGATGCGCCTCGCACGAGCAGCGGGAAGTTCGTGACGATCTACCCTCCGGCGTCCGCGGTCGACGAAGCGCTGCTCGACCATCTGGCTGCGATCTTCGGCGACTGTCGCGGGCCACGGATCCTCGGCGACCTCCAGTGGCGGAAGTCCGTGGTGCACGTTCGCTACGGAGCGTTCCGGTCCCTGTCCGACTGGGACGGCAAGCCTGCCATCCGAGATCCGAGCGGTGCCCTCGTGCCGGACCGCCGAGGGGTCGTGTTCGACCCACCCGACTGGGTCGAACTGCCGAACTGGGTCGCGGCGGAGCGGCATCGATCCGCTGGAGCCAACGAAGCGCTCTCACGGATGCGCGTCTCTGGCGCGTACTCGTTCTCGAACGCTGGCGGCGTGTACCGCGCGACCCACGACGAGCACGGCGAAGTGGTAGTCAAGGAGGGGCGCGAGTACGTCGGAGAACAGGCTGGCCGCGACGCTGCCGGTCGTGTGGAAGACGAGTACGAGACCCTTCGACACCTGGAAGGTTCAGGGGTGGCACCGCGGGTCCACGGAACGTTCCGCTCCGGAGGCTCGGCGTTCATGATGAGCGAACCCGTGCCGGGCACTCCGTTCAACCGTGCGGTCATGTCGCAGAACCCGCTCACCGCCGCCGAGGCTGACCGTACGGCGCTCGACGAACACGCAACGAGCGTCCGCCAGGCCGTGCGCGCGATCGAGCGTCAAGTCGAGCGACTGCACGCGCTCGGAGCCGTCCACGGTGACATCTCACCGCGGAACGTGCTCGTGGAGTCTCCGACAGCAGCGCGGCTGATCGATTTCGAATCGTCCACGGTCGGGGAACTTTCTGGGACGGTCGGGCCAACGACACCGGGCTTCAGCGCGCCGAACGCGGTCCGTGGGCCAGACCGAGATCTGTTCGCGATCGCATGCCTGCACCTCGCCGCACTCGTTCCCCTCACGACGCTCTTCCCACTGGACCCCGGGAAGATCGATGAAGTACTCGCCGCGGCCCGGGTCTGGTTCCCGACCGCGCCGGTGGACGCGCTGCGGAGCGTCATCGGCCGATGCGTTGCCCTGCCGGACGGGAACACTGCGCGATTGACGCCACCCAGTGTTGCCGAGCTCCGGGACGCGATCAGATCGAGAAGGGCTGCCACCGGGTCGGAGCGCCGGCCCGGCCTCGAGCACGGAGCGGACGGCCTCGCACTTGCGCTGCAACGGTCTGAGCCCGACACGAGAACTCCCCCGGGTCCGCTCTCGAGCGAAGCGCCCTCAGGCGCGGGCCTGTTCTCCGGCCGGGCTTCTGAGGTACTCCTGGGCAGGACAACGCCGACGTCCTTCGCCCGACTGCGGGACGAAGTCCTCGGCACGCTGCGCGTCGATCTCGAGGACGGGCTCGCGGGGATCGGCCTCGCGCTCCTCAGTGCTCCGACCCGGAGCGTCCACCGGGACACCGTGGACGTGATCGCGGAACGCCTCACGGAGTTCAGCCACGACGGCAACCGTGCTCAGCGCCTGCCTGCCGGCCTCCGCAACGGACCGTCCGGCATTGGGCTGTTCCTGGCGCTGCACGGACGCCTGCACGATGATGCTGCGGCCGTCGAGGCCTCCCGACGCATGCTGGAGATCGACCTGCACCGCCTCGAGCACCGACAGGGGTGGGGCCGGCAGCTCCGCCACAGCGGCCGACTCGTGCCCTTCCTCGGGTCCGGCTCCGCCGGCGTCGGGGTCGCGCTCGTGCAGGTGTTCCGCGCGACGACCGACCAGGACCTCCTGCCGGTGCTCCACAGCGTGGTCGAAGCAGCGTCGCCGGAGTTCACCGCGCATTCGGGTCTGCTCGACGGACGCGCGGGACTCATCCACTTCCTCGTGGACGTCGGCGAGATCGGGATCGCACCGTTCGATGCCGAGTCCGTCGCCACGCGCTTGGACGAACACCGCCGGCGTCTCGCGCTGCACCGCCTCCAGACTCCCGACGGGGTTGCCTACCCAGACCAGCATCTCCGAGCAGTCGACGACGGTTGGGGCCATGGCGGAGCGGGTGTCCTCACCGCCCTGGCCGCGATCGAGGGCTTCGAACGTTGTCGCGGCCTGCAACACGATGTCCCGTCGTTCCTCCGCGGCGGACACGGATGATCGCGCTCTCCGTCCTCGGGATCTCGGCACGCTCGATCCGTCCAGACGGCCGCAGGATCATCAGCGACGTGCGCTTCCGCGCCGAGCCCGGCAGCCTGACCGCCATCGTCGGACCGTCCGGAGCCGGCAAGTCGACCCTGCTCGACCTGGTGACGGGGATCGAGGTGCCAGCGACCGGCTCGGTCCTGCTCGGCGACACGCGCATGCACCCTGCCACGGACTCCGCCAGAGCACGGTTGCGAGCGCGGGTGTTCGCCGTAGCACGACAAGGTGACGACCTCGTCGATGCCCTGTCGGTCGACGACAACGTCCTGCTCGGTCAACGTCTCGCCCGCAGGATCGACCGATCGTTCGCGGAACGCGTGTGCGCGGCGCTCGACCTCGACCGTGACGTTCGTCGAACGCCGGTACAGCACCTGTCGGGCGGGCAGCGGAGGCGAGTCGCCCTCGCAAGAGCGTGCGCGGCCGGTACGGCGATGCTGGCCTGCGACGAACCGACCACTGCACTGGACGACTCGAATGCCGGGCTCGTCCGTGCGGTCCTCCGGGGCGTGGCGACCTCGGGCAGGACAGTGGTCGCCGTCACCCACGACTTCCAGCTGGCAGCGGACGCCGACCGGATCGTTGCGCTGGTCGACGGGCGGACTGCAGCGCTGCTCGACCGCCCGAGCAAGCAACAGGTCCGCCGCCTCATGGCGGTGCCGTGGTGATCGCTCTCCTCGCTCTGGCTCGCACGGTTCGCGCTGATCTCCGTCCGGCGCTCGGGTTCGTGATCACGGTGGTCGCCGCCGTGATCGGGCTCGGAGTGGTGGTCGGCGGCGGGCTCGATCTCGCGGGCGCCCACCCGGACACCGCACGAGCACTCGAAGCGGTCATGCAGCTCACGGCGCTCAGCTCGACAGTCGCTTCATTCATGTCGGCGCGGGGGCTCGCGATCTCGCTGCTGCCGGAGACGCGCTGCCTTCGAGCACTGGGTGCGAGCTGGATGACGTTCTGGACGTTCGGAGCCGTGGTCGTCTCCTCCGCAGCGGTCGTCGCCGTGCTGTTCGCTGTCGTGGTCGAACAACGGCTTCGGACGAGCTGGGTCGTCGGTCTGGCGGAGGTCCTCGGCGTGACGGCTCCTCGTTCAGGCGGCGTCCCGAGCGGTGTGATCACGTGTCTGCTCGCGGTCGTCTGTGCAGCAGGTTGGTGGAGTGGGCTCCGAGCTGGCCGGTTCGCCGTCGTCCGGTCCGGTCGCGCCTGGAGGGCGGTCGGTGCGTTCACTGTGGCAGCGTTGTTCGTGGCGCCCTCGGTGCTCGCGGTTGCGTTCGCGCCGCACCTGATGAGCGTGGCGAGCGGCGCCGGAGACGAGACAGCTGCCAGCCGCCTGACCGTGCTCGACTCGTCCGACGGTCCGCTCATCGTGATGTCCGCCGCTGGCTTCGGACTCGTCGGCGCGGCAGCCATCGTCGCCTCGGACGCATCCCAGACCATGGTCGGGATCGCCGCTCGCCTCCTGCGTTCCGGTCCGCTCTCGCCGTTCATCGGACTCTGCCTGGCCCGAGCCCGAATCGGGTTGTTCGGCTCGCTCACGACGCTCGTCGCAGCCGAGGTCGGTTTGACGGTCACGAGGACCATGACCGCAACCGTCGCGAGCAGCCTGGCGAGCGAACGGGCCGGAGCGGGCCTGGTCGAACTCGGGCTCACACTCGGTCCGGCGCTCTGCATCGCTGCCGCAGCATCGGTGGGTTCGGCGCTCGCACAGAGCCGCGGGACCGGCAGCGACCTCGCCACGCTCAGGCACGTCGGTTCCACCCAGGGCGGCACGATCACCACACTCTCCGTGGCAGCCGTCGCGATCGGCGCAAGCGGGTCCCTGATCGGGCTCGGTGCGGCCCTCGGTGTGGCCCTGGTCGCGTTCGCGAGCGGCGTGGATGCCTCGTGGCTCGCGGCCGTAGACCCGACCGTGCCACTCGTCTCCGCTCTCACGGCGACGCTCGGCACTGCGGCGGTGTTCGTGTGCAGCGAGCTCGTCGGCGTCGTTCTCCACCACCGCCGTCGCCATCATCGCGGAGGTGTCGAACGCACCTGACCGTCGCCGACGGGCACGAACCGCGGCCCGTCGTACCCGTCGCGGGTGACGTGCGCCGTGAAGTCGGCGAGCGAGCGGACCCAGTGCCCCCGCTCGCCGTACAGCGCCTGGTAGACGACGACCGGTTCCTCGGTTTCGACGTCACGGGCGACGAGCAGCACCTCGTAGTCGTTGCCCTTGAAGTGGCGGTACCGGCCAGGAGTCACGTCGTCGCTCACACCCGCGACCCTAAGCGCTCCTACACTCGGGCCATGACCGAGCACGCTCGAACGGACCGCGGCCTCGACCGACTCGTCAACTTCTCCGACGCCACGGTCGCCATCGCGATCACGCTCCTGATCCTGCCGCTGGTCGACATCGCCAGCGAGATGTCGTCGGGCGAGAGCGCCGGCGACCTCCTGCGGGAGCACTGGCCCGCCCTGCTCGAGTTCCTCATCACGTTCTGGTTGATCTCGCGGTTCTGGATCCTGCACCACCAGGTCTTCGAGCACGTCCGCTCCTACAACGCCCGGGTCATGCAGCTGAACTTCGTGTGGCTCATCAGCATCGTGTTCCTGCCCTTCGCCGCGAACCTGCTCAACAGCGGCGAGAACGACGACCGTGTTGCCCACGCGCTGTACCTCGGCAGCATGGTCGTGACGAGCCTGGCGCTCACCGGCATCGAACTGGTGCTCCGGCGGAACCCGGAGTTGCTCTCCACGCCGCTGGGCGACTCGGCGCGGGGGCTCATCGCCGCCGGCCTGCTGTCGCTCGCCCTGATCCTGTCGGTGGTGTTCCCGAGCATCGGCCTGCTCTGGGCCCTGCTCCTCGTGCTGCAGGGCACCGTCGCCCGGCTGCTCCGCCGAGTCTGATCGCGGTACGGTCAGCGGATGGGCCTGGGGGACGCGGAGACCGTACTGGCACGCAAGAACGCGAACTTCGTCATCGACGAAGCGGCAGCGGAGGCCGGCCTCGTCCGTTCGATCGCAGCACCCGGCCGGTTCGGAATGCGCCGCCACGAAGCCGCGGGAGGCCGACTCACCCTGACCCCCGCGGTCCTCTGGTTCCGCGCGCACCCGTTCAACTCCGTCCGGCCGACGTTCGGCATCCCGCTCGACTCGATCGCGGAGCTCCACGACACCTCACGCAACGTCTCGCGGCAGATGCAGGTCGTGCTGCAGGACGGGCAACGCCTGACCTTCGTCATCTGGGGAGTTCGAACGTTCATCGAGCGGATCGACCAGGCGCGCGCCGCGCTCTGACGACGACGATGCCGCCGACGCCGACGCTGACGCCGCCGCCGACGCCGACGCGACAGCGCGCCCTGCCGCCGTCACGTGCCGTCACGTGCCGTCACGTTGGCACCGAACGCAGCAGATTGCACCGGAACGACGTACCGTCACGGCATGACCGTCATCGTGGCCGTCGCCGTCCTGGTGGGAGTCCTCGCACTCGCCACCGTGATCGGCCTGCTCCTGCGCACGAGGACGGGCCGAGCGGTTCCCCAGACCGGCCGCGCGCGCAGCACCCACGCCACCCCCGACCGCACCGTCGCCGACATCGCTCCGGCAACCGCCTTCGGCACCCGCGCCACCCTCGTCCAGTTCTCGACGCCGACCTGCGCCCGCTGCCCGGCGACGGCCCGCCAGCTCGACGCCCTCGCAGCGCAGCACCCCGGCGTCGAACGGCTCGAGATCAACCTCGCCGAGCACCCGCACCTCGCCACGCGCTTCAACGTCCTGCAGACCCCCACGGTCCTGCTCGTCGACGGCTCCCACGCCGTCCGCACCCGCTTCGGAGGCCCACCCCGCCCACCGGAGCTCACCGCAGCCCTCAACACCGTCCTCACCGGCCCCCAGGAGTCCCGATGACCACCGCCCCTGACACAGCAGGCATCGACCCGCGCTCCCCGCGCTTCGGCGCCGCGATCACCACGGTCCTGCTCGCCCTGACGATCGTCCTGACGCTGATCCCCGCAACCTGGGTCGTCGGCATCGTCCTGCTCGCGGTCATCGTGGTGCTCTTCGCCATCGGCGGCATCGCCGGCATCCGCCGCCACCCCTACGGCGCGCTCTTCCGTCGCGTCGTCCGGCCGCGGCTCGCCCCACCCGCCGAGCTCGAGGCTCCCGAACCTCCGACCTTCGCCCAGCAGGTCGGCCTGTTCGTCACCGCCGTCGCGCTCCTCCTCGCCCTGCTCGGCGTACCGTACGCAGCCCCGATCGGCGCCGCGGTCGCCCTGATCGCAGCCTTCCTCAACGCCGTGTTCGACGTCTGCATCGGCTGCCTGCTCTACGTGTGGCTGGTCCGCGCGGGCGTCTTCCGTCCGCGACGCGGCATCGCCTGACGGCGGTCGATCGGGAGGCCCGGCTGGCCTCCGGCCCGCCACCAGCGCTGCCGATGTGGTCGCCTCCAGAGCGGTGGGCCGGCCCCACGAGAACGACCAGCCCGACGGCGGAGGCTCCCCCCACGGCAGCCTCCGACGCCGGCCCGGTCAGACGGCGAGCGCCTGCTCACTGAGCGCGACGAGGTCGTCGGCGCGCAGGTTCGGCCAGCCGTGCAGCAGCTCCCGCCACTGGGCCGGCAACGACGACGCTCCGTACAGCGCACCCGCGAGCCCGCCGGCGATCGCGGCGACCGTGTCGGTGTCGTTGCCGGTGCGGACTGCGCGGACCAGGGCGTCCTCGAGCGAGGAACTCTGGCGCACCGCGGCGTAGGCGGCCTGCAGCGCGGACACCACCCACCCGTTCGACTCCGTGAAGTCCACGGGCTGCGAGTGCTCGGCCGTGACTATCCGGTCCACCCACACTCGGCGCCGGTCGAGGTCGAGCAGGTCGACGCCACGCAGGACGTCGAGCTCGCCGGTCAGCACCGCGTGCCGGATCGCCACGCACCAGAGCACGCACGCGTCCCCCGCGTCGGACTCATAGTGCGTCAGGTCGCTGATCCCGCGAGCCGCCGTGGCGAGCCGTTCCTCTTCGCCGACGTCACCGCGCACGAAGCCGAGCACCAACGGTGCGGTCCGCATGAGCGACCCGTTGCCGGCGGAGCGGCCCTTGTACTCGTGCTCCTGCCGGGCCGAAGCCCGCGCGACGGAGGCGATCCGCGCCTCCAGACCGGTCAACACGTTGCGCGTCTGGATGCCGACGTCGGGCGCGTTGACCGACCACGCTGCCCAGGCGGCCACCAGGCCGTCGAGGGCTGGCTCCGAAGCCGGGTCGCCGCCGCGGGCGACCGTGCGGAGGATCGGAACGGCCATGCTCGTGTCGTCGGTCCACTCCCCGGGCGCCCAGCCGAAGGAGCCGCCGCCGGTCATCGTGATCGGGGTCGGCTCGGGCACTGCCGGTCGGAACTCGTACCCGGCGCCGAGGGCGTCGCCGGCGGCGGAGCCGAGGACGGCGCCGACTGCTCGGTCGTTGATCTGCGAGGTGGTCATGTGGACCTCCGGATCGGGTTTACGCGGGATTGCGTAAAACCGATCCTGCACCACTCGCCATGTTTGCGCAAGTGTGCGTAAAATCGCGATCATGACCGACGAGTACCGCGACGCGAGCGGCCGACGCCTGACGGACTACCCGCGGCCCTCCGTCGCCGTGGACACCGCCGTGCTGACCATTCCGGTGGGCGGACCGCTGTCGGTCGTGCAGGTCCGCGATGCCACCGAGGGTGACTGGCGGCTACCGGGAACGTTCGTGCACGAGGGCGAGCGGCTGGCGGACGCGGTGCTGCGGTCACTCCGCGAGAAGGCGGGCATGAGCGGGCTCGCACCACAGCAGCTCCATGTGTTCGACGACCCGGCGCGGGACGACCGTGGATGGGTGCTGTCGGTGGCGCACCTCGACGTGGTGCCGGCGCATGCTCTGGACCTGGACGAGCCCCAGGGACGACTCGCGCCGGTGATCGAGGCGCGCGGGATGGTGCACGGGCACGACGACATCCTCGAGTTCGCGGTCGTTCGACTCCGGTCCGTCTACCGCACTGCCCCCGATCCACACGGGCTGCTCGACGAGCCGTTCACGATGTCGGAGTTGCGGCAGCTGCACGAGGCGGTCCTCGGCGAGCGCCTCCTGCCGGACTCGTTCCGGCGAGCCATGCTGCCGAAGTTGACCGCGACGGACACGAAGCGGGCGGACGGGCCGGGGAAGCCAGCGACGCGGTACACGGTGATCCGCTCGTAGGGTGGGGGCATGGGGGAACTCGAACTGACAGGACGGCGAGCCTGGCGACGGACGACCCTGCTCGCACTGATCGGAGCCGTCGTCGGCGCCGTCATCGGCGGGCTGCTGGCCACGACCGAGTCGGGCGCCGTCGCAGTCCTCACCGTCGTCGGCTTCGGCGCGTCCGTCGGTGGCCTGACCGGTACCTTCTCGATCCTCGCCACGACGATCGGGATGTCGACCGCCATGCAGGCCACAACGGCGGGGCTCTCTCCTGCCGGCAAGCGCATGGTGACGCAAGCGATCAAGACCGGCAGCCCGATCCAGCCACCCGAGTCCGACCTCGCCCTCCGAGCGCGCGAGCACGCACGACTGCTCTCCACCTACCAACCGCTCGCCCTCGCCCAGTTCCTGCTGCTCTACGTGGGCATCGCCGGCATCCAGGTCCCGAGGCTCGCGGACGACGACGTCTTCGGCTCGGCGTTCTCGCGGTTCCTCTGCGCAGCACTGCTCATCACCGCACTGGTCATGACGCCGATCCTGCTGCGAGCGGTTCGTCGGTCGCGGCGGTACCTGCGGGCGGCGACCGACGTGGCGTCCCCGGCCCCGCAGTCCTGACGAGCACGACCGCCCGGGTTCGCGTCCGCCGCTCATCGAGTGAGCAGAAGACGTCGAGTCCGCCGCAGCGACTCGACGTTTTCTGCTCACTGAACGCGCGAGCCCCGCCGCTCGGCCACCCCACCCACCTGTAACACGCAATTTACTTTCACCCCTGGCGCTCGCGCACGAAAGACGCTTTCATAGCCGGATGACGATCACCGAACGGCCCGACCGGGTCGAGCGCGCCGACGCCTTCGCCCTCGTCCGCACCCAGTCGGCCACGATGCCGTCGAGCATGCGCGCCATCGCCGACGCCGTCCTCGAGGACCCGGCAGCCGCAGCCACCACGAACGCCGCCGAACTCGCCGGCCGCGCGGGCGTCTCCCCCGCCACCGTCTCCCGCTTCGCCCAGCACCTCGGCTTCGCGAACTTCGCCGGCCTGCAGCGCAGCATGACCCGGGCCGTCGAACGGGGCATCCACGAGCGCGAACACACCGAGATCCACGCCGGGGTCGCCGTCGACGACGACGTCGCCACCGTCATCGCGAAGGTCACCGAGGACGTCCGCGCCGTGATGGCCGACACCCGCGCCGCGCTCGACCCGCACGCCCTCGAAGCCGCGGCCGCAGCGGTGAGCAGTGCCCGCCGTGTCGTCCTGTACGGCGTCGGCGCGAGCGGCATCGTCGCGCGGGACCTGCACCTCAAGCTCGAGCGCATCGGGATCGTGAGCTCGATCGCCGACGACCCGCACAACGCCTTGACCCTCGCGAGCGTCATCGGCCAGCACGACGTCCTGGTGCTCGTCAGCCACTCGGGCTCCACCACCGAGACGCTCGAGGTCGCCCACGCCGCCGCGGCCCAGCGGTCGACGATCGTCGCCATCACCGGCCACGCCAACGCCCCGCTCGCCACCACGGCCCACCACGTCCTGCTCGGCGTCGCCGGTGCCGAGAGCGCCCTCCGCCCCGCCGCGATGGGCAGCCGCATGAGCCAACTCGCCATCGTCGACGCCCTGTTCATCGTCGTCGCGCAGCGCACCGACGAGCGGTCACAACCGCTCCTCGCCCGCAGCCGCGACGCCGTCCGCACCCACCACCGGAACTGAGCACCACCATGACCACGAAGCACGACAGCCACGACGCCCTCCGCGACGAACTCGCCGCCCTCACCACCGAGGCGACCGACCACTCCTTGGACGACATCGACACGATCTCCACGCTGGAAGCCGCCCAGCGCATGAACGCCGGAGACCGCAGCGTGCCTGCGGCTCTGGAGCCGTGCCTCCCGGCCATCGCCCTGGCGGCAGACTCGATCGCCGGAGCGTTCGCGCGCGGCGGCAGACTCGTCTACGTCGGCGCCGGCACGCCGGGCCGGCTCGGCGTCCTCGACGCCAGCGAGTGCCCGCCCACCTTCGGCACCGATCCCTCGCAGGTGGTCGGCGTCATCGCCGGCGGCGACATCGCCCTGACCACCGCCGTCGAGGGCGCGGAGGACGACGAAGCAGCGGCCGTCCGCGACCTCGACGCGCTCGGCCTGACGGCCGACGACGTGGTCGTCGGGATCAGCGCGTCCGGCAGGACGCCCTACGTCATCGCAGCCATCCTGGAGGCCCGTCGCCGCTCCGCCCTGTCGGTCTCCGTCGCGTGCAACCCCGACTCGGCCGCGGGGCGGGAGGCGGACATCGCCATCGACGTCGTCGTCGGCCCCGAGTTCATCGCCGGCTCGACCCGCCTGAAGGCGGGCACCGCGCAGAAGCTCGTGCTGAACATGCTCACCACGCTCGCGATGGTGCGCAGCCACAAGACCTACGGCAACCGCATGGTCGACGTGCGGGCCACGAACGCGAAGCTCGTCGCGCGGGCGTTCTCGCTCGTGCAGGACGTCACCGGCGCTGCTTCCGCCGACGTCCAGGCGGCGCTGGATGCCTCGGACGGCGAGGTGAAGACCGCCATCGCCGTGATCCTGACCGGCTCGTCCGCTGCCTCCGCGCGCTCCCGGCTCGAGGCCGCCAGCGGTTCGCTCCGCGCCGTCATCTCCTGACGCTTTCTTTCCATTTCCTTTCCCCCGAGGAGCACGCCAATGCCCGATGCACAGCAACTCGCCCAGCAGATCCTCGACTCCGTCGGTGGCTCCGCGAACATCGCCGACGTCGAGAACTGCATGACCCGCCTGCGGGTCGAGGTCGTGTCCGACTCCTCCGTCGCGCTCGAAGACCTCAAGGCCACCGACGGCGTCATGGCCGCCATCGCGGCCGGCTCGAACCTGCAGATCGTGCTCGGCCCGGGTCTCGTCGACCGCGTGGCCGACGGCCTGGAGGCCCTGCGCGCGGCCGACCCGCTGGCTGCGGCTGGCGGGCCTGGGGCGTCGCCCGAGGAGCTCGCCGCTCGCGGTGCGTCCATCAAGGCGACCGCGCGGTCCCGTTCCGACGGCCGCACGATGCGTGCGATCCGGAAGATCTCCGCGATCTTCATCCCGCTCATCCCCGCACTGATCGCCTGCGGGCTGATCGCCGGGATCAACGGCATCCTGACGAACCTGGGGTGGGTGCCCGGGGTGACGCCGTTCCTCGGTGTGCTCTCGTCCGGCTTCCTGTCGCTGCTCGCCGTGTTCGTCGGGATGAACGCCGCGAAAGAGTTCGGCGGCACGCCCATCCTCGGCGGTGCGGTCGGCGGCATCATCGTCGCGGCCGGTGTCGCGAACGTGACCGTGTTCGGGGAGACCCTCGCTCCTGGGCAGGGCGGCGTGCTCGGCGCCATGGCCGGCGGCATCCTCGCCGCCTACGTCGAGCGGTTCATGCGCAAGGTCACTCCCGACGTCATCGCGCTCATCGTCGTGCCGACCGTGACCGTGCTGGTTGCCGGCTCGGTCACGCTGGGCATCCTGATGTCCGTCGCCGGAGTCGTCTCCGTCGCGATCGGGACCGCTGCCACCTGGCTGCTCGCGAACGGTGGAGCCTTCGCCGGCTTCGTGCTCGGAGGCCTCTTCCTGCCGCTCGTCATGACCGGCATGCACCAGGGACTCATCCCGATCCACACCACCCTGATCGACCAGACCGGGTGGACCGTGCTGCTGCCCGTGCTGGCGATGGGTGGTGCCGGGCAGATCGGTGCGTGCATCGCGCTGTGGGTTCGGTTCCGGTCGAACGCCTCGCTGGTGCGGACCATCCGCGGTGCGCTGCCGGCCGGATTCCTCGGTGTCGGCGAGCCCCTGATCTACGGCGTGACGCTGCCCCTCGGTCGGCCGTTCATCACCGCGTGCATCGGCGGGGCGTTCGGCGGCGGTGTCGTCGGGCTGTTCGACCAGCTCGGGCACTCCGTCGGCGCGATCGCCATCGGTGCCTCCGACCTGTCGCTCATCCCGCTGCTGAACGGCTCGTCCGGGTACGGGTGGGCCCTTCTCGGGTACGGGTCGGGGCTCATCGTGGCGTACGTCGTCGGGTTCGTGGCGACGCTGCTGTTCGGGGTGTCTGAGTCGGTGAAGGCCGACCTGGTGGCGCATTCGACGGCATCCTCAGGCGACCCGGTCGCTCCCGCGGGGCCCCTCTCGATTGCTCACGCTGCTGCGTCCGCTTCGGCTGCTGACTCCGTCAGGGCTACGCGCTGATGCGGTTGGGCGCGAGCGAGTATCTGGCGCATAGTTCGCTGGCGAGTCCGACGTTCTCAGCCGCAGCGGCGGCGGGTCGACGCTCGCGTTCACCTCGTTGCACATCCCGGAGGACTCCCCCGCCGGGGCAGCCGGATCAGATGTCACCCATCCGTGCAGCCGACCCGAGAGTGTGGTCGTGCGCTGGCTGAAGGGGCACAGATAGTCGCTTCGGAGCCTCGCGGCGGATAGTCTCACGAGTGCGGCCAGGTGGGAAGTCATGACCCTGGTCTCTCGCGGATCAGCGCCTCGATGGGTGGCCCGTGGATCCGAACAACGAACGGGACGCCGCGTTCGGCGACCTTGGCTTCGCGCGGTCCACACCGTGTTGAGGCCTACTTCCCACTAAGCTCGGCCACATCCGGATACATCCGGCTCAATCCGCATGGGGGTGTGAATGTCAGGGCCATGGCTTTCTGCCGACGACGTCGCCGAGCATTTGGGCGTCACGAAGGACACCGTCTACGCCTGGATCGCCGACAAGGGGATGCCGGCGCACAAGGTCGGGCGGCTCTGGAAGTTCCAGGCGAGCGAGGTCGACGACTGGGTGCGTGGTGGTGGCGCGAGGGCCGGCGCCTGACCATGCGGATCATCGACAACGTCTCCGACCTGCTCGGCGATGACCTCACGTCCGAAATCGGCCGCGGCTCGAAAGTACGCATCGCCGCCTCGACATTCTCGATCTTCGCTTTCGAGGCACTGCGCAAGGAGCTTGCGCACGTCGACAAGCTCGAGTTCATCTTCACGTCGCCGTCGTTCAGCAACGGGCAGGCGACAGACAAGCTGCGCAAGCACCGCCGCGAGTTCTTCATCCCACACGCAGAGTCGTCGCTCTACGGATCCGAGTTCGAGATCCGCCTCCGCAACCAACTCACGCAGCGCGCGATCGCACGGGAGTGCGCCGCATGGGTGCGTGAGAAGGTCACTTTCCGATCGAATGCCAGCGGCCACCAGATGCAGCAGTTCGCCGTAGTCGACGATCGCGCCGCGTACATGCCGCTGCAGGGCTTCACGACGGCCGATCTCGGATACGAGCGCGGCAACGCAGTCTCCAACATGGTCACGAAGTTCGAGGGCGCCCCCGAGGCAAGCGGCTTCCTCAATCTATTCGAACAGATCTGGGCAAGCCCCGGTCAGCTCGACGACGTCACGCGAGTCGTGTACGACCACATCGCGAGCGTGTACGCCGAGAACTCTCCGGCTCGCATCTACTTCCTCATCCTCTACAATCTCTTCGCCGAGTTTCTCGATGACATCAGCGAGGACGTGCTTCCAAACGACCGCACCGGCTATCAGGACACCAAGGTCTGGCAGAGCCTGTACAACTTCCAGCGGGATGGCGCGACCGGCATCATCAACAAGCTCGAGACCTACAACGGCTGCATCCTCGCGGACAGCGTCGGACTCGGAAAGACATTCACCGCCCTGGCTGTCATCAAGTACTACGAGCTACGCAACAAGTCCGTCTTGGTACTCGCGCCGAAGAAGCTCGCCGAGAACTGGACGAACTACAACGCCAACCTCACCACCAACATCTTCGCGAGCGACCGTTTCAACTACGACGTCCTCGCCCACACCGATTTGTCCCGCACGCGGGGTGAGTCGCTCGGCCTCAGGCTGGATCGCATTAACTGGGGCAACTACGATCTCGTTGTCATCGACGAGTCGCACAACTTCCGCAATGCCGACTACGCGGAAGAGAAGGAATCGCGTTACCAGCGTCTCATGAGACAGGTCATCCGCGAAGGCGTGAAGACCAAGGTGCTGATGCTGTCTGCGACGCCAGTGAACAACCGGTTCAACGACCTCAAGAACCAGTTGCAGTTGGCATACGAGGGCGAGAGCGACGCCCTCGCCGACAAGCTCGCGCTCTCAACCTCGGTCGAGCGGCTGTTCCGCGATGCCCAGGCGGTGTTCAACGAGTGGTCGAAGCTCCCCGATGAGGAGCGCACCGCCGACCGCATCCTGCGGATGCTCGACTTCGACTTCTTCGAGCTGCTCGACGCTGTCACCATCGCACGATCTCGCAAGCACATTCAGGCGTTCTACGACACGAGCGAGATCGGCGCCTTCCCTCGGCGCCTGCCGCCCGCCTCCATCCGCGAGCCGCTCACCGACCTCAGCGACGTTCCCTCCTTCTACGAGATCTTCGAACAGCTGCAGGTGCTTACGCTGGGCGTCTACACGCCGCTCGCGTATGTGTTCCCGAGCCGCATCAGTAAGTACGAGGACCTCTACAACGTCACGACCGGTAACGCCCGCTCGAACCTCGGCCAGCAAGGACGCGAAGAGGGCCTCAAGAAGCTGATGACCGTCAACTTGCTCAAGCGTCTCGAAAGCTCGGTCGAGGCCTTCCGCTTGACGTTGGCGAAGATCGAATCCGCCGTCGACAGCACGCTTACGCGGCTCAATAACCACTCCGGCTCCCTCCCGGAGATCCGCGACATGGACGATCTCGACTTCGACCTCGACGATGAGGATGACGCTAACGTCGAGGCGCTGTCATTCGGCGAGAAGATACGCATCGACATCGATGACATCGACGTCGAATCGTGGCAGCGAGACCTCTGGCATGACCGCGAGACACTGCGCGAACTCCTAGACGAGATGCGCAAGGTGACCCCGGCGCACGACCTCAAACTGCGCAAGCTGCGGCACCTGGTCCAGCAGAAGACAGAGCATCCGCTCAACCCAGAGAACCGCAAGGTGCTGATTTTCTCCGCTTTCGCCGACACCGCGAATTACCTCTACCGCGAACTCGCGCCGTTGCTCCAGCAGGCCGGGCTCGAAAGCGCGGTGATCACCGGCGGTAGCCACGGCGCGAAGTCGACAATCGGCACCGGCTTCGATTTCCAGCAGGTAATGTCGATGTTCTCGCCACGATCGAAGCAGCGGCACCTCACCATGCCGAAGGATGCCCACGACATCGACATTCTGATCGGCACCGACGTCATCAGCGAGGGCCAGAACCTGCAGGACTGCGACTACCTCATCAACTACGACATCCACTGGAACCCGGTGCGGATCATCCAGAGATTCGGTCGGATTGACCGTATCGGATCGATGAACGAGGTCATCCAGCTCGTCAACTTCTGGCCCGACATCTCACTCGATGAGTACATCAACCTGAAAGAGCGCGTCGAGAACCGGATGGTGATCGCAGACCTCGCCGGATCAGCCGACGACAACGTGCTCGATCCTAAAGATTCTGATGCCGCGTTCCGCAAGGAGCAGCTGCGCAAGCTGCAGAACGAGAACATCGAACTCGAAGACGTCCGCGCCGGGGTCTCGATAACGGATCTCGGCCTCAACGACTTCCGTATGGACCTGCTCGCCTACCTGAAAGAGTACGGCGACATCGCCACGGCTCCCCGGGGCCTGCACGCCGTGATCCCTGCAGACGCTTCCATCGGCCTTCTCCCTGGTGTCATATTCGCGCTGAAGAATGTCAACGCCGATCCGTCGGTGAACCGTGGCAACCGCCTGCACCCGCACTACCTGATCTACGTCGATGAGGCTGGCGACGTCATCGCCGACCACACCGAGGCGAAGCGGCTGCTTGACCTTGTTCGTGCCGGGTCTCGCCCGCATGATGAGCCCGTTGCCGAGGTCACGCGAGTATTTAACGACGCCACCCGCGAGGGTGCAGACATGGGTAAGTACTCGGCTCTGCTGACGGATGCCATTCGTTCGATGATCGAGGTCACCGAAGAGCGCGACATCGACAGTCTGTTCCGCGGTGGGCACACCACCGCGCTCACGCAGCAAATCGCGGGGCTCGATGACTTCGAGTTGATCGCGTTCATTGTGGTCGTCGATCGGGCGGATGCCTCGTGAGCGACCTGCTATTTCAGTGGCCGGCTGGTGCACGTTTCGGCGCTCGCGTGCCGAAGGAGAGGTTCTACGAGCACGGATCGGTCAGCTCAGCAGTGCGCGAGAAGTTCGTCACAGACGTGCAGCGGATCACGTGGACGCACAAGCTCGCCGAAGAGACGATCAACCTCACGGGCACGACGGCGGTGCCCGAGATCGAGATCTTTGAGCTCGACAGCAAGATCGACGACGTCGCCGACGCGGTGCTGACCGCCATCGATAAGGCCGTGCCCAACCCGATCATCTTTGAGATCACGCGGGAGAGATCCGGGCGCCGTGAGGTGCGGATGGCCACCGCCCACAAATCGCGCGGCGCCGGAACGTCCAAGGTTCGGTGCTACTACTCGACGCGGTGGATGCCAACCGATGCAGAGCGGTCGGCGTTGCCAACGGCGATCTCGTTGGCGGCGCTATACGCCGCGCTCCTCGCCTCACTCACCCCCATCGACGTGCGCCCCGGCGAGGAAGCGTCTGAGGTTTCCGAGAGAATGGAATCGGTGCGCCGGCTTCAGCGAGAAGTCGCCGGACTCGAACGCAAGATCCAATCGGAGCCTCAGCTCAATCGAAGGGTCGAATTGCGCCGGATGCTGAAGACGAAGCAAGCAGAACTGGAAGAGCAGAAGTGACCATGGAGAAGCGCCGGATGACATCCCCTGACCTCACCCAGACGAACATCGATAGACTCGCCGAGCTCTTCCCGACCGTGGTGACCGAGACGGTCGATGAGGTTGGCGGACCTCGTCGCTCCATCGATTTCGACCTGCTCCGTCAGGAGCTCACCGACCATATCGTCGAAGGCCCGCAGGAGCGCTACCAGCTCGACTGGCCCGGCAAGCGTGCCGCTGCTTTCGCTGCCAACGCGCCGATCGCGAAGACCCTGCGTCCCGTGCGCGAAGAGTCGGTCGACTTCGACGCCACGAAGAACCTCTTCATCGAGGGCGACAACCTCGACGCACTCAAGCTGCTGCAGGAGTCTTACCTCGGCAAGGTCAAACTGATCTACATCGACCCTCCCTACAACACCGGAAACGACTTCGTATACGAGGACGACTTCGGTCAGACGGCGCACGAGTACCTCGCCGGATCAGGGCAGTTCGGGACGGATGGCACGCGATTCGTCGCCAATACGGAGGCTAACGGGCGGTTTCACTCGGATTGGTTGAGCATGATCCTGCCGCGGCTCAAGCTCGCACGGACCCTGCTCGCCCAGGACGGGGTGATCTTTATCTCGATCGACGACCATGAAGTTGCATCGCTGCGGAAAGTCGCTGACGAGGTCTTCGGCGAAAGCAACTTTGTAGCTTCCGCCGTGTGGCAGAAGCGCACTTCCCCGGAGGCGCGTAAGCGGCTGGCGGCCGGGCATGAGTATATCCTCGTCTACGCCAGAAATGCCACCGTGATCGAAGAGGCCCTCTCGCCGCTGCCCCTGGATGAAAGGGATCGTTCGGCATTCTCGAATCCTGACAACGATCCTCGTGGCCCGTGGGTTTCATCAGACTTCACCGCACCAGGCTTCCGACCAAACCAGATGTATGCCATCACCACGCCGTCCGGGGCTGTGGTCAGTCCGCCCCCTGGCAGGTGC
Source organism: Curtobacterium sp. PhB170 (assembly GCF_003752345.1). Classification (NCBI taxonomy): domain Bacteria; kingdom Bacillati; phylum Actinomycetota; class Actinomycetes; order Micrococcales; family Microbacteriaceae; genus Curtobacterium; species Curtobacterium sp. PhB170. Next base: position 431,859 of record NZ_RJUM01000012.1, read on the forward strand.
TGGATGAATCTCGAGGACGAGTACAAGAAGCAGGTAGCGGAGCGACGGTTCTGGTACGGGCCGGACGGAACGGGCATACCCCGCCGAAAGACCTACCTGGCTGAGCGCAACGGTAAGTCGGCCTGGACGTGGTGGCCGAACTCAGAAGTGGGCCACACGCAGGAGGGGACGCGCGAAGTCCGGGCGCTGTTCGACAAGGACGGTGAGACGTTCTTCGATTTCCCCAAACCTGTGCGACTTATCGAGCGGGTAGTGCAGCTCGCAACTAAAACCGATCGAGCGAATGTCGTTGTCGACTTCTTCGCAGGATCGGGGACGACAGCGCACGCCGTAATGAATGCGAACCTCGCAGACGGTGGGAATCGACGGTTCGTTCTTGTCCAGATGCCCGAGCTGCTCGATGCGAAGTCTGCTGCCGCCATTGCGGGATATCACTCGATCGCGGATATCTCGCGTGATCGAGTTCGTCGAGCTGGCGCTGCTGCAGCGAAGCAAGCACTCGGACGTGATTCCGCGCTCGATGTTGGGTTCCGTTCGCTTCGCATCGACACCACGAACATGACCGACTTGGATGCCACTGCTGACGACTTGGTACAGGCCTCGCTAATGTCAGCGGTTGACAGCGTAAAGCCCGATCGATCGAATGAAGATCTGCTCTTCCAGGTGCTGCTCGACTGGGGACTCGAACTGGCGGCGCCGATCACGGTCGAAGAAGTTGCGTCCCGATGTGTGCTGTCTGTCGACGATGACGCCCTGATCGCTTGCTTCGCCAACCAGGTCACCGAAGATCTTGTGAAGACGATCGCAGCGCGGCATCCACTCCGTGCTGTGTTCTTGGACGCGGGCTTCGAAACCGACGCCGCACGCATCAATGCCGAGCAGATCTTTCGCGAGGTGTCGCCCGAGACTGATGTTCGAACGATCTGAGGCCCGCATCTATGACCCCTGCGGAAATGACTGCACTCCTCGACCGCCTCATCGCCGGGTGGGAGAACGAGGTTGTTGAGTTCAAGGAAGCCGGCGAGAGTTACTCGACAAACGACATCGGCAAGTACTTCTCCGCGCTCTCGAACGAAGCCAACCTGCATGGCGTAGACGCAGGCTGGCTGGTGTTCGGTGTCAGGAACAGCACTCGTAACGTTGTCGGCACGCCGTACCGTTCGGAGCCAGACCGTTTGCACAGCCTGAAGATGCAGATCGCTGAGAGCGCCGACCCGAGCGCCACATTCAGTGAGATCCTCGAGCTCGCGCATCCCGATGGCCGGGTCCTGCTCCTCAAGGTTCCCCCTGCGCCGCGTGGCATCCCCATCGCATGGAAGGGGCATTACTACGCGCGCAGCGGCGAGAGCCTAGACTCGCTGCATCTGTCGAAGCTCGACGAGATCCGTGCGCAGACGTTGGCCACGGACTGGACCGCAGTTGTCGTCCCCTCCGCAACGATCAAGCACCTCGACTCCGCCGCCATCGCCCGTGCTCGCCAGGGGTTCGCTGAGCGGAACCCTCGCCTGGCGGAGCAGATCGAATCCTGGAGCGACGCCACGTTTCTGGAGAAGGCGCGTTTGACCGTGGAAGGCGGCATCACAAGGGCTGCGCTGATCTTGCTCGGCGCCCGCACCTCTGAACACCTCCTTAGCCCTCATCCTTTGGAGCTCACCTGGAAGCTCGTCGGCCAGGAATCCGCTTACGAACACTTCCATCTGCCGTTCCTGCTCACCGCAACTTCACTCAAGAACCGGATCCGGAACGTTCAAATCCGGCTGGTGCCGCCGAACGAGCTGATCTACCGCGAGATCAGCAAATACGACGAACGCAGCCTCCTCGAGGCGATTTACAACTGCATCGCCCACCAGGACTACCGGCGCAACTCCCGCGTGATCGTCGTCGAGTACGTCGATCGTGCGGAGTTCATCAGCGTCGGCGAATTCTACGACCGTACACCCGAGTCGTACATGCTCAGCGAACAGGTTCCGCGCCGCTACCGCAACCCGTTCCTGGTCGCTGCGATGACCGAGCTCAACCTCATCGACCACATGGGCAACGGCATCCACCGGATGGTACAGGACCAGGTTCGTCGGTTCCTCCCTCTGCCCGACTACGACCTATCGGATCCCGGCGAGGTCAAGCTGACCATCTCCGGCGCCGTCATCGACGAGGCGTACTCGCGCCTACTCATGGTTCGTACCGACCTACCGCTGGACGATGTGCTCGCACTTGACCGCGTTCAGAAGCGTCTACCGATCACCGACGAGGCTGCCTCGCGCTTGAAGCGCGCAAGGCTGATCGAGGGACGTAGGCCCAGCTTCCACGTGTCGGCCGTCGTCGCTGACGCAACCGATGCTCGGGCGCAATACATGCAGACGCGTGCGCTTGATGACGAGTACTACGCGAAGCTCGTGATCGAGTATCTACAGCAGTTCGGTCAGGGCACTCGGAGGGACATCGACGGCTTCCTCTGGAACAAGCTGCCGGATGTCCTCACAGATAGCCAGAAGCAGAGCAAGGTGCACAACTTGCTGACACGCTTGCGAAAGCAAGGTGTCATCGAAAGCATCGGGGCGACGCGAACGGCTCGCTGGCAACTCTGTTCAACCGAAACCATCCATGACTAGGCATGGCGTCAGCACCTCGCGAAGGGCCGACTTGCCCGATTTTACGCGGTTGACGCACCATCCCAGTTTGGGTTTCGCCACCTCCGCAGTAACCCAAACTAACAAAGACAAACCGAAACAGGCAACTCGATGAAGCTCCAGTTCAAGGTCCAGCGGTACCAGACCGAGGCCGTCGATTCCGTGGTCGACGTGTTCGCCGGCCAGCCCTTCGCCGACGGGGTGAAGTACCGTATCGACCCGGGCAAGGACATCGCCCCGACTCTCCTCGACGACGCGGGCCTCCGAAACTCCGCGATCGCCGTCGCGATGCCGCAGCTCTTGGAGAATGTCCACGCCGTCCAGAGGCCTCGCGGTCTGCCGCTGTCGAAGAGTCTCGTGACGTCGCCGGCCGCGCCGATCAATCTCGACATCGAGATGGAGACCGGCACCGGCAAGACGTACGTCTATATCAAGACGATCATGGAGCTGCACAAGCGCTACGGCTGGTCGAAGTACATCGTCGTCGTACCGAGTATCGCGATCCGCGAAGGGGTGAAGAAGTCGTTCGACATCACCGCCGACCACTTCCAGCAGCTCTACGGCACGAAGCCCCGCACGTTCGTCTACAACTCATCCCGGTTGCACGAGCTCGAGCGGTTCTCGTCCGACGCCGGCGTGCAGGTGATGGTCATCAACACTCAGGCCTTCAACGCGACCGGCAAGGATGCCCGTCGCATCTACGAGGTACTCGATGATTTCCAGTCGCGCAAGCCGATCGACGTGATCGCCGCGAACCGGCCGATTCTGATCATTGATGAGCCTCAAAAGATCGAGGGCGACGGCAAGAAGGCCTCGAAGTCACTGACGGCCCTGGGGCTGTTCAACGCACTGTTCGCGCTGCGGTACTCGGCGACGCACAAGATCGACCGCACGAAGGTGCACCGCCTCGACGCGCTGGACGCGTACAACAAGAAACTCGTGAAGAAGATCGCAGTGCGCGGCATCACAGTGAAGGGCCTGCCGGGCAGCACCGCATACCTCTACGTTGACGGACTCGAAGTCGGCAAGGGCGCTGACTTCCCGAAGGCGCGTGTCGAGCTCTACGTTCAGCCCGCCGGCAGCGCGAGCCCGAAGCCGAAGTCGGTGCGCCTTCGAAAGGGGTCCCGGCTTCACGACATCTCGAACGGTATCGAGGCGTACAAGGATCTCGTCGTCGTGGACGTCGACGCGAACCAGGACTTCATCGAACTGTCGAACGGTGAGCGCATCTTCGCCGGGCAGGTGACCAACGATCTCACCGACGACGCGAAGCGTCGCATCCAGATTCGTGAGGTCATCCGCGCGCACCTCGACAAGGAGCGCGAGCTGTACGCGCAAGGGATCAAGGCGTTGTCACTCTTCTTCATCGATGAGGTTGCCAAGTATCGCGACTACGCCCGGGAGGACGCGCTCGGTGACTACGCGCGAGTCTTCGAGGAAGAGTACGAGGCGATTGTCGCCGACTACCTCGGCCAGATGGATCTCGACGAGGCCTCGGAGCGGTATCGCGCGCACTTGTTGTCCATCCCGGTCGGGAAGACCCACCAGGGCTATTTTTCGATCGACAAGAAGTCCGGGAACCAGGTCGATGGGTCTGTGAAGAAGACAGGCGAGACCGCCGGCCAGTCCGACGACGTCGCAGCTTACGACCTGATCCTCAAGGACAAGGAGCGGCTTCTGTCGTTCGAGGAGCCCGTCCGGTTCATCTGGTCGCACTCGGCCCTACGAGAGGGCTGGGACAACCCGAACGTCTTCGTGATGGGCATGCTCAAGAAGAGCGACCACACCACCACACGGCGGCAGGAGATTGGTCGCGGCCTGCGCCTGTCGGTCGACCAGCACGGCGAGCGAATGGACAATCCGGTCACCGTGCACGACATCAATGAACTGACGGTCGTCACGGACGAGTCCTACACCGAGTTCGTAACCGCACTGCAGCAAGAGATCGTCGAATCGCTAAGCGCCAGGCCGCGCAAGGCGACCCACGACTTCTTCGCAGGAAAGGTCGTCGAGAACCTCGCGACCGGCATGAAGGTCGCGATCAACGACGACCAGGCCAAGCAGCTGCAGTTCTGGCTTACGACGAACGGATTCATCGACTACGAGCAACACCTCACCGACAAGTGGATTGACCGTGGCGAGGTCGACATGCCACCGATGCCCGCCGGACTCGACCAGTACCACTACCAGGTTGCCGAGCTCATCGACTCCTTGCACCTTGCGCTTCCCGCTCCGACTGACGGGCGCAAGCCGAAGAAGGTCCCGCTGAACGCGACGAACTTCCACAAGCAGGAGTTCCAGGAGTTGTGGGGACGGATCAACCACAAGGCCGTCTACCAGGTGGAGTTCGACTCGGCGGAGTTGATCGAGAAGTGCATTCAGGTGCTCGAGAAGTCCCTGAAGATCACCGCCATGCAGTACGTCGTCCAGAAGGGTGTCCAACTCGCGTCCCTCGAGGCCGAACAGCTCGAGACCGGTGAAGGCTTCAAGGTCGCGACCACCAAGGTCGAGGAGTCGGCGCTGTCAGCTGGTTCCACGGTGAAGTACGACCTGCTGGGCGAGATCGCGGAGAAGACGCAGCTCACCCGACGCACCTGCGCGGCGATCCTCACGGGAGTGAACCCCGCGACGTTCGCACAGTTCAAGCAGAACCCCGAGCGGTTCATCACCGAGGCGGCGCGGCTTGTCAACGAACAAAAGGCGACGGTCATCGTCGAGCACCTCACGTACGACGCGCTCGACGACCGATACGACTCCTCTATCTTCACCGAGAACCAGACAGCCCAAGACCTGTCCAAGGCCGGCGACAAGCTCAGCAAGAGCGTCTACGAGTACGTAGTCACGGATTCCAAGGTGGAGCGCTCATTCGTCACCGAGCTCGACACCAGCGACGAGGTAGTCGTCTACTCGAAGTTGCCCCGAGGTTTCTTCATCCCCACGCCGGTCGGCGACTACAACCCCGATTGGGCTATTGCGTTCCGCGAGGGTAGCGTCAAGCACGTCTACTTCGTCGCTGAGACCAAGGGCTCGCTATCCACCCTTCAGCTCAAAGGCGTCGAGGACGCGAAGATCGAGTGCGCCCGAAGGTTCTTCGCCGCCCTCAGTGCAAAGACTTATCAGGACGTCACGTACGACGTCGTCTCCGACTACTCCGAGCTGATGCAACTCGTCGCGACACCGTAAGGAAGTCAGGCGAGCGGGCCCGGATCGTCTCCCCGTTCATCCATGACCTTCCGGGGAGGGACCCGACACGAGCTGCTGGTCGTCTCCCGGAGCGGGAGCCTGAACCGCCTCTCCCCCGGGACGATCGGCGGGCGGACGTTCGCGTTCGTTCTCGATGCCGCAGCCGACCGCACGGAGGGCGACGAATCCGCGCACCCGGGCGTCCTGAGCGGTCTGCACGCGAAGGTCATCGTGGTGAATCGCGAGCGAAGGGCCCGGGTGCTGCTCGGGTCGTTGAACACGATTGTCGTGGCATTGCACAGCAACATCGAGGTAATGGCCGAACTCGTCGGATCCGCCGCGAAGTTCAGGGGCGACGCCACGAGGAGGGCGCTCGGCGACCTCATCGTGGAACACACGGTCGAGCCGGTCGACGGGGCGGACGCCGATGACGAGACCGGTGGACTCCTCGACGCCGGTCTCCGCGCTGTCGGTGGCGCGCAGATGCGGATCGACGTCGAGGGGGACGGACTGTACGGCCTCCGCGTCAGCTGCGCGGACACGCTTCCGGCCACGGACGACGTCGCCTTCTCCTGGCGGCTGCTCACCCGAGCGAACGAGCTGCGCGAGGGGCTACCGAGCGAGGACGGGTCCTTGGTCGACGGGGTCGCCCTCGCGGACGTGACGCCGTACCTGGTTGTCGCGGTCCGTGACGGAGCGGGCAGGGAGCGGTCGACCGTGGTGCTCGCTGATCTCCACGGTGACCCAGATGACCGGCTCGACGCTGTGATCGCCTCGCATCTGTCGACCCCGGCGGACTCATGCGCTTCATCACGCTGCTCCTCGAACTCGTCGGGCTCGGGCCCGCGGGTGCCGGTGCGGGCTCCGCGTGGTAAACCACCGCGGCGGCTGGTGGAGACCTCGGCGCCGGTCTCTTCGAGTCGTTGATCCGGTCCGTCGGGGCACGCGGGCGCGGACTCGCGGACGTCGATCTCGTGGTGCAGTACCTGCGCGGCCATGGTGACACGTCCGTCCTGCCGGAAGGATTCGACGAGTTGTGGGCGTCGGTAAGGGAAGCGCAACGACGATTGGAAGGCTCGCGGTGAGCGGGATCGACGCGGACGCGGTACTCGCCGGCCTCAAGCCGTTCCAGCAAGACGCGGCGCACCACGTGTTCGTGCGGTTCTACGGCGACGACGCCGGTTCCGACCGGTTCCTCGTCGCCGACGAAACCGGTCTCGGCAAGAACGTCGTCGCCCGGGGTGTGGTGGCGCGGGCGGTGGATCACCTGCAGAACGTCGACGAGGTGAAGCGGATCGACGTCGTCTACATGTGCTCGAACGCCGACCGGGCGCGGCAGAACATCGCTCGCCCTAACGTCACCGGGGATCATCGCCTACCGCGCGGTGTATCGGATCGCGCCGGACACGATTGCCCCCGCCAAACGTTGGACGGCTGGGTTCCGGATCACCAACGGCTTACGGTCCCTGTTCAACCGTGCCGAGGTCAACGCGGTCCTCGATGCGCCGTACAGCAGCGACGTCCTGTACTGGTCGGCGGTGCTGCAGTACTGCGCTGACGGCAACCTGCAGGTCGTCCTCGACGAGTACCTCTTCCAGTCGGTGAGCGACATCGGCACAGCAGAGCTCACTGCCGATCGACTCCTCGACTTCTCGGCGCACGCGGCATCAGTCCTCTCTCTGCGCACCGTGAACTACGTTGCCCACGACACCGACGTTGACCGGACAAAAATCCGGCTTCGATCCCGATCCAGTCTCCGGTACGGCGGCCGGACCGGAACAGATGCGGGCGACGAGCAACGGCAGGCGGACGTCCGCGCCGCGTTCGACAGCCCCTTCGCACTGTTCGTGCTCGTGTCGACCAGCGTTGGCCAGGAGGGCGTGGACTTCCATTGGTGAAGTCACGCCTTCGTCTACTGGAAACTGCCGCCGAACCCAGTCGACTTCGAGCAACGCGAAGGGCGCGTGAACCGTTTCGGCGGTCATGCAATTCGACGAAATGTGGCTGCGGCCCACTGGGCCGACGTCGTTGAATCGGACGACCCGAACCCGTGGCGTGCGGCATTCGAGGCCGCAACCCAATCGTCTGCGGCAGCTGAGTACGGGCATTTCGCCCCATGGTGGGTCTACCCCGGTGAGGCCAGCATCCAGCGCATCGTGATGGAGCACCCGCTGAGCAAGGACCGTCTTCGCTACGAACGGCTTCGGGACTCGCTCGCGTTGTACCGGCTCACACTCGGGCAGCCGCGTCAGGAGGACATGGTGGAGCTCATGAAGCAGCGCGGGGTCGACGGCGCGGTGGTGGCACCGATCGACCTTCGCCCTCCTACGAGTCTGGGTTCTACCGAACCGAAAGCTTGAACGGGCTCAGTCAGGATGCCTTCTCGGAGTCAACCGTCGCCGGCGAAGCAAGGTCGAGGCCAGCAAGGTGCCTCCGAAGTTTCTTCGCCATCGGGAGGAACGTGGAGAGGGTCAGACCGCCCGACAGCACCGCCCCGGCGACGGGAATGGCTTTTGCCAGCCCACTTGCAAACATCTTCTTCGTCATCTGCACGCCGAGCATGGCCGAGACCCTTTTCACAATCGGGTAAATGACCCCCTTTGTCAGTGCCTTCTGCGGGAGCTGCTTCGCAACCTGCGAAGCGATCAGCGACGCTGTTTTCGTGACACCGCCCTGGGCGATCTGAACGCCGAGCATGACGCCGACGAAAAGCGTGAGGATGCTCTCCGTGGCCTCGTCCATGCCCTCGTCGTCGTCGAAGAAATCCGGCCAGCTGTGGATGTAAGCCAGCTTCTGAGCAATCCGGAGCATGTGGCCCACGTACTGGGCCATGTCGGCAGGTACCGTGCCAATCATCGCCAGGCCACCGGGAATGCCGGCCAGTGCTGACAAACCGGTCACCTTGCTCGTTTCGTAGGAGATTGAGACATTGGCGGCGTCCCTGATCACGGAAGCCGAGATGCCGGCCGCGGCCGGCGTTTCCGTGATCGCCAATTCAATCTCGTCCGGTGTGCAGTGGCGACGGAGGGCTGAGCGGAGGTACGCGGCGCGGTTGATCCGAACTGCCGGCAACCGCGCTGCCGCGTTCAAGATCTGCGAGAACGTCGTGTTCCCATTTTCAACATCAGTCGACTGCGTCATGGTTCTGAGCGTAACGACAGAAACGCGCTCACGGGCGCCCGAGCGTGCGGATCGGGCTCAACAGCGGCAAACCGCAGATTGTCACTATGGCCTGGCCCCAAAACAGGTGATCCCTCTCCGCCTCCCCACCCACGAGGATGGCTCAGCACCACCCGTCCCGGGGACGGCGAGTGGTCCGCACAACCAGCACTTCGAGGGGCAACACCATGACGATGGCCGGAGAATCCGCAGGGGTCGAGGCACACCGCCAGCGAAGCCACGCACGCGAACTCCGCCGCCAGGCGGACGACGCCGAGCAACGAGCCGCACGGTTCGAGATCGCCCACCGCACCGAGAGCGAGACAGCACGCATCCTCGCGCCGCTCGCCGGCATCGGGTACCACCTGCTCGCCGACCGCCGCTGGCCCGGCAGCCGAACGGCACAGGTCGACATGGTCGTCGTCGGCCGCGCCGGCGTCTTCATCGTCGACACGAAGGCCTGGCGCGAGGTCGCGGTCCACGGCGAACGGATCACCCGCGGCCAAGAGGACGTCACCGACGACATCGCCCGCCTTGCCGACCTCGCGTACAGCACCGAGGCAGCTCTGGCGGACACGGGCCTGGCGCCCGGCGAGGTCCACGCAGTCGCCGCACTCGCCGGCCAGAAGCGGATGCTCGCCCGCGTCGCATCGGTCGACGTGATCGGCGCGCACGACCTCGTCGGGCACATCACCAAGCGCGGTGCCCGACTGTCGGCATCCCGGGTCGACGAGGTCCTCGCCGCGATGCTGCACCACTTCCCCGTGATCGGCGACGAGGCAACGGCACCGCCGCAGATCGTCACCCCCGCAGCCGTCCTCCCCCGCGAGCCCGCGCCGACGCCCGCGCCGACGATCGCGGCGCTGGACGACGAACTGACCGACCAACTCCTCGACGGCGTGCTCGAAGCGCCGATCGAGGACTGGATGGCGTTCCTCGATCCGGCACAGGCCAAGCTCGTCCGCCGCAGCTTCAACGGTCCGGCCCGCATCCGCGGCGCTGCGGGCACCGGCAAGACCGTCGTCGGCCTGCACCGCGCCGCGTACCTCGCACGCGCGACCGGCGGCCGCGTGCTCTTCACGACGTACATCAGCACGCTGCCGAAGGTCCTCGAGTCGCTCCTCGAACGCCTCGCGCCCGACATGGTCGGTCGCGTCGACTTCATGGGTGTCCACGCGTTCGCGTCTCGGCTCCTGAAGGAACGCGGCATCGCGTTCCGCGCTCCTGGACGGGAGGCCCAGCTCGCGTTCGACGACGCGTGGAACGCGATCCGCGCCTCCAGTCCATTGCGGTCGTCGCGATTCTCGCGCTCGTACTGGGAAGACGAGATCAGCCACGTCATCAAGGGCCGCGGCCTGACGCGGTTCGACGAGTACGCGGACCTGGCCCGCGTCGGGCGCAAGCACGCGCTCCCGCTGGAGACGCGGCAGGCCGTCTGGGACCTGTACGAGGCGTACGCTCGCGGGCTGCGTGAGCGACGTGCGCACGACTGGCAGGACATCGTGTTGCTCGCCCGCGATGCGGTCCGTGCGGTGCCGCTCGAGCGGTACGACGCGGTCATCGTGGACGAGGCGCAGGACCTGTCCTGCGCGATGGTCGCGCTGGTGCACCAACTCGTGGGTGACCGTACCGACGGCCTGACGCTCATCGGCGACGGCCAGCAGACGATCTACCCCGGCGGGTACACGCTCGGCGAGGTCGGCATCAACCTGTCTGGTCGAGGCGTGGTGCTCGACGTCAACCACCGGAACACCGCCGAGATCCTCGAGTTCGCGAAGGAGATGGTGGCGGACGATCAGTTCGTGGACATCGAGGGCGTCGACGGGGTGGGTGACGCGGTGTCCGACGTCTCACGCTCCGGTGCGGCTCCGACGATGACGCGCTTCACTAGTCGTGCGGATCACGACCGGGCGATGCTCGACCGGCTGACCGAAGTTCTTCGGCTCGTCGGGACCGGTCACGGTGACATCGGCATCCTCACGGCGACGAACCGGCAGGCGGACGACGTCATCGAGGTGCTCGGGAGGGCCGGCGTCCCGACCGTCTCCCTGCAGCAGTACGCGGGTCGGAGCTCCGACGCGGTCCGCGTCGGGACAGTGAAGCGTGCGAAGGGCCTCGAGTTCAAGCAGGTGCTGCTCGCGCACGTCGATCCCCGGCTGCTCGATGCTGCCCCGGCCGACCCGTCGGAGACCGAACGGGAGCGGCGGGAGCGTGGTCGCCGGGAGCTCTACGTGGGGATGACCCGGGCGCGGGACGGCTTGTGGGTCGGCGTCCGGAGCGGAGCAGCGCGGGGCCGCTGAGACGACGATGGTTCCTCGGTCGAGCACGCTCCGATATCGTCGGCGACTGATGAGGCAACGCAGACCGACAGCGGTCCTGAGTGCGGTCGGCGCTCTGGTGCTGCTCACCGGGTGCGCGAACTACGTGGACGACAGCGAACTGGACGGCGCTCAGGCTCGAGACGCCATGGTCGCTCTGGTCCAGCAGACCATCGATGCCGCTGGCGGTGACTGGACGCCGCTCTCCGACGAGCCCGCATCGTCGGAGTGCTCGACCCCGGAGGGCAGTGCAGGCGTCACGTTCTCGTGGGACCAGGAGCGCACGGGCACCGGGGACCCCGAGTCGCTCATTCGCACGGTTGCGAAGACGTGGAAGCAGTCCGACTACGACGCGACCATCCGGCAAGACACGATCGACGATGGTCGGCCGCTCTGGTCAGCTGCCACCACTGGCAAGGCGGTCGAGTCGATCTCGGTGAACGCAAGCCCTCGACGGGTGTCGGTGGAGGTCCAGTCGCGATGCGGCGAGGGAGACGTCGCGGACTTCGCATGACGGCGGGCGAACGCGTGGCGTGATCGACAAGAGGCACGGCACCAACCGGCACCGCGCCTCCCGTCCCTCACACCGTCGTCAACTCACCACGTCAACACGAACCGCCCCCGCGTCCCCCCGGCCTCCAACCGCTCATGCGCCTCCCCCGCCCGCGAGGCCGGCAACACCTCCGCCACCCGCGGCACCACCGTCCCCCCTTCGACCGCATGCCGCAGCTGCTCGAGCTTGTCGAACGACCGGTACTCCGAGAACACCGCGACTTGCTCGAACCGGATCCCCCGCGAGCCGTCCCCCGACCATCCCCGCACGTCCAGGAACACTCCCCCGTCTCGAACAGCGTCGACGACGACCCCACGCTGCACCGCAGCATCGGCGAGCGCATCGACGCCCTCCGGCACGAGCTCGCGCACCGCGGCAGCGAACCCATCACCGCGCGGCACGATGTGGTCCGGCCCGAGCGACCGGACCAGCGCCTCGTCCTTCTCAGCTGCGTCCGCGATCACGGTCAGCCCGGCGGCCTTCGCCAGCTGCACCACGTAGTTCCCGAGCAACCCCGCGGCCCCGGTCACGGCGAGCGTCTGTCCAGGCGCGAGCGAGGCGTGCGACAGGATCTGCAACGCCGTCAGCCCGTTCATCGGCACTGTGGAGGCGAGCGGGAGCGACGTCCCCCGAGGGATCCGCGTGAACGACCCCACCGGCGCCACGAGCTCCTGCACGTACGCGCCACCGTGAGCGCTGAGCGGCAACGCGATCGCCATGACCTCGTCGCCCACCTCCCACCCGGTGACGTCGGGCCCGACCTCGTCGATGACGCCAGCGGCGTCCATCCCCGGCACGTACGGCGGCGAGGCCTGCGAGCTGTCCCGCTGCCCGGCACGCACCCCCGTGTCGGTCGGGTTCACGGCGAACGCCTGCACCCGGATCCGCACGGATCCCGCACCGGCGTGCGGCTCCGGCACCTCGTGGACGGCGAGGGCCTCCGGCCCTCCGAACTGTTCGACTCCGACGACCTGCATCCTCCCGGTCTACGCGCGCGTTGCTTGACGCAACCTGACGCGACCCACGATCGGACGGGAGGCACAGTGCCAGCCCGCCACGGGCCTCCAGTCCGTCACGGGGTGACGTCCACTGCGCGTGGTGCGCCATGCTGACAGCGTGCGTTTCGACGAACTCCTCACCCGGCCCGACGGTCCCGCGATCGCCGAGGAGCTCGCCGCGCTCCGCCGCCCCGCCCGGTACGTCCTCGAGGGCATCCACCAGGAGTCCCGGCAGAAGTACTGGCAGTTCCGCGTCGACGTCGACGAGCCCGCACAGACCTGGACCCTCGTCCGCCAACGGGCCAAGCCGGTCTCCTACCGCGACGGCGTGCTGCACGACCCCGACGACGGTCCGGACGAGATTTCGTTCGCCCGAAGCATGGTCTCCGATCCCGTCGTCCGGATGGCCGTGCCCGACCTGATGCTCCGGTGGGGTCGCGGCCCCGAGAGCTTCCACCCGATCCTGGTCGAGCACATCGGCGAGCACTCGATCCTGGTGACGTTCGAGCACCGCGGGGATCCGGCGACCCGCACGACGATGGTGATCGACGAGCGCGACGGCATCGCCCGCCGCTTGTCGGAGTCCGGCGAGGACACGATCATCACGAGCGTGCGGACCGCCGAGCCGGACGAGGTCCTGCCCCGCGCTCGCTTCGTGCAGCCGACGGACTGGATCCGGCCGCAGTACTGAGACGGTGACGGTTCCGGTTCACGATCCCCGACGATCGCGAACCAGAACCGTCAGCGCTCCGGCACGAGAACACCACCGCCCGCCGAGAACGCGGGGCCCTCGGCCTCGAGGTCGGCCCGGGGATCGCGGCCGTCCGAGGCGTCCGGCCAGCGCAACCCCGGCGCCACGGTGCCACTCCCCTGCAGGACCCGGTGTGTCCTGCGGATGTGGGTCCCCGCCAGGTGCGCGCCCACCGCAGCTTGCAGCGTGGTCTCACGGACGTCCATGGTCGCTCCCCAGCCGGATGAGTGACCGTTCTGCACCGGCCCACGCGATGAGCGCCGGGTCGTGGGTCGCCACGACGACAGCGCTGCCCGATGCACGCAGCGCGTCGAGACCGCTGCGGACGCGCGCCGCGCTCTCGGTGTCGAGCGACGCGGTGGGCTCGTCGGCGAGGACGAGTCGTGGCCGCTGCGCCAGCACTCGTGCGACGGCCACTCGCTGCTGTTCGCCGCCGCTCATCGTCCCAGCACGAGCATCCCGCCGACCGCCGAGCCCGACGATCAGCAGCGCCTCGTCGATCCGATCGCTGAGTGCCGCCCGGGTGACGCCACGGGGCCGCAGCACCCGCAGGTTCTGGGCAACGGTCCACTCCGGCACGACGGCGTGGTCCTGCACGACGAGGCCGATGGTGTCTCGGCGCAGTCCACGCCGCTCCCCCTCGCTCGCCGTGTGCAGGTCAGTGCCGTCGACGACGACCCGACCCCGCGGCGGTCGTTCCAACCCGGCGAGGCAGCGGAGCATCGTGCTCTTCCCCTGTCCGGACGGTCCGCGCAGGGCAAGGGCCTGTCCGGCGCCGAGCTGGAACGTGATGTCGTTCCAGAGCGTCCGCCCGGCGATGTCGTAGCCGATCCCCTCGATGCTGAGTCGCTGGTGCTCGGTCATCGGCGTGGCCTCTTTCGGTGGTGTGTGGCGGCGAGCAGGACGGACAGCGCGACTGCGGTGAGCACGCCGACTGCCCCGGCCGTGCTGGCAGCGAGCAAGGCGCCGCTGCCGGCACCGGTGCCGTCGTCGCCGACGAGTACGGTCACGGCGGTGGTCCCGGCGGCGATGCCGCTCGCGACGAGCACGAACCGCGCGTGCTGCACCGCGGGATGCCGGCCGACCAGGAATCGCAGCCGTGCTGCTCGTCGATGCCGCGTCCGGTGGTCGGCGATCAGAGTGGCGGCAGCGAACAGGATCGCGAGCACCGTCCCGGCCGAAGCGGCGAGGATGACGGCGCGGGACGTCCGGACGGCCGCGAGCGCTCGTTCGAGCACGGCACCGACCCGGTTGATCTGCGTGACGACGTCGAGCAGGTCAGCGTCCGTGAGTTGCCGGACGAGCGCGGTCCGGTCGGCGAACCGGACCTCGCCGTTCCGGGTCGCGGTGCCGAGTCGGTTCGGCGGCAGGTCCCGCACGTCGGTCACCACGATGACGGGCACGTCCGCGCCGGTGGTGGTGCGTGGCAGCACCCAATCGATCCAGCGGTCAGCGGCGGCGACGATCGGTGCGGTCGATCCGACGACCTCGGTGTGGATCGGGACGACTCGGGGCGCTTGGTCGTCGTCCACCTCCCAGCCGTCGTCGAAGCTCTCCCGCACGCCGTCGGCGATCGCGTCGATGTCGGTCGCCATCGACTCGGGGACCAGCACGGTGACACCGTCACGGTCGTCCCCGACCAGCTGCTCCGCCCGGTCTCCGGCGACCAGCAGCGCGTCCTGCATGAACGTCGTCTGCGCCAGCTCGGCGGTGCCGGTGGCGAGGGCAGCCAGCGCAACGCGCCCGAACGCGTCCTCGTCGGCGACTGAGGCCATCCCGACCCCCAGGACCACGTCGTCGCCGTCGGCGGTCTCGGAGCGCAGCGATCGCTCGAGCTCGGAGGCCGTCCGCTCCTGCTCGACGAGGACACTGGTGCTCACGGTCAGGATGCTGACGAGTGCGACACCGCACAGTGCCACGACGGCCGGGCGCCAGACCGGGGCCGCGAGGCTCGTCCACCTGCGGCGGCGGACGACGGAGCAGACGACGTGGAGTCCGACGACACCGACGAAGGCGGCGGGGAGCATCAGTCCGGCGAGCCCGACGCTGAACGACCAGATCGTCGGCGATGCCGCGCGGACGAGCAAGTAGACGGCGAGCGCCCCGCACACCACCAGGGAACAGACGACGAACAGCCCCGCTGTCTCGAGGGCTTCACGAGCGGCGATGCGTTTCGGTGACCATCCGGAGAGTCCGCGGAGCCGCTGTCGGCTGTCCCGCCGGTCCGACTCCGCGACCACGGCGATGACGACGCCGAGCGCGATGCACGCCACGATCGCCAGGATGCCGGGCTGCCCGATCACCGCTGGTGCCAGTACGCGGACCGTCGGGGTCGCGTCGACGAACTCGAATTCCGCAGTGCGCAACGCGTCGAGGAAGGCACCGACTTGCACGGCCGATCCGTCGACCGCGTACGACCAGACGATGACGGCGTCACCGATGTCGCTCGCCGGCCGGTCGACGACGTTCCCCCAGAACACCGGGGCGGCGACGGAGCCGGCGAACGAGTACGCGGTGACGGTGTCCGGCGCGCCGGAACGATCCGGCACGACGAGGGCGAGCGATACGTCGTGGTCCTCGGCCAGTTCCGTGAGCTGCTGGATGTGCTCCTGCTTGGTCGGACCGAGCGGTAAGTCGACCATGTCGATCGTCGTCCGGCCGGTGAGGTACCCGCTCGCCTCACCACTCCCGACCACGAACACGATCAGGCCGACGAGCAGGAGCGGTACGGCCGCCACCGCGAGGACGGTGGCGGCCGCGAAGTTCCGGATCAGTAGATCGCCCAGAAGGCCTGGTTGCCCCACAGTGCTTTCGGGCGGCTCGCGCCGGCGATCTTGCCCTTCGCGATCCGTCCGGACGACTTGGTCACGCCGGAGGACTTGACCGAGGTGCTGTGGGTGTACCGACGGTTGTCGTAGGCGGAGACCACCTGGTGGCCGATCACGCCGTACGACCACGTGCCGCCACCGACGACGGTCGTGGCGTCGGTACCGAGGTCGTCGGCGGACGCGCTGCCGCCAATGGCGGTTGCATCATCCGGAGCAGCGTGTGCGACACCGGCGCCGAGGACACAGCACAGCGTTGCAGCCGCGATGTCGGCCGAGAGCTTTCCGAAGCGCTTCATGGAAGGGCCTTTCTGCTGGGGGAACGGGAGGGCCGCGTCGACCCCGCACCGAGCAAAGCAGAGCAACGCCAGAATCTGAAGTTCCGGATATCTCGAATACGACATGCGTGCGCCCTTCCCACGCCATCCCCCGATCGGAGGATGCAGCACCACCGCCCCCACCGATGCCCCGCGGCGCCCCACCGGCCAGGCTGGACCCATGCCCGAGTCCCCCGCCGTCGAGGTCCAGCACCTCAGCAAGCAGTACGCCACCGGCAAGGTCGCCGTCGACGACGTCAGCTTCGTCATCCAGCCCGGCGAGACCTTCGCCCTCCTCGGCCCGAACGGCGCCGGCAAGTCCACGACGGTCGAGATCCTCGAGGGGTACCGCTCCCGCACGGCCGGCGAGGTCCGCGTCCTCGGCCACGACCCCGCACGGACGAGCCGCAGCCACAACGCACGCATCGGCATCGTCCTGCAGACCAGCGCCGAGTCCCCGAACGTCACCGTCGCCGAGCAGCTGAACCACTTCGCGACGCTCTACCCGAAGCACCGCAGCACCGAGGAACTCCTCACCGCGACGGGACTCGAGACGCAGCGCAACACCCGCATCGCCCGCCTCTCCGGAGGCCAGCGCCGCCGCGTCGACGTCGCCCTCGGCATCATCGGCCGCCCCGAGGTCCTGTTCCTCGACGAACCGACCACGGGCTTCGACCCGGAGGCCCGTCGCCAGTTCTGGGACCTCCTGCGCCAGGTGCAGTCCGAGGGCACGACGATCCTGCTCACCACGCACTACCTCGACGAAGCCGCCCAGCTCGCCGACCGGGCAGCGGTGATCGCCGACGGGAAGCTGCTCGACATCGCCCCGATCGACGAGATCGGCGGCGCCGAGGCCCGCACACCACGGGTCCGCTGGCGCGACGACGCCGGCGACCTCCACGACGAGCGCACGACCGACCCGACCGCGCTCGTCCGCAACAGCACCGCGCCCATGCACGATCTCGAAGTCATCCGCCCGTCCCTCGAGGACGTCTACCTCGGAATGGTGGGCCAGAAGTGAACACCGCGACCAGCCGCATCTCGTATGAGATCCGCTCCTACTTCCGCGCCCCCGACGCCGTCTTCTTCACGTTCCTCTTCCCCATCATCATGTTGGCGCTGTTCTCGGTGGCCTTCGCGGACGCCGACCCGATCCGCGCCGTCGCCAGCAACGGGCGACCGATCAGCGTCGACTACGCCACCTACTACCTGCCCGGTCTGGTCGCGACGGGCATCCTGCTCTCCGGCACCCAGTCCCTCGGCGTCGACATCGCGACCGAACGCAGCGACGGCACGCTCAAGCGCCTCGGTGGCACACCGCTGCCGGTCCTGAGCTACTTCGTCGGCAAGATCGGCATGGTGCTCGTCACGACCATCGTGCAGACGGCGCTGCTGCTCGGGATCGCGAGCCTGGTGTTCGGCGTCGACCTGCCGACCGACGCGAGCAACTGGGGTGTCTTCGCGGGCGTGATGGTCCTCGGCATCGCCACCAGCTGCGTCCTCGGCATCGCGATCTCGGCGCTCCCCCGCGAGGGCCGCCGCGCCACCGCGACGATCGTCCCCATCGTCCTGGTGCTGCAGTTCATCTCCGGCGTCTACTTGCCCTTCACGCAGCTGCCCGACTGGCTGCAGAACGTCGCGTCGGTCTTCCCCCTGCGCTGGATGGCGTCCGGCATGCGGTCCGTCTTCCTACCCGACGCGTTCGCGTCCGCCGAGCCGGGAGGCGCGTGGCACCTCGCGCTCGGAACGCTCGTGTTGGTCGCGTGGCTGGTCGGGGGCACGGTGGCCTGCGCGCTCACCTTCCGCTGGAACCGCAAGGACTCCTGATGGGCCTGTGGAGAACCGCTCCGCGGCCCTGCATCGATGGGATGCTGTCGTCATGAGCGGCGAGACGTGGGTGCGGGGCCGGTGGTTGCACGTGTTCTTCGCGGGCACGATGCTCCTCACCGCCGTGATCACCGCGCTCGGCTGGTCCCCGTGGTCGACCCGCTGGCCGGCCTACGTGGCGGTGGTGGTACTCGTCGTGGCGTACATCGCGTACGGACACCGCGGCTACGACAGCCCCCGAGCAGCCGCCGCGTTCCTGCCGCTCGTCATCGTCGCCGCCCTCGTGCTGCCGGCCGTGGTCCCGAGCACCGCGTTCGTGCAGTGCATCGTGTTCCCGCTCGTGTGGGTGCAGACGGAGCGCGTCCGCACCGCGATCCTGCTGTCCATCGCCGTCGGGCTCGCGAGCGGCCTCGGCCTGCAACTGTCGAGCGGCCCGGACGCCCTGGTCAGCACCCTGCTCATCGAGGGCATCAGCGTGATCGGTGCCTGCGCGATGGGCGTGTGGATCTCGAGCGTCGCCGGTCTGTCCGAGGAGCGCCGCCAGCTCGTCGAGGAGCTCCGCGCCACCCAGCAGTCCCTCGCCGACGCGAACCGCACGGCGGGCATCGCGAGCGAACGGGAGCGCCTGGCCCGCGAGATCCACGACACCGTCGCGCAGAACCTCGCCGGCATCGTCATGCTCACCGAACGGGCTCGCGGCGACCTGGCGAACGACCGCTCCGATGCGCTGGAAGAACGACTCACCGTCCTCGAGGAGTCCGCCCGCGCCGCCCTCGAGGAATCCCGCACCCTCGTCGCAGCCGGAGCCGCAGGCATGACCCGCGACAGCCTCGCCGGTGCCCTCCACCGCCTCGCCGAACGGCACACCCGCGAAACGGGGACGCTGGTCACGGTCGACGCCTCCGACTGCGTGCTGGACCGCGATGCGCAGGTGGTCCTGCTCCGGGTCGCGCAAGAGGCCCTCTCGAACGTCCGCGCGCACGCCGGCTCAGCCTCGGCGCGGGTCCTTCTGCTCTCCGACGCCGGGCAGACCGTGCTGCGGATCACCGACGACGGCACCGGGTTCGACCCCGAGCAGCCCACCGCCGGGCACGGTCTGCGCGGGTTGCGGGAGCGCCTCGCCCTCGCTGGCGGTACCTGCACGATCACGAGCGCCCTGGGCCGGCGCACCGTCGTCGAAGCAACCCTGCCCACCGGAGCCGCACCGGGCCTCCCGTCCGCCGTTCGCCACCCCGTGGCGGAGGTGAGCCGGTGATCCGCGTCGTGGTCGCCGACGACCACCCCATCGTCCGCTCGGGCATCGTCGCGCTGTTGCAGGATGCCGACGACATCGACGTGGTGGGCCAGGCCAGCGACGGCCGAGCAGCGGTGTCCGTCGTGCTGGCCGAGCGCCCCGACGTCGTGCTGATGGACCTCCGGATGCCGGAGCTCGACGGCGATGCGGCGACGGCGGAGATCCTCGCGGCCGAGCCGGGCGTCCGCGTCCTGATCCTGACGACGTACGAGTCCGACGACCAGATCCTCGCGGCGATCGAGGCCGGGGCCACCGGCTACCTGCTCAAGGCGGCCCCGGAGTCCGAGATCCTCGCCGGGGTGCGGGCGACCGCGCGGGGCGAGACGGCACTGGCCCCTTCGGCTGCCGCTGCGCTGGTCCGACGAGCAACGGGTTCGTCGGCCGTGGCAGCCGGCCCGTCGCTGACCCCACGCGAACTCGAGGTCCTGCAGCTCGTCGCCCAGGGCAACTCGAACCCAGCGATCGGGCGTGCACTGTTCCTCAGCGAGACAACGGTGAAGACGCACCTCGGCCACGTGTTCGAGAAGCTCGGCGTCAACGACCGCACCCGTGCCGTGACCCGCGCGATGGAACTCCGCCTGCTCCCCTGAACCCCGGTGCGCCGGTCATCGGGAGCGGGTGTACCGTCAGGTAGTCAGCATGCTGATCATCTGAGAGGACACGCACATGAGCGCCCCAGCCGCAGCTCCCACCACCACCCTCGATCGCCGCCGGTGGATCGGTCTGGTCGTGATCAGCCTGGCGGTCGCGCTCATCATCGTCGACTCCACGATCGTGAACGTGGCGATCCCGAGCATCGTCGCCGACCTCGACATCGGTTCGACGCTCGTGCAGTGGGTGCAGGAGAGCTACACGCTGGTCTTCGCCGCGCTGCTGCTCGTCTTCGGTGCCGTCGCCGACCGCTTCGGTCGCCGACGACTGCTGACCATCGGCGTGATCCTGTTCGCGGTGGCGTCGGTCCTGGCGGCGCTGTCCCCGACGGGCGAACTGCTCGTGGCGTCCCGCGTGCTGCAGGGTGTCGGTGGCGCGATGGTCCTGCCCACCACGCTGTCGATCCTCAACGCGACGTTCACCGGCCGGGAGCGCGGCATCGCCTTCGCGGTGTGGGGCTCCACGATCGGCGGGATGGTGGCGGTCGGTCCGCTGCTCGGCGGCTGGCTGACGACGGACTTCTCGTGGCGGTGGGCCTTCGGCATCAACGTCCCGATCGTGGCGGTCATCCTGGTCGGCCTCGCGGTCGCCGTGCGGGAGTCGCGCGACGCCGAGCACACCGGCCACATCGACTTCGTCGGCGCGCTGTTGTCCGTGATCGCGAGCGCTGCGCTGGTCTTCGGGCTGATCGAGGGTCGCACCTACGGCTGGTGGACTCCGTCGTCGACACCGTTCACGATCGGCTCGTGGTCGTGGGACGGCCCGGTCTCGCCGATCCCCGTCGCGTTCGTGATCGCGATCGCTGCCGGGGTGGCCTTCGTCGTCCGCTCCCGGCGCCGGCAGCGTGCGGGCCGGTCGACGCTCATCGCCCTCGACCTGTTCGGCATCGGCTCGTTCCGGAACGGCTCGATCGCGGCGCTCATCGTGTCGCTCGGCGAGTTCGGCATCATCCTGTCGCTGCCCCTCTGGCTGCAGAACGTCCTCGGCTACTCGGCGCTGCAGACCGGCTTCGTGCTGTTGGCCCTGGCGATCGGGTCGTTCGTCGCGAGCGGGTTCGCGGCCACGGTCGGACAGCGGATCGGGGCGCTCCCGATCGTGCGGATGGGCATCGGCGCCGAGATCGTCGGGGTCGCCGCGATCGGGTTCGTCGTGACCTCGGCGACCCCGTGGTGGGCGATCGTCCCGTGCCTGTTCGTCTACGGCTTCGGCGTCGGACTCGCGACGGCGCAGCTCACCGGCGTCGTGCTGCAGGACGTCCCCGTGGAGCGCAGCGGCGAGGCCTCGGGTGCCCAGAGCACCGCGCGCCAGATCGGTTCAGCGCTCGGCATCGCGGTCCTCGGGACGGTGCTGTTCACCTCGACGGGCAGCATCCTGGAGCACCGCCTGCAGGACGCCGGCGTCTCGACCGCCCAGTCCGAGCAGATCGCCGACACCGTGGTGCAGTCCTCGGGCGGAGCGATCGCCGGCCTCGAGGGGCAGACCCGCGCCGACGCGGCCGAGGCGTTCTCCGACGGCACCCGCGCCGCCGCGTTCTCGGCCGCCGGCTTCCTGGTCATCGGCCTCGGTGCGACCCTGCGGCTCCGCGCCCCGCGCCGCCCCGACGACGATGCCGAAACTGACACCGACACCGACGCCGACCACGAGACCCGCGCCTGACCGGGGGCCCTTCCTGCACCGCTGCTGACGGTTCTGGTTCACGATCCCCGAGGATCCTGAACCAGAACCGTCACCGGCCGGACACGAACCCGCGTCCCCCGTGCCGTGGACGCGACCACCGACGGGACGGGAGGCACGGCGCCTGCCTGCACCGTGCCTCCCGTCCGCTCCGACGCGCGCCCTGCCATCGCGACGCGCGCCCCGCTCAGTGCTCCGCGCTCGCCCCCTCCGGTCGGACGCGCAGCACCCGCGCTGTGGGGGTCGCCCCGCCGTTGGCGACCTCGAGCGAGCCCGAGGCGGCGTCCCACGCCACGGACCACGCCCCGAGCACTGTCGGGAACAGCGGCTCGACGACGACCGCCTGCCCGACGAAGCCCGGAAGCGGCAACGACACCGACGAGCCGGCCCCGGGCAGCGACCACACCGACAAGTACAGATCGCCCGACGCCGCGCGCAAGCCGAGCGCGAGCCAGGGGTACTCCCATGCCGGCAGCCCGAGCGGCCACTCCGGCACCGACGACTCGATGACCTCGAGCACTGTCCGGTGGGCCTCGATCGCAGAACGCACGACCGCCCGCTGCGATGTGCTCATCGAATTCAGGTAGCCCGACAGGTACATCCGCCCGAGCACCCCGTTCACGAGCGACAGGTCGAACAGGTCGGGCGACATCGACGGCGCCGGGTAGGCCCAGTTCCCGGCCTGCTCGGGCAGCATCGCGGCGGGGGCAGCGGCTGCGATCGACGCCGACAACACCGGGTCCTGCTGGTCCGAGGTCGACTGCATGTGCAGCCGGGACAGCATCGCGGAGTCGGCGCGCATCGCTCCCGAGGCGCAGTTCTCGATGAGCAGTGCCGGGTACCGATCCTGCACCGCGTCGATCCAGTCGAGCAGCGCACGCTGGTGGTCGAGCATCCCGGCGAACGGCCCGGTCATCGTGTTGTTGTCCATCTTGAAGAACGTCACGCCGAGCGACCCGACCAGTCGATCGACGACCGCGTCGAGGTGTGCCCGCGCGGCCGGCGACCGGAGGTCGAGCAGGTGCCGTCCGTGCTCGGCGACCCGCACTCCCTGGTGGTGCACGAAGGCGTCGTCCGGCAGGGTCGCGGCCAGCGGCGAGTGGATGCCGATGACCTCGGGCTCGAGCCACAGCCCGGCCTGCATCCCCCGCGACCGGATGTGGTCGATGACGAACCCGAGCCCGGTCGGGAACCGCGAAGCCGCTTCCTCCCACGCCCCGACGGTGTCCCACCAGTGCCCCTCGGCGTACCAGCCGGCGTCGATGCAGAACAGGTCCGCGCCGGCGTCGGCAGCGGCGTCGATCAACGGCAGCAGCTTCTCGGTGGTCGGGTCGCCCATGAGCGTGTTCATGTAGTCGTTGAACACGAGCGGCAGGGCACGGTCGGCCTCGCGCACGTGCCGGAACGCCCGACGCTGCGCCGTGAGGACCTCGAACGCCCCACCGACCGAGCCGGCGATCCCCACCGACACCGGCACGGACACGAACGGCTGCCCCGGAGCCACGACGGCCGTCCACTGGTGCTCCTGGTCGGTCGGCCCACTCAGCAGCACGTACGCGTGCCGTCGGGTCTCGCCGAGCTCGTAGAGCCACGGCCCGTTGTGCTCGACCTGCCAGACGAGGGCGTAGGGCCCAGCACCAGCGGACACAGCAGGCGTCAGCACGCCGATCGGGAGCGCCTCGCCCGTCGACCACGACCCGCGGTTCTGCACGACGGCGCGGCTGCGGGGCGGGTGGTGCTGCGCCTCGCGGTCGATCGCTGCGAGTCCGATCGACCGCAGCGGGTCGGTGCGCCACCGGCTCTCGGCCGCCCAGTCGTTGTCCGCGTGCACGAGGGCCAGGTCGTCGACGCCGACCCCGGAGTCCGTCAGGAACGCCCCGGTCGCGAACGACGACACGAAGTCCACGACGTGCTCGCCGTCGTCGGCGGACACCTCGGTCCACGTCCGGAAGCCCGGGACGTCGGCGCGCGCCCGGAACACCGACTCGACCTGGAGGCCCGTGGCCGCGTCCGCCTGCACGATCCGGAACCACGGATCGGTCGCGTCGTCGGACACACACCACGACACGGGTCGCAGTCGCGCCCCGATCGTGGAGTCCACGTGCCGGTACCCGCCCGGGAACCGCCCGTGCCCGACGGTGGTCAGTTCGACCAACGGCTGCGGGTCGTCCGGACCGTCGGCGAGCGCTCCACCGCTCGCCACGAACGACACGAGCGCTGCGGGCTGGTCGTCGCCGATCCGGAACCGTGCCGAGAACCCGGGCGTGACCCAGTCGGCGAAGGCTCCGCTCACCGTGCACCGACCGGAGCGGGCTCGCTCGAGACCCACGCCCCGACACCGTGGTCGTAGCAGGTGGTGTTGTCGATCTTCGAGCGGTCGAGAGCGCTGCCCGAGGTCACCTTGCGGTCGATGCGCTCCGGGTCGGGGGCGGCCTCGGCGAGCAGCCGGGTGTAGTCGTGCTGCGGGTCGAGGATGACGGCGTCGGAGGGGCCGCGTTCGACGACCCGGCCGCGGTAGAGCACCAGGATCTCGTCGGAGAAGTGCCGTGCGGTCGCCAGGTCGTGCGTGATGTAGAGCACGGCGAGGTGGTCCTCGCGCTGCAGGCGGCCCATCAGGTTGAGCACGCTGAGCCGGATCGACACGTCGAGCATCGACACCGGTTCGTCGGCGATGAGCACCTGGGCTCCGGGGGCGAGTGCACGGGCGATGGCGACGCGCTGTCGCTGTCCGCCGGAGAGCTCGTGCGGGCGGCGGCTCGCGAAGTCCTCGTCGAGGTTGACGCGGCCGAGCAGTTCGCGCACCTTCTCGGCGGTCTCGTCGGCACCCCGGGCTCGGTGGTGCAGCTGGAGCGGCCGGGCGATGTGGTGCTCGATCGAGTGGAACGGGTTGAGCGACGCGAAGGGGTCCTGGAACACCATCTGCACGTGCCGGCGGTACATGCTGCCGACGACGGGCGTGCCGTCCTCGAGCCGCACGTCGATCGAGCCGCGGGTGGTGCTCTCGAGCTTGGCGAGCATCCGGGCGATGGTGGACTTGCCCGAGCCGGACTCGCCCACCAACGCCACGGTCTTCCCGGGCAGCAGCTCGAACGACACGTCGTCGACGGCGTGCAGCGTGGTGCGCTTGAGGCCCTTGCGGGTGTGGAAGTCCTTGCCGAGGTGGCTGACGGTCACGCTGGTCATCGGATCTCCTCGTGGACTGCTGCCGCGTGGTCGTCGACGCCGGAGCGGATGAACGCGCCGCGCTCCCCGGACAGGCTCGGGAACGACTGCAGCAGCTTCTGCGTGTACGGGTGCTTCGGGTCGTGCTGGATGACCGAGGCCCGGTCGCACTCGACGACCTCGCCGCGCAGCATGATCGCGATGCGGTCGCTGATCTCGAGCAGCAGCGGCAGGTCGTGCGTGATGAACACGACGGCGAACCCGAGCTCGTCGCGCAGTCGGACGATCTCGCGCAGGATCTCGCGCTGCACCACGACGTCGAGGGCGGTGGTGGGCTCGTCCATGATCATGATCTGCGGTTCGAGCAGCATCGCCATCGCGATCATCACGCGCTGCCGCATGCCGCCGGACAGCTCATGCGGGTACGCGGTGATGCGGGACGGGTCGACGCCGACACGGCTCAGGGCGTCCTCGGCGATCGCACGCCGCTCCTTGCGGCCCAGGTCGCGCCGGTGTTCCTTCAGGGCGTCGTCGAGCTGCGCCCGGATGGTGGTGACCGGGTTGAGGGCGTTCATCGCGCCCTGGAACACCATCGACAGCTTCGACCAGCGCACGGCCCGCAGCTGCTCGTGCGGCAGCTTGAGCAGGTCGATGTCGGTGCCGTCGCGGTCGTGGAACGTGATGCTGCCCGAGGCGACCTTCGCCGGCGGTCGGTGCAACCGGGTGATGGCGTAGGCCAGGGTCGTCTTGCCGCAGCCGGACTCCCCCGCGAGCCCGAGGATCTCGCCGGGGGCCAGGGTGAGCGACACGTCCTTGACGGCGTGCACGGGGTGTTCGGTCTCGTAGACGACGTCGAGGTGGTCGATCGTCAGCACGGCTTCGGCACTCATCGGACGAACTCCTTCGTGGTGCGTGCGGAACGCGAGGCGCGGGCGGCCCGCTTGGCGCGACGTTCGCGCCGCCGCTGGGCACGCACGTTCGCCAGTCGTGGGTTGATGACCTCGTCGATCGAGAAGTTCACCAGGGACAGGCCCATGCCGAGCAGGGCGATGAGCAGGCCGGGCGGCACGAACCACCACCAGGCGCCGTTCGCCAGCGCGAAGCCGTTCTGGGCGTAGAAGAGCATGGTGCCGAGCGTCGACGAGTTCGACGCCCCGAGGCCGAGGAACGACAGCCCCGCTTCCCCGAGGATCGCGGCGATCACCGCGAACACGAACTGCGACGCCAGGACGGGCAGCAGGTTCGGCAGGATCTCGACGGCGATGACCCGCCAGGGTCGTTCGCCGGCGACCCGGGCGGCGGAGACGTAGTCGCGGTTCCGGATCGACATCGTCTGCGCCCGCAGGACCCGGGCGGACCCGGCCCACGAGGTGATCGCGAGGACGACGGCGATGGTCCAGAGCCCGCGGGCCTCGCGCGGGACCAGGCCGGAGATGACGATCACGAGCGGCAGTCCGGGGATGACGAGGAACACGTTCGAGAACAGCGAGAACGCCTCGTCCATGATCCCGCCCAGGTACGCGCCGAGGATCCCGAAGAACGCGGACAGCACCGTGGCGAGGACGCCGACGATCAGGCCGATCTGCAGGCTGCCGCGGGTGGCGTAGGCGAGCTGCGCGAGCACGTCCTGCCCGGTCTGGGTCGTCCCCAGGAGGTTCTCGCCGCTCGGTCCCTGCAGTCCGGAGTCGCGGATGGTGGTCGGGTCGCCGACGAGCAGCGGCCCGACGACGCCGAACAGCGTGACGCCGGCGACGAGCGCGATGCCCGTGATGAGCCACGGGGTCAGGGTCGGCAGGAAACGGCGGATGCCGCCCTTCGGTCGTGACGCTCGGGCCGTGGCGATGCTCCGCGTCGACCCGGCGTCGGCTTCCTCGGCGAGTGCGCCGATGGTGGGTTCGGTGTCCTGCTGGATGTTGGTCATGGCGTGTCCTCCCTAGCTCCGCGCCCGCGTCCGCGGGTCGATGAGCCCGTACAGCAGGTCGACGACGAGGTTCGCGCCGAGGACCGCCAGGGTGATGAACAGGAAGATCCCCTGCATGAGCGCGTAGTCGTTGTTGGTCACGGCGGACAGCAGCTTCGACCCGATGCCCGGGTACGAGAACACCTGCTCGGTGACGACGGAGCCGGACACGATGAACCCGAGGGAGATCGCGAAGCCGGCGACCGAGGGCAGCACGGCGTTCCGGGCGGCGTAGTTCCGCAGGATCTTGCCGTCGGACAGCCCCTTGGCCTGGGCGGTGGTGATGTAGTCCTCGGACAGCGTCGACACCATCATGTTGCGCATGCCGAGCAGCCAGCCACCCAGCGATGCGAGCACGATCGTCACGGCCGGCAGCACCCCGTACTGGATCGCCGAGGCGATGAAGTCCCAGTTGAACCCGGGGGTCAGGATGACGTCGTAGCCGCCCTGCGCCGGGAACAGGTGGATGCCGGTGGCGAAGAAGTACACCAGGATCAGCGCGAGCCAGAAGTACGGCACCGCGGCGAGCAGGGTGGTGGCCGGCACGAACGAGTCGAGCCAGGTGCCCGGACGCCAGCCGACGAAGGCGCCGAGGCCGACGCCGATGATGGCGGCCAGGATGGTGGCGATGCCGACCAGGGCGATGGTCCACGGCAGCGAGCTCGCGATGACCTCGGTGACGGGGGCCGGGAAGTAGCTGACGGACACCCCGAGGTCACCGCGGAACACGTTGACCAGGTAGTGGCCGTACTGGGAGATCAGCGGCTCCGAGGAATCGCCACCGAGGAGCAGCTCGTACGCCTGCCGTGTCGCCGGGGTCACCTGCCCGCCGCGCTGCTGGAGCTTGGCGAGCAGGATGTCCACCGGGTTCCCGGGCAGCAGCCGCGGGATGATGAAGTTCAGCGTCAGTGCCGCCCAGAGAGCGACGATGTAGAAGCCGATCTTGCGCAGGAAGTAGGTCATCGTCGAGTGCTCCTCGGTCGCGATCCCATCGTGGTCAGCCCTTCGCCGGCTTCAGTGCCTTGAAGATCTCGGCGTTGTCCGGGCTCGCCCAGACGGCCGGGAAGGCGTAGAGGTCGTCCTTCGTGGGCCAGCCGGTGAACTTCGCCGCGTGGAACTCACTCGTCGTGCCGCCGGTCATTACGGGGATGTACGGCAGGTCCTCGACGATGTGCTGCTGGATCGTGTCGAGCTCCGGCTGCGTCGCGGCGGTGTCCTCGGGGTTGATCGTGGCCAGCTTCGCGATGGCCTTGTCCACGTCGGGGTTGCTGTAGCGCGAGATGTTCATCGGGGCTGCAGCACCGACCTTCGCGGTGTTCGCCGTCGTGAAGTAGTTGTTGTACAGGTAGTACGGGTTCGCCGTCGGGCCCTGGCCGAGCGAGTCGATCGCGAGCTCGAAGTTGCCCTTGGTCTTCTTGTCGGTCCACTCGTTCCACGACGACTGCTGCGCCTTGAGCTCGATGCCCGCGGCCTTGAGCTGCTGCGTCATGGTGTCGATCGCGGTGATGTAGTCGGTCCAGCCGGTGACGACCTCGACGGTCAGGGACAGCTTCTTGCCGTCCTTGGCGTAGATGCCGTCCGAGCCCTTCTTCCACCCGGCGCCCTCGAGCGACGACGCGGCGGCGGCCTTGTCGGCGGTCTCCGGCATCACGGCCGGCTCGATGTCCTTCGAGATGGTGTCCTTCTGCGTCGTGGTGAGCGCGAAGGTCGGCGAGATCTCGCTCGCGGTGTTCTCGAACGCCAGCGAGTTGAGCTGCTTGCGGTTGATCGCGTCGGCGATGGCGTGCCGGACGGCCGGGTCGGTCTGCGGGCCGGTGCAGCCGAGGTCGGTGTTCGCGCAGGTGAGCAGCGCCATCTGGTTCTGGCCGACGGTGATGCCGTCGTAGCCGTTGTAGTTGCCGGCGATGTCGTCCATGTTCGGCACCGGGCCGGTCTGCCAGTCGATCGAGCCCTGCTTGAGCGCGTCGGCGCCGGCGGTGTTGCCGGAGAGCGACAGGTAGCGGATGGTCTTCACGGCCGGGGCGCCGTCCCAGTACTTCTTGTTCGCCTCGAGGGTGAAGGCCTGCGCCTTGAAGGTGCCGAGCGTGTACGGACCGGTGCCGACGGGCTCGCGCACGACGTCGGTGGTCGGGTCGATGTCCTTCCACAGGTGCTCGGGCACGATCCAGGTCTTGCCGAGCAGGTTCGGGCCGAGCACGAACGACGGCTTGTCGAAGGTGACGACGACCTTGGAGTCGCCGTCGGCCTTCGCGGTGCCGTCGTAGCCGATCGAGTTCAGGGCCTTCTGCTTCTTGAGCATGTCGAGCGTGAACACGACGTCCTTCGAGGTGAAGGGCTCGCCGTCGCTCCAGGTCGCCCCGTCGCGCAGGGTGATGGTGAGCTGCGTGCCGTCGGTGTTCCACTCGTACGACTTGCCGAGCAGCGGCTTCGGGTCGTTCGTGTTGACGTTGGTGATGAAGAACAGCGACTCGTAGATCGTGCCGACGCCGCCGATGTTCGACGGTGACCACGGGTTGAAGTTGATCTGGTAGTCGCCGGACTGTCCGGTGTAGGCGACCAGGGTCGAGGCGGCGTCGTCCTTCGTGCTGGCGTTGCCGCTCGCGCTGCAGCCGCTCAGCGCGAGGCCGGCGGCGAGGAGGACGGCGGCGCCGATGGCGAGCCGTGAACGGGTTGGGTTGAACATCGTTGTCCTCTCGGTCTGCGTCGTCGCAGGATCCACGTTGTGAGCGTGATTGTTACACGCGTAAACTAAGGCGGTCAAGGGGTCGGGTCACGGCCCCGTCACGATTGAGGAGACGCAATGGAGCGGACCACCCTGGACGGCACGTGGACGGTCGAGGCGGTGCACGGCCCGGCGCAGGCCGATGCGCACCGGGAGCCGGTCGCCGCGATCGTCCCCGGCTGCGTGCACACCGACCTGCTGCGGGCGGGCCGGATCCCCGACCCGTTCGACGGCGACAACGAGGCCGCGACCCAGTGGATCGGCGACACGGTGTGGCGGTACCGCCGCACCTTCACGTGGTCGGGCGAGACCGGCACGGGCCCGACCACGCACGCCCGCCAGGACCTCGTCGCCGACGGACTCGACACCCTCGCGACGATCGAGCTGAACGGCATCGTCGTCGCCACCACCGCGAACCAGCACCGCGCGTACCGGTTCCCCGTCGGGCACCTGCTGCGCCCCGGCACGAACGAGCTCGTGATCACCTTCGACGCCCCGGTGCCCGCGGCCGAGCGGCTGTCCGCCCTGCACGGCGGCGAACTCCCCCACGTCAACCACCACCCGTACAACGCGCTCCGCAAGAACGCGTCGAACTTCGGCTGGGACTGGGGTATCGACGTCGCCACGAGCGGCATCTGGAAGTCGATCGGCATCGAGTCGTGGAGCGGCGCCCGCATCGCGGCCGTCCGCCCCCTCGTCGACGTCGACGGCACGACCGGCGTGCTCACCGCGCACGTCGACGTCGAGTCCGCAGGTTCCACCGGCGCCTTCTCCCAGCACATCGGGTCGGCTCCGGTCGCAGGGGTGTCCGGTCGGGCCGGCCTGGAGGCGCGGGTCACCCTGACCCCGCACGTCACCCCCGGCGGGGCCGACGGCCACGGCGCCACCCTGGCCGAGCAGAACACGTCCGCCCCCGGCGCGAGCGGCACCGAGGCGGCGGCGACGCCCGTCGGGTCCGGCACCGTGCCTCCCGGCCGCCCGTCCGCGCCGGGCGCAACGTCCGTCACCAGCGTGCGCGCCGTCGTCGACGGCTCCGCCGTCGTGCGGCTCGAGGTCCCCGACGTCGCCGTCTGGTGGCCGCGCGGCGAGGGCGAGCAGCCGTTGTACGACGTCCGGGTCGAGGTCGGCGACGACGTCTGGACCGGCCGCGTCGGGTTCCGCACCGTGACGCTCGACACCGCCGCCGACGCCGGCGGAGCCCCGTTCCTGCTCCGGGTGAACGACCGGCCCGTGATCGTGCGGGGCGCGAACTGGATCCCCGACCACGCGTACCTGACCGAGATGACGCCCGAGCGCTACGCCGACCGGATCGACGACGCGATCGAGGCGAACGTCAACCTGCTCCGCATCTGGGGCGGCGGGATCTACGAGTCCGACGGCCTGTACGACCGCTGCGACGAGCTCGGCGTGCTCGTCTGGCAGGACTTCCTGTTCGCCTGTGCCGCCTACGCCGAGGAGCCCTGGCTCGCCGACGAGGTCGAGCCCGAGGTCCGCGAAGCCGTCACCCACCTCAGCCCGCACCCGTCGCTCGTGGTGTGGAACGGCAACAACGAGAACCTCGTCGCGTACGCCGAGTGGGGCTGGCGGCCGTCGCTCGTCGGCCGGACCTGGGGCAACGGCTACTACCGTTCGCTGCTGCCCTCGATCGTCGCCGAGCTCGACCCGACCCGCCCGTACACGCCGGGCAGCCCGTTCTCGTTCGACGAGTACCTGTCGCCGAACGACGAACGCAATGGCAGCGTGCACATCTGGGACGTCTGGAACCGGCTCGACTACCGCGCCTACGCCGACTGGAACCCGCGGTTCGTGGCGGAGTTCGGGTTCCAGGGCCCGCCCGCCTGGTCGACCCTCACCGCGGTGGTGCACGACGAGCCGCTCGACCCCGACGGCCACGAGATGCTCGTGCACCAGAAGGCCGACCAGGGCAACCGGAAGCTCGCCGACGGCATGCGCGGGCACCTGCCGACGCCGACGAGCATCGAGGACTGGCACTGGGCGTCACAGCTCAACCAGGCGCACGCGATCCGCTTCGGCATGGAGTGGTTCCGGTCCCGCACGCCCGACAACACCGGGATGATCGTCTGGCAGCTCAACGACGACTGGCCCGTGGTGTCCTGGGCGCTCGTCGACCACGCGGGCATCCGGAAGCCCGTCTGGTACGCGGTGCGGCAGGCCTACCAGCCGGTGCTGCTCACCGTGCAGCCGTCTGCGGCCGGGGCTGCGGGCGCTGCCGGGGCTGCGGGCGCCGCCGGGGCTGCGGGCGCCGCCGGCGCTGCCGGTGGGCTCGACGTCGTGCTCGTGAACGCGTCCGGGGCGCCGGTCGCCGACGAGGTCACGGTCGCCCGCGTCGCGTTCGACGGCACGGTGCTCGACTCGTCGTCGTTCTCGCTGGCCGCCGCACCCGCCGATGCCGACCGGATCACGCTGCCGGCCTCGCTCGCCGTGCCCGGGGACGCCGGGTCCGAGGTGCTCATCGTCACCGGAGCGGGGACCCGCACGGTGTTCGACTTCGCCGAGGTCGTCGACCAGGTGCTCGCCCGCTCACCGCTGTCCACGTCGGTCACGGCGACCGACGACGGGGCGGTCGTCACGGTGACGGCGGCGTCCTACGCGCGGGACGTCTCGCTGTTCCCGGACCGCGTGGACCCTGCCGCTCGGGTCGACGACGGACTGGTGTCCCTGCTGGCCGGCGAGTCGGTGGCCTTCACGGTGACGGGTGCCCCGGGCATCGACCCCGAGGCGCTCGTGGGCCCGTTCGTCCTCCGCCACGCGGGCTCGCTCCTCCCCTGACGCGGGCCGCCCGCCGTCATCGGCGGCGGGCGGCCGGCAGGGTCGCGTCAGTCGAGGGCGTGCAGCTCGAACACGATCGCGGTCGCGGGGGCCAGCAACGGCAGCCGCGCCCCGACGTCCTCGAGTACCGCACCCGACAGCTCCAGGTGCCCGCGCACGAGCCACGCCGGCGGCACCATGTCGAGCCCGTGCGGCACCCGCAGCCCCGTGACGGGGGCGAGCCGGTAGCGCCGCGCCCGGTCGAGCCCCCGCATCCGGAGCGGCACCGGCAGCGACTGCGGCCCGGTCTCCGTCCGTGCGACCCGCACCAGGGCCCGCGACCGGTCGACGGCCACGACCGAGGTCGCCACGAGCCCGGGGTCGCCGAGCTCCAGGTGCCGCAGCCGGCCGGTGTGCAGCAGCCCACGCTCCCGCTTGTACAACGCCGTCCACGCCCGCAGCCGGTCGAGCTCCGTCAGGGACAGCCGGGTGACGTCGGTCTCGATGCCGGCGGACCCGAACAGCGACACCGCCATCCGGAAGTCCAGGTCGAGGTGCCGGCCGGTGGTGTGCGAGACCTCGGGGCCGACGTGCGAGCCGATCAGCTCGAGCGGCAGCAGTGCTTCGGTCCAGCGCTGGATCGGCAGGCGTTCGAACGCGTCGTTCGAGTCCGACGGCCACACCCGGTCGGTGCGCTCCAGCACGCCGAGGTCGACCCGGGCGCCGCCGCTCGCGCACGCCTCGATCTCGAGCCACGGGTGCCGGGCGCGCAGGGCGTCCATCAGCGTCCAGACCCCGCGGGTGTGCGCGTCGATGCCGGCACGTCCGGCGTGGACCGCGTGCACGATGTCGCGGTTCTGGTCCCACTTCACGAAGTCGACGTGGTGCGCCCCGATGACGGCGGACATCGCTTCGAGCACGTACGCCCGCGCGAGTGGGTTCGCCATGTCGAGCACGTACTGGTTCCGCCAGGTGCGGACGTCGTCCTCGGGGCGCTGCAGCAGCCACTCGGGGTGCGCGGCCGCGAGCTCGGACACCGGGCTCACCATCTCGGGTTCGAACCACAGCCCGAACTCCATGCCGAGTCCGCGGACCCGGTCGACGAGCGGTCCGAGGCCGTCCGGCCACACCGTCGGGTCGACGCGCCAGTCCCCCAGCGACGTCGAGTCCGAGCGGCGCCCGACGAACCAGCCGTCGTCGAGCACGAACCGCTCGACGCCGATGTCCGCGGCGGTCTCGGCCAGGGCGACCAGGGGCGCGAGGCCCTGCCGGTAGTAGACGGCCTCCCACGTGTTGAGCACCACCGGTCGGGGGCGCTTCGGGTGACCGGGGCGGCTGCGGAGCGAGTCGTGCAGCCGGTCGGACAGGCCGTCGAGCCCGGCGTCGCTCCAGACGAAGACGGCGTCGGGCGCGGCGAAGGACTCCCCCTGCCCGAGGACGACCTCGCCGGCGCGCAGGAGTTCCCCGGCGCCGAGCAGCGGTCGCGCCTCGGCGAGCAGGTCGTGGCGGTGCACCGAGTCGGCGCTCCAGGCCAGGTGCACGCCCCAGACCTCACCGGAAGCGTCCGAGAAGCCCGGCGTCCCGAGCACGAGCAGCGTCGGGGCGTCGTGGCCGGTGCGGCCGCGGCGGCTCTCCCGCGCGTGGCTGCCGGCGGTCAGTGCCCGGCGCTGCGGGGTGCGCTCCCGGGTCCAACGGCCGGCCAGGTCGAGCACCTCGCCGACCCGTTCGCCCACGGGCAGCGTCGCCTCGAGTGCCTGCAGGTGCACGGGCACGGCGGCCCCGTTCGTCACGGTGTGCCCGACGCGCAGCACCCCCGCGTCGTCGAGCCGGAAGGCACTCCGCAGCAGCAGTTCGTCGGACACCGCGGTCACGACCAGCAAGCCGGGCTCCTCGGTCACCTCGACGTCGCGCCACCGCGGCACGAGCGGCAGCCCGTCGACGTGCCCGGCGATCGCGGGTCGTCCCTCCCACCCGTCGCGTTCGGTCGGCAGCACGGTCAGCGGCCAGGCCGCGTCGAGGGCGCTCGGTCCGAGCGGCCGTCCGAGCGCGAGCAGCAGTTCGGCGCCGTCACCGTCCGTGACGGGTCCGACGTCGCGGCCCCAGTGCAGCACCTCGGGCAGTCCGTCGTCGGCGGTCGCCAGCACGAGCGACACCCCGCCGCCGTGCAGGGCGCTCACCTGCCGTCCGTCGACCGCCCGCGCCGGCGCCGGGTCGCGGTCCACGACGGTCACGACGCACGCTCCTCGCGCAGGACGCGGACGCGACCGGCGGGCACGACGGTCTCCGGCCCGTGGCCGGAGCCGTCGAGCAGGTCCGTACCGGACGCGACGACCGTCACGTCGTCCGCGCGGTGGTTGACGAGGAACAGGAACACGGATCCGTCGTCGTGGACGCGGCGCACCGCCTCCAGGCCGGGAGGCGCGGTGACCGTCCGCGGGAGCGCGCGCTCCTCGATGACCCGGTCCACGAGCCGCTGGGCGCTCTGGGCAGGCAGCATCGCGGACACGTACCAGGCGCCGCCGCCGACGGCGCGGCGGGTGACCGCTGCGCGGTCCGCGAGCGGCCCGTCCGTGTACCGGAGCACGACGTCGGCGTCGTCGATCACGACGGCCTCGGCCCAGTCGGTGACGGTGCCGCCGTCGTCGAGCGTGCGGGTCTCGTCGCGCTGCAGCGGGGTGAACTCCTCGCTCCAGGCGCCGAGCACCTGCCGGAACGCGCCCGGGTAGCCGCCGGCGCGGATGCGGGCGGTCTCGTCGGCGACGCCGGACAGGTAGGTGACGATCAGGGTCGCGCCGCGGTCGACCACCGCGGCGATCCGTGCGGCGGTGGCGTCGTCGACGATGAGCATCGTGGGGACGACCACCACGTCGTAGCCGTCGAGGTCGGCGTCCGAGGGCACGACGTCGGTGAGCACCTGCCGGTCGTGGAAGGCGGCGTACCAGGCACGGAGCTCCCGCGAGTACCGCAGTCCCCGGTGCGGTTTCAGCCCGGACTGCAGCGCCCACCCGGACGGCTCGTCGACGACGATCGCGACCCGGGCCGGTTCGACGCGGCTGCCCTGCACGGGGGCGAGGTCGCGGAGTGCCCGGCCGAGCGCGACGACCTCGCGCCAGATCCGGGTGCGGGTGCCGGCGTGCGGGACCATCGCGGAGTGGAACTGCTCGGCCCCCGCGGTGGAGGCCCGCCACTGGAAGAACAGTGCGCCGTCGGACCCGCGGGCGACGTGCACGAGCGAGTTGCGCAGGATCTCGCCCGGTTCCTTCGCCCGGTTGCGCTGCTGCCAGCTCGGGCCGCCCGTCGAGTGCTCCATGAGCAACCACGGGGTGCGGCCGGCGGTGATGCCGCGCATCCGGTCGGCCGCGAGGGCGAGGTCCTGCTCGCGGTGCGGATCGTCGACGAGCGTGTAGTGGTCGTTCGCCGGGATCGCGACGTGCTTCGCCCACGCGGCGTAGTCGACGACCTGCGAGCCCGCA
Source organism: Curtobacterium sp. PhB170 (assembly GCF_003752345.1). Lineage (NCBI taxonomy): Bacteria > Bacillati > Actinomycetota > Actinomycetes > Micrococcales > Microbacteriaceae > Curtobacterium > Curtobacterium sp. PhB170. The sequence goes on from NZ_RJUM01000012.1 coordinate 468,122, forward strand.
CCGACCATGAAGTTCGTCGTGACGGGGACGTCCGAGTGCTGCTCGATGACGGCCTTCTCGGCGTCGAAGTGCCGGAGCAGGGCGTCGGACGAGTACCGCTCGAAGTCCAGGAAGAGGCCGGGGTTCGGTGCGCCGCCGACGCCACGAGGGGGTGAGACCTCGTCGAAGGACGTGTAGGTGTGCCCCCAGAAGGCCGTTCCCCACGCGGCGTTCGCGGTGTCGACGTCCCCGTACCGGTCAGCGAGCCAGCGCCGGAAGTCCGCTGCCGACTCCTCGCAGTAGCAGCGGCCGTTCCCGCCACCGAGCTCGTTGCTCACGTGCCACAGCCGCACCGCCGGGTGGTGACCGTAGCGTTCGGCCAGGGCACCGACGATCCGCAGGGCGTGCTCGCGGAAGACCGTCGACGCCGCACACCACCCGAGGCGTCCACCCGGGCGCTCCCGTCGCTCCGTGGCGTCCACCGGCAGCACCTCGGGGTGGGCGGTCAGCAGCCAGTTAGGCGGGGCGGCGGTCGGCGTCGCGAGGTCCACGGCGATGCCGTTGTCGTGCAGCAGGGCGATGACGTCGTCGAGCCAGTCGAAGGTGTACTCCCCCGGCGACCGTTCGAGCAGCGCCCACGAGAAGACCCCGATCGTGACCAGGTTCACCCCGGCCTCGCGCATCAGGCGGACGTCCTCGAGCCAGACCTCGCGCGGCCACTGTTCAGGGCTGTAGTCGCCGCCGAACGACAGGCCGTCGGTCGGCCACGGGACGGTGGGGGCAGCGGTCACGGCATCTCCTTCGATGGGTGGACCGCACCAGCCTCCCGTCTCCGGCGGTGTTTGTCAACGTGTGTAACTAACGCGCTGTCAGTGGTGCCGCATCAGGTCTCGAGCAGCTGCCGGATCGCGAGGACCGCCCCCGCTCGCGCCCACTCCGAGAACTCGAACGGCTGCACCTCGACGGTCACCGGCTGTCGGTACGGAGCCAGTGCCGCACGGAGCGACTCGTCCACCGTGGTCCGTGCTAGGTCGTACACCGGCAGCCCGTCGCCGGTCAGGACGATCGCGGCAGGGTCGGCGATGTGCACCGCGGTGGCCAGGACGACTCCGAGTGCTCGTCCGGCGTCCTCGAACGCCGCCACGGCCTGCTCGTCGCCGTTCCGCGCGAGCTCGACGACCTGCTCGTACGACGATCCCTCGCGCCCGGCGTTCCGGACGATCACCGGGCTCGGCAGGTAGCTCGAAGCACACCCCGCGTGCCCGATGCCGCAGTCGGGCCCACCACCGAGGACCGGCAGGTGCCCGATCCGACCGAGTCGTCCGTGCTCGCCGGTGGAGACCTGCCCGTTCACGATGAGCCCGAGACCGAGCCCCTCGCCCACGGTCACCAGGGCCATCGACCCGCGGCCGGCGCCGGCACCGAACCAGTGCTCCTTGACGGTCAGGGCGTGGACGTCGTTCGCCGTGAAGGCTGCGAGCCCCGTCCGCTCCCGGACCATCCGTGCGAACGGGACGTCGGTCCATCCGAGGAACGGCGACGACGCCACGACGGCCTCTCCGCCCCGGGTGAGGACGTCACCGGGCAGGGACACCCCGACGGCACAGATCGCGGGGTGCACGGCACGGAGGCGCTCGTGCACGGTGCTGATCTGGTCGGCCAGGTCCTCCGGCACGGTCGACGGGACGGTCTCCTCGTGCAGGGCGAGCACGCGTCCGCCCAGGTCGGTCACCGCGGCGTACATGCGCTCCCGGGTCAGCTTGACGCCGAGGAACTCCCACTGCCCCGAACTCGACTGCAGCAGCTCCGACGGCCGGCCCGTGGCCCCACGCACGTCGGTGCCGACCTCGACCACGAGCCGGTGCGCCACGAGGATCCGCATCGCCCGGGTCAAGCTCGCTCGCGACAGCCCGAGCGACCGAGCGATCTCCGCCCGCGAGAGCGTCCCGTGGATGAGGATCTCCCGCAGTGCCAAGCGGGAACCCTCGGGCAGTGCCGGCCAGGCTTCGGTCATCGTTCCTCCGTCGTCGGCTGATCCTACGGCTCAGCCCGGAAACGCAGAAAACCCCTGACCAGTGCTGGTCAGGGGTTCCCTGGTGTTACAACGTTAAGTCCGGCGGCGTCCTACTCTCCCACAAGGTCCCCCTTG
>NZ_RJUM01000013.1:0-323315 GCF_003752345.1 Curtobacterium sp. PhB170
ACCTGAACAACCGAAGCTGCCCAGGCACGAGGTCAATCAATAAATTGGCATTGACAATGTGCACGCTGTTGAGTTCTCAAGGACCAGACGCACTCGCTCTTCGGCTCAGGTTCGAGCTCCAGCCACGAGGCTTGTGTACTTGGCTTGCCACCGGTGTGTCGTCGGACTCGGAGGTCCTGTGGCTCATCCCCGAGGGGAGAGAACCGGTGGGCTTGTCATCCTAGGCGTCGAAGCGATCGAGCACAAGGCCAGATCTGATCTTCAGTGGAGGATGGTCCCGCTTGAGGGCCGACGTGCTCTGGGCTTTCGCTCCAGCCGCTCCGCCGCACCTTTGGGGTGACGAGTAGGAACTTTACGCAGGCCTGGGCGAGTGTGCCAAGCCAGGCCCAATCCCGGGCGTGTCGCGTTGTGCAACACGCGTCGCCCGGGTGCCGGGGCGATCAGGCCAGCGTCACACCGGCGAGGGTCTTCTTGCCGCGGCGGAGCACGAGGACTCCCCCGGGCAGGGCGAGGTCCGACAGCGGTGCGGTGGCGTCCTCGGCTCGGACGTTGTTCACGTACACGCCGCCCTGGTCGATCGCCCGCCGGGCTTCGCCGAGGGACTTCACGAGCTCGGTCTCGACGAGGGCCCGGGCCACGTCGGCGCCGGCCTCGATGGTGACCGACCCCGGCAGCTCCGCGATCGCCGACCGCAGGGTGTCCGGGTCGAGGGCACCGAGGTCCCCGTTGCCGAACAGCGCAGCCGCGGCGTCGATCGCGGCCTGGGTGGCGTCGACCCCGTGCACGAGCGAGGTGACCTCGAATGCGAGGGTCCGCTGCGCTTCGCGTCGGAACGGTTCGTCGGCGACCGCCTGCTCGAGTCGCTCGATCTCGGCACGGGACAGGAACGTGAACTCCCGCAACCGGGCGATCACGTCGGCATCCGCCGTGTTGAGCCAGAACTGGTACAGCGCGTACGGCGACGTCATCTCGGCGTCGAGCCAGATCGCGTTGCCCTCGCTCTTGCCGAACTTCGTGCCGTCCGAGTTCGTGATCAAGGGTGTCCCGAGCGCGTGCACCGTCGCACCCTCGGCACGACGGATGAGCTCCGTCCCCGAGGTCAGGTTGCCCCACTGGTCCGAGCCACCCGTCTGCAGCGTGCAGCCGTACTGCCGGAAGAGCTCGCGGTAGTCGAGGCCCTGCAGGATCTGGTAGCTGAACTCCGTGTAGCTGATCCCAGCGTCGGAGTTCAACCGCGCGGCGACGGCGTCCTTCTTGAGCATCGAGTTCACCCGGAAGTACTTGCCGACGTCGCGCAGGAAGTCGATGGCGGACATCGGCGACGTCCAGTCCAGGTTGTTCACCAGCCGGACGCCGTTGTCACCGTCCGGACTGAGGAACCGCGACACCTGTCCCTGCAGACGCGCCACCCACTCGGCGACGGTCTCGCGGGTGTTCAGCGTGCGCTCCGCCGTCGGACGCGGGTCGCCGATGAGCCCCGTCGATCCCCCGACGAGCGCCAGCGGCTTGTGCCCGGCGAGCTGCAACCGACGCATGGTCAGGAGCTGCAGCAGGTTGCCGCAGTGCAGCGACGGTGCCGTGGGGTCGAAGCCGCAGTAGTACGTGATCGGATCACCGTCGAGGGCCTCTTGGAGTGCGGTCTCGTCGGTCGAGACCTGCACCAGACCGCGCCAGCGCAGTTCGTCCCACACCGAGGCGAAGGTGGGGTCGTTCTGCTGGCGCGTCAGGACGTCTTGAGCGGTATCACTGGACACCCCGCCATCGTAGCGGCGGCGCACCACCGACAGCGCGCCGTCGACCGGGAGGCCCGTGGTGCGTCTGGGCCCACGCCGCCGGTTCCGGCGCGACGCGCCAGCGGCGGGCCGGCCGTGCCGGTGGGGATCAGTCGAGAGCACCCTTGTGCCGTCGGTACGTCGAGACCGTCGGGTCGCCCGTCAACCAGAAGCGCCAGGGGTACTGCGCACCGCCGGCGATGCCGCCGACGCCGGTGCGCGGTCCGCGCGAGATGCGCGGGACCGGACCCGTCCCGCCGGGGCCGGGTGCGGTCTCGGTCAGGAGTTCCTCGACGACGCGGGCCGGAGAGGCGGAGGCGAGCCGCGCCTCCAGGCCGGGTGCCAACGTGAGCACGAACGGACCGGACCCGTCGAGCAGCGAGGTGCCGTCGTCGTGTCCGAGCACCGCGCCGAGGGCGCCACCGAGGTTGCCGGGGCCACGCGCCAACGCGACGTCGGCAACCGACGGGCCACGTCGTCCGCGTGCGGTGTCGACGCCCTCGATCACCTGCGCACCGCGAAGCAGGGAACCGGAGGAGGTGCCGGCCGGTGCACTCACGACGTTGACGCAGGTGTGGATGCCGTACGAGCGGTACGCGTACAGGGTGCCCGGCGACCCGAACAGGTGGCGGTTGCGCTCGGTCGGACCGCGGTGCCCGTGCGAGCCGGGGTCGGTGGGGCCGAAGTAGGCCTCGACCTCGGTGATGCGCAGGGTCACGCCACGGCCCGCGATCGTCGCGCCGAGCAGCGCCGGGGCGATGCGCGGCGCCGGCTCGGCGAGCATCGCGAGCAGCGCCTCGGTCATCGCGTGAAGGGTGCGCCCTCGGCCAGGTCGTGGACGCGACGCGTGACAGACGCCAGCTGCTCGGCCACACGGTCCGGAGCGGTCCCGCCGACACCCGAGCGGGACGCGACACTGCCCTCGATCGTGAGCACGGCACGGACCCCGGGGGTCAGGTACTCGGAGACGGACCGGTACTCGTCGTCGGTCGGGTCGTCGAGCTCGATGCCGCGCTGTTCGCAGTACCGGACCAGCGCACCGGACACCTCGTGCGCATCGCGGAACGGGACGCCCTGGCGGACCAGCCACTCGGCCACGTCGGTCGCGAGCGAGAAGCCCTGCGGCGCGAGCTCGGCCATCCGGTCCGTGTCGAACGTGAGCGTCGCGATCATGCCGGTGAAGGCCGGCAGCAGGACCTCGAGCGTGGCGACCGAGTCGAAGACGGGCTCCTTGTCCTCCTGCAGGTCGCGGTTGTAGGCGAGCGGCAGTCCCTTCAAGGTCGCGAGCAGGCCCGTCAGGTTGCCGATCAGACGACCGGACTTGCCGCGCGCGAGCTCGGCGATGTCGGGGTTCTTCTTCTGCGGCATGATGCTCGAGCCGGTCGAGAACGCGTCGTGGAGCCGGACGAAGCCGAACTCCTTCGTGTTCCAGAGGATGACCTCTTCCGACAGACGCGAGACGTCGATGCCGATCTGCGCGAGGACGAACGCGAACTCGGCGACCACGTCGCGGGCGGCCGTGGCGTCGATCGAGTTCTCGGCCGGGCGGTCGAACCCGAGCTCCGCGGCGATCGCGGCGGGGTCGAGGCCGAGCGAACTGCCGGCGAGGGCACCGGCGCCGTACGGGCTCACGCTCGCGCGGCCCGCCCAGTCGCGGAGGCGCTCGAGGTCGCGGACCAACGGCCACGCGTGCGCCAGCAGGTGGTGCGCGAGGAGGACGGGCTGCGCGTGCTGCAGGTGCGTGCGACCCGGCATGATCGCCGACGGGTGCTCGTTGGCCTGCTGGGTGATCGCGTCGACCAGGTCGATCACGAGTCGGCCGATGCGCCGCCCGTGGTCGAGCATGTGCATGCGGCCGAGCGTCGCGATCTGGTCGTTGCGGCTGCGGCCGGCGCGGAGCTTGCCGCCGAGTTCCGGACCGAGGTCGGCGATGAGGAGACGCTCGAGGGCACCGTGGACGTCCTCGTCGGACTCATCGGGCTGCAGCGTGCCGTCGGCGTGCGCGGCCTCGAGCCGGTCGAGTCCGGCGAGCATGCGCTCGAGCTCGTCCGCCGTCAGGTACCCGGCCGTGTGCAGGGCCCGGGCGTGCGCGCGGGAGCCGGCGATGTCGTACGGGGCGAGCTGCCAGTCGAAGTGCGTCGACTTCGAGAGCGCTGCCAGGGCCGCACTCGGGCCGTCGGCGAAGCGGGCGCCCCAGAGGGCTCCGGTGTTGGTGGCGTCGGTCTTCTCGTCGGTCATGTCGTCCTGCGTCGTTGTCGTCGGGCCGGGTGGCGGCGGGTGTCAGTTCGCCGCGTCGCGGCGGGCGGAGATCTTGCTGGGGAGCGACCAGAGTTCGATGAAGCCCTTCGAGAGGGACTGGTCGAACGTGTCGCCGGTGTCGTACGTGGCGAGGTCGAAGTCGTAGAGGCTCTGCTCCGAGCGACGGCCGGTCACCGTCGCCCGACCGCCGTGCAGCTGGAGGCGGACGTCGCCGGAGACGTGCTGCTGGGTGTGGTCGACGAAGGCGTCGAGGCTGCGCTTCAGCCCGCCGAACCACAGGCCGTCGTAGACCAGGTCGGCCCACTCCGACTCGACACCGCGCTTGTAGCGGTTCACGTCGCGCTCGAGGGTGAGGCGCTCGAGCTCCTCGTGCGCCGTGATGAGCGCGATCGCCGCAGGGGCCTCGTACACCTCGCGCGACTTGATGCCGACGAGGCGGTCCTCGACGACGTCGATCCGACCGACGCCGTGCTTGCCGGCCACGGCGTTCAGCTCCTGCACGATCCGCAGCACGCTGAAGCGCTGCCCGTCGAGCGCCACCGGGACGCCGCGCTCGAACGTGATGGTCACCTCGTCCGGGTCGCGCGGGACGGCGGGGTCCTGCGTGTAGGCGTAGAGGTCCTCGGTCGGGGCGTTCCACGGGTCCTCGAGGAAACCCGTCTCGACCGCACGGCCCCACACGTTCTGGTCGATCGAGTACGGCGACCGCTGCGACTGCTGGATCGGCAGGGCGTGCTGCTCGGCGTACGCGATCGCCTTGTCCCGGGTCAGGGCGAGGTCACGCACCGGTGCCACGCTCCGCAGGTCCGGAGCGATCGCCGCGACCGCTGCCTCGAACCGGACCTGGTCGTTGCCCTTGCCGGTGCAGCCGTGCGCGACGCTGTCGGCGCCGAGCTGCTTCGCGGTCAGCGCGAGGTGCTTCGCGATGAGCGGGCGGCTCAGCGCCGACACCAGCGGGTAGCGCTTCTGGTACAGCGCGTTGGCCTTGAGGGCCGGCACGATGTACTCGTCGGCGTACTCGTCCTTGGCGTCGACCACGATCGACTCCACGGCCCCGCAGTCGAGCGCGCGCTGTCGGATCGCGTCGAGGTCCTCGCCGCCCTGGCCGACGTCGACCGCGAGTGCCACTACCTCTTTGCCGGTGGCGTCACGCAGCCAGCCGATCCCGACGGAGGTGTCGAGGCCGCCGGAGTAGGCGAGGACGACGCGGTCAGCCATGCGGTGCGCCTACGCGGTCGCCACGGCGTTCGCCGTTGCCGTCGTCGCGCCATTCGCGGCGAGGAGCCAGGCCAGCAGCGCCTTCTGGGCGTGCAGACGGTTCTCCGCCTCGTCCCAGATGATGCTGCGCGGCCCGTCGATGACGTCGGCGGTCACCTCGTAGCCACGGTCGGCGGGCAGGCAGTGCATGAACACCGCATCGTCGGCAGCGTGCGCCATCAGGGCGTCGTCCACGCGGTACCCGGAGAAGGTGTCGAGGCGCGACTGCTTCTCGGACTCCTTGCCCATCGAGACCCAGGTGTCGGTGACCACGACGTCGGCACCGGCGACCGCTGCCACCGGGTCGGTCACGACCAGGACGGAGCCGCCGGTCTCGGCCGAACGGTGCTCGGCGTCGGTGACGACCTGCGGGGACGGCGAGAACTCGGCGGGAGCCGCGACGCGGACGTGCATGCCCGCGGTCGCGCCGGCGAGCAGGTACGACTGCGCCATGTTGCTCGCGCCGTCGCCGATGAACGCCACGGTCTGGCCCGCCAGCGTGCCACGGTGCTCGCGGATGGTGAGCAGGTCGGCGAGCAGCTGGCAGGGGTGGAAGTCGTCGGAGAGTGCGTTGACGACGGGGACGGTCGTGCCGGCGGCCATCTCCTCGAGACCGGCCTGCCCGTAGGTGCGCCAGACGATCGCCGACACCATGCGCTCGAGCACGCGGGCGGTGTCCGACGGGGTCTCCTTGCCACCGAGCTGGCTGTTCGCCGTCGAGATGATGAGCGGGCTGCCGCCCAGGTCGGAGATACCGACGTGGAACGACACCCGGGTGCGGGTCGACGACTTGTCGAAGATGACCGCGACGCTCTGCGGGCCGGCGAGGGGCTTCGCGCCCCAACGGTCGGCCTTCATCTGGTCGGCGATGTCGAGGATCGCGGACTGTTCGGCCTGGCTGAGGTCGTCGTCCCGGAGGAAGTGGCGGGTCATGCGGAGGTCTCCTGGGCGGCCGCGACGGCCGCGAGGCTCTGGGCGAGGATCGACACGAACTCGTCGATCTCGGCGTCGGACACGATGAGCGGCGGCGCGAGGCGCAGGCTCGACTCGTTCGGGGCGTTGATGATGAGGCCACGCTCGAGGGCGGCGGCGTTGACCGCGGCCGCGATCGGGCCGGTGAGCCCGACGCCGATGAGCAGACCGGTGCCGCGGACCTCCTCGACGAGCGGTGAGCCGATGCCGGCGATGCCGGTCCGGATCCGCTCGCCCTTGACCACGGCGGCAGCGACGAGGTCCGCGCGTTCGATCTCCTCGAGCACCGCGTTCGCCACGCGGGTGCCGAGCGGGTTGCCGCCGAAGGTCGAACCGTGCTGGCCGGCCGAGAACAGGTCGGACGCCCACCCGAAGGTCACGAGCGCACCGATCGGGAAGCCGCCGGCGATGCCCTTGGCCACCGTGACGGCGTCGGGGGTGAAGCCGTGGCCCTGGTAGGTGAACCAGTTGCCCGTCCGGCCGACACCGGTCTGGATCTCGTCGAGGATCAGCAGCGCACCGTGCTCCTCGGTCAGCCGGCGCGCGGCGAGCAGGAAGCCCTCGGGCAGGTCGACGACGCCGGCCTCGCCCTTGATCGGTTCGATGACGATCGCCGCGACCGTGTCGTCGATGGACTCCTCGAGCGCAGCGACGGTGGAGTCGATGTGCTCGACGCCCGGGACCATCGGCAGGAAGTCCTGCTGCAGCGCGGGCTTGCCGGTGAGCGCGAGTGCCCCCATCGTCCGGCCGTGGAACCCCTGCTTCAGCGCGAGGATGCGGGTCTTCTGCCCGTCGGCGCCCTTGTTCAGGCGCGCGAGCTTGAACGCGGCCTCGTTCGCCTCGGCGCCGGAGTTGCCGAAGTACACCCGTCCGGCGTCGCCCGCACCGGTGATGCGCTTGAGACGCTCCGCCAGCTCGAGCTGGGGCGGCGTCGCGAAGTAGTTCGACACGTGCACGAGCTTCGCGGCCTGGTCGGCGATCGCCTCGACCAGGACGGGGTGCGCGTGGCCGAGCGAGTTCACGGCGATGCCCGCCAGGAAGTCGAGGTACTCGTTGCCCTCGACGTCCCAGACACGGCAGCCCTGTCCTCGCTCGAGCATGATCTTCGGCGGGGTCAGGGATCGCATGAGCGACGCCCCGAACCGGTCGTTCCAGGTCTCGGTCTGCGTCTCGCTGCTCACGGCTGCTGCCCCTTCTCGGTCGTGCTGGCCACGTGTTGGCCGGTGCTGGTGCTCGTCGACGGTGCTGCGACGCGTCGGCCGATCTCAGCGTGGGTCATCTGGTTCTCGGTGCGTCGGCTCGGGTCCGGGATCACCTCGGTGCCCGCACCGCGCAGGGTGAAGACCTCGAGCAGGATCGAGTGCGGGATCCGGCCGTCGATGATCGTCGCGCCGCCGACCCCGCCGACCACGGCGTCGAGGCACGCGGTCATCTTCGGGATCATGCCCGACTCGAGGGAGGGCAGGAGCGCGCGGAGCTCCTCGACGGCGATGAGGTCGACGAGCGAGTCACGGTCCGGCCAGTTGCGGTACAGGCCGGGGACGTCGGTGAGCATGATGAGCTTCGACGCACGCAGCGCGATCGCCAGGGCACCGGCGGCTGCGTCGGCGTTCACGTTGAGCGCCTGGTCCGGGTGGGCGTCGTCGATCGCGATGCTCGAGACCACCGGGATGCGGCCGGCCTCGATCGCGGCGAGCACCCCTGACGGGTCGACGTGGGTGATGTCACCGACGTGCCCGAGGTCGTACTCCTGCCCGTCGACGACCACACCCTTCTGCTCGCCGGTGAACAGGGACCCGCCGTCACCGAACACGCCGACGGCCAGGCCTTCGCCGTGCTCGTTCATCAGGTCGACGATCTCGCGGTTGACCTCGCCAGCCAGGACGTCGCGGACGACCGAGATCGCCTCGGTCGTGGTGACGCGGTAGCCGCCACGGAACTCGGACTCGATGCCCTGTTCCTTGAGCGCGGCCGAGATCTGCGGACCCCCTCCGTGCACGACGACGGGGTGCAACCCGGCGTAGCGGAGGTAGACCATGTCCTCGGCGAACGCACGCTTGAGGTCGTCGTTCACCATCGCGTTGCCGCCGAACTTGACGACGACGACCTTGCCGGAGAACCGCTTGAGCCATGGCAGGGACTCGATCAGGGTCGCGGCCTTGACGGCGGCGAACTCGTGCTCTTCTTCCTTCGTGAGGGGCGTCCCGGCCCCTTCGGTGTCGTTCGCCATCAGCTGGAGTACGCGCTGTTCTCGTGCACGTAGTCGTGCGTGAGGTCGTTGGTCAGGATCGTCGCCGAGTGCGTCCCGACGCCGAGGTCGATGCGCACGTGGGTGTCCCGCGGCGTCAGGTCGACGGTGTCGCTCGGCTGGTCCGGGGCGCCGGCGTGGCAGACCCGGACACCGTTCATGCTGACGTCGACCGCGTACGGGTCGAAGTCGGCGTCCGTGGTGCCGATGGCCGCGAGGACCCGGCCCCAGTTCGGGTCGTTGCCGAAGACGGCCGCCTTGAACAGGTTGTTGCGCGCGACACTCCGGCCGACGGTGACGGCGTCGTCCTCGGTCGCGGCGTGCACGACCTCGATCGCGATGTCGTGGCTGGCGCCCTCGGCGTCCTGCTGCAGCTGGCGGGCCAGGTCGGCGCAGACCGCGGTCAGGGCTTCCTGGAAGTCGCCGACCTCGGGCGTCACCCCGCTCGCACCCGACGACAGCAGCACGACGGTGTCGTTCGTCGACATGCAGCCGTCCGAGTCGACGCGGTCGAAGGTGATCCGGGTGGCCGCGCGGAGCGCCTGGTCGAGCTGGTCCGGGGTCTGCACGGCGTCGGTCGTGATCACGACGAGCATCGTCGCGAGTCCGGGTGCGAGCATGCCCGCACCCTTCGCCATTCCGCCGACGGTCCAGCCGTCCTCGGTCACCACGGACTGCTTCGCCCTGGTGTCGGTCGTCATGATGGCCGTGGCCGCGTCCGGGCCGCCATCAGCGGTGAGCGCAGCGCCGGCGAGGTCGACGCCCCGGAGCACGTTGTCGCGGAACGTCTGGTCGCCGACCCCGATGAGGCCGGTGGAGCAGACGACGACGTCGCCCGCACCGATGCCGAGGGCGTCACCGACGGCCTCGGCGGTCAGGTGCGTGGTCTGGAAGCCGAAGGGGCCCGTGAAGCAGTTGGCACCGCCGGAATTCAGGACGACGGCGCGCGCGACGCCGTCACCGACGACCTGGCGGGACCAGATCACCGGGTGCGCCTGCGCACGGTTGCTGGTGAACACCGCGGCCACGGCCGAGTCGGGGCCGTCGTTGACGACGAGGGCCACGTCCGGCTTGCCGCTGGTCTTGAGACCGGCGGTCACGCCGGCAGCGCGGAAACCCGCTGCCGCGGTGACGCCCTGGAGGCCCGGTTCGCCCTGGGTGGGCTCGCTCACGTCGGTGAGGTCGGTCACGGTGCGACTCCGTCCACGCTGAGGCCCAGGGTCTCCGGCAGACCCAGGGCGATGTTGGTCGACTGGACGGCGGCACCCGCCGTGCCCTTCGCGAGGTTGTCGAGTGCCGTCACGGCGACGACGCGGCCTGCGGCCTCGTCGACCGCGATGCCGACGAGCGCGGTGTTCGCGCCGATCGTGTCCGCGACCCGGGGAAACTCGCCCTCGGGCAACAGGTGCACGAACGGCTCGTCGGCGTAGGCCTGCTCCCAGGCGAGCCGCACGTCGCGGGCGCTGACACCCGGGGTGAGCTTGGCCGTCGTCGTCGCGAGGATGCCCCGCGACATCGGGACGAGCACGGGCGTGAACGAGATCGTCACGTCGGCAGCACCCGCCACGACCAGGTTCTGCTGGATCTCCGGGACGTGCCGGTGCGTGCCGCCCACCGCGTAGGCGCTGGCGGAACCCATGATCTCGGACGCCAGGTAGGTGTTGGCGAGCTTCTTGCCGGCACCGCTCGGGCCGACGCTCAGCACGGCGACGATGTCGTCCGACTCGACGAGCCCGGCCTGGATGCCCGGCTGGATGCCGAGCGTCACCGCGGTGACGTTGCACCCGGGGACCGCGATCCGCTTGGTGCCGACCAGGGCCGAACGCTGCTTGCCCTGCGACGCGATGTCCTCGACCTCGCGCCACTCGTCGGCCGAACCCGGGGTCGGGGCGGCGAGCAGGAGCTCCGGCAGGCCGTAGGTCCAGGCGCCGTGGTAGTCGCCGCCGTAGAACTGCTCCCAGGCCGCGGGATCCGTCAGACGGTGGTCCGCGCCGCAGTCCACCACGAGGGCGTCGTCGCCGAGTTCCTCGGTGATCGCCCCCGACTGACCGTGCGGCAGCGCCAGGAACACGACGTCGTGCCCGCGGAGCGTCTCGGCCGTCGTCTTCTCGAGGGTCAGGTGCGACAGCGACCGGAGGTGCGGCTGGGTCGCGATCAACGGCTGTCCGGCGTTCGAGAACGCCGTCACCGTCCTGACGTCGAACTCGGGATGGGCGGAGAGCACGCGCAGGAGCTCACCACCCGCGTAGCCGGAGGCTCCCGCCACGGCGACGGATACGGACATGGGATTCCACCTTTGGTCGGACTGGTCGTCGAGAGAGTCGGAGGCGGCGACCCCGGGCGGTGCTGATCCCGTCGTGGGTCAGTCGCGCAGGGTCGCCCCGAATCGCTCACCGGCACGTCGGACTGCGCCGTCACGGGCCTCGGTGGCCTCGGCAGCGGTCAGCGTGCGGTCCGTGGCACGGAAGCGCAGGGCGAACGTCAGGGACTTCTGTCCCTCGTCCACGCCGGAGCCCCGGTAGTCATCCACGAACCGAGCATACTCCAACAGGTCTCCGGCACCAGAGCGGACCGCATCCAACACGTCACCGGCCGGTACTCCGGCGTCGACGACCAGGGACAGGTCCTGCGTCGCCGCCGGGTACGACACGATCGGCGCGACCGCGACGAGGTCGGGGGCCGCGGCCACCATGGCGTCGAGGTCGAGCTCGACCACGGCCACCACGCGGGGCAGCACCGCGGCGGCGGACAGTTCCGGCAGGAGTTCGCCGGCGACGCCCACGACGGTGTCGCCCACGAGCAGCGACGCCGCGCGGCCCGGGTGCAGGGACGGGTGGGTGGTCTGCGCGGCGCGCAGTTCCACGCCCACGGCCCACGCGACCTGGCGAGCCGCGTCGATCGCATCGGCGATGCCGTACGGCTCGGCCGCGACGCCCGCCTGCTTGCCGACGCGGTTGCCGGTGAGCAGGGCGGACACGTGGAACGGCTGTGCGGGCAGGGACGCGTCGAGCGCCTCGAGCGTCGCGCGGTCGGGCAGCGCGGCACCGGCCGGCACCTCGTCGGTACCGAGCGTCACGCCCGTCACCGGCAGGAACACCCGCGAGGTCTCGTAGAGCGCGACGTCGAGCAGGCCGCGCGAGACGTTCCGGCGGGCGGCGTCGACGAGGGCGGGCACACCACTGCGGCGGAGCAGGTTCTGCTCGCTGTCGAGGGCGTTGGCGAGGACGACGCTCGGGCCGCCCTCCGGGTCGATCCCCGGGTAGGCGTCCTGCGTCGCGGCGGAGACGAACGGCGCCGTCACCGCTTCCACCAGACCCGCGGCGGCGAGGGCCGCGGAGACCCGACGGCGCGCCTGCTGGTGCGGGGTGAGTCCGCGTCCGGGCGGGGCCACGGGGAGCACGCTCGGGATGCGGTCGTACCCGACGATCCGCGCGACCTCTTCGACCAACGTGGTGTCGTCGGTCAGGTCCGGACGCCAGGTCGGCGGGGTGACGGCGAGCTGCGCACCGTCGACCTGCACCGTCGCGCCGATCGCACGGAGGGTGTCCACGACCTCGGCGTCGCTGTAGTCCACGCCGATGAGCTCGGCCGGACGCGAGGTCCGCATGGCGACCGTTGCACGGGGCTCGGTGTCGACGAGCGTGGAACCGAGAGCATCGGCCGTGCCGCCGGCCAGCTCGACGAGGAGGTCGACGGCGCGGTTCGCAGCAGCCTCGGCCACGAGCGGGTCGACGCCGCGCTCGAACCGACGGGAGGCCTCGCTCGGCAGCTTGTGGCGTCGAGCGGTCCGCGCGATCGAGACCTGGTCGAAGCCAGCGGCCTCGATCAGGACGTCGGTCGTGCTCGCCGAGATCTCGGTCCGGGCACCGCCCATCACGCCGGCGAGCCCGACGGGGCCGTCGTGGTCGGTGATGACGAGGTCCTCGGGGTCGAGCTTCCGCACAGCGCCGTCGAGGGTCTCGAGCGTCTCGCCGGCAGCCGCACGACGGACACCCAGGCCGCCGCGGACGGTCGACAGGTCGTAGCCGTGCAGCGGCTGGCCGAGCTCGAACATGACGTAGTTCGTGATGTCGACGGGCAGCGAGATCGAACGAACGCCTGCCAGCGCGAGACGTGACACCATCCAGGCCGGTGTCTTCGCCGTGGGGTCGATGCCACGGACGACGCGGGTGACGAAGGTACTCGCGCCGACTCGACCGCGGATCGGGGCCTGGTCGTCGATCGTGACCGAGAAGCCCTCGGCCGTGCGGGGTGCGACCCGGTCGACGGGGTCGTGGAAGCTCGCGCCGGTGGCGTGGGCGTACTCACGCGCGACACCGCGCATGCTCAGCACGTACCCGCGGTCCGGCGTGACGTTGATCTCGACCGCCGCGTCGTCGAGGCCGAGGAGCGCGATGGCGTCCTGGCCGACGTCGGGCTCCATGTCGAGGTCGGCGAAGCGGAGGATACCCTCGTGCTCGTCGCCGAGACCGAGCTCGCGTGCCGAGGCGATCATGCCGTCGGAGACGTGGCCGTAGGTCTTGCGGGCTGCGATCGGGAACGGTCCGGGCAGCACGGCGCCGGGCAGCGTCACGACGACGAGGTCGCCCACGTCGAAGTTGTGCGCACCGCAGACGATGCCGCGGGGCTCGGGCTCACCGACGTCCACCTGGCACCAGTTGATCGTCTTGCCGTTCTTCTGCGGTTCCGGGACGCGCTCGAGCACCCGGCCGACCACGACGGGGCCGGTCAGGTCGAACGTGTGGACGTCCTCTTCCTCGAAGCCGACCGACACGAGCGCCGCGTGGACGTGCTCGAGGGTGACGTCCTCGGGGAGGTCGACGGACTCGCCGAGCCAGCGGAGTGGGACGCGCATCAGACCACCGTTCCGAACTGCTGCGAGAAGCGGATGTCGCCCTCGAGGAAGTCACGCATGTCGTTCAGGCCGTTGCGGAACTGCAGCGTCCGCTCGATGCCCATGCCGAAGGCGAAGCCCTGGTACTCGTCCGGGTCGATGCCGGCGGCACGCAGGACGTTCGGGTTGACCATGCCGCAGCCGCCCCACTCGACCCACCGGGCGCCACCCTTGGCGTTCGGCTGCCAGACGTCCATCTCGGCGCTGGGCTCGGTGAACGGGAAGTAGTTCGGGCGCAGACGGATCTGCGCCTCGGCGCCGAAGACCTGGCGGGCGAAGTGCTCGAGCGTGCCACGCAGGTGTGCCATCGTCAGGCCCTTGTCGATCGCGATGCCCTCGACCTGGGTGAAGACCGGCAAGTGCGTGGCGTCGAGCTCGTCGGCGCGGTACACGCGGCCCGGGGCGATGACGTAGAGCGGGAGGTCGCGGGACAGCAGCGACCGCACCTGCACGGGCGACGTGTGGGTGCGCATGACCAGGTGGCGGTCGACGGGCTCGACGAAGATCGTGTCCGCCATGGCCCGGGCCGGGTGGTCCTGGTCGAAGTTCAGGGCGTCGAAGTTGAACCACTCGTGCTCGAGCTCGGGGCCCTCTGCCACTTCCCACCCCATGCCGACGAAGATGTCCGCGACGGCTTCGTTGAGCAGCGAGAGCGGGTGGCGCGAGCCGGTCGGGCGGTGGGTCGGCAACGCGGTGACGTCGACGCGCTCGGCCTCGAGCCGCGCGCGCTCTTCGGCCACGGCGAGGACCGACTCCTGCTCCGCGATCGCCGCGTTCAGCCGCCCGCGGGCCTGACCGACGAGCTTGCCCGCCGCGGCCTTCTGCTCCGGCGGGACGCTGCGCATCGACGCGTTCATCCGAGCCAGCGGCGACTGCTCACCGGTGTGCTCGGCCCTGGCCTGCTTCAGTTCGGCGACCGTCGTCGTGGCGCGGACGGCGGCGAGTGCTGCGTCCACGGCGTCGGCGACGGCCGATTCGCTGATCTCGAGAGGTTCTGACACGAGACCCAAGCCTACCGGCCGTCGGGATACCACCCGCCTGCACCGGTCGGACTGTGGAGAGGAGGGGTCAGCTCCGGAGTGCGAACGCCGACTCGTAGAGGCAGACCGAGGCCGCCGTCGCCAGGTTCATCGACTCCGCCTGGCCGTAGATCGGCACCTTCACCGCACGGTCGACGAGCGCGAGGTCCTCGGTGGTGAGCCCACGGGCCTCGTTGCCGAACACCCACGCGGTCGGACCGTCGAGCATGCCCTCGGCCCGGACCACCGGCAGGTCGTCGCCCGAGACGTCGGCCGCGAGCACGGTGTACCCGAGTGCCTTCGCCCGCGCGATCGTGTCGGCCAGGGTCACGCCGACCGACACCGGCACGTGGAACAGCGAGCCCGTGGTCGACCGGACGACCTTCGGGTTGTACGGGTCCACGGACCGCCCGGTGAGGACCACCGCGTCGGCGCCGGCGGAGTCGGCGGCGCGGATGATCGTGCCGGCGTTCCCCGGGTCCCGCACCTCTTCGAGGATGGCGACCAGCCCCGGCAACGCGGCCGGCTCGTCGGCGTCCCCACGGGCCTCCAGGTCGACGGCAGCGGCAGCGGCACCGACGCGACGGTCCGGGAAGACGTCCTTGACCGACGTCGGGAACTGCTGGCAGACGGCGATGACGCCCTGCGGCGTCACGGTGTCGGCCATCGCGTCGAGGACCTGCTCCGTGACGAACCAGGTGTCGACCGGCGCGTCGTCGAGCCCGTAACGGGCTGCGGCAGTCGGCGTCACGTAGAGCTCGCGCAGGAGCTCCGGGGCGTACTCGAGTGCTTCACGCACCGCCTGCGGCCCCTCCAGCAGGAAGAGGCCCGTTTCGGCACGGACGTCCTTCTTCGACAGGGCCGCGACGGCCTTCACGCGTCCGGCACGGGGGTTCTCGAGGAGTTCGCTCACGACCCAAGTCTAGGAACGACGAAACCCCCGCCGTGCGGCGGGGGTTTCGCGAGCAGAAGAACTGACTACGCAGCCTTCGGGGCCGAGGTGTCGGCCGGGAGGGCCTTCTTCGCGGTCTCGACGAGCGCGGTGAAGGTCTCGGGGTTGTTCACCGCGAGGTCGGCGAGGATGCGACGGTCGACCTCGACACCGGCCAGACCCAGACCCTGGATCAGACGGTTGTAGGTCAGGCCGTTCGCACGGGACGCAGCGTTGATGCGCTGGATCCACAGGCGACGGAACTCGCCCTTCTTCGCGTGACGGTCGCGGTACGCGTAGACCAGGGAGTGGGTGACCTGCTCCTTGGCCTTGCGGTACAGACGCGAACGCTGGCCGCGGTAACCCTCGGCGCGCTCGAGGATGACGCGGCGCTTCTTGGCGGCGTTGACCGCTCTCTTTACTCGTGCCATTGCACTATTCCTTTACGATCCGGGGGCTCAGTGGCCGAGGAGCTTCTTGACGTTCTTCGCGTCTGCCTTGGAGAGGACCTGGTCCTCGTTCAGGCGGGCCTTGCGCTTGGAGCTCTTGACCTCGAGGTTGTGACGCATACCGGCCTGCTGCTTCATGACCTTGCCGGTACCGGTGATCTTGAAGCGCTTCTTCGACCCGGAGTGGGTCTTCTGCTTGGGCATGGTGGTGCCTTTCCGTGGGATGGATGGGAGCCGCGTCGTTGCGGGGTCGGTCTGGGTGACCTACTCGGCGGGAGCGTCGCTCTTGGCCGGTGCCGTGTCCTGCGCGGGAGCCTCGGCCGGGGCCTCGGTCTCCGTCTCGGCGTCAGAGTGGTCCTTCGCAGCGTGCTCGGTGGCACGACGCTCGGCCTTCTGTGCAGCGCGCTTCGCGTTCTGCTCGCCCTTGACGTCGGACTTGTTCTTCAGGGGGGCGATGATCATCGTCATGTTGCGGCCGTCCTGGGTGGGACGGGACTCGACGACGCCGAACTCGGCGATCTCCTCCGCGAACTTGTGGAGGAGACGGACACCCTGCTCCGGACGCGACTGCTCGCGGCCACGGAAGAGGATCATCGCCTTCACCTTGTCGCCACCGAGGAGGAACCCCTCGGCGCGCTTGCGCTTCGTCTCGTAGTCGTGCACGTCGATCTTCAGGCGGAAACGGACCTCTTTCAGGTCCGTGTTCACCTGGTTGCGACGGGCTTCCTTGGCCTTCTGAGCGGCTTCGTACTTGAACTTGCCGTAGTCCATGATCTTGGCCACGGGCGGCTTCGAGTTCGGCGCGACCTCGACCAGATCCAGTTCGGCTTCCTGCGCGAGGCGCAGTGCCATGGCGATCGGGACAACGCCGACCTGCTCACCCTGCGGGCCGACGAGTCGGACTTCGGGAACGCGGATTCGGTCGTTGGTACGGGGATCGGTGATGCGGAGCTCCTTCAATCAGGTGGTGGTCGTCCGGGACGTTTGCCCTGGACGACAGCACGAGAGAGGAGATCTGACGCACGGATCGGAACCCGTTCGGCAGCCGCCCTGCGTCGGATCCGTGGACCCGACCGACGTGTGCACCCAGTTGCTGTGCACTCGTGGAGCGGTGGTGACCCGGTAGCCTGGTGGAACGCGGCCGCGGGTGGGAGAGACTCCTCTTTCGTGACACCGTCCGAATGCTTCAGGAGAACCTGATGGCATACGGACAGCATCTGCCGCGAGCGAGTCTAGCAGAGGAGCACCGTGACCGACACCCCGATCGACGACGACGGCAGCGGCATCGACGCCGCCAGGGACATCTCGGAGGTGCCGGCCGTCGAACTCATCAACACCGTGGCCGTGCACCTGCTCAGTGCCGCCGCCGTGAAGGTCGGCCTGGCCGACGACCCCCAGGAGCAGACCGACCTGGACGAAGCGCGCAAGCTCATCACCGCGCTGGCCGGCCTGGTCACCGCTGCGGCGACGGAGATCGGCGACCACCACGCCCGTCCGCTGCGCGACGGGCTGCGTTCGGTGCAGCTCGCGTTCCGCGAGGCGTCGGCGATCCCGGACGCGCCGGGCGCCGGGCCGGGGGAGAAGTACACCGGCCCCGTCAACTGACGGCTGGCAGCCGACGCGCGACGGGCACTGTCCGTCACGGCGGCGGACGGGAGGCCCGTGGCGGGATCGCCACGGGCCTCCCGTCTGCCTCGGGGTGTGCGGTCAGGACGCGTGGCGGCCGACCAGGCGGGTGACGGCCGCGAGCGGGATGCCGACCCAGTCGGGTCGGTTCCGGGTCTCGTAGACGACCTCGTAGACGGCCTTGTCGAGCTCGAACGCATCGAGGAGCTCACGGTGCGCGCGGAGGTCCGCGCCGGTCCCCCGCTGGTACCCGTCGAGGAACCGCACGCGTGCTTCGTCCGCCCATCCCGCTGCGTCGACCGGTTCCGCGTCGTGTGCCAGGGCTCCGGCGACGTAGTCGAACGACCGGAGCATGCCGGCCACGTCGCGGAGCGTGACGTCCGGCAACGAGCGTTCGGCCAGGGGGCGGAGCGGCTCCCCCTCGAAGTCGAGGAAGACCCAGCCGCGCGGCTCGGGGGCGGCGAGCACCTGCCCGAGGTGCAGGTCGCCGTGGATGCGCTGCAGGTCCGGCCAGGGCGTCGCCGTCGCCGCCGCGTAGACCGCACGGATCGCGTCTGCGTGCTCGGCGACGGCCGGGGCCTCGCGCGCGGCGGTGTCGAGCCGCTCGTGCATCGTCCCGACGGCCGTGGCGCGTCGGGTCTCGTCGGCGGGCTCGGACGGCAGAGCCTCGGCGAGGGTGCGGTGGACGTCGGCGAGCGCCACCCCGAGCTGCTCGGCCCGGTCGCCGAAGGGGGTGCCGGCGTGTGCTTCCCCGAGGGCCACGCGCCAGGCGTCCTCGAGACCCGGCAGGAACTCCTGCGCGAACGCGAGGTGACCGGTCGCGGTGCCGCTGCCCTGCCCGACGTCGGGCCAGCTGCCCCGCAGTGCGCCGTAGACCTGCGGGACGCGCGCGCTGCCGGCTGCGGACAACGCGAGCTGCGTCGTGACGTCGGGGTTGTCGCCGTGGTGCAGGACGCGGAACACCTTGATGATGACCCGGGCGCCGGACTCGGTGTCGCAGATGACCGAGGTGTTGGACTGCTCGCCCGTCAGGACGCGGGCAGCGGTGACGGTGCCGATGGGGCGGAGGCTCTGCGGGTCCGCGTCGATGCGTGCGGCGAGCGCCGTGACCCACGTGTGGTCGGTGGTGGCGTCGGCGATCGTGCCGTCGGGGCCACTGGTCACGGGTGACTGGTAGAGGACCGGAGCCGCTGGTGCTGCTGGGGCTTCGTCGAGGACGAGCCGGGTGCCGTCGGCGGTGGAGAGGGTGCGGAGGCGCGGCACGGACCCCTTCGAGGCGTACCACCGGCGGTCGGCGATCCAGGACTCGAGGTCGTGGTCGCTCGGGGCGGTGGCGCTCGGAGCGGTACCGCTCGGAGGTGCGGTGTCGCGGGTGTCGGGTGCGGTGTCGCGGGTGTCGGGTGCGGTGTCGCGGGGGTGGCGGGCTCCGTCGCTCATGCAGCGGACCGTACGCGCCGAGTGCTGGCGAGGTGCCGAGTCCGCCACTCATCCCTGCACAGCTCGCGGTTCTGGGCCGCCCGTCCACAGAACGCGCCCGCGCTCGGACCGCACGGGCGCCAGCGGACGACACTTGCGGACATGCCGAGCCAGCACCCCGCCCCCGACACCGCCCGCACCGATCCCCGCCGGAGTTGGCGGGTCCCCGACGACCGCCGACTGCCGGCACTCGAGCCCCTCGCATCCGCCGTCGAACGGCACGAGCCCGTGACGCTCCGCGAGACCGTGTGGGACTCCGACGAGCGCGTGCTCGCGGCCGAAGGGGTGACGCTCACCCGCGCCCAGGACGGTTCCTGGAACCTCGACCACGGCGACGGCCCGGTACCGGTGGGCGCGGACCTCGATCGACCGGACGGCGAGCAGCCCCCGCGTGACGGGGTCGAGGTGTTCCTGCGCGGGCGGGCGGTGGCGACGGTCCGCCTCCGGGACACCACGACCACGCTCGTGACCCTGCGCGGCAAGGACGGTCGGGTCCGAGCCGAGATCGCCGACGTCCGGGTGGACGACGGCGACCCGGACACCTCCGTGCTGCGGTCCGCACGGTGGTGGGCGCTGTCGGACGACGGGCGGGACGGCACCACTGCACGGGCCGCGGAGCGAGCGCTGGACGACGCGGCCACCGAGCCGCCGTCGACCTCGGCGATCGCGGTCCCGCCCGTTCCCGTGGTCTCCCCGGAGCGGCGCGGCAACCGGGCGAAGCGACCACGTTCGGGCACCGCTGCGGCGTTCGTGCTGCGGGTCCTCGAGTCGTTGCGCGCCGACCTCGTCGCGGTCGACCCCCGGGTCCGCGCCGACGACCACGAGTCGGTGCACGACTTCCGGAAGGTGGTCCGTCGACTGCGGAGCGTGCTCGCGGCGTACCGCGGGGCGCTCGACCGTGAGGCGACCGAGGCACTGCGGGCCGCCCTCGCCGAGGCCGGACGCGTCGCCGGTGTCGCCCGCGATGCCGAAGTCCTGCACGGCGGGTTGTTCCGGTCGGCGGCACGGGCCCCCGACGGCTTCGTCGACGCGCCGACGCTGGACCGGATCGGCGCGCAGGCGGCGGCACTCCGCAGTGCGGCCGCAGCGGAACTCCGCCAGGCGCTGCGCTCGGACGACTGGTTCCGCACCCTCGACGCGCTCGACCAGCTGCTGCTCCGCGCCCCGGCCGGACCGCACGCCGACGACGCGGCCGCTGCCTTCGTGGCGAAGCGCATCGACCGCGAGCGTGCTCGGGTCCGACGACTGGTCGACGGTGGGGAAGGGGGCCTCGACGTCCTGCACGAGATCCGGAAGGCAGCACGGCGCCTGCGGTACGCGCTGGAAGCAGCCGGTCACGTCGCCGAGCTCGGGAAGCGGCGGCTCGGCCGGCTGCGGCGGGTGCAGGAGACACTCGGTGACGCCCTCGACGCGGCCCACGCAGCAGAGGCCTACCGGCGGCTGTCCGGGCCCGCGGCTCGGGACGGCGCCGACACCTTCGGGTACGGGGCGCTGGCGACGGCCGAGCACGCCGTGCTCGAGCGGGGGCTGCGACGATCGCGGAAGGTGCTCGCCCGGCTGTGAGCGCGGCTCGGCCTGCTGCTCGTCGGGCTGCTCTGCGAGAATCGCAGGCGTGCCCCACTACCTCGAGGACCTCGCCGCCGGACAGACCTTCACGACCCCGGGTCGCACGATCACCGAGGCGGACGTCGTGTCGTTCGCCTCGTGGACGAACGACAACAACCAGGTGCACACCGACGTCGAGTTCGCCGGCAAGACCCGGTACGGCCAGCGGGTCGTGCACGGGCTGCTCGGCACCTCGCTCTGCCTGGGGCTGATCGCACGGACCGGGGTGTTCGAGGGGTCGGCCGTGGCACTGCTCGGGATCGACCAGTGGCGGTTCACCGCGCCGGTGTTCATCGGGGACACCGTGACCTGCGAGGTCGAGATCCTGTCGACGCGCCTGACGAGCTCCGGCACGACAGGCATCGTCGAGCGGACGGTCTCGCTGCGGAACCAGCGCGGCGACGTCGTGCAGCAGGGACGCATGGACGTGATGGTCCTGACGCGCGACGCCGCGATCGCCTGACGTCGCCCCGAGCACCCGCCGAGTTCCCCGGATGGCAATCGTTGCGACGCTCTTTACAACGATGTACCGGCGCGGGAGCATGGACCCATGAGCACGCTCGACGGCACCGTGGCCGCACCTGACACCGCATCCGCTCCCGCACTCCCCCTCGCCTCGCGGCAGGACGGCACGTACCCCCGGCCGCAGATGCTCCGCACCGCCTGGGCCGACCTCGACGGCACATGGTCCTTCCGGAACGACGGCGACGACACCGCCTGGCGCACCGGGTTCCCCGACGCCCGCGACATCGTCGTGCCGTTCCCGCCCGAGTCCGTCGCCTCGGGCATCGACGAGCCCGGCTTCCACCCCGTGGTCTGGTACTCCCGTGCGATCACCCGCGCCGACCTCGAGGCAGCCGGACACGGCACCGCCGCACCCCGACTCGTCCTGCACTTCGGCGCCGTCGACTACCGCGCCCGCGTCTGGATCGACGGCCAGTTCGTCGGCGAGCACGAGGGCGGCCACACGCCGTTCTCCTTCGACGTGACCGACGCCCTCGCCACCGACCCCGACGCCGTCCACACCCTGGTCGTCCGCGCCGAGGACGACCCGCACGACCTGACCCAGCCCCGCGGCAAGCAGGACTGGCACGAGGACCCGCACGCCATCTGGTACCGCCGCACCACGGGCATCTGGCAGACCGTGTGGCTCGAAGCCGTGCCGACCACCTCGATCGAGTACCTGCGCTGGACGAACGTCGACCACGCCACCGTCCGCCTGACGGTCCGGATCGCGGGCCACCGCACCGGCGGCGAGCGCCTGCGCGTCGTCGCCCGGTGGGACGAGCGCGACGAGCACCTCGCCACCGTCGAGGCCACGCTCGGCGACACGTCGGACGAGTTCGACGTGGTCGTGCCGATCTCGCGCCAGACGAACGGGCAGGCCGAGGACGAACTGCACTGGACCCCGGACGCCCCGCGCCTGGTCGACGCCACGGTCTCGCTGCTCCCCCGTACCGGCGCGACGCCGATCGACTCCGTCGCGTCCTACTTCGGCCTCCGCACCGTCGGCGTCGACGGCGGCACCTTCCTGCTGAACGGCCGCAGCTACGACGTCCGCAGCGTCCTGAACCAGGGCTACTGGCCGGACTCGCACATCGCCGCACCGTCGCGCGAGGCGCTGCGCCGCGAGGTCGAGCTCATCAAGGAGCTCGGCTTCAACGCGGCCCGCAACCACCAGAAGATCGAGGACCCCCGGTTCCTGTACTGGGCGGACCGGCTCGGCATCCTGGTCTGGGGCGAGGCCCCCGGCGCCTACGCCTTCTCGCCGCGTGCCGTCCAGCGCCTGATGCGTGAGTGGATGGACGCCGTCGAGCGTGATGCCTCGCACCCGTCGATCGTCACGTGGGTACCGGCGAACGAGAGCTGGGGCGTGCAGCACATCGCCACCGACCCGGCGCAGCAGGCCTACGCCCGGTCCTTGGCCGACGTCACACGGGCGATCGACCCGACGCGTCCGGTGATCTCGAACGACGGGTGGGAGCACACCAACTCCGACATCGTCACGGTCCACGACTACGAGGGTGCCGGCGACGCCCTCGCGAAGACCTACGCGGACGATGCCGCGCGCACGGCGCTGTTCACCCACTTCGGCCCGGCGGACCGCTGGGTGCTCGTGGCTGGCGCGCAGAACCTCGGCCAGCCGGTGATGCTCACCGAGTTCGGTGGCGTGAACTACCAGCCGGGTGCACAACGGGAGGACGGCTGGGGCTACACCTCGGCCAGCGACGGCGACGACTGGGTCACCCGCATCACGGCGCTGTACGACGCGATCCGGGCGAGCTCGTTCCTGGCCGGCTCCTGCTACACACAGCTGACCGACACCATGCAGGAGACCAACGGCCTGCTCAACGCCGACCGCTCCCCGAAGGTCCCGATCGAGCAGATCCGTCGCGCGGTCACCGGTCGCTAGCCGGGAGGCCCGCACTTCGTGAGCAGCGGTGGTCGGGTCCGGCAGGCGGACCCGACCACCGCTGCTCACGATGCACGCAGGTCGGCGCGCGGCCCGACGCACGGCCGCCCGCTGGCGCGGGCACGTGCCCTGGTCTGCGAGGATCGGGCGGGTGACGAGCGTGGCGGAGACGAGCCGGGCCTCCCGGTCGGGGGTGCGCAGCCTGCTGACCGGACCCCGCAGCGCGTGGACCGCGCCCCTGCTCATCTGGGCCGCCTCGCGCCTGGTGAGCACGTTGCTGCTCGCCACCATGTACGTGCTGGCGACCGCGAACGACTGGACGTTCGCGTCGTACCGGCAGGACCCGTCGTTCTTCACGTTCTCCGGATCGTGGGACGCCTCGTTCTACCGGACGATCGCGGAGCACGGGTACCCGGCCACACTCCCCCTCGACGACGCGGGCCACGTCGCGCCGAACGCCTGGGCGTTCCTGCCGGTGTTCCCGGCCATCGTGCGCGCCGTCATGGCCCTGACGGGGGCGTCGTTCTGGGTCGCGGGCGTGCTCGTCGCGACGATCGCGGGCGCCGGGGCCTGCGTCCTGCTGTACCGGCTCGTGCTCGCGGTGGGCTGCTCGCACCGGGCCCGCTGGGCCACGGCACTGTTCGCGTTCGCGCCGACCGGGTTCCTGCTGCAGGTCGCCTACGCCGAGAGCCTGCTGCTCGTGCTGCTGTTCGGCGCGCTGCTGGCGCTGGTGCGGCGTCGGTACTGGCTGATCGCGCCGCTCGGGGTGGTCGCGGCGTTCACGAAACCCGGGGTCCTCGCGTTGGCGGTGGCGCTGGCCGTGCACCTGGTCGTCCGGTGGGTCGGGTCCCGCCGGTCTGCTCGACCTGCCGAGGTGTTCCCGTGGCGTGACCGCATCACGATCGTGGCGTCCGGCCTCGTCGTCGCGGCGGCGGGTCTGGCGTGGCCGGTGATCGCCTCGGCGGTGACCGGGCGGCCGAACGCCTACCTGGACACCGAACTGTCGTGGTGGGTGGGGTTCGTCGGGCGACAGCACTTCGCGCCGCTGACGCCGTGGTTCACGATGGCCTCGACGTGGCTCGGACCGCTCGGCATCGTGCTCGTCGTCGCGGTGCTCGTCGGGGCGGTGTGGTTCTTCTCGCGCAGGAGTACCCGGGCCCTCGGGCCGGACGTCCTCGCGTTCACGGCGTCGTACGGGCTGTACCTGGTCGCGGTGTTCCTGCCGCAGCAGTCGTTGCCGCGGCTGCTCATGCCGATGGCGCCGTTGCTCGGGTCGGACGTGTTCGTCCGGACGCGGCGGCGAGCGGTGACGTGGCTCGTGGTCGGGGTGTGCCTGCAGCCCGTTGCGATCGTGCTGCTCTGGTTCCTCGGGTACCCCTGAGCTGTTCGGGGTGTTCCTGAGCTGCTCCCGGTGCGCCTGAGCTGCTCGCGGTGCGCTTGAGCGCTGCGCGGGCCCATCGGGCTACGCGTCGAAGGTGTGGAACCAGGCCGTCCCGCCCGGGTGCTGCACCGTGATCATCTCGTCGAGGTCGCGGTACGGGCCGTCCTGGTTGTGGCTCGCCGACTTGATGCGGATGGTGCCGTCGGACTCGGTGAAGACCTCGGACACGATGGTGGTGTGGTCCGGCGATCCGTTCGCGTTCCAGTCGTAGAACACGATGTCGCCGACCTTGACCTTGTCGCGCTCGTCCGAGCTCCGACGCGTCAGACCGAACTCCGCGGCGTTCGTCTCGAGCCACGGGTCCATCGTCGGGCAGTACGTCCACGTGGCGCTGTGCTCCGCGCCGGCGGCCCGGTTGTACCAGTCGGAGCGCTGCTCCCAACCGCGGGCGATGAGCGTCTGGGAGACGTAGTTCGCGCAGTCACCGCCGATCGGGTTCATGGTGCCGTACTCGGACAGGTTGTAGTCCTTCCAGTGCGCCATCGCGTACTGGAGCTGCCGGTCGACGTCGGTCAGCGCGGCGTAGGCCATCGACGACGTCGCCACCGCGGTGGACGCATCGGGCACCGGCGCAGCCGTGGGGGTCGGTGTCGCCGTGGCCGAGTCCTGCGTCGCGCCGGTCTGCCCGTCGTTCGCGGCGCTGCCGTTGCCGTCGGACGACTGGTTGGCGGACGGGCTCGGCTCGATCGACTCGGTGAAGAGCGCCACGGCGGCGTCACCAGCGGTGTACATCGCCTGGTGCGGGGCCGTGAAGGTGACCTTCGTGCCCGTGGCCGTGACGTCGCGCGCGGCCACCCCGCCGACCGTGACGCCCTTGACCGCGGCGAGGCCGGTCCCCGCGACGGTGACCGTGACGCCGCCGACGAGCGGGACCTGCGCCGGGGTGAGGGACTTCGCCACCGGCTTCGCGGACGGGGCCGACGTCGTCTCGCCGCCGGCCGGACCCTTGCTGCCGTCCTTCTTGCCGGCATCGTCGCTGCCGGACGAGCACGCAGCGACCGCGAGGCCGATCCCGGCGACACCGGCGAGGGACAGGAGTGCGCGGCGGTTCATCGAGGCAGTCATGACACAGCCAGCGTAAGCGACGCACCTGACGTTCCGACACGGCATGATCGTCTCCGGGGGGGCGAGCGTCCTCCGTGTCCGCACGGACACGTTCGAGAGGATCACAGACCATGCCCGAGAGCCACGACTTCTTCGTCGCCACCGACCCCGAGACCGCCCGAGCACGGGTGCGCGAGGCCCTCGCCCGCGAGGGCTACACCGTCGACGACGCCGAACAGGGCGCACTCCGGGCCACGCGCGGCAGCATGGGCCTGACGCTGCTCATCGGCGGGCTCGCGAACGACCGCACCTTCCACACCCGGCTCGACGTGCAGATCATGGTCACCGCGGACGGCCGCACCGTCGCTCGACTGCTGCGCGGCTCCGGCAAGTCCGCGATCAAGGGCGGGGCGATCGGGATCTCGCGTGGCAACCGCGCCTTCGAGCAGGCCGCGAACGCGATCCACACGTCCTTCGCGCAGGCGGGTGTCCTGACGGACAGCTTCGCGAGCTGACACGGTCGCGTCACCGGCACGCGTCCGGCCCGTCCGCACCCGTTCTCCGACAGGACACGCGACGAACGACTCGTGGATCGTCGCGAAACGCGTGCTCGTCAGGCCCCGTCGGCCCCGAACGCAGAACGGCCCGGAACCTGTGGGTTCCGGGCCGTTCGTGTTGCTACCTGGTGGAGCTAAGGGGATTCGAACCCCTGACCTTCTCATTGCGAACGAGACGCGCTACCAACTGCGCCATAGCCCCAAGTGCTCGATCACACTAGCACCACCGTTCGGCCGATCCGAAATCGTGGACAGCCGTTCGGCGTGCCGCTGATGCCGCGGGTCAGACCGCGCGGCGCCGGCGCATGATCGCGTCGAGATCGGCCTGCTGGTACGCGTCGTCGTCCAGGACGCCCATGCCGGCCCACTTGCTCGGCGGGCCCGGCGGCGTGGTCGGCTCGTCCGGCGTCTCGGCGACGAGCTCCGGGACGGCGGGAGCACGCAGCCCCAGCCGCTCGGCGAGACGCCCCTGGTCGTGGGCGGACAGCGACGCGGCAGCGTCCTCGAGCTCCGGACGCATCCGGGACACGGTGGCGAGTGACGGGTCGGCCTCGCCTGCGCGGATGGCAGCAGCTTCCGCCTCGGCCTCGGCCTTGGCCTCGGCAACGCGCTCCTTGAGTCGCGCGGCGAGCTCGGCCGACGACTCCGGCGAGGCAGCGGGCGCTGTCGGACGCTCCACGTACAGCGGCTTCGGCACCCGGTTCGGGGTCCAGCTGCGGTCCTGCGCGGGTTCTGCGGACTGATCGGTCGACAGCGGCGGCGCCGGGTCCGTCCACGTGCTCGCGGGCCGGGAGGCACGGGTCGCGCCCGCCTCGGCCGCCGCGACACGGGTCTTCCGTGCCGTCGCCACCTGGTGCAGCTGGGCCAGGACCGCTGCGGACCCACCCGCGGCGAGGAGCCCCGCGACACCGACGAGCCACAGGGCGGGTGACGCGACGAAGACGACGAGTGCGACGACGACGCCGAGCGTGCCGAACAGGGTGGCTCCGAGCCGGGAGCGTCGCATGCGCATCGCGGTCAGTGCGGGCACCGACGACGCACGCTCGAGGACGGGGGCCTGCTCGGCGAGCCGGCGGGTGATCTCGCGCTGGCGTGCGGCCTCGTGGGCGCGGACGATCGCGGTGCGCTTGGCCTCTTCGGACCGGGCGACGCGCTGCGCCTCGGCCAGGGACTTCGCGTTCATCTCGACACGGACCTCGTCGGGCAGTTCAGCGGTCTGCGCCAGGATCCGCAGGGTCTGCTGCAACCGGATCGCGTTGCGTTCGGTGGCGAGGTACTGGCGTCGGGCGGCCCACGAGGGCATCAGGTAGACGAGCCAGAGGACGGCCGCGACGAGCAGGACGATGCCGCCACCCCACGAGCCGATTCCTGCCATGGGGACACGGTAGGGGCGGGGGTATCCCCGTCGCGTGATTGCGGAACGCGTGTTGCGCGTGTCGCGGCGGAATCTACAGCCGGGGCGTGGTGGTGATCGGCAGGGCGGCTTCGTCGCGGGCGGCGAGCGGCACGGCACCGAGGCCGGGTGGCACCTGCCCGCGGACCCAGCGCTCGAGGACGCCCTCGCGGACCTCCTCGGCGACGAGCGCGAAGCAGAAGTGGTCGCGCCAGTCCCCGTTGATGTGGATGTACCGGCGACGCAGCCCTTCGTACCGGAACCCGAGCTTCTCGACGACCCGCAGGGACGGGGCGTTCTCGGGCCGGATGCAGATCTCGATGCGGTGCACGCCGACCGCGCGGAAGCAGTGGTCGACGGCGAGGGCGACCGAGATCGGGGTCACGTTGTGTCCGGCGGCGTCCTCGACGACCCAGTAGCCGATCGAGGCGCTGGCCAGTGACCCGTAGGTGATGCCGGAGACGTTGAGCTGCCCGACGAACCGACCGTCGAGTTCCATCGCGAACGGCAGTCCGAGTCCCGCGCGGGCGTTGGCCTGGAGCGCGCGGATGCTGCCGCGGACGTCGGTGGAGACGTGTCCTGAGGGGTTCGTGGCCTCCCAAGTGCGGAGCCACGAACGGTTCGACGCGAGCGCGAGGTCGAGGTCGCGCGTGTCACGGAGCCGGAGGGGCCGGATGGTGACCCGCCCGTGGGACAGGGTCGGGATCGTCGTCATCGCTTGGTTCCTCCGGGATCCCGCCGCTGTGCGGGACGGGGTGTCCCGCCCGGGTCCGTGTGCACGGTCCCGGGCGGGATGGCCGACTCATTCGCCCGCGTTGAACTCCTTCAGCCACGACTTGAGGTCGGGGCCGAGGTCTTCGCGGTCCGAGGCGAGCTGCACGATCGCCTTGATGTAGTCGAGTTTGTCACCGGTGTCGTACCGGCGTCCACGGAACACGACGCCGTACACGCCGCCGGTCCACTCCTCGGCGCTCGCCATCTTCATGAGTGCGTCGGTGAGCTGGATCTCGCCGCCCTTGCCGGGCTCCTGCTTCTCGAGGACGTCGAAGACCTCGGGGCGGATGACGTAGCGGCCGATGATGGCCAGGTTCGAGGGCGCCTCACCCTGCGGGGGCTTCTCGACGAGCCCGGTGATCTTCACGACGTCGTCGGTGTCGGTCGGCTCGACCGTGGCGATGCCGTACAGGTGGGTCTGCGACTCGGGGACCTCGAGCAGCGCCACGATCGTGGCGTTCTTCTCGCCCTGGACCTCGATCATGCGCTTGAGCAGCGGGTCGCGGGCGTCGATGATGTCATCACCGAGGAGCACGGCGAACGGCTCGCGCCCGACGTGCATCTTCGCGCGGAGCACCGCATGGCCGAGGCCGAGCGGGTCACCCTGGCGCACGTAGTGCATGTCGGCGAGGTCCGTCGACTGGTTGACCTTCTGCAGCTTCTCGTGGTCACCCTTCTTCTTGAGGGTCTCCTCGAGCTCCGACACGTGGTCGAAGTGGTTCTCGAGTGCGTTCTTGTTGCGGCCCGTGATCATCAGGACGTCGGTGAGTCCTGCGCCGACAGCCTCTTCCACCACGTACTGGATCGCTGGCTTGTCGACGACGGGGAGCATCTCCTTCGGCATCGCCTTGGTCGCGGGGAGGAAGCGAGTGCCCAGCCCTGCCGCTGGGATCACCGCCTTGGAAATCTGGAAGCCCATGCCCCAGACCGTATCCGATCCGGGTTTCCGGGGCATGTCATCGCTACTGGGGACACGGCATCAGCGCGTTTCCCGGCGGGAAGCCGCAACGGATGCGCTCGGTAGACTCCTGCGCATGATCGCTGATCTCGGGAACGAGAAGCGCGCCCTGCGAGCCGAACTCCGGCAGCGGCGGCGCACCCGGACCACGACGGAACGCGACGCGGACAGTGCGGCGCTCACCGCGACCCTGCAGCGCTTCGCCGAGGAGCGCCAGGTCACCTCGCTCGCGCTGTACCTGTCGGCGTCGGACGAGCCGAACGTCCGGCCGTTCCTGAACTGGGCGTTCGCGCACGACATCCGGGTGCTCCTGCCGGTCACGCGCGAGGACGGCTTGCTCGACTGGGCGGTCGGCGACGGTGAGAGCGAGACCGAGGGCATCTTCGGCATGCCGGAGGTCGTCGGCGAGGTCCTGTCCCCGATCGCCATCAACGACGTCGACGCGATCCTCGCCCCCGCGGCCGCGGTCGGGCACGACGGCGTCCGGATGGGTTGGGGTCGCGGCTACTACGACAAGACCCTCGGGTCAATGGCGAAGCGCCCGCCCGTCTATGCTGTGATCTTCGACGCGGAGTACCTCGACGAGGTCCCGCGCGAACCCCACGACGAACCCGTTGACGGCATCATCACGCCGTCGCGCATCATCACGTTCCGGAGCTGACGTGCCCACCTACTCGTACCGTTGCACCGAGTGCGACAACGCGTTCGACATCAAGCAGTCGTTCTCCGACGCCACCCTGACCGAGTGCCCGGTGTGCGGCGGTGTCCTGCGCAAGGTGTTCTCCCCCGTCGGCGTGACGTTCAACGGCGGCGGCTTCTACCGCACCGACTCCCGCCCGGCGCCGAAGTCCGAGGGCTCGTCGAGCACGCCGGCCAAGTCGGAGACGAAGTCCACCCCGGCGAAGACCGAGTCGAAGCCGAGCACGCCGAAGCCCAGCGCCTCCTGACCACGAGCACTCCTCGCCGATAGGTTGTTGGGGTCGCCGTCCGGCGACTGTCCTCGACCGGAAGGAGTCCCGTGAAGGGCTTCAAGGAGTTCCTGCTCCGCGGCAACGTCATCGACCTGGCCGTCGCAGTCGTCATCGGTGCTGCGTTCACCGCGATCGTCACCGCGATCGTCACCAGCCTCATCAACCCCCTGATCGGCGCGGTCTTCAACGCGTCGAGCCTCGACAAGGCGCTCGTCTGGTCCATCCCGACGGTCTCCGGCGGAAGCGCGAAGATCCTGTTCGGCGCGATCATCGGCGCGGTCATCAACTTCGTGATCGTCGCCGCCGTCGTGTACTTCGCCCTCGTCGTGCCCGTGAACCACCTGAAGAAGGTGGCGTTCGAGCGCGTCAAGAACGACGAGGAGCAGACCCCGCAGGACGTGCCCCCGACGGACGTCGAGGTGCTGCTCGAGATCCGCGACCTGCTGCGCTCCCAGAACGGTGTCCCGACGAGCACGGGGACCGGCGCACACATCGCGCCGAGCACCGCTCCCGAGGGACCCGGTATCGGCGGCTCGACGAAGCTCTAGCAGGGTCGTCCCCGCCGACGGCGCCGCGATCGCGCCCCTCCACGGTCATCGCGCCCCGACTCTTCGGGGCGCGATGCCCGTTCGCGGGCGCGATCGTGCGCTACCGGGTGCGATCGTGCGCTACCGGCCGCAGCCGGCGTCACGGGGCGGCAGGGGTGCCGTCAGGCGGCGGTGACGCGGCGGCGCTTGGCGAACATCGCCGTCGCGTACTGGATGCCCGCCAGGACGTGGCCCACGGTGCCGAGGTAGACGAAGACCAGCGCGACGACCCGCACCCACGGCGCGTTCTCGTCGACGGCGTGCACGGCCGAGAACAGCAGCACCGGCAGGCCCACGAAGAGCAGCGCGGAGCGGGTCTTGCCGGTCCACGTGACGTCGAGGTCCGGGTTGCCGTGGAACAGCACGCTGGAGAGCACCACGAGCACCAGGTCGACGAGCACGACGACGGCGACGACCCACCACGGCAGCAGGCCGGTCAGCACGAGCGACAGCACGATCGCGATGATGGCGAGTCGGTCGGCGACGGGGTCGATCGCCTTGCCGAGCTTCGAGCCCTGGTCGAACTTGCGTGCGATGAAGCCGTCCGCCCAGTCGCTCACGCCGATGACGACGAGTGCGACCAACGCCCAGCCCGGGTGTCCGGCGACGACGAGCCACACGAAGACCGGGATCAGCAGCAGCCGGAACAGCGAGATCAGGTTCGGCCAGGTCTGCCAGTCGGGGCGCTCCCGCACGGTGTCAGTCATCGCAGGCCAGGCTACCTGCTACCAGTGGGGCGGGACGTCCGCCCGGAGACGGACATCGTTCTCGCCGGTTCCGTGCCGCGCCGGCTCCGGTGCGGGGGTGGGGTCCGAACCCGGCACCGGCTGGGTGGTGACGCGTCTGCGGCGCCGCACCGGGCCTCCCGACAGGGCGTCCGTGTCGCGTTCCGGAGACGCTGACCGGACGGGAGGCGCGGCTGACGACGCGTCGTCGGCTCGCGTCCACGTGCCCACCAGCTGGTCCGTCTCCGGCGTGACCGGACCGGCGGGCCGGGAGGCCCGCCGGCTCGGCCGGTCCGTCATCGGCGTGCGGGGATCGGGGGGATCGAGATCTCCTGCGTGGCGCCACGGTCGACACCGAGCACGGCTGCGACGGTGTTCGCGACGCGGTCCGGGTCGGAGAACAGCTGGAACGCGTGCACGCGGACGTAGTGCCATCCGAGTCGGCGCAGGACCTCCGGGCGGAGGCGGAGCGACTCGCGCAGCGACCCCTTGACCAGCGACGCGTCGGTCTCGATCGTGACGCAGACCCCGCCGTGCGCGGCCACCAGGCCGAGCTTGCCGCGATGTCCGAGCGCGACCGGGATGCCGCGCATCTCGAGTCGGCGGGCCAGGTCGACGAGCAGCGGGTCGGAGTCGTCCGGCACGTACTCGGCGGTGGTGCGCGCACGCACCTCGGCGAGGATCTCGGCGAGGGCGACGGTGCCGTGGCCCATGCGCTCGGCCTCGATGTCGGACGGCTGGAAGCACGTCACGATCACCATCGAGCGGCGTGCACGGGTCATCGCGACCGCCAGCAGCCGCTCGCCGCCGGGCTTGCCGAGCGGACCGAAGTCGCGCAGGACACGGCCGTGCGGGGTGCGGCCGTAGCCGATGGAGAACACGACGCGGTCGCGGCTCTGCGCCACCGACTGCTCGAGCGTCGCCACGATGAACGGCTCGGCGCGGTCGCCGATGACGAACTCGGTCAGGTCCTTGTGGCCCTGCGCCGCGGTCAGCACGGCCTGCTCGACGCGCACGGCGTGCTTCGCCGAGGCGGTGATGACCATGAGCGACTCGGACGGGCGGGTGCGGGCGTGGTCGATGACGAGGCGCACCACGCGGTCCACCTCGGCGTCGACGCTCTCGACGGCGCCGGACTCGGGGTCCGGCACGGCCTTGCCGTCGCTGACGTAGTCGAGCGCGATCGAGCCGTGCCCGAGGAACGAGCCGGCCCACGGCAGCGACTCGATCTTGCCGCCGTAGAAGCGACGGTTCACGAGCTCGGCCAGGTCCTCGCCGCCGGCGCGGTACGACCGCGAGAGCGACAGGGTCGGCAGCAGCGTGGAGAGCTTCGCCAGGGCGGAGTCGGCGTGGAAGGCGTCGAGGGTGCCCTCGTCGACCTGCAGCGCACGGTGCTCGGGGTCGACCGCGATGCGGAACGGCGACGGCGTCTGCGTGACGGGGTCACCGAAGACGACGGTCTGGCGCGCACGGCGGACGGCTCCGACGGTCTCGGCGATGGTCACGGCGCCGGCGTCGACCAGGATCACGGTGTCGAACGGCATCGTGTCGGCGATCTGCGACACCTCGTACGGGCTCGCGAGCCACACGGGTGCGATCGACCGGGACAGGTGCGGTGCGGAGTCCTGGAGCAGCCGCGAGGTGATCGCACCCTCGCGCAGCTGGGTCTTCAGCGCCGTGGCCTCTTCCGGCCAGTCGACGAGTCCGACCTTCCAGTTCTCGGCGAGCTGCCACGCCAGGCCCTGGGAGACCCCGGCCGCGTGGGCGTCGTCAACGAGGCGGAAGTCGGCCTCGACCCGGTCGAGCATGTCGGTGTTCGCGCCGAGCAGCGCCCGGTCGGACTCGAGCATCGTCTCGAGGGCGGACTGCCACCAGGCGAGCTCGAGCTCGGCCGGTACCTGCAGGTCCGGCACGTGGCGGTTCGCCAGGTCGGTGATGAGCGGCTCGAGCTGCAGGTCGCGCAGGGTCTGCATGAGCTCGGTGCGCTCCTGCAGGTTGTGCAGGACGTCGGACTCGGCCGCGAGCTCGGCGATGGTGGGGACGAGCTGGTCGACCGGGGTGTTCGCGAGCTGACGGTCGCGCTCGGTCCGGCCGAGCGGCTCGTCGAGCCGCGCGAGGTCCTCGGCGACGTTCGAGAACAGCACCTGCACGTCCGCGATCCCCGTGGGCACCTCGGGGTTCACGCCGGCCGCGACGTAGCGCTGCCACAGCACGCGCTGCTGCTGCACCCGGGTCAGGGCCTCGTGCAGGTCGGAGACGTGCACGCCGGGGCGGACGTACTCACGAGCGAGCTTCTTCAGGCGACGGCGGTTCGTCGACGACATCGGAGCGCCCTCGCCACGTGGGGCGGTGGCGGCGACGAGCTCCGACACCGAGCGGTCGAAGACCACCGGCAGGAAGCGGTCGAGGGTGTCACGGATCTCGGTGAGCAGGCGCAGGTAGATGCCGAGCTCGTTGATCGTCGTGAACTGGCGCATGTGCGTCGAGCTCACGAGGTCGTGCGCGCGGCGGAGCAGCGTCGGCAGCCCGTCGGAGTCGAGGTCCTTCGCGATGCGGTGGGCACGCTGGGCGCCGTCGCTGGTGGAGAACTTCGCGCCGTACCAGGGCGAGTCGTCGGGGCCGTAGCGGAACTCGCCGAGGTTGGCCGCGCTGACCATCGTCTCGGCGACGCGCGAGCGCCCCTCGACCATGGACGCCACGGACCGCTTCGACAGCCGCGCGGTCGTCGACGGCGGGACAGGCAGGAGCGACAGGCGCGAGAGCTCGACCAGGCAGTCGAGCACCGAGACGCCGAAGTCGGCGTCCTTGCGGGTGAGCGAACCGCGGTAGTCCTTCAGGACCTTGCGGAGCCGGACCAGGGCGTCGTCGACCTCGCGCAGGTTCGGACGAGCCGCCTTCTCGTTCCGGGCGATCGCACGGACGACGTCACGGCGCAGGGTCGAGGGCGTGACCGCGACGCCGGGCAGCTGGACCTCGCCGAAGCGCGCGGCGATGCCCCGCAGGGTCGCACGGCGCGGGCTCACGACGAGGACGCGCTTGTTGGCGGCGACCAGGCCGCCCAGGGCGTTCACGATCGTCTGGGTTCCACCGGTGCCGGGCAGGGTCTTGACGACGATGGAGTTGCCGGCCGCGATCTGCGCGATCACGTTCTCCTGCTCGTCGTCGGCGTCGAGCAGCAGGGTGTCGGTCTCCGGGCTGCGCTCGTCCGACGGGGTCTGCTCGACCGGGTGGTACGACTGCTCGACCTGCCACTTGGCGCTCGGGTTGCCGGCCAGGGCGTCGAGCACGGGGTGGGACAGGTCACCGGTGTCCTCGACCAGGCCGGTCGCGACCTCGGCGAACGTGGAGACCACGAGCCGGGCGTGCACGGAGAAGCCGGGGATGTGCGCGGTCAGGCCACGCAGCCGGTCGATGACGGGGTTCGGCGTGAACGAGCCGTCCTGCTGCGCGAGCGCCACGAAGGACTGCGCGTCGAGGATGACGCCGAACTGCTCGTGCAGGGCATCGGCGAGACCCGGGTTGAGCACGGGTTCGCCGAGGAGCCGGACCTCGAAGTCACGGCCGTGGCGGCGGATCGCCAGCGGGCGCAGGAGCACCGGGCCGCGGAACTGCTCGTCGCCGTGCTTCCAGTCCGCCATGCCGATGCCGAGCTTCACGGCGTCGATCCCGCGCACGGTGGCGAGCTCGGTGCCCTTCGCCTCGACCTGGCCGGCCGCGACGCGGGCCGCACGGAGCGCCACCTCGTCGCGGATCAGGCTGGACAGCAGGGTGGTCTTGCCGGTGATGAACTGCGCGAGGCCGCCCGGGTGCGTCGTCGACAGTTCGATGCGCGCGCGGGGGTGGTCGCTGAAGTGGGTGAGCGGGCTCGTGCCGCCGACGCCGGTGAGCTGGCCGCGCCAGCCGTCCCACGTCGGTTCGGCCGCGTTGCCCGCCTGCAGCCGGGGGTCGCCGAGGCTGATCGCCTGCGGGCTGGTCAGCTGCAGTTCCGGGCGGAGCGTGCGGTCCGGTTCGTCGTCGGTCCGGTCCTCGTCCACGTCCTGCTGCTCGTCTCGGTCGTCTCGCTCGTCGCGGTGGTCTCGCTGGCCGCGGTCGTCTCGCTCGTCATCCGGGCGCTCGTGGGCACCCTCGACGGGGACGTCGTCGTTCACGTCGTCCTCACCGTCGGTCACCCTGTCCGCTCGCCACACATCCGACACTGTAGGCGGGAACGAGCGCCCTCTCTGGCAATGAACCGAGGTTTCGGGGTTTCCGGTGCACGGTGAAGCACTCCGGTCCGCGCCCGACCCGCCCGATGTGGTACCAACGGGGCATGGCCATCGACGACCGCACCACCCCGTCCGCCCCCACGCCGAACCGGCGTCGATCGGTCCCCGCCGAGATCTCCCGCTCGTGGCTGCTCGTCTCCGGCACCGCGACCGACCGGTTCGAGAAGTCCCAGCGGTCCCGCGCCGACCAGATCATCCTGGACATCGAGGACGCCGTCGACCCTGCCGCCAAGCCCTCGGCACGGCAGGGCGTCGCCGCGTGGCTGGCCGGAGGCGGCGAAGCCTGGGTCCGGATCAACGACGTCACGACCGACTTCTGGGCCGACGACGTCGAGGAGCTCCGCGGCCTGCCCGGGCTGCAGGGCGTGATGCTCGCGAAGACCGAGTCCCCGGCCCAGGTCACCGACACGTGGCACCGGCTCGGCGGCCAGACCCCGGTGATCGCCCTGGTCGAGTCGGCGCTCGGCATCGAGGAGTCCGTCTCGATCGCGCGGGCCCAGGGCGCGTTCCGGCTCGCGTTCGGCTCCGGCGACTACCGCCGCGACACCGGCACGAGCGCCGACACCCTGGCGATGGCGTACCCGCGGTCGAAGCTCGTCGTCGCCTCGCGCGTCGGCGACCTGCCCGGCCCGATCGACGGCCCGACGGTGGGGTCGTCGCACCCGATCCTGCGCGAGCAGTCCCAGGTCGCGGTGTCACTCGGCCTGACCGGCAAGCTCTGCCTGGACACCGAGCAGCTGCCCGTCATCAACGAGGTCATCTCCCCCACCCCGACCGACGTCGCCTGGGCGCAGGACTTCCTGGACGACTTCGAGGCCCGCGGCAAGGTCATCCGCGACGGTTCCGACCTGCCCCGCCTGGGTCGGGCGCAGAAGATCCAGCGGCTCGCACAGGCGTTCGGCGTCGAAGCGCGGTAGGACTGCTCCCATGACCTGGTCCAACGTCCCCGGCGGTCCGCCGCAGTCCTCGCCCGGCCCCCAGGACCCGCAGCGCGCGGCCTGGGAGCGCAGCGGCACCACGTTGTTCCCGCCGGCGAAGCTCGCCGACCGGATCTCCACCGTGCTGCTGCTGGCCTTCGGTGCCGTGATGACGATCGTCACCGCCGTCGTCGGCATCATCGCGGTCATCTCGGCGACCGCGACCTGCGATGCCTCGGCCGGGTGCTCGCCCGGCGGGTACATCGGCGGCACGGCCATCGCCGTCGGCGGCGCGTTCGTGATCGGCGTCGCCACGATCGTGCTGGCGATCGGCGCGTGGATCCGTCGGAAGTCGTCGTGGTGGATCGCCGCGGTCGGCTTCGTGCTCGCGATCGCCGTCATCACGTGGGGCGGGGTCGTCTTCGCGAACGCCGCCGACGACGAGACCGCGTCGTCCTCGGTGTCCGCGAGCGCCTAGCCCCGTCGCGCACCCGCGCCTCGCCGGACCGACTCCGAACGACACCATCGACGTCGTACGACAACGAGTTCGTCGTTCGTTGCGACCGCAACCAGTTGCGCGCGCGCAGCAGCGACATCGTCGACGTCGACGGTGTCGCACCGCGTCGCGTGGGCAGAGGCGACGCGGCGACGGACGGGAGGCCCGTGGCGGACACGGCCACGGGCCTCCCGTCCGACACGGCGTAGCGTCCACGGCATGGTGACGGTGTCGCGGACGACGGTCGCGGTCGTCGGTGGCGGCCCCGCCGGGGTCGTCCTCGGGCTGCTGCTCGCCCGGGCCGGCATCGCCGTGCGCGTCGTCGAGCAGCACGACGACTTCAACCGGGACTTCCGGGGCGACACCGTGCACGCCTCGACGATCCGGCTGCTCGACGAGCTCGGCCTCGGCGAGCGCTTCCGGGCCCTGCCGCAGTCACGGCTCGACGACTTCTCCCTGCCGATGCCCGACGGGTCACGGCTGCTGCTCGGCGACTTCTCACGGCTCGATCCTCCGTACGACCACGTGGCGATGGTGCCGCAGTGGGACCTGCTCGACCTGCTCGTGACCGCTGCCCGGCAGGAACCGTCGTTCGACATCGCGATGGGCCGCGCGGCGACCGGGCTCATCGAGGAGAACGGCACCGTCACCGGGGTCCACCTCCGCACGCGCGACGGCAGTGGCGAACCCGAGGAGCTCCGCGCCGACGTCGTGATCGCGTGCGACGGACGGAACTCGGTCCTGCGCCGGGCAGCGGGGCTCGTGCCGCGGGCGTTCCCGGTGCCGTTCGACACCTGGTGGTTCCGGCTCCCCCGGCGGTCGGGCGACGCGGCGAGCGCCCTGACCCCCGCGTTCTCGGGGAAGGACGTGCTGCTGAGCTTCCCGCGGCCCGACTACCACCAGGTCGCCTACTTCGCCCCGAAGGGCTCGGACGCGACGCTGCGGGCCGAGGGCGTGGTTGCCTTCCGGGAGCGGGTGGCCCGGCTCCGTCCGGACTTCGCCGACCGGGTCGACACGATCGGGTCGATGGGCGACGTGCACGTGCTCGACGTCCGGATGGACCGGTTGCGGCGGTGGTGGCGGCCGGGGCTGCTGTGCATCGGCGACGCGGCGCACGCGATGTCGCCCGCGGGTGGGGTGGGGATCAACCTCGCGGTGCAGGACGCCGTGGCGACGGCCGCGATCCTGGTTCCGTCGTTGCGGCACGGGCTCGGTGGTGCGGGGCTGGACGGTGCGCTGGCCGCGGTGCAGCGTCGTCGGAGGCCGCCCGCAGTGATCGTCCAGTCGGCGCAGGCTGTGCTGCACCGCGTCGTGTTCGAGCGGGCCTTCGCCGGACGGCTGCAGGACGGGCCACCGCTGCTGCCCGTGCTGCTCGCCCGGTACGTGCCGCCGTCGCGGGGCCTCTACGCCCGGGGCAT
Source organism: Curtobacterium sp. PhB170 (assembly GCF_003752345.1). Lineage (NCBI taxonomy): Bacteria > Bacillati > Actinomycetota > Actinomycetes > Micrococcales > Microbacteriaceae > Curtobacterium > Curtobacterium sp. PhB170. Next base: position 38,468 of record NZ_RJUM01000013.1, read on the forward strand.
CGCCTTCGGGCCGCTGCCGGAGCACGCGCCCAGCTGGGCGCGGCGCTGAACGGAGCGGGCGCGGTGGACGGGGCCGGACGGCGGACGGGAGGCGCGGGGCGGGGCCGCCACGGGCCTCCCGGTCGGCGGGCGGTCACCACCACTGCGCGACGCACCCTGTGCGCGACCGCGCACCCCCGGCGCATGCTGGGGCCATGAAGCAACGAGTCATCGGAGACGTGTCGGTCAGCGCCATCGGTCTGGGCGGGATGCCCATGTCGATCGAGGGCCGACCCGACGAACGACAGTCCATCGCGACCATCCACGCCGCGCTCGAGAACGGTGTCACGCTCATCGACACCGCGGACGCGTACCACCTGGCCGCCCACGACGAGGTGGGGCACAACGAGGAGCTCATCGCCCGGGCGGTCCGCGAGTTCCACGGCGACACCGAGTCGATCCTCATCGCCACGAAGGGCGGACACCTGCGACCGGAGGCCGGCGCCTGGGCGCAGAACGGCCACCCCGAGTACCTGAAGCAGGCGGCGAAGGCATCGGCGAAGCGCCTCGGCGTCGAGGCGATCGGCCTGTACCAGTTCCACCGTCCGGACCCCGCCGTCCCGTACGCCGAGTCGGTCGGCGCGCTCGGCGAGCTGCTCGACGAGGGCGTCATCCGGATGGCCGGCATCTCGAACGCGGACCCCGACCAGATCCGGACGGCGAACGAGGTCCTCGACGGCCGACTCGCCTCGGTGCAGAACCAGTTCTCGCCGAAGTTCCGGTCGAGCGAGCCGGAACTCCAGCTCTGCGACGAGCTCGGGATCGCGTTCCTGCCGTGGAGCCCGCTCGGGGGCATCGCGAACGCCGCCGACCTCGGCACCGCCTATGAGGACTTTGCCTACATCGCACGCGACCGCGGCGTGACCCCGCAGGTGATCGCGCTCGCGTGGGAGCTGCAGAAGAGCGACGTGGTCGTCCCGATCCCCGGGGCCTCGCGGCCGCAGTCGATCCTCAACTCGCTGACCGCACCGACCGTGAAGCTGCGACCGGAGGACGTCGCCCGTCTGGACGCGTCGCAGCCGGCGGCCGTCTGAGCAGTCCCACGACGACGCCCCGCAGTTCCGGTCGGAGCTGCGGGGCGTCGTGGTGTCGGGACCTGGTGTGGCGACTAGTTGCTCGGGCAGACCGCCGAGACCTCGTTCAGCGAGGACTGCACGTCGGTCTGGGCGCCCTTCGCCTCGGCGGAGTCGCTCGAGCCGCTGGAGGTGAGCGCCGAGGCGTACTCCTTCGCGTCCTCGGTGAAGTCCTCGAAGGCGTCGTGGACGTCGTCGTTGGTGACCTTCGGCAGCGCCGCGTCGAGACGGTCGGTGAACTCGCCGACGAGCTTCGCCCGTGCTGCGGGGTCCGCCGGTGCTGAGGACGACGTCTGCTCGGCGATGAACGACTTGAGCTCGTTCTCGACCAGGGCACACGCCTCGGTCTTCGTCTGCGCGGCGGCGGCCGACGTCCTCGACGGGGCAGACGTCTTCGACGTCTCCGTCGAGGCGCCGCCGTCGGACGAGCCGCCGTCGCCGGACGAGCCGCCGGAGCAGCCCGCCAGCATCGCCACGGCGACGAGCGCCGTGGTCACCGCGGTGAGGGTGCGGCGCATCAGGAGTTGCACTCCTTCTGGAAGGCGTTGCCGGCGTCCTGCACCTTGGTGCTGGACTTCGTGAGCGCCGAGACGTCGGCCGACTGCGGGTCCTTCGCGATGTCCTCGATCTGGTCGACGAGGTCGCCGTAGGCGTCCTCGAAGGCCTCGCCCTTGTCCTGCAGGGCGTCGTCCGACAGGTCGTCGACGCCGTCGGAGATCTTCTCGTCGAGCTCCTTGAGCTTCGTGACGGCGGCGTCCGGGTCGGACTGCAGGTTCGCGGCTTCGGACTGCACGCCCTCGGCGGCGGACTTGACCGTCTTCTCGAACTGGGTGCACTGGTCGGCCTTCGACGGCCCGGTCGAGCAACCGGCGAGCAGGGTGAGCGCGAGGCCGGCGGTGGCGAGCGCGATGAGCTTGTTCTTCGGCATGGTGGAGAGTCCCCCTCGATCGGTCCGCACTCCCCCGGATGAGGTGCAGATCCGTCATCGAGCGTACATGGGGCACTCACAGGATGACCGGCCGCCCGGCGTACCGTCGAGGCATGCGCGCCATCACGTTCGACGACACCACCATGTCCGTGACCGACCTGCCCGACCCGGTGCCCGCCGCGGGCGAGGTGCTCATCGAGGTCGCCGCCGCCGGGGTGAACAACGCCGACCTGCAGCAGCGTGCGGGGAACTACCCGCCGCCGCCCGGGGCCTCGGAGGTCCTCGGGCTCGAGGTCTCCGGCACCGTCCGGGCCCTCGGCGACGGGGTGACCTCGGTGTCCGTCGGCGACCGCGTGTGCGCCCTGCTGTCGGGCGGCGGCTACGCCTCGCTCGTCGTCGCTCCCGCGACGCAGGTGCTGCCGGTCCCCGACTCGGTCGACCTGGTCGAGGCTGCCGGCCTGCCCGAAGCGGCCTGCACCGTGTACTCGAACATCGGCATGCTCGCCGGACTCCGCCCCGGGCAGACCCTGCTCGTGCACGGTGGCACAGGCGGCATGGGCTCGCACGCCGTCCTGTGGGCGAAGGCCCTCGGTGCCACGGTGATCGCGACGAGCGGCGGTGACCGAAAGGTCCAGGCGTCGCGTGACCTGGGTGCCGATCTGGTGGTCGACCACCGCACCGAGGACTTCGTGGAGCGCGTCCTCGCGTTCACGGACGGCGTCGGGGTCGACGTGGTGCTCGACGTCGTCGGACCGTCCTACCTGGCGCGGAACCTGCAGGCGCTCGCACCCAACGGGCACATCGCCGTCATCGCCTCGGGCAGCGGCAGCACCGCCGAGCTCGACCTCGGCGCGCTGATGCGGAAGCGGGCGTCGATCAGCGGGACGACCCTGCGCGCCCGGCCGCTCGCCGAGAAGGCCGCGATCGTCGCCGCCGTCCGTGAGCACGTCTGGCCCTTCGTCGCCGACGGCAGCGTCCGACCGGTGATCGACACCGTCCTGCCGCTCGCCGAGGTCGAGGAGGCGCACCGGAAGGTCCGCGACGGCGAGGTCGTCGGGAAGGTGCTGCTGACGCTCTAGGCGCGTGGGCGGGCTGCGCCCGGGTCGCGGAGCTGGCCGGTCGACGTCGCGCCCCGCTGCGGACACTGCGCCCCCGCACACCGGGGCGCGATGGCCGGCGTGGGGCGCGGGGCGCGGCGCTCGGCGCTCGGCTGCCACGGCTGCCACGGCTCCGCCGGAACGGTCAGGCGTGGACGCGGGAGAGGAACTCGACCAGCGCCGGGTGCTGCGGGGCGTCGAGGACCTCGGCGGGGACGCCCTGCTCGACGACCTCGCCCCGGTGCAGGAACACGATCCGGTCGGCCACGTTCCGCGCGAAGTGCATCTCGTGTGTGGTCATCAGGATCGTCGACCCCTGCCGCTTCAGCTCGGTGACCAGGTCGAGCACCTCGCCGACGAGTTGGGGGTCGAGGGCGCTCGTGACCTCGTCGAGCAGCAGGAGCTCGGGGTCGGACGCGATCGCCCGGACGATGGCCACACGCTGCTGCTGGCCGCCGGAGAGCCGGTCCGGGTAGGCGTCGGCGAACTCCGCGAGCCCGATCCGTTCGAGCAGCCGACGCGCGGTCGCCTCGGCCTCGGCCCGGCCGACGCCGTGCACCTGCCGCGAGGCGAGCGTCACGTTGTCGAGCACGCGCATGTGCGGGAACAGGTTGAACTGCTGGAAGACCACGCCGATCCGCGCCCGGACGCCGTCGACGGCAATGCGGGGATCGGCGATGTCGGTCCCTTGCAGCAGGATCTCGCCGTCGTCGATGCCCTCGAGCAGGTTCACCGTCTTGAGCAGGGTCGACTTGCCCGAGCCGGACGCTCCGATGACGCAGATGACCTCGTGGCGGTGCAGCGTCAGGTCGATGCCGCGCAGGACCTCGTGCTCGCCGAAGGCCTTGCGCAACCCGCGCAGCTCGAGGACCGCAGCGTCCGCACCCGACGCGCCACGGGCCTCCTGGCCGACCTCGCTCATACGGTCCCTCCGATCTGCTCGCGCCGCTGCTGGCGGCGCGCGATCGCGTCCGTGACGCGGATCAGCGGCAGGCTGATCACCACGAACAGCAGCCCCGCGACGAAGTACGGCGTGAAGTTGTAGGTCTCCGCCTGCGCGATCTGCGCCGAACGGACCGCGTCGACGGCGCCGAGGATCGACACCAGGCCGACGTCCTTCTGCATCGAGACGAAGTCGTTCATCAGTGCCGGCGTGACCTTGCGGATCGCCTGCGGCAGCACCACGAGCCGCAGGGTCTTGGCGTGCGAGAGCCCGAGCGACCGGGCGGCCAGACGTTGCGAGGGGTGCACGGCCTCCATGCCGGCACGCAGGACCTCGGCGATGTACGACGAGTACGTCAGGACGATCGCGAGGGTGCCCCAGACCTCGGCGGGCAACCGCGGGAACACCCCGAGGCCCGGGATCCCGTAGCCGACCAGGTACAGCACGATGATGAGCGGCAGGCCGCGGAACAGGTCCGTGTACCCGGTCGCGAGCATCCGCAGCGGGAAGAAGACCGGGTTCCGCAGCCCCCGCACCACTGCGAGCAGCGTGCCGAACACGGCGACGCCGATGGCGCTGAAGAACAGGATCCGGACGTTCAGCCAGAGGCCCAGCAGGATGTCCGGGAACGTGTCGATCGCGGTCTGCGGGTCGAAGAACGACTGCTGGACCGCTGCCCAGCCGGGAGTGTTCACGACGCCGAAGTAGGCGATCGCGATCACCACGAGCGTCGACACCACCGACACCACGATCGACCGGCGTCCACGCTGCCGGCGGTAGAGCCGACGTTCGAGCTCGACCTGGCTCGGCGCTGCTGCGGCCACCGGGGTGCCGGCGCCTGCTGGCACGGTCATGCGGTCACTTCAGGACCGGGGTGTTGGTCTCCGAGGAGAGCCACTTGGTCTGCAGGTCCTCGAGCGTGCCGTCGTCCGTCAGCGACTTGAGTGCCTTGTCCACCTTGCTCGTGAGCTCCGAGCCCTTCGGCAGGACGAAGCCGAACTGGTCGCCCGTGCCGTCGGACGGGAACTGCGCCGACACCGTGCCGTCGTCGAGCTGCGCTGCGGCCATGTAGAACGCCGTCGGCAGGTCGGTGACGATCGCGTCGATCTGGCCCGACTTCAGCGCGAGCACGGCGTCGTCGTTCGAGTTGAAGACCTGCGGGGTGATCCCCAGCACGCTCTTCACGCTGGCGATCGACGTGGACCCGGTGGCGACGCCGATCGCGTCCTTCTTGAGCGTGGCGATGCTCGTGTCGTCGACGGCCTTCGAGGTGCTGGTCGTCACCACGGCCTGCGTGGTCGTGTAGTACGCGCTCGACATGTCGACGGCCTTCTTGCGCTTCGCGTCGATCGAGAACTGCTGGACGTTGAGGTCCCAGTCCTTCGGGCCCGGTGCGATCGCGCTGTCGAAGGTGCTGCGCTTCCACACGACGTCGGACTCGGCGTAGCCCATCTCCTTCGCGACCGCGTAGGCCACGGCGGACTCGAAGCCCTTGCCGGACTCCGGCTTGTTGTCCTCGATCCACGGCGAGTACGCCGGCTCGCCGGTGGCGATCGTCAGCTTGCCGTCGGTGACGGTGCCGTCTTCGTTGCTGCCGCTGCCGGCGGCGCACGACGTCAGGGCGAGGGCGGCGACCGCGGCTGTTGCGACGGCGAGGGTGAGGCGGAGGGATCGGGTCACGGTCGGGCCTTCGTGCGAGGGGGTGGGGGCAGGTCGAAGTGTACTTCGCGGTGGGATACCAACGCGAAACGGTGTCGCGGTACTACTCGGCCTCGTCGGCCATCGTGAAGTCCTCGAACGAGAAGCCCGGCGACACCAGGCAGCTCAGCAGCACCTCACCGTCGTTCGGGATCGTCCGCTGCCACACGCCACCGCGCACGAACGCCTGCGCGTCGTTCACCCGGTCGCGACCGGCGTCGGGCCCGAGGGTGATCCGCGCGCCGGGCTCGGGAACATCACCGGAGCCGCCGAGTTCGAGCTCGACGGTGTCCGGACCGTGCCACATCCAGATCTCGTCGCTCGTCACCCGGTGCCAGGCCGAGGCCTCGCCCGGGGGCAGCAGGAAGTGGATCAGGGTCGCGGCGGGGCGGTCCCCCGCGGGCGTCGTCACCGTGGCCGGCGAGGTCCAGGTGCGGACGTACCAACCGCCCTCGGGGTGCGGTTCCATGCCGAGGGCGATGGCACGCTTCGGCACGTCGAGCCACTCGATCAGTTCGCCGTCGACGGTGCGACGGGCGGCCATGCCGGGGCGGGGTGCGGTCTCGGTCATGGTTCCTCCACAGGGATGACAGGGCGAGCGGGGCGGTCGGGCGACGACGTGGGCACGCCGGTCAGTGTTCCGTCGACGGCGCGGACGACCCCGCGGATGACGGTGGCGGACGCACGCCCGGCACCGTCCTCGACGAGCTCGGCGAGTGCGTCGGGCACGGTCCGGGCGTCGACGTCGAAGACGGCCAGGTCGGCGCGGGCGCCCACGGCGAGGTGGCCGATGCGGTCCGGGCCGACGGCGAGTCCCATGGCGTGCGCACCACCGAGGGTCGCCGCCGACAGGAGCCGCTCGTGCAGGTCGCGGTGGCCGTACCCCTGGGCACGGGCGATCCGGTGCAACGCCGTGACGTCGGCCATCAGGTCGAGGGACGGTGACGACGACAGCGAGTCGGTGCCGATGGCGATCGGGCTGCCCTCGCGCAGGTAGTCGGCGACCGGTGGCGGATCGAGTCCGATGACGGCGTTCGACCGCGGGCACAGTGCGACTGCGGTGCCGCGAGCACGCAGGAGCGCCCGGTCGGCAGCGGTCATGTAGACGCCGTGCGCGATGTGGCAGTCCGGGCCGAGCACCCCGAGCCGGTCGACGAACGCGGTGGCGCTCGCCCCGAACCCGAGTGCCCGGAGCGCCCGGAACGAGGGCACGTTCGCCAGGTGCCAGTCGTTGCCGTGGCCGACGCCGTCGACGCCGTCGAGTCCGGGAACCGGTCCGAGGGCAATGCGCTCCCCTTCGAAGGCGGCCTCGCCGAGGTGCAGGTGCAGGCGCAGCCCACGCTGCCGGACGATGTCGGGGAGTTCGAGGAGGGGCGCGACCTCGAGCGAGTACGGCGCATGCGGCGACAGACCGGCGCCGGGGTTCGTCGGGATCCGGGCGAGTTCGTCGAGCACCTGGTCGCGGCCGTGCGACTGCCAGGCGTCGTTCTCCCAGTCCATGACCTCCCAGTAGGCGATGCCACCGAGCCCGGCGTCCTCGAGCGCGGTGGACGCCTCGATGTCGGTGACGATGTCCGCGATGCTCGTGACGCCCGCGCGGATCGAGGCGGCGGCACCAGCGGCTGCTTCGGCCCGCCAGTCGTGCGGTTCGGCGTAGTCCTGGTTGAACGCGGACGCCCAGTCCTCGAAACCGTCGTACTGGCCTCGGCCGACACTGGCCATGCCGGTGTACTGCAGGTGCGAGTGCGCGTTGACGAGGCCCGGCAGGAGGGCTCCGCGCCACTGCCGTTCGGTGAACGTCGCACCCGAGCCGGCGAGCTGGTCGACGACCCAGGACCGGTCGCCGACGTGCAGGATGCGGCCGTCCTGCACGGCGACCGCGCCGTCGGCGATCGGGGGCGCGGTCATCGGCACGACGACGCGCGCCGAGTGCACGACGACGGAGTGGTCGGCACGCGGGTGCGCGGCGGTCGGCTGCACGTCGCTCGGGTGCGCGGCGCTCGGGTGCACGTCGCTCATGCGGGGTCTCCGAAACGGCGCGTCCGGACGTCCGGGTCGCGGTCCGCCGGGTGTTCGGCAAGGCGGACGGGAGGAACGGGGCGCGCTCCGAACGCGGCGAGCGCCACGCGTGCAGTCGCGTCGTCGACCGCGGGATCGAGGGGCACGACGGCTCGCTCCAGTTCGTCGCCGCGCTCCAGCAGCATGCGGACGGCCCCGAGCTGCGCGGCGAAGGACAGGTCCATGATCTCGATCGGGTTGCCCTCGGCCGCCGTGATGTTGATGCAGCCGCCGCGATCGAGCACGATCGGTCCGCCCTCGGCGTCGGGGAACACGAGGCGCTCGGCCTTCGGACCCACTGGCCGCAGTCCGGCTCCGGCGGCGCGGGCGTCGTCGAGCGCGACCTCGTGGTCGACCCCACCCGCGACGGCGACGACGGCCCCGTCCGCGCACGAGCGCAGCACGCGCAGGTCGATGGTGTCAGCGACCCCGGTGGCGCTCACCACGAGGTCGGCGGCCTGCACGGCCTCGGCGAGCGGCGCGACGGCGTGGCCGGCGAACAGCGCCTGCAGGGCGCGCACCGGGTCGGTCTCGGCGACCGTGACCCGGAACCCGAGGGCGGAGAGCACCAACGCGACCCCCTCGCCGACGTGCCCGAACCCGGCGACGACCGCCGCGCCTCCCGAGATCACTCGGTGTGTACCGGACGGGAGGCCGTCGACCAGGTCGAGCACGGCGAACACCGTCGACTGCCCGGTGCCGTACCGGTTGTCGAAGAACGTCTTGGTGCGGGCGTCGTTGACGGCGACCACCGGGATGCCGAGCTCGCCCCGCGACGCCATCACGCGCAGGGGTCGGAGGCCGCTCGTGGTCTCCTCGGCCGCGCCGAGCATCGTCGGCAGCAGGTCCGGACGCTCCTGGTGGGCGAGCCGGATGACGTGGGAACCGTCGTCGAGCAGGATGTGCGGCCGGGTGTCGAGCATCGCGAGGGCGAGCGCCTTCTGCTCCGGCAGCGAGGCCGTGCTGCTCGCGTGCACCGTGAGCCCCGCCGCCCGGAGCGACGCGGCCACGGCGTCGTCGGTCTCGTCGGCGTGCGCGTAGACGACGACCTCGGCACCGGCGTCGCGGAGGAGCAGGCTCAGCACCGCCGTCTTCGGCTCGAGGAACATCGCGACGCCGATGCGGGTGCCGCGGAGCAGTCCGCCGTCGCGGAGTTCGGCGGCGACCGCGCGCGAGACGGGCATCGAGCGTCGCGCCCAGCGCAGGCGGGCGTCGGCGGCCGGGTCGTCCTCGGGGTCGCGGCCGGTGGAGACGAGGAAGACGTCGTCGGAGAGCATCGGGACGCCGAGCACGCCAGGGCGGGCGGTGACGACGGGGCCGAAGGCGTCTTCGTCGACCGCGGGGAGGCGCCGGCCGGCGTCGATCACGATGAGCGTGGCGCCGCGGGGGCGGTCCGCCTCACGCTCGATGACGGGGGTGGAGTCGTCGGGGGAACCGAGGCACCAGAGCTGGTCGATCGGCTCGTGGTCCGCGGCCGGGCGAGCACCGAGTCCGGTGAGCAGGCCGAGCAGCGCCGCGGCGTCGCGGGGGTCGCCACCGACGATGCGGAACCGGCGGGCTGCGACGAGCAGGTTCGTGACCGCGGCGAAGCGTCGGACTGCTGCCGACGCCCAGGATCGCGTCTCGGGGTCGGGTCCTGGCGGCATGCCCCAATCGTAGGGAATGTGCGGGGGTCCGCCGACGTACTCTCTGGGCATGAGCGATGCATCCACGACCGAAGTGTTCGACAAGGTGACGATGTTCGGTGCGGACTGGTGCCGCGACTGCCGCCGGTCCAAGGCGCTGCTCGACACCCTCGGCGTCGACTACGAGTACGTCGACGTCGAGCAGGACCTGTCGGCGGCCGACCGAGCCGAGGCGATCAGCGGCCGGAAGAACATCCCCGTCGTGGTGCTGCCGAACGGCAAGCACTTCGTCGAGCCGTCCGACGCCGAGCTGCGCGCCGAGCTCGAGGCCTCCGGCGCCGTCTGAGCCGCGGCTGGCTCGGCTTGCCGCTCGGCTGGCCGCCTTCGCGAAAGCGACAGTCTGCCGCCGAACATCGGCGGCAGACTGTCGCGCTGGCGGCACCGACCGTGCGACGGGACGAGATCTGTCGCCTTTGCGGGATGCTCTGGGATCAACCCGGCCGGGAGGCGCGGTGCGCGCCCGACGCGCACCGTGCCTCCCGGCCGTGGTCGTGTCCCGAGCCCCGAGCCCACCTGTCGTGGTCGTGCGAGGGTGACGCTTTCGCGAAAGCGACAGTGTGCCGCCGAACATCGGCGGCAGACTGTCGCTCTGGCGGACCGGACCGGCAGATGACTGCAACTTCTGTCGCTTTCGCACCAAGCACATCGAGCACCGGGCGGACATCGGATGAATCGGGCATCATGAGGGCGTGATCATCGACGCTCACCACCACCTCTGGGACCCCGCCGACCGGCCGTACCCCTGGATGGACGACTCCGTCGCCCCGATCCGCCGCCGGTTCGACGTGGACGACCTCCGCGCAGCGACGCAGGACACCGGCGTGACACGGACCATCGTGGTGCAGGCCGTGCACGATCCGGGCGAGACCGTCTGGCTCCTCGAGCAGCCCGCCCCCGTCGCCGGCGTCGTCGGTTGGGTGGACCTGACCGCGCCGGACGTGGCTGACCGGATTACCGCCGTCCGTGCGCTCCCCGGCGGTGATCGCCTGGTCGGCATCCGGCACCTGGCACAGGATGAACCGGACCCCGGCTGGCTCGGCCGCCCCGACGTCGCCCGCGGGGTGCGAGCCCTCGCCGGTGCCGGCCTGGTGTTCGACTTGCTCGTCCGCGCCCGAGAGCACTCGGCCGGGCTGGCCCTGGTCGACGCCGTCCCCGACGCATCGTTCGTGCTGGACCACGCCGGCAAACCTTCGATCGACACGGGTGACCCGGCCTGGCTCGGACGGATGGCCGACTTCGCTGCACGCCCGAACGTCACGTGCAAGGTCTCCGGCCTGTTCACCGAGGCCGGCCCCGACTGGCGCGACCGCCCGGTCGACCGGTACGTCCGCGAGGTCGTGGAGCAGTTCGGTCCCGAGCGGTCGCTGTTCGGCTCGGACTGGCCGGTGTCGACCCTGGCGACCGGGTACGCCGAGGTCGTGCGGCGGACGGCGGACGCACTCGCCGACCTGTCGACGACCGAGCGCGACGCCGTCTTCGGCGGTACCGCGGAGCGCATCTACCTTGTCCCGAGGACCACGCAGACATAGGATGTTTCTGGCTGCACTGGCGCAGCCGGAGAGCGAGGAACGATGCAGTTCGCACGACTCGGCCCGGCGGGGAGCGAGATCCCCGTGGCCATCGACACCGACGGCGAGGTCTTCGACCTCCGCTCGATCACCAGTGACATCAGCGGGGCCTTCCTCGCCTCGGACCCGGTCGGCCGCGTCGACCACGCGCGCAGCGCCGGCGACCTGACGATCATCGGCCGGGACCGGGCCGACGGCATGCGGCGCGGAGCGCCGATCGCCCGCCCCGGCAAGGTCGTCTGCATCGGCCTGAACTACCGCGACCACGCCGCCGAGACCGGCGCCGACATCCCCACCGAACCGATCGTGTTCATGAAGGACCCGATGACGGTGATCGGCCCCGACGACGAGGTCCTGATCCCCCGGAACAGCACGAAGACCGACTGGGAGATCGAGCTCGCGATCGTCATCGGCCGCACGGCTCGGTACTGCGAGACCGATGCGGAGGCCGAAGCGTCCATCGCGGGCTACGCGATCGCGAACGACGTGTCCGAGCGGGCGTTCCAGCTCGAACGCGGTGGGCAGTGGGACAAGGGGAAGTCCTGCGAGACCTTCAACCCGCTCGGGCCGTGGCTGGTGACGCCCGGGTCGCTCACCGCCGCCGGCCTCGACCCCGCGGCACTCGCGCTCCGACTGACCGTCAACGGCGAGGTCCGGCAGGACGGCACCACCGCCGACATGATCTTCCGTCCTGTGGAGATCGTCCGGTACCTGTCGCAGTTCATGGTGCTGTACCCCGGCGACGTCATCAGCACGGGGACCCCGGCGGGCGTCGCGCTGGCCGGACACGCGCCCTACCTGCAACCCGGCGACGTCGTCGAGCTCACCGCCGACGGGCTCGGCTCACAGCGCCAGACGGTCGGAGCAGCCTGATGGCGGACGCAACCGGCGGCACCGGCGGCACCGGCAGCAGCGGCAGCAGCGGCACCGGCGGCACCGGCTCCGGCCGCTCCGGCAGCCACGACGGCGTCCGGGCCATCGTCACCGGGGGCGCGTCCGGCATCGGCGCGGCGATCGCCGCCGCCCTGCAGGACCGCGGTGCGACGGTCGCCGTGCTCGACCTCCAGCCGTCGACCGCCGAGGGGTTCCTCTCCATCACGTGCGACGTCAGCGACGACGCCTCGGTCCGCACCGCCGTCGCCACCGCCGTCGAGCAGCTCGGCGGCCTCGACGTCCTGGTCAACAACGCCGGCATCGGCGCCCAGGGCACGGTCGAGGACAACGGCGACGACGAGTGGCGCCGCGTGTACGAGGTCAACGTCCTCGGGGCCGTCCGGCTGTCGCGGGCTGCGCTCCCCCACCTGCGGGCATCGGGCAACGCGAGCATCGTGAACACCTGCTCGATCGCCGCCACCGCAGGGCTGCCCCAGCGGGCGCTCTACTCGGCGACCAAGGGTGCGATCGCCGCCCTGACCCGCGCGATGGCCGCCGACCACATCCGCGAGGGCATCCGCGTCAACGCCGTCAACCCCGGTACGGCCGACACTCCGTGGGTCGCGCGGTTGCTGTCCACCGCGGGCGACCCGGCCGCCGAGCGCGCTGCCCTCGAGGCCCGGCAGCCGCACGGTCGGCTCGTGCAGGCGGAGGAGGTCGCCGAGGCGGTCGCCTACCTGACGAGCCCGCTCGCCCGGTCCACGACGGGCGTCGACCTGGCCGTCGACGGCGGGATGCAGGCCCTCCGGCTGCGGCCCGCCTGATGGTCCGGCCGTGACGACCGGGAGGCCCGGCTATCGTCGACCTGTCGGCTCGCGTCCGCGAGCGGGCCGGGATCAGGAGGTGGTGACGTGGCGTCACTGACCGACGATGCGATCGCACGCATCCAGCAGATGATCGTGAGCGGTGAGCTCCAACCCGGGCAGCGCCTCCCGCCCGAGAAGGAACTGAGCGAGTCGCTCGGCCTGTCCCGGAACAGCCTGCGCGAGGCGGTAAAGGCCCTCGAGCTCATCCGCGTGCTCGACGTCCGTCGTGGCGACGGCACCTACGTGACGTCGCTGGAACCGGGCGTCCTGCTCGAGGCGGTGTCGTTCGTCGTCGACATGCACCACGACCGGTCCCTCGTCGACCTGCTCGAGGTCCGCCGCATCCTCGAGCCCGCGTCCGCCGTCCTGGCGACCGCGCGGGCCTCGGAGCAGCAGATCGACGAGCTCGCCACGCTGATGCAGTCCGTCGGCGAGGACACCGGTGTCGAGGACCTCGTCGCGCACGACCTGCTCTTCCACTCGACGATCGCGGGCATCGGCGGCAACCAGTACCTGTCCGGACTGCTCGACGCCCTGTCGAGCAAGACCGTGCGGGTGCGGGTCTGGCGAGGGCTGACGCAGAACGGTTCGGTGCAGCGCACCCTCGACGAGCACGCCGCCATCGTGGACGCCATCCGACGCCGGGATCCGCAGCTCGTGCAGGCACTCGTGGTGTCGCACGTCGAGGGCGTCGAGCGCTGGTTGCGGCGTTCCCTCGACTGAAACCGAGAACGCGTGCAGCCGGGTGGGTGTTGTGTCAGTCGTCGGCCCTGACTCCGGCAACCATGCCGCGGCAACCGCACCCACGAGGAGGAAACCGTGCTCGGTCTCATCATCAGCTTGATCATCGTCGGACTCATCGCCGGCGCCATCGCCCGGCTCGTCGTCCCCGGCAAGCAGAACATCTCGATCCCCATGACCATCCTGCTGGGCATCATCGGCTCGTTCGTGGGCGGGTTCCTCGGGTTCCTGATCTTCCAGCACGACCCGATGGACGGCTTCTTCCAGCCGGCCGGCATCATCGGTTCGATCATCGGCGCCATCATCGTGCTGATCATCTACATCCGCTTCTCGGGTCGCAGCGCCAAGACCCGCTAGGCAGGTCTCGGCGAGCACGACTCGCTGCACAACCAAAGTCACCCCGAACCGCGCATCCGTGCGGTTCGGGGTGATCTTGGTTGTGCGGGGCTCAGGCGGTGAGCAGGCCCGCGGCGCGGAGGTCGTCCCACAGAGCCTCCGGCACCACGGCCGCCGCCCGCTCGACGTTCGAGCGCACCTGCTCGGCGGACTGCGCGCCGAGGGCGATCGCGGCCACCGCAGCCGCACGCCGCGGGAACGCCAGCGCCGCCTCGGGCAGCGTGACCCCGTGCCGCTCGCAGACGTCGGCGATCGCGTTCGCCCGCGCGACGAGTGCCGCCGGTGCCGTGGCGTAGTCGTACGTCGCCGTGGCGTCCGGCCGGTCCCGCCCGAGCAGTCCCGAGTTGTAGACCCCGACCGCGACGACCGCGACGCCGAGCGAGGCGCACCGGGCGACGAGCTCCGCCGCCGGCTGCTCCAGGAGCGTGTACCGCCCCGCGAGCATGACCACGTCGCACAGCCCGGTGGACACCGCGGCGTCGAGGGCCTCGACCGAGTTCGACCCGACGCCGACGGCACGGACCACGCCCTCGTCCCGCAGCTCGGCGAGCGTCGGCAACGCCTGCGTCAGGCCGTCCTCGAGCGAGTACACGTCGGGGTCGTGCAGGTACGCGACGTCGACGTGGTCGAGTCCGAGCCGCCCGAGCGACTCGTCCAACGACCTCCGAACACCCGACGGTGAGGGGTCCCACTGCCGCACGGTGTCGTTCGGCACCGCGAACCCGCCGGAGGCCAGGTCGTCCCCGTCACCACGCCCGGGGACGAGCAGCCGCCCGACCTTCGTCGACACCAGGAACGAGTCGCGGGGACGGTCGGCGAGCGCCACCCCGAGCCGCCGCTCCGACAGCCCGAGGCCGTAGTGCGGCGCGGTGTCGAACCCGCGCACGCCGGCATCCCACGCCGCGTCGACCGTGGCACGGGCGTCGTCGTCGGACACCGGGCGCAGCAGGTTGCCGATGCCGGCACCGCCGAACCAGAACGGACCGCGGTCGAGGTCGGTCATCCCTGTCCTTCCAGGGTCCAGACGAGCGGGATCCCGTCGTCGTTCCCCGAGTAGTCGTCGTCGGCTTCGAGCAGCGGGTTGATGGTCTCCTGCCACTCGGCGTTGACCGGGTCGTCCGCCAGTGAGCGTCGCATCGCCCGGTAGTCGGACACCTCGATGAGGTGGACCAGGTCCTGGCCGTCGCGCCAGATGCTCCAGTTCGACACCCCGGCAGTCCGCAGTCGGTCGACGAGCGCGGGCGGGACGGCGGCGTGCACGCGCTCGTACGCGGCCTCGTTCCCCGCCCGCAGCCGGGTCCTCGACAGGATGCGCTGCATCAGTCGCGCAGGAACAGTTCGACCACCGGCACGGCGACGTCGGGTCGCACGATCGGCAGCGTGAGCGTCAGCGTCCCCGCCGGCTGCCCGCCGAGCCCGGTGTTCTGCGCACGGGTCCCGGGCGGGATCTCGCGGAAGTGCAGCTCCGACGCGTCGTTGAGCAGCTGGGCGTAGGCGACACGACCGGCCAGGTCGGGCAGGTGCACGTGCTCGAACGGCCACGCGAACAGGTGCAGGTACAGGCGGTTGCCGTTCTGCGTGTACACAGTGTTTCGCGGTGCGACGAACGACGACGGTCCGGCGCCGTAGACGGAGCGGGCGTGCTGGTGCATCCACGTCCCGATGCCGTCGAGGGTCTGACGCGAGACCCCGTCGAACTCGCCACGGCCGGTGGGGCCGATGTTGAGCAGCATGTTCCCGTTGTTCGAGACGCCGTCGACGAGCATGCGGACGAGCAGGTCGACGGGCTTGAGGTTCACGTTGTCGCGGTCGTAGCCCCACGACCCGTTGAGTGTCTGGCAGGCCTCCCACGGCACCTGGGCGCCGTCGACCTCCATCGGCTTGTCCGGCTGGTACTGCTCCGGGGTGACGATGTCGCCCGGCAGGTCGAGCCGGTCGTTGACGATGATGCCGGGCTGGAGCCGCCTGGTCAGTTCGAGCAGCTCCCCGGATCCCCAGTCGTCGCGACCCTTACCGCCCCAGATGTCCTCGTGGTCGTTGTCCCGGTACGAGAAGTCGTAGAACAGGTAGTCGACCTGCCCGTAGTCGGTGAGCAGCTCCTCGACCTGCCCGTGCAGGTACTCCCGGTAGCGCGACATGTCGCGGCCCTGGTTGAACGCCTCGATCTCCTCGGGCGAGTCGTCGCGCCGGGGGTGCACGCCGTCGACGGTGAAGTCCGGGTGGTGCCAGTCGATGAGCGAGTGGTAGAAGCCGACCCGCAGTCCCTCGGCCCGGACGGCGTCGACGAACTCGCGCACGATGTCGCGGCCGAACGGGGTGTTCGTGGACTTGTAGTCGGTGAGCTTGCTGTCCCAGAGGCAGAAGCCCTCGTGGTGCTTCGTGGTGAGCACGACGTACTTCATGCCGGCTTCGCGAGCACGGCGGGCCCAGTCGGCGGCGTCGAACAAATCGGGGTCGAAGTGGTCGAAGTACTTCTGGTAGTCGGCGTCGGTGATCCGTTCGCGGTTCTTCACCCACTCGTGCCGTGCCGGCAGGGCGTACAGCCCCCAGTGGATGAACATGCCGAACCGGTCGTGGGTGAACCAGGCGGGCAGGCCGCTCGCGTCGGTCGCGGTCTGCGGCTCTGCAGGTGCGGTGATGGTCATGAGGCCAGTGTTCCTTTCAGAGGGGGGAGAGGTGTCACCGGCCGCCGAGGCCGCTGGTGACGATGCCCTTGACGAGGTGCTTCTGCAACAGGACGAGCAGGATCACGGTGGGCAGCATCGAGATCACCGACGCCGCCATCACGAGGTTCCACTCGGAGCCCTGCTGGCCGAAGAACTGCTGCAGGCCGAGTGGGATGGTGCCCCGGGCCTCGACGTCGTTGACGATGACGAGGGGCCAGAGGAACGAGTTCCAGTACGAGATGAACGAGAACACCGCGAGGACGGCCATGGTCGGTCGGGCGAGCGGCATCATCACCGAGAAGAAGGTCCGGATCGCGCCGGCCCCGTCGACCCGGGCGGCGTCGTCGAGTTCCTGCGGCACGGTCAGGAAGAACTGCCGGACCAGGAACGCGCCGAGGGCCGTGAACGCCCACGGGATGATGAGTGCCTGGAACGTGTCGACCCAGCCGAAGCCCTGCATCATCACGTACATCGGGATGACGAGGACGTCCTGCGGGATCATCAGCGTCACGAGGAACAGCAGGAACACCGTGTTCCGGCCGCGCCAGCGCAACCGTGAGAACGCGTACCCGGAGAGCACGGCCACGGCGACGTTGATCGCCGTCCCGACCGCCGCGACGAACACGCCGTTGAGGATGAAGCGGGCGAACGGCAGGTAGGTGAACGCCTGCACGTAGTTGTTCCACTCGAGCGAGCGACCCCAGAGCGTCGGCGGGGTGGTGAACACCTGGTCGGCGGGCTTGAGGCTCGTCGCGACCATGTAGATGAGCGGCGAGACGAACAGGAGCGTGACGAGGCAGAGCAGGGCGTACCCGATCGCGTGCCGGACCCGCCCCGGTCGTGGCGCGGACTTCGTCCTGGCGACGGCACGGGGGTTGACCGTCCGGTTCGACGTGGTGGCACCGACGTGCCCGCGGACCGCTTCACTCATAGTGCACCCACCGCTTCTGCCCGAGGAACTGGACGGCCGTGATCCCGAGGATGATGACGAACAGCACCCAGGCACCGGCCGAGGCAAGACCGAGCTGCTGGTTCTGGAAGCCGGTGTTGTAGATGTACTGCACGAGGGTCTCCGTCGCGGTGCCCGGGCCGCCCTTGGTGAGGACGAACGGCTGCACGAACACCTGGAACGAGGTGATCAGCGTCATCATCGTCGCGAAGAACACCGACGGCGAGATGAGCGGGAACTTGATGGCCCAGAAGGTCTGCCAGGCGTTCGCGCCGTCGAGCTGCGACGCCTCGATCTGGTTCTCCGGCACGGCGTCGAGCGCCGCCGAGAAGATCAGCATGTTGTAGCCGAAGCCCTGCCAGACGCTCATCGCGACGATGGCGAGCATCGCCCAGTGCTCGTCGGCGAGGAAGTTCGGCGCGTGCACGCCCACGGTGGACTGCAGTGACGCGTCGATCGCTCCCCCGGGCTGGTACAGCATCCGCCACACCACGACGTTCGCGACGATCGGCGTGATGGTCGGGATGAAGAACAGGACGCGGAAGACGTGCCGGCCGGCGATCCGCGGTGTCAGCCAGGCGGCG
The DNA here is from genome assembly GCF_003752345.1 of Curtobacterium sp. PhB170. Classification (NCBI taxonomy): domain Bacteria; kingdom Bacillati; phylum Actinomycetota; class Actinomycetes; order Micrococcales; family Microbacteriaceae; genus Curtobacterium; species Curtobacterium sp. PhB170. The sequence goes on from NZ_RJUM01000013.1 coordinate 56,632, forward strand.
AGCCCGAGCGACACGACGAGGTTGAGGGGCACGTAGAGCACCACGAACAGCGCCGTGTTGAGGGCGACGGTGCGGAAGACCGGGTCTGCGAAGAGCCGGGCGTAGTTCTCGATGCCGGCCCAGCTGCGCTCGCCGAGCATGGGCCAGTTCATGAAGCTGACGACGAGTGAGGCGATGATCGGGAACGCCGTGAAGACGACGAGTCCGATCGAGTGGGGTGCCGCGAACGCGGCACCCCACCAGGAACGGCGCCCGAGTGCGCTCGTGTCCTCGCCGTCCTTCCGCCGCGGGGTGGCGGCTCCGACCGCGACCGCGGTCGCGACCGCGGGGACGGCCGCTTCGGCCGGTGGGTCCTGGATGGTGGTCATGCGACGACCTCCTCGTCGTTCGCGCGGTCCTGAACAGGGGATGGATCGGACGGGAGGCCCGTGGCGGGGCTGCAACGGGCCTCCAGTCCGCTCACTGGTTCAGCTGGTCACTGCGTGCCGAGCTGGCCGGCGATGGAGGACATCGACTCCTTGCCGGAGGTCTGCCCGTTCACCGCCTGCAGCGCGTACTGCGTGAACAGCTGGGACAGCTGGTCGCTCTGCTTGTTCCCGAGCAGCGGCGAGGACTTCGCGAGTCCTGCCTTGAGCGCGGCCTCGGCGCCGTCGATGCCGGCGCTGGAGTACCACGCCGACTGGGCCGCGGTGCGGCCGGGGAAGGCTCGTCCCGCTTCGGCGAGCGAGGTCAGGACCTTCTCGCTGGTCATCGTCTGGACGGCCTTGAACGCCTGCTCCGGGTACTTGCACTGCTTCGAGACACCGAAGCCGGAGCCGGCGGCGAAGGTCGACGGACCGGACGTCCCCGCGGGGAGCGTCGTGACCCCGAGGTCGAACTTCACCTTGGCCTTCTGGCTGATGAGCGACCACGGACCGTCGGTGTACATCGCGACCTTGCCGGCGGCGAAGTCGTTGCCCGGCGTCGACGAGTCCGACGACGCCTGCGTCGCGTAGCCCTTCTTCACCAGTGTCGAGAGCCAGTCGAGGCCGTCCGCGAACTTCGCGTTGGACGCGTCGAGCTCGCCGTCGGACGTGATCACCCGGCCACCGTTGTAGCCGTAGACCAGGGACTCGAGGTTGAGGTCGCCCACCGTCGAACCGAACATGGTGACGCCCTTCGCCTTGAGCGCGGCGCCCGCCGCCTCGAAGTCGTCGACGGTCCATCCCGGCTTCGGCTCGGCCACGCCGGCTTTCGTGAAGACGTCCTTGTTGTAGAACATCATGATGGGCCCGGTGTCGTAGGGCAGGCCGTAGAGCTTCCCGTCGACCTTCATGCCGTCGAGCGCGGTGCTGTCGAACGCGGACAGGTCGGTGCCGTCCTGCTTCGCGAGGTCGTCGAGCGGCAGCAGCGACGACGTGTAGTTCGCGGTGCGGAGCGACTGCATGCTCACGACGCACTGGGCGCCGCCGGCACTCAACTGCGTGCTGAGCTTCGTGAAGTAGTTCTCGAACGGCGCGCCCTGGATCGTCAGGGTGATGTCGTCCTCGCTCTTCACGGTGTCGGCGACCTTCTGCCAGGCGGCCTTGTCCTCCTTCCCGGCGATCCACATGGACCAGGTCAGGGCGTCCTTCGACTGGCTTCCACCGGCACTGCTGCCGGAGGAACAGCCGGTGAGCACGAGGGCTGCGGCAGCTGCTGCCGCGAGCCCGGTGATGATGCGTCGTCGTTGCATCGGAGTCTCCACTTCGTCGTGGTGATGGGGTGTGTGGGGTGGATTACTGGCTTGTCGGCTTGCTGGCTTGCTGGATCAGGCGACGCGGACCGCGTCGGGGACCGTCTCCGCGTCGACGACGGCCCAGGCCGGGCCGTCCGGGAACGCGTAGGCGTCGAGGGAGTCGGCGAGCATCTCGGTACCGGCTCCCGGAGCGGTCGGCGGCCAGTAGCGGCCGTCGTGGACGTCCACCGGGGTCACGAAGTGCTCGTGCAGGTGGTCGACGAACTCGATGCAGCGGGTGTCGAGGTCGCCGGTCAGCGCGACGGCGTCGAACATCGACAGGTGCTGCACCGCCTCGCACAGGCCGACCCCGCCGGCGTGCGGGCACACCCGGACGCCGTGCTTCGCGGCGAGCAGCAGGATCGCGAGGTTCTCGTTGACCCCCGCGACCCGGGTGGCATCGATCTGCAGCACGCTCATCGACCTGGCCTGGATGAGCTGCTTCGCGATCACCCGGTTGGCCATGTGCTCGCCGGTCGCGACCGGGATCGGGGCGATGCGCCGGGCGATCTCGGCGTGCCCGAGGACGTCGTCGGGGCTCGTGGGTTCCTCGACCCAGGCGAGGTCGAACGGGCGGAGCCGCTCGATCCAGGTGACGGCCTCGTCGACGTCCCACCGCTGGTTGGCGTCGACCGCGATCCGGATGTCCGGGCCGACCGTGGCGCGGGCGATGCCCATCCGGCGGACGTCCTCGTCGAGGTCGCCGCCGACCTTGAGCTTGATCTGCTCGAAGCCCTCGTCGACGGCCTCGCGGCAGAGTCGGGCGAGCTTCTCGTCGTCGTAGCCGAGCCAGCCCGGGGTCGTCGTGTACGCCTGGTAGCCCCGCGCTTCGAGCCGAGCCCGACGGGTCGCGCGGTGCGGTTCGGCGGCCCGGAACAGCTCGAGCGCCTCGTCCGGGGTGATCGCGTCGGTGAGGTACCGGAAGTCCACCAGGTCGACGAGCTCCTCGGGACTCAGGTCCGCCAGCAGCGCCCACAGCGGCTGTCCCGCGCGCTTCGCCCGAAGGTCCCAGAGCGCGTTCACCACGGCGCCGATCGCCATGTGCATGACGCCCTTCTCCGGGCCGAGCCAGCGCAGCTGCGAGTCGTGGACCATCGCGCGCCAGGTGCCGCCCATGTCGGCGAGGACCGCTTCGGCGTCGGCGCCGACCACGTGCCCGCGCAGGGCGGCGATCGCGGCTTCCTGCACCTCGTTGCCGCGGCCGATCGTGAACACGAAGCCCGTGCCGACGTGTCCGTCCAGGGCGTCGGTCGTGATCTCGACGTATGCGGCGGAGTAGTCGGGCGCGGGGTTCATGGCGTCGGATCCGTCGTGTTCCCGAGAGGTCGGGAAGCGGATGTCGCGCACGTGCAGACCGGTGATGCGGCTCATTCGTGTCTCCTGCCGTCCGGTCTCCGTCGACCGAACGAGGTAATCAAAACATCGGATGTCTCGCGCGTCAAGAGAACTCTTCGTCACGTTCTGGTCTCGAACGGGGCCGAGTCGTCGGATGGCTGCGCGTCGCGTCGGCGTGGATTGCGGCGGCGTGGCCGATCCGCGAAAGCGACAGATCCCCGCCAACTGTTCGCGGAGATCTGTCGCTTTCGCGGAACCGTCGACAGTGGAGCGCGCGCATCTGTCGCTTCGGCGGGGGGGCGACCGGACCACGGACGGGAGGCGCGGTGCGAGTCGGACCCGCACCGCGCCTCCCGTCCGTGGTCGCGTGTCAGGCGGAGGCGAGTCGGCCCATCTCGGCCACCACGCCGCGGAGGCGGTCCGCCAGCTCGTCGCGCGAGCCGTCGGCGAAGCGGTGTGCCGACTCGATGAGCGCCGCCATGACGAGCGTCACCGCGGTCCGTGCGGAGTCCACGTCGGTGCGCTCGGCGGCGACGGTGAACACGGCGAGCCGGGCACGCGCCATCCACTGCAGCATCGCGGGCACCATCTCCGGTCGCGCCTGCACGAGTTCCTTCATGCGCCGGCGGTCCGCTGGCAGTGTCACCGTGCGGGCGACGAGGTCGCAGAGGTCCGACACGAGCGAGCCCTCCGCGGTCAGGAACGCCTGCCGTGCCGCCTCGGGCACCGAGCTCTCGGGGAGCCCGAGTGCCGCGTCACCCTTCGACGGGAAGTAGTTGAAGAAGGTGCGGGGTGAGACGCCGGCGTCGGCGCAGATCTCCTCGACCGTGACGCCGGCCAGACCCCGGTCGGAGACCAGGCCCAGCGCGGCCTGGTGGATCGCGTGCCGGGTCTGCTGCTTCTTGCGTTCCCGCAGGCCACTGTCGCCTGCCGGGTGCGATTCGATCGTGCTCACTGCTGCTCCTGGTGCGGGTCGGGGCCTCCCGTCTGGTGACGAGAGACCCCGGTGGCCGGTCCTACGCGCGGTCCCGCTGCACGGGGATCGATCCGGTGACGGGCGCCGTGGGCGACCCCATCGTGTCGGCCGCCTTGACGGCCTGCACCTCGAGGTCGTCGGCGGTGCCGGCCTGGTCGGCCTGCTCCTGCAGGGCCGAGCTCTTGCGGAGCGGCGGCGCCTTGAAGAACCAGCTGAGGATGAACGCCAGCAGGATCACGGCGAAGCCGACCCAGTAGACGGTCACGGCCGACGCGTTGAAGCCGGTCATGAACGGCTTGGTCAGCGCCGGGGTCGCACCGTTGAGGTAGGACGTGTCACTCGTCTCGCTGCTCGAGCTGCTGCCGTCGCCGGCTCCCTTGTCGATCTGCTTCGACAGTTCGGGGGCGAGCTCACCGACCCAGTACGAGCGCTGCGAGGCGTCGGACCAGTCGACCACGAGCTTGCCGTCCTGCACGCTGGCGTGCGCCTTGTCGGCTGCGGCGGTGAGGGCCTGCTGCTGCACGGCCTCCGGGGCGCCGGTCGTCGCAGCGGTGACCTGCGCGGTGGCCTGGTCGAGGCCGGACTGCACCTGCGACTTCACCGGGGTGACGATCGGGTTCCAGATCTGCTCCATGACGCCCGCGTTCGCCTTCGCCGTGGCGACGGTCGGGTTCAGAGCGGCGTCGAGCGCACCGGACAGGTTCTTCTGGTCCGCGGTGGCGTGCAGGATGTTCGCCGGCATGATCGAGAACAGGATGCTGAGCAGCACCGCCGTACCGAGCGTTCCACCGATCTGGCGGAAGAACGTGGCGGACGACGTCGCCACACCCATGTCCCGCGGCTGCACGGAGTTCTGCGAGGCGAGGGTGATGCTCTGCATGAGCTGCCCGAGGCCGAGGCCGATCAGGAACATGCCGATCATCAGGAACCAGAGCGGCTTGTCGATCGTCATGAACGTCAGGACGACGTAGCCGACCGAGACCAGGGCCGTGCCGATCACCGGGAAGATCCGGTAGCGACCGGTGCGGGCGACGATCTGCCCCGAGGCGATCGAGGCGATCATCAGACCACCGATCATCGGCAGGGTCGCGAAGCCGGACTCCGTCGGGGTCAGCCCCGTGACGATCTGCAGGTACAGCGGGATGGTCAGCATGGCGCCGAACATCGCGAAGCCGACCAGGAACCCGAGGATCGTGGCCATCGAGAAGGTGCCCGAGCGGAACAGCTTGAGCGGGATGATCGCGTCGTCCTTCATCAGGGTCTCGATCACCAGGAAGGCGACGAGCCCGAGCGCACCGATCACGTAGCAGGCGATGGCGCCGGCCGAACCCCACCCCCAGGTGCGGCCCTGTTCGGCCACGAGCAGGAGCGGGACGAGCGTCGCGATCACCGAGGTGGCACCCCACCAGTCGATGCGCGGCTTCGCCTTGGCGTCACCGAACTTCGGCAGGTGCAGGAAGGCGATGACCATCAGGAGCGCCGCGACGCCGATCGGCACGTTGATCAGGAAGACCCAGCGCCAGCCGGTGACACCGAGGATCGTGCTCGCGCCGGCGAACAGGCCACCGATGAGCGGCCCGATGACGGACGAGATGCCGAAGACCGCGAGGAAGTAGCCCTGGTACTTGGCACGTTCACGCGGGGCGAGGATGTCACCCATGATCGCGAGCGGCAGCGACATCAGCGCACCGGCACCGATGCCCTGGAAGGCACGGAACGCGGCGAGCATGATCATCGAGGTCGACATCGTCGAGAGCAGCGAGCCGAGGATGAAGACCGCGATGCCGAAGATGTAGAGCGGGCGGCGCCCGAAGACGTCGGAGAGCTTGCCGTAGATCGGCGTCGTGATGGTCGACGCGATCAGGTACGCGGTCGTGACCCACGCCTGCTGGTCGAGGCCGTGCAGGTCGTCGCCGATGGTGCGGATCGCGGTGCCGACGATCGTCTGGTCGAGCGACGACAGGAACATGCCGGCCATGAGGCCGTAGATGACGAGCAGGATCTGACGGTGCGACATGATCGGCTTGCCCGGCGTGCTGGCCGGGGAGTCGTGTCGTCCGCGCGACACCTCGACGGGTGCGGTGGCAGTAGACATGGGGGTCCTTCAGGGGTGCGTGGTGGTCGTCGTGCGGGCAATGGACGCCGGAGCGTGTGTGGCGGGCCGTCGAACGGCGGGTCAACCTTGCAGACGCTGCAACTTTACATCATCAGCACGTTTGCTGCCAACGCAAACTTGCCGTCCGTGCACGTTCGTGAACGGCTTCTCAGGTAGCGTCGTCGGCCATGGGGCGAACTGCGTGGACGGACGTGCCGGCGATCCTGCGCGACCGGGTGGAACAGATCCTCGGCGGAGCGGTGACGACCACCGAGTCCCAGACCGCCGGGTGGTCGCCGGGGAGTGCCGACCGTGTGGTCACGGCGACGGGGCGACGGGCGTTCGTCAAGACGGTCTCGCGATCGCGGAACGCCGATGCCTTCGCCCTGCACCGCCGGGAAGCCCGCGTGGTGGCGCAGCTGCCGTCGACCGTGCAGGCACCACCCCTGCTGGACGCCTTCGACGCCAGCGTGGACGGCGACGAGTGGGTCGTCCTGGTCCTCGACGACATCGAGGGCAAGCACCCCGGGGCAGCACTCGACGGCAGCGACACCGCGGCGGTGCTCGATGCGCTGGACACCCTGCCGCCGGCGACCGGCGACCTCGGCACGCTCCCCCGGATCGCCGACGACCTGCGCCACGAGTTCGGCGCCTGGGACCGGATGCTCGGCGACCCGACCCTGGCCGACCGGGTGGCCGAGGTCGTGCCGGCACACGTCCTCGCCGCCGGCCCCGCGTTCGCCAGCACCGCCGCCCGGGCAGCGACCCTCGTCGACGGCGAGCACCTCGTGCACGCCGACTGCCGTGCCGACAACCTGCTCGTCGACGGCTCCGGGGTCGTCTGGGTCGTGGACTGGCCGTGGGCGAGCATCGGCGCGCACTGGCTCGACCCGCTGACCTACCTGATCGACACACTCGTCCGCGGCGAGGACAGCGACGTCGAGCACCACCTCGCCACCCACCCGGTGTTCGCCGGTGTGCCTGCCACCACCATCGACGCCGTGCTCGCCGGTCTCGCCGGTCTGTTCTTCGAGCACGCGCTGCCGCCGGCACCGCCGAACATGCCGACCATCCGTGACTTCCAACGGCGCGAGGGTCTGGCCGCTGCGGAGTGGTTGCTCCGCCGGTGGGACACGACACCGCACTGACGACGGGCGACGGGCGACGAGCAACAGGCGTCGGGTACCCCGTCTGTCCAGCAAGCGCGGCGCCCCGGAGCGTACGGTCCCCCGCATGACTGATGAGCACCGCACTCCGCGTCCCGAAGACGACGCAGCGCGCCTCGGTCTCGTCGTCGTCGGAGAAGCAGCAGCGCTGCACTCCGGTGACGAGGCGGCACTGGACGCGAGCGAACAGAACATCCGCGACACCATCGACGAGATGGTCGACGAGCCCCTGACCCCACGCCAGGAGCAGGTGATCGAACGTCTGGCATCCGCCGGCGGGACCCTCACCGCCGGACTCAGCGGTGCGCTCGCAGCGCAGACCGGACGGAGCGTCGACGACATCCTCGAGGGTGCGGCGCGCAGCGTCGTGTGGCAGCAGCGGCTCGCCGACCAGCGCGAGGACGCCGGTGGCCAGCAGCGCGAGCGCCGCGACGAGAACGGGCGCGACGAGGACTGATCCTCGCTACGCCCGCCCCGGGTGCCGCTGAGAACTACTCGATCGGCTCCGCGACAGCGGTGGACTGCTCGCGCACGACGGCCCGAGCGGCAGCCTGCCCCGTCGTGGAACTCTTGACGATGTCACTCAGGGTGAACCCGGCGGTCGTCCCGAGCAGGGCGTCGACCTCGCTGAACTGGCTCACGATGCTCTTCGACAGGGCGCCGGCGCCGTCGGAGGACACCACCGTCAGCTTGTCGATGTTGCCCATCGGCGCCGCGAGCTCGCGGGCGATGCTCGGCAGGGTCTCGATGGCCTTGACCCGCAAGACTGCCTCGGAGTGCTGTGCGAGTGCGTCGGCCTGGGCCTTCGTGGCGTCTGCCTCGGCCTGACCCTTGGCGCGGATCGCGTCGGCCGCTGCCTCACCCTCGGCACGGGAGGCGTCGGCGGCGAGCTTGCGCGCCTCGGACTCGGCCTTCGCCTCGGCGGCGATCGCCTCGGCGGAGATCCGACGGGCCTCGGCCTGGGCCCGGGCCGTCTCCACCTGGGCACCGGCGGCCGCTTCGGCCTCGACACGGGTCTTGCGCGCCTGCGCCTCGGCGACGGCGGAGACCTCGGACTCGAGCTCGGCACGGCGGAGCTCGGCACGCTTCTGCGCGGTGATCTGCTCCTGCTCGACGACGCCCTGCGCCGCACGGGCCTGGGCGAGCGGACCGGCGGCTGCGGCCTCGGCCGATGCCCGGTCGGCGTCGAGCTGCAGCGCGGCACGTCGGATCGCCAGGGTGTTCTCGGCCTCGGCGATGGCCTGGTCGGCGGTGGCACGGGCTTCTCGCGCTTCGCGATCGGCCTGCGCCTCGGCGTTCTCCGCCTCGAGCCGGACGCGGGCGCGCTCGGCACGACCGAGGTCGCTGATGTACTCGTTGCGGTCCGAGATGCCCTTGATCTCGAAGGAGTCGACGTCGAGGCCCTGGCTGTGCAGGGCTTCTTTCGCGACGTCGAGCACCGCGACGGTGAGCTGGTCGCGGTTGCGGATGATCGTGGACACGTCGGTCGCACCGATCGACGCACGGAGCGATCCCGACAGGACCTCGCGCGCGAAGTCGTCGATCTTCTTCTCCTGCCCGAGGAACCGCTGCGCGGCCGCCCGGATCGAGGCGTCGGTCTCGCCGACCTTGACCAGCGCGACCGCTTCGACGTCGATCGTCACGCCGCGGGAGTCCTGCGCGTTGACGTTGATGTCGATCGCCCGGGAGCTGAGCGAGAGCTTCGCGACCTTCTCGAAGAAGGGTCGGACGAGGACGCCGGCGCCGAGCACGACCTTGATGCCGGACTCGACGGTCTCGGTGCCGTCGTCGTTCTTGACCTTGCGTGAGCGCTTGCCGGTGATGATGAGCGCTTCGTCGGCGCCGGCGTTGCGGTACACGACCTTCGCGTAGATCAGCGCGATCACGGCGAGGACGATGATCCCCACGATGATCAGCGGGATGGCTCCGAGCGCGAACAGGACTTCCATGACTCCCCCTCCGGACCAGGCAGCAGCCTGGATTCCGCATCTGTTGTTCCGTTGGGTCCCATCCTACGAGCGGTCGGTGACGCGTCGCAGCCGGAGGTGCGTGTTTGGCAGCTTTTCCGGTCAGTTTGACCCTTTTGTGACAGACTTTCCTGCCAGGAGGTCCCATGGTTCAGCGATCGTCGCCCCGCCGCCGGCAGCAGCTCGTGTCATTCGGTGAGAACATCCGCCGATGGCGGTCCGTCAACGGCATGTCCGCTGCGGAGTTGGCCGAACGGGCTGCGGTGACGCGCGACACGTTGCGAGCGATCGAGACCGGCACCGGTGGGCGCATCGATTCCCTCTTCGCCGTCCTCGGCGCACTCGGGATCGCAGACACCACGATCGAGGCGATCGACCCGTTCCGGAGCGAGACAGCGCGTGCTCGGATCGATGACATCCTCCGCAGCGGCGGCGCCCTGTGATGGACGAATCGGTCGAGGTCTGGACCGGCGAGTCCGCGGAACCACGTCGCGTGGGTACCTTGCGCCCGTCCTTCCAGGGCTTGCGGACGCTGGCCTCGTCGTCGTTCGAGTACGACGACGACTTCCTCCGACACGGTTGGCAGGTCTCCCCCGACCTCCCACTCCGCCCCGGTCGGACGTACACCGCTGACAGCCAGACCCTGCCCGGTGCGTTCAGCGACGCGGCTCCGGACGAGTGGGGACAGAAGCTGATGCGCGCGGACCACGCCGCGCGACGACAGCGAGACCCGTCACTGGCCGCTCGGCTCGGCGAGTTCGACTACCTCCTCGGCGTCGCGGACCACACCAGGATCGGAGCGCTCCGGTTCCGGGTGGGTGGCTCCTGGTCGTCTGCGGAGACCGGGGTCGCGAACCTCCACGACCTCGCCCGGATCCTCGCCGCTGCCGCTCGGTACGAGGACGACGAGGCGACCGACGAGGACATCGCGTACCTCGGTGACGTCGCGACCTCTCCCGGCGGCGCTCGGCCGAAGGCGAACGTCCTCACCCCGCGTGGGACGCTCGCGATCGCGAAGCTGCCGCACTCGAAGGACGGCCGCTTCGACGTCGAGCGCTGGGAAGGAGTCGCGCTCACCCTCGCGACGGATGCCGGGCTCAGGGCGCCGGCGTGGTCACTCGTTGGACCGGAGTCCGGACGTGCCGTCCTGCTCTCCGAGCGCTTCGACCGAGACGGCTCCGGGGACCGACTCGGGTACATGTCGGCACGGACGGCGCTCGAGCTCGGCGCCACGACGACGGGTCACGACTGACCTACGAGGACCTCACCGACGTCATCGACCACTGGAGTTCGGCTCCCGCAGCGGACCTCCGCGAGATGTTCGGCCGGATCGCGTTGTCCGTCCTCGTGAACAACGTCGACGACCACTGGCGGAACCACGCCTTCCTCCACACGCCCACCGGGTGGCGGCTCTCGCCCGTCTTCGACGTCAACCCGAGCCGACAGCGCGGGGTGATCGACTCCCGGGCGATCTCCCCGTCGGACGACCCCAGGTCCCGCGACCCGCGGAACCTGCTCGACATCGCGGACGCCTTCCGGCTCCGGCGCCCGGACGCGGAGCAGGTGCTCCAGCGTGTCGCGGGCGCGGTGGCGGGGTGGGACCGGGTCGCGGCCGGCGTCGGGATCGGTGGGGACGAGCGGGAAGCGATGCGCGTGGCCTTCGACTCGCCCCACCTGGACTGGGCGCTGGGGCTCTAGACCAGGACGGACAGGAGGCGCGGTGCAGGATCACCTGCACCGCGCCTCCTGTCTGTGGTCGCGTCAGCGCCTACGCGCCCGCACGCCACCAGTCGTCGAACGGCGTCGCCGGCACCTGGCGCTTGTGCTCGGTCGCGCGGTACCGCGACTCGATCGCTTCGGCGACCTCGAGCGGCACGTCGTGCCCCTGCAGGTAGGCGTCGATCTCGGCGTAGGACAGCCCGAGGTTCGCTTCGTCGGTCTGGCCGGGCGTCTCGTCGAGCAGGTCCGCGGTGGGGGCCTTCTCGTACAGGCGGGCGGGTGCTCCGAGGTGCTCGAGCAGCTGCCGTCCCTGGCTCTTCGACAAGCCGGTGAGCGGCGTCAGGTCGACGCCGCCGTCGCCGTACTTCGTGAAGAACCCGGTGACCGCCTCGGCCGCGTGGTCGGTCCCGACGACGAGCAGCCCGCGCTGGCCGGCGACGGCGTACTGGGCGACCATGCGCATCCGGGCCTTGACGTTGCCCTTGACGAAGTCGCTCAGCTCGACGCCCGAGGCAGCGGTGTCCTGCATGACGCCGTCGACGCCGTGCTCGATGTTGACGGTGATGCCCGGGTCGGCTGCGATGAACTGCAGGGCGAGCTGGGCATCGTCCTCGTCGGCCTGCACGCGGTACGGCATGCGGACGGTCGTGAACTCGGCGGGGTGCCCCTCGGCACGGAGGGACTCGACGGCGAGCTGGGTCAGGCGCCCGGCGAGCGTGGAGTCCTGGCCGCCGCTGATCGCGAGCAGGAACCCCTTCGCGCCGGTCGTGAGCAGGTAGTCACGGAGGAACCCGACACGGCGGGCGATCTCCTGCTCCGGCTCGATGGTCGGCTGGACGTTGAGGTCCGCGGCGATGGCGGCTTGGAGTTCACGCACCACCCCAGTATCCCGCTGCACCCGCCGGTGTGCACAGCGTTCAGCGGACGGGTTCTGCGTGCACCGGCCGGATCGTGTTGTCGTGGTCGACGCCGATCGCGCAGGTGCAGACGACGCCGAGCGTCTCGGCGCTCTGCGTCAGCCGGAACCGCTCGACGTGCGGCGGGCCGACTCGACGGTCGAGCGGGTGGGTGTCGTGATCGTGCACGGTGGTCCTCACTGACTCGTGGTGGTGCGGATGTCCGGTGCGGTGGCGGTCCGAACCGCCACCGCACCGGAGGGCCCGAGGCGACCCGAACGCCGCGGCCCCGTGGAGACGCACGCCGGTACCCGCCGGCGCGCGTCGGAGTTCATGGACGCCGGCGGCGTCGCGCTCGGAGCGCAGTGCGAGTCATGGGTCCCTTCCCGGGCGGAGGTCCGCCACTGCTGATCCATCCCCCGCCGTGCGACGGGAGACCCGAACGGTCCGGCACCGGACCGAGGACGACGGCTGGTGAGGCCGTCTTCCTGTGCAAGGTACCAGCGGCACACCCCGAGGCCATACCCCCGTTCCGGGGCCGAACCACGGGTGACCACGGGTCAGACCCTCGTTGACAGTTAGAGATCGAACAGTTAGAGTTCTGATCATGCAGGCACCGGATCTCACCACCCCGCTCGAACTCATGCGGTGGATCGGATGGGCACAACGCAAGGCGGCTGACGAGTGGGTCCGTGATCGGGACCTCACCCGCGAGCAGAGCTTCGTGCTCGGGTACCTGCAGCAGAACCCCGGAGCGATCCAACGCGACATCGCCGAGATCACCCGGACCAGCGCGGCCAGCGTCTCGAGCCTCCTGCAGGGCCTCGAGCGGCGCGGCCTCGTCGAACGACGACCCGACGCCACGAACGGTCGGACGAAGACGGTGCACGCCACCCCGGCGGGCATCGACCTCATCGCCGGCTTCACCGACGCGATGGTCGCCCTCGACGACACCCTGCTCGCACCACTCGACACGGACGAACGCGCCACCCTGCGGCACCTGCTGCAGAAGGTGACCGCGGAGCTCGCACCGCCGACGCGGTAGCGCCGCGGACCCGGTGACGCCGCCGACGCGGTAGCGCCGCCCCGGCACCGACGTCACCGGCGCGCTCGACGCGCCACGGGCCTCCCGGCCCCACCCCCGCACGCGACGGCACCCCGTCGCGCCCTCAGCCCTGCCCACGAGGAGGCAGTCATGACCACCACCACCCCCGAGAACACCGCCGCGGCCACCAACCGCTGGTACCTCTCCGCCGCACCGATCGCCCGGGCCCTCGTGCACCTGTGTGTGCCGATGGCCGCTGCGATGGTCGTCAGCGCCCTGTACAACGTCATCAACGCCGGCTTCATCGGCTCGCAGCACGACACGTCACTGCTCGCCGCGATCACCTTCGGCACCCCGCTGCTCGGCATCGTCATGGCCGTCGGCGGTGTGTTCGGCGTCGGCGGCAGTGCCCTGATGTCCCGCCTGCTCGGCGCCTCGGAGCACGACCCCGCCAAGGCGCAGGACATCAAGCACGTCGCCTCGTTCGCGCTGTGGGGAGCCGTCGTCACCGGTGCGGTCCTGGCCGTCGTCGGGCTCGTGTTCCTCCGCCCCCTGGTCGCCGTGCTCGGTGCCGACGCAGCAGCCGTCCCCGCCACGAGCGAGTACGTCGCCGTGATGCTCGCGTTCGTCCCGGTGCTCGCCTCGTCGTTCGCCCTCGAGCAGATCGTCCGCTCCGAGGGTGCCGCACGCCAGGCGATGATCGGCCTGGTCCTGTCGACCATCGGGAACCTGGCGTTCGACGTGCTGTTCATCCTCGTGCTGCACTGGGGGGTCGGCGGTGCAGCACTGGCGGTCGGACTCGCGAACGTCGTGTCGATCGCCTACTGGGTGACCTGGCTGCAGCGGAACAGCGAGAACGTCAGCTTCGCGCCGAAGTGGTTCACGCTCCGCGCCGACATCCTGAAGCCCGTCTTCGGCATCGGCGTCGGCGAACTGCTGCAGTCCGCCTTCCTGATCGTCACGACGCTCGTGCTCAACAACCTCGCCGCCGCTTACGGCGACGACCCGCTCGCCGCCATGGGCGTCGCGGTCCGCATCGCGCAGGTGCCGGAGTTCCTCGTGATGGGCGTGACGATCGGCGTACTGCCCCTGCTCGCCTACGCGTTCGGCAAGGGCGACGCCGCGCGCCTCCGGGCCGCCCTGCGCGGAGCCGCCTTCACGGTCGGCGCGATCGTCCTCGTGTTCTCCGGCGCGGTCTTCACCTTCCGCGAGCAGGTGTTCACGATCTTCTCCGGCGACCACTCGGTCCTCGCGATCGGCCTGACGATCCTGACGGCGCAGCTCGTCGCCGCCATCGTGAACGGGTTCACGGGGTTGCTCACCTCGCTGTTCCAGGCGACCGGCATGGTGCTCCCCGCGATGGTGCTGTCGCTGGCGCAGGGCGTGCTGTTCATCCCGATCGTCATCGTCGGCAACCTGTGGTTCGGACTCGCCGGGATCATCTGGGCACTGACCGTCACCGAGGTCATCGTGTTCGCCGCTGCGGTGGTGCTGTGGCTGGCGTCGCGCGGGAAGATCGCGCGCGGCCTGGCCGCCGGCAGCGAGGAGCGGGCGGACGCCGCGCTCGAGGAGACACCCGCCGCCGCGTAGCGCGGTGCGCGGTGCGCGGTGCGCGGCGCGCTCGCATGGTGAGCAGAAGAGGTCGGGTCCCGTTCCAGGACCCGACCTCTTCTGCTCACGAAGCGGGGGTGAACGCGGCCGGCGTCGGACGGGAGGCCCGTGGCGGCCGGGTGGCGGGCCTCCCGTCCGGCACGTGTCCGGGTCGCGGGCGCGGCGCATGGTGAGCAGCAATGGTCGCGTGGATCTCGGCCACCCGACCATTTCTGCTCACGAAGTGCGTCGGGTGCGGCGCAGGAGGAGCACCACGACGGCCCCGGCGGCGAGCACCGTGCCGGCGCCGAGCGCGACCCAGACCCCCGGGGCGATGCCGGGCGCCGAGTCGGGCGCACCGTCGGAGGCCCCGGTGGCCGTCGCGGTCGACGTCGGAGTGGGCGTCACGGGGCCCGATGTCGGCACCGTCGGCACCGCCGTCGCCGGAGTCGTCGCGGATGGTGCCGCGACCGCGGCCCGGTACTCGAACCGGTACGTGCCGTCGATCGGGTGCCCGTCCGGCGACACGTACCGCCAGAGCACCGTGTACGCGCCGTTCTCGAGGTCGACGGCCTTGGCCATCGTCATGCCGGAGACGGTCACCTCGCCCGTCGACACGTCGGTGCCTGCGGCGTCGGTGACCTGGATCCGCAGTCCGGCGTCGAGACCGGCGAGCGGCGCCTCGCTGAAGGTCAGGTCGACCCGGTCGAGCGGTTCGGTGATGACCGCGCCGTCAGCGGGCGAGCTGCCGGTGAGGGCCGAGTGCGCCGAAGCCGGCTGGACCCCGACGAGCGCCAGGAGCCCTCCGACGACGATCGCGAGGGAAGCTGCCGTCGTTCGTCCTGTCCGCATGCACAGACTCTACAAGCCGTAGAGCAGCGGACCGGAACGGGTCAGATCTGCTCGCCGAGGAAGTCGGCGTAGGACGGCTCGCGCCGTGCGTCGCCCGTGCTGGTGGAAGCATGGCCCGTTCCTTCGAGGCGCTCGGCCACGAGGGCTTCGAGGTCCTCCGGCGACCGGAGGCCGTGGCGGTGCCAATCGTGCTGCATCCTGGCGGTCATGACGACCAGCCCTTCGTCGAGATGATGCGCATCTCGGATTCGTCCGGATCGACCCGCTGTGCCAGACCCCACATCTGTGAGGAGCATCGTGACGACGGGTCCCTGATGACCGATCCAGTTCCTCCACGGTAGGGGTTGCGCCCGACGCCGTCGAGCGCGGTGCGCTTCTCGGCCGATCGCACGCCGCCGCGCGGATCGCCGTAGCGTCGGGGCATGGAGATCCTGTTCGTCCACGGCGCCCTGGTCCGCGACGGTGCCTGGTGGTGGCAGCCCACCGCCGACCTGCTGCACAGTCGCACCGGAACCCGCGGCCGCACCGGCATCCGCAGTCGGGCGGTCGCGCTGCCGTCCTGCGGCGAGGGGCCGTCGGGACACCCCGACGGTGGGCTCGCCGAGGACGCAGCCGCCCTGCGCGCCGCCCTCGACGACAGCGACGGGGCGATCGTCGTCGGGCACTCCTACGGCGGCACCGTCATCGCCGAGGCCGGACGGCACGACGCCGTCGCTCACCTGCTGTACGTGTCCTCGTACCTGCCCGACGTCGGCTCCGCGCAGGCCGGCATCATGGCCGACGAGCCCGATCCCGTGTCGATCGGCCCGGCCGGTGAAGGTGTCCTCGCCGTCGCCGGGTACGACGCGGCGTCCTTCGGTGCCCGCTTCCTGCAGGACGCCGACACGAGCACCCAGCAGGCCGCCTGGGACCGGGTGACCGCCCAGTCGGCGGGGGCGTTCGTGACACCGACGACGGCAGCCGGGTGGCAGGGCGTCGACTCGACCTCCCTCGTCTGCACCGAGGACCGCAGCACCACAGTGGGGCTGCAGCGTGCGCACGCGGTGCGGGCGACGCGGAGCGTCGACGTGCCGACCGGGCACCACCCGTTCATCACGCGACCAGACCTGGTCGTCGAGCAGCTGGAGTTGCTGCTCGGAGGCGCCGCGGCCTGAGTCGGCGGCAGGACGACGGACGGGAGGCGCGGTGCCAGCTGGCACCGCGCCTCCCGTCCGGCCTTTCGCGCGTCCACCGCGCGTGACCGGCCGCGTGGTACTGGTCCCGTGGCGCTGCGCTCGTCAGTCGGTGCCGGAGTCGAAGGCTGCGCCCTCGGAGGCGAGGTCCGTCCGGCGTCCGAGTGCATCCTCGGCGTCCGAGGCGATGACGGCGCCACCGAGGATCTCCTCGGACTCGCCCGCCTCGAGCTCACCGACGAGCTCGGCCGTCGCACCGCCGATGAGACCGGCGGCCGCGTACTGCTCGAGCCGTGAGCGGGAGTCCGCGATGTCGAGGTTGCGCATCGTCAGCTGACCGATGCGGTCGTCCGGACCGAACGCGGCGTCGCCGACCCGCTCCATCGACAGCTTGTCGGGGTGGTACGACAGCGCCGGACCCGTGGTGTCGAGGATCGTGTAGTCGTCGCCGCGACGCAGGCGCAGCGTGACCTCGCCGGTGACGGCCGAGGCGACCCAGCGCTGCAGGGACTCGCGGAGCATGAGCGACTGCGGGTCGAGCCAGCGGCCCTCGTACATCAGGCGCCCGAGTCGGCGGCCCTCGTTGTGGTACGACGCGACCGTGTCCTCGTTGTGGATCGCGTTGAGCAGACGCTCGTAGGCGATGTGCAGCAGGGCCATGCCCGGTGCCTCGTAGATGCCGCGGCTCTTCGCCTCGATGATGCGGTTCTCGATCTGGTCGGACGCGCCGAGGCCGTGACGACCGCCGATCGCGTTCGCCTCGTAGACGAGAGCAACGGCGTCCGTGTACTCCTCGCCGTTGATCGCGACGGGGCGTCCGGCCTCGAAGCGGATGCTGACGACCTCGGTGGCGACGTCGACGTCGTCACGCCAGGCGGCGACGCCCATGATCGGTTCGACGATGTCCAGGCCACTCGAGAGCTCTTCGAGGCTCTTCGCCTCGTGCGTGGCACCCCAGATGTTGGCGTCGGTCGAGTACGCCTTCTCGGTGGAGTCGCGGTACGGGAAGCCGCGGGCGACGAGCCACTCGCTCATCTCCTTGCGGCCGCCGAGCTCCTCGACGAACTCGGAGTCCAGCCACGGCTTGTAGACGCGCAGACGCGGGTTGGCCATCAGGCCGTAGCGGTAGAACCGCTCGATGTCGTTGCCCTTGTAGGTGGAGCCGTCGCCCCAGATGTCGACGCCGTCCTCCTTCATCGCGCGGACGAGCATCGTGCCCGTGACCGCGCGACCGAGGGGCGTCGTGTTGAAGTACGTCTTGCCGCCGGAACGGATGTGGAACGCGCCGGTCTGCAGGGCGACGAGGCCCTCTTCCACCAGGGCGCTCTTCGCGTCGACCAGGCGGGCGATCTCGGCACCGTACTCGTGCGCGCGGCTCGGGACGGCGTCGATGTCCGGCTCGTCGTACTGACCGATGTCGGCCGTGTACGTGCAGGGGATCGCCCCCTTCTCGCGCATCCAGGCAACGGCGCAGGAGGTGTCGAGACCCCCTGAGAACGCGATGCCGACTCGTTCGCCGACGGGGAGACTGCTCAGGACCTTGGACACGGGGTCAATCGTACGGGGAGACCGGGGGTCGCTACCGTCCAGCGCGACGGTTGTTGTCGAGGGACTAACCAACACGTCAGCCTATAAGGCTTCGTGTCAGTGCTGACTGCGCGGACTGAGGTCACCGCAGGGGCGTCCGGATTCATTCAAGACTGGCAGTTTTCGCATCCATCCCAAGAGGAAAGCCCTGATCGCGGGCTCCTCTAACACGACTGCGTATCACGGCACCCCTATTCGAGGGTAAGCGAAAGCGCCGTGCATGACGGTACGGTCAGGGCGAACTCGCCGGGGGAACTGGGACCATGAACATCACCGATCTGCTCGACGCCGTCACCACCGCGCTCGGGCTAGAGGATCCGGCGATCTTGACAAGGGGCGGCCAGAAAGTCGTACTGACCGCGACGCTTGCAGGTAGCCCTGCCATCGCGAAGATCGTGCCCGTGCCAGATGGGCCGCAAGGCTTGATTGTCATCGAACGTTCCCATCGGGAGGTCGAGCTTCTAGCAGCGGTCGACTCGCCCGCGGTGGTGAAGGTGCTCAGCGACGCTGTCGAGATCGGGGAACCGACGAGCGCAGTCTGTTGGGTCGAGGAACGACTCGACGGCGATGACCTGTCCGACCATTTGGGTGCTCCTTGGGAAGAGGGCGCAGTTTGGGATCTTGCACGGGACCTAGCCGCCGCCCTTGCTGCGTGCCACACGCTAGACGTCGTTCACCGGGATCTCTCCGCGAAGAACGTGCGAGCGCTTCCCGACGGACGATTCGTGCTGATGGATCCCGGTCTGGCGCGCCACCTGACGAAGGCAACAATTACGGGCTACTACCAGCCAGGCACCGCAGGATGGCGTTCGCCCGAGCACGTCCCAGGCGGAGAACCTGTTCCCGCCTCCGACGTTTTCTCTCTCGGGATCATCCTTTACTACGCCCTTACCTCAACGTTCCCAATCGATCCGACCGTCGACGACGTCGCGTACGACCGCGCGCTCGTGACAACTCAGGCTCGTCCTGTCGGAGAGATCCGGACAGACGTTTCGCTCGAGTTGTCCGCTCTCGTCGACCGGTGTCTACAACGCCAACCAGCGCGCAGGTTCCTGGATGGCACAGAACTGCTGGCTCATCTTGAGAACCTTGCAGCGACAGAAGGACGTCGCTCGTGACCGGCGTCCTCATCCACGACGGGCGACGTCCGGGTCAGCGGCTTTGGACCGTCGACGCGATACGGGCACGCGCTGCTAGCGGCACGATTCTCTCGCCGTTTGCAACGCCTCGAGTTTCGGCTCCGCGTCACCCCAACGCGCTCGCTGTTGCCGAGGACGTCCGAGCAGCTGGCGGTGAAGTTTTCTTCGACCCGATGACTCACGCGGCACTCCTTCCGGGCTCCGACAAGCTTGATTTCTACAATCAGTGGGAGCTCTGGGGCCCCAGCGGACAGGGTCTCGACTCCGATCAAAAGCGGCTCGAACACGTCGAGCGAGTGTTTGCGGTCCAAGCCACTCTTAGCGCTTCACCGCTCGCGCCTACTCAGGCGCTGACGAGCCCGGCATCGGAAGCCGCCCGAAATGTTGCTGCGACCGCTCAGCTAGCCTCTTCCATCGATCCAGAGAGCGCGCAAGCACTGGCTGGCGATCGAACTTTCTGGTCGTCCGGACAGGCGCTTGACGCGTTCATCGGCGCATTGGCCGCGCTTCGAGCTCCAACTTGGGTTCTCACAATGACGAACGAAGTGGTGCTCAACGGAACCCCTGACCTCAGCAATGTGGACGCCTTCGCCGGATTCTGCCGCACAGTGCACTCGCTATCGCTCCGTTCGCGCGTCATCGTCGCGCATAGCGACTTTGCCGGGCTGCCCGCGATTGCGGCCGGCGCTGACACGCTCGGCTCGGGTTGGGACCGCGCTCAGCGCACTTTCGACCCCTTCGCCTTCCACGTGAGTTCGAACGACGCGCCGCGCATCCCCGCCTCCTACGTCACGCAGGGAGCGCTACACGCCGTGCTCAAGCGCAGCGTCGCCGACGCGATTGAGCGGTGGGATCGGGACCTCGCAGCCGTGTGGCGTGGCGGTCCGATGCCGCCGAGCGATGCCGCCGAGCGACTCCACCACCTTGCCCGCCTCACTGGAGCCGTTCAGTCCCTGGTGACCAGCTCAGACCGATCGACCCGAGTTGGACGCCTGCGGTCCGCATACTCGAGCGCGTCAGGTGCCTTTGACCGGATTCTGGATGAGATCCCTGGGCAGGTGACTCGGGCGGAGAAGAGCGCGTGGGCAAGCAGTCCGCTCGCCGTCCTCGAGGCCTATGCCGGCGCCGAAGGGCTTTGATCAGCGGCTGCTTCAGCCAGTGCGGCACTCAGGCGCTCCGACAGCGCCAGCCGCCGCCCGGCGAGCGGCTTCCCGATCCGGGGCCGCACAAGCCAGTGTTCCCGCACGGCGAGGCCGAGCCCGAAGTCGCGAAACCGTTCCTTTGCCTGCTCAAGCGAGCTGGGCGCCTCCAGAAGCACAACACCAGCGGCATCGCACCACGACGAGTACTTGAGCGCTTGCGCTAACCCGCGCCGCCAATCGGAGACTTTCGCTTCAAGAGCGTAAGCGCGACCGATCGGTTGAATGCCCGGGGCCCGCCGGTAACCGCCGCCCACCCTGTGCACAACTCCTCTAACCTCTAGCTCTCGCAGCCTCCGCCCAACGGACGCGACCGACATGCCGAGATCCAGAGCGACCCTGTCCACGGTCCGAGTCTTCGCTTCATAGGTCGCCGCCACTACCGTCGCTTCGATCTCAGTAGTGATGTAAGGAAGCTTGAGGCTGGACCGCATCGCAAAGGCCCCGCTGACGCGCGTGACGGCCAGTAGGTCGACAACGCCGATTGGACCGGCGAATTCGGGGCCGAGCAGGAGCCCCGCTTCGGCCCCGGGTAGCCGCGAAGCAACCGTTCGCAAGGTGCCGTCGAGCTCCCGCTCACGTATAGGAAGGAACGGCCGACCAGGGCGCACGCGCGCGGGCACCTCGAGCGACTGGACGGTCATCCCCCGACGATACCGGGACTCAATCGAGCGGGATGCCCGCCGCCTCACTCGTCCAGCGCCTGCGGCTCCCGCGCACGCGCGCGCGCTCGGGCGTCGAGGTCAAGGCGATGGAGCCGCCAGGCATAGCCCGGCTCGGCTTCGTTCCGCACCTGTACCTCGCGAAGCGCGGCGGTGTAGGTCCACCGTTCCGGTTCCGAGCGTTGCAGAATGCGTGCTGCTTTCTGCACGACGGTTTGTTTCGGCATTGGAACTCCTTATCGGGCAGGGAGGATTCGGATGTCCCGCGGGCAGTCGGGGCAGCCACCTGCCTTGAGGCGATTAGGGACCGACTGTCGGTAGTCGTGGCCAGCGGCCGTACACCGCCACCAGTGCAAGTCGGTGCCGGGCATCAAGTCGGCCGGTTCCTTCAGGTTGTTCCGCCACGGGTGCCATTCGGTGGCCAGGACCGGGTGCAAGGTGGCGATGTCGTTGACGCCGACCCGCAGCTCGCGATGCGAACACGGGCCGCATTTGTAGCCCGCGACCTTCCGGTCGATGCGGCCCTTCCATGCGTGCCCCTGGTCGCAGATCCAGACAACTTGCTCGCGCGAGCCGTGGGTGATATGTATGGGAAGCAGATCGCCGTTCTCCGTGGGGTGCCAAAGTGCAGCGACTTCCGGGTGCGTGACCGCGAGGTTGTTCTTCGGTACGGCACGGACTGACTTCCGGCAGGTGTCGCAGCCGCCGCGGTTCACGCGGACGCGGACTCGGTCGATTTCGTCGTGGCCGCGGCTGCAGAGCCAGCGCTCCGGCCGGTTGCTGCCCGAGGACGTTCGCGAGACCTTGTCGAGGTTCTCCGGATGCCATTCGATTGCGATGTGTGGGGCGGTGGTCCAGAGGTCGTTGTAGCCAGGGAGAACGTCGCGTCCGTTGCAGTATCGGCAGCTCACGCCGGCGGACGTGCGGTTGGAGGCTGTCGTGTCGAATCGGTGGCCGCTCGCGCATATCCACCAGTAGGTCTCGGATGAGCCCGCTTTGATGTCCCAGGCGCTGAGCCCGTTGTTACCGCGGTAGTCGAAGGACGATGCGAGCCCTGGGTGGGTGGTGGCGAGGTCAGTCTTGCCTGGCGTCGGCAGGTGGACTGGGCACGAAGGGCATCGGGGAGCCTTACGGAGGCTGGCGCGCACGGTACGGTGGCGCGCCCAGATGTGACCTCGTGCGCAGATCACTTCGACGACGGGCTTGCCGTCTTCGCTCGCAACAATGCGTTCGACCTCGAGTCCCGTCTCGTACGCGGTATGCACAGTGTCTCGCGAGGCGACGAGGTAGCTGCTGTGTGGCTGCGGCAGATCGCGCCAGTCGCCGTAGCGGGCCAGCACCCACGGAGTCAGCGGGTAGTCGTGCGCGAATCGCCCGGCTCCGGTATTCGCCTCCTGCTGAAGGATCCGAGCGCGAAGGTGGGCGGCGGTGGGGCGAAGGTAGAGCCACAGGATCCGAACCTGTCGGGCTGCCGGCCGCTGCAAGATGCTCTCGACGACCGTTTGGAGCTCGGTGTATGCCGCGTGCCACGGCTGCGCGGGGTCGAAGAACTTGAGGGCAAAGTCTTTCGTCGTGACTGCAGCCATCAGTCCAACAGCGTCCTCGAAGACTTCGCGTTCGTGCTCTCCTGCCACCTCTGTGCCGGTCGCGGTCGTGAGGGCAGCAGCGACCGTTCTGTAGAGCCGGGCATCGACCCGACGGCGACGGATGAGTCGACCGAGCCGGACGGCAGCGTGCACTGCGTCGCCTCCTACGTGCCGTTGGTGTTCACGATCCCCGAATACTCCGACCCAGCGCCGGTGCCTCACGCACACGGGGGAATCGAAGTGCGGCAGCTGCTCGACGAACGCGCCGTGCGCACAGAGCACACACATGACACGTGACGGGAGGTAAACGCCATCCGCAGTGCTCTTGTCTCCCGGTTCGAGGTGACGCAGGTCGCGTCCAGCGAGCCTGGGAAGGAGGTCCCGCCAAGTGTCTTCCGCGCTGAGGTCTGTTCCGAGGCGTGCATCCCGGATGCGTTCTCGTCGGTGTTCCTCTGATTCGAGGTTCCGAGCGAGGAGACGACGGGAGTAGCTGTCCCGCGTTTCGTAACGCCGAGGTCGCACCGGGAACGGCAGCCTCCGCACCGATTCAACGATCATCAGGCTGCTGCTTCCGCTTCGTCCGGAGCGCTGGTGTACACGTCGAGGTACGAGCCCAGGGTCAGCGGTGCGTTCTTCTTCGCGCTGCGTGCTGCGCGAGCGGCCTGGTTTGCGTAGTCGAGCTTCTGCGACATCAGGAGGTCCGGGTCGATCTGTTCGGTGGTGATCTTGCGGCTTCGTATGGCCTCGGTGGCGGCTGCGTAGAGCAGGCGTGTCAGCGCTGGAAGGGAACCGCTGGTGCGCTTGTGGAGTTCGCCGGCGATCTTCGCCATAGCGCCGACATTGTGGTGGCGAAGTGGAAGCGCCTGTTCGATGTCTCGGATCTGATTGGCCCACGCTCGCTTCTCGTCCGGGTCGGCGTAACCCGCTGGTGCGAGCTGCAGCATGCTGAAGCGCGAGGCGAGTTGCTCGCCGCGGTCTCCTTGGAAGAGGGCGTTATCGTTGAGCTTGATGCCGGCGAGGACGAAGGTCGCGTCGACGCTTTGCGTCATGCTGCGGAGCACGTCGATCGACTCACCCAGTCCTGCTGTCCTGCCCTTGAGGCGGTGAATCTCGTCGATGATGACCAGGATGGTGCCTGCCTGCTGGAGGGCATCGATCACGCGAGTCTGCAGCTGCACCTGCGTCTCGGTCGCACGATAGTGAAGGCCGAAGAAGTCGAGGAAGACATGCAGGAACTGTTTCCCGTTCGAGCCGGCCGGTACTTCGACGAAGACGACTGGGATCGCCCCCTCGTCGATTGCCCCCGGGAACAGGCGGACGAATCGGTTGAACTCCGACCGCATGATGCCGTCGCACAGGGTGGTCTTCCCTGTGTTTGCCTGACCGCTCACGAGGAGTCCGAAGCGACCACCGTCATTGCAGTCGCCAGCGATCCGGACGTACTTGGTCGCTTCCGCGGCGGCGTTGGTCTTGATAGTGATCCCGGAGGAGATGAACCGAATCCGCGCGGCGTCGTACCGGGCGAGTTCATCGGGCGAGAGCGCGTCAAATGCTTCGTCGTCGAGGATGATCGGGCGCTGGGGCGGGCTCTGGAGGTGCTCGAGGAGGCC
Source organism: Curtobacterium sp. PhB170 (assembly GCF_003752345.1). Lineage (NCBI taxonomy): Bacteria > Bacillati > Actinomycetota > Actinomycetes > Micrococcales > Microbacteriaceae > Curtobacterium > Curtobacterium sp. PhB170. Next base: position 80,984 of record NZ_RJUM01000013.1, read on the forward strand.
GTCGACCCGTCGCCAGTTGCGGCCGGGCCTGACCCAGGCAGGTGTTGTTGTCATTGGCTTGGTTCCCTTCATGTCAGAGCGGGTCTTCGTCGGGGTCGAACAGGCCGGTCTCACCGGGGTTCATGGCGGCGAGTTCGATCTCGAGCTCGCCGATGGTCGCGTCCTCGTAGATGTCTGGGCTCACCTTCGGAGCGACCCAGGGGCGGACTGGTCCGCCTGTTACGAGGTTGGTGATGGTCGAGGTGATGACCTTGTCCTGAGCGCGTCGGGCCGCAGCGGCGCGCTCGGTCGAGTGCGGTAGCGCCTCGTAGAGCTCAATGCCTCGGATCCGGCACTCGATGAGTTCGCCGGCAGCACCAATCGCCCAGATCCGGTCCCGGACGTCCGGGTCGAAATGGAACCGGATCTCGCCCTCGGACAGGCCCTGCGTGATCGTCTGCACAGTCCGAAGCGGATTCAGATCGTCGTTCCAGTAGTCATGGTTGGCGAATCGGATACCGGCATCCGACAGAATCCGGGTGTCGGACGGCAGACTGCGAACGAACTCGTCGGGAGTCAACGGGAGCGCCGTCTCGACGATCGAGGAAGCGATGTCCTCCGCCTGCTCCATGACCTCGTAGGGCGAGAACTTGCGCCCCGGCTGCAGTGGGTGAAGCCCCTTGCTTGGCGTCGCGTTGTAGGTGCCGTAGATCCAGTCGAACAGGAGGTGCAGGAGCAGATCCCACGGGAGGAGGTCGTGCTTACGGCGCCCCTTGTTGACAGCGCTGTCCCCTGCGTACCCAGCGTGGGTTGCCGCGAAGCTTCTGTTCATCTCCCCGTTGAACCGCTCGACATGGGGCTTTGTCGTCGGCTGACCGGGTGAGGCGAACACGATGCTGATGCCGCGAGCGCGGGAGGCGTTGTAGACGGTGTTGCTCTGGAAGTCAGATCCGTTGTCCATCGTCATCTGAGACGGGTACACGAACGGCTTGTGCAGGATGAGGCGTTCGAATTCGTCTGGTGGAAGCAGCCCTGCGTCGGGGTGGTCCTGCATCAGTCGCCTGCGGGCTTCGAGGAGCCCGTGCCGGCTTTCCGGCATCGTGACCATCTGCGCAATGAGCGCCACTTGATCGGTACCACGCGTGCCGAAGGCGCCAACGGTGAACGCGAGAACACCGCTGGAGCAGACGTCGATTGCCGTGGAGACGGTGAGGAATCCCGCCCTACCGGAAGGCAGGATGCACTCGACGTCGAGGCGGGTCGCATCCAGTTCGACGAGTTCCCCAGGCCGGGTTGGCACGCGGGTGAGCATGGGACGAGTCGGGCGACGTGCTTCTGATCGGCGAGCTTTGGCGCTGGCCTTGAGGTTGGTGCGGCCTCGCATGAAGTTGAGGTACTTGTACCAAGTTGCCGGCGCCAACTTGGGGGCGAGCTGGTGGTGAAGCTCGACGTACTTCGCCTTCGTCTGTTCAATGAGTTGAGCCAGCGGAACGGTCGGTTCCTCCGGGTAGTCGACAAGAACCGCGGCAAAGGCCTTGCTGAGTGCAGGCGTGAGCTTGGCGTAGGCGTGACCGCGCCGAAACCACCGCCTGTCGACGAGCCCGGTCTCCGGATCTTCCTCGAACTGGCGCTTCCAACGCCAGATAGTTCGCTCGCAGACGTGTAGTTCGGCTGCCTTCCGCGTGACGCGGTCAGCAAGATTCGTTGCGGGGTCGTACGCGGGGTTTCGCTTCGCTTTTCCGGGAAACACTCCGGTGAGGAGCTCGACGATGTGGCGCGTGCGCTCCGACACCTGGATCTTCTCCAGGTCCGTCATCACGTCGAGCTTGTCCGGTCGCGAAACGATTCGAGCGGCAAGGTTCACGGCGCGAAGCCGAAGCTCAGCGAGCGAGATGGTGATGACGTGCTTGAGCTTCAGGTGCAGAAGCTTCACCAGCGAGGATGAGCGCTGAAGGACGCGGTAGAAGCCGTCGTCGAGTTCGATGTCGTCCTCGATGTTGAATGTCGGCCTCATGCGGCAGCCATCCACACGGGCGATGCGTCGCCAACAGCGACGGTGAGGTCCATATCGAGCACGCGCCGCCAGACGAGGTTGTACATCCAGGTTCGACCGACCTTGTCCGACCCCGGGGACAGAGCACGCGCCGCCTCGATGACGATCAGCGGCTCTCCTGGACGCGCGATCTCTTCAAGCCGCTCGACCGCATCGAACGGTGGGGCGAGCCGTGGCAGTTTGAACTGTTCCAGCCACTCCATGTTCTGCTCGTGCTGAACAGGCAGATCGACGTGTACCTCGTAGCCCCAACCCACGGCTTCGCACATCGCTGCAGTGGACGCTAGCTGCAGAGCGACCTTTGGCTTCGTCAGGTCGGTCTCAAGCTTGACGTCGATGACGATCTGCTGACCGGAGCCGTTCAGTCCAATGAAGTCGAGTACGTGCCAGTGCTTGTCAGGAAACACGACCGTTGCAGGCTGTGCGCCGATGGCGATGATGTCGCCACGATGGTCGAGGTTGCGGAGCACTTTGGACTCGTTGAGGCTCTCGTGCCAGACGTGGTCGCCGTTGCCGGAGAACCAGTAGAAGCCGGAGAGGCTGCGCTTGCTCGTGTAGCGGCGAGGGGTGCGAACGCGGCGTGAGCTGTACAGCTCACGTTCGAGCGCTTCGGGGTCCGCTACGGCGGCATGCCAACGCTCGCCGATCATCCACGCAATATGCGGTCGTCCGCTCGTGAAGGCGGCGTCAAACACGCGCTGTGGTGGGCGTCCGGTGCGCGCTTTGTCGACGCCAGTGGGACGCATCCCTGCGTAGTTGAAGGGTTGTGGGCTCATCTTCCGATCCAGTCAGCGGGCACGACGAAACGGACCGCGAGGGGGAGCGGACCGAACGAGTGTGCGGGCGGAGGACGGCCGCCATCGGTGCGGCCGTCGGGGAGAGAGTCAGCGGCCGGGCACGGTGACTCAGGTCCGCGTTCCGGCGCGTCAAACACGATAAGTCGAACGACAGGCACGCAGTTCCTCGTTTCGGCGCGAGGTGCTCCGCCGGGCCTGCCCGACGCTCTTCTCAGCGCTCGCTCGTCCTCGGTGATGCCTGCAGGCCCCCTGTGTAAGGGGCATATCGATTTGGTTGCGCACGCAGTTACTGAATCGTGATGTCCCGTTCTGGGGGCATTGATGATGACGACCGCTTGGACGATCTCGGCGTGTCGCGACCCGAGCGAGCGCTGCGCCGGCACATCCGCGCATAAGCATCCCGGAGCCGAGATGCGGCTCCGGGAGGAGTCGTCGAGTGACGCACAGTCAGCCGTTCGTAAAAGTTCAAGCGCTGCAGAGCGAGTACGAGGAGTTACACACTCGCGCGTGGAGTGACCTCTCCGTCGATCAGCGGCGTGGTCTTGACTACTACCTCGCAGACATCGGCGGTCCAGCGCCAAGTCTCACGATCGCGGGGTGGACGCAGTTCGTGCACGGACTCGATTCGTTCGTGCAGAAGGAAGGCCGGATGCCGGTTCCGTCTTCGAGGTCCCCGCGGCCGCGAGACATCGAGCAGAGACTAATCGACCGGTTGAATTACCAGCGGCGGGCAGCCATCCGGGCCACCCATTGCAGCTATCAGATCCGACGTCTCGAGGGCATTCCGGGGTTCGTGTGGCGGCCGCAGCACGACCGGTGGATGGCGCAGTTCGCGGCGTATCAAGAGTTCTGGGAGGAGAACGGACGACCTCCGCAGCGACGTTCGTTCGATCGATCGGAAGCGTCTCTGGGTCGATGGGCTGCGGAGCAGCGCGCGGCCTATCGCTCGGGTGAATTGCGCCCGTATCGTCTACGCCTGTTGCGCGGCGCGACGGTCCGCATACTTTGACCGGTCATTTCCCAATACTTCTCCTGAGCGGGGAGGACAGCGAATTGACGCGCCGTCTCATGCCGTTGCGCCGCGGAGAGCCGACGATCTTGGGCAGGCATCCGCCAAGCCGTCCCGGAGCGCAGTCCCCTAGAGAGGAGTTCAACCAGCCATAGACGCGCGCCGTATCTGGTGCCGATACCAAAGTAGGGATCAGGAGCGGCCGGCTCCCAGGGGCGGTCGACAGTCCAGTCTTCAAGGTCGTCTACCAACCACCACATTTGCTGGCTTTCAAGCAATTGCGAAATCTCCTCCGCCCAAGGGACCTGTCGGAGCAGTGCGCTTGTCAACACTGCGCGTTGCTCCACGAGGTCGACTACCCCGTTCGTTCGTTCCGCTGCCTTAGTCGGATCGATCGCGGCGACTTGTATTGCAACGGACCGTTCCACACTCGCAGCTAGGTGAGTCATCAAGACTCGTTCGCTGATCCCTATTGTTGGCGCCAAGCTCCAGGTTGGTTCCATCGCGTCCTGCGCCATTTCGAGAGATTCGATGCGATCCGGCACGTGCTGGTATTGGGCCAGCAATTGTGGCGCTGCAGTCATCACCACTGCTGTCGGAGCGAACGATCCAATCTGCGGATGAGACAGCAAGTACGTCGCGCTGCCTCGGCGATGTGCGAAGAGGGCCGGCGCAGTCTGGAACAGCCACTGTTCGAGGCGCATCTCCGTCTGACGGAGGTCGCCACGCGTGAACCGCATCCCGCCGATGACGACGTCGCCCTCCTCGCGCATGATCCGACGATACCGCTGCACGGCAAGGCCTCCACGCAGGCACCGGTTTTCCTCGTTTCGGACGCAACCGTGCGAGATCTCCGTCGCACCGCGCCAGGGGCCCCTAGCGTCGGCAGCACGCACGACTGATCGCGAGCTGTGCTCGTGCCCTGTTCGATCTTCGCTTGGACGAGCGCCGAGTGACGGAGTGCAGTTCCGACACCCGGTGCGCGGGGATCACGCCTCGAAACAGTGCCTAGAGCGCGGAACCCGCGCAGACCGGGACCGAACTGATAAGGAGCCACCGACATGACGTTCACGCACAAACACGAATCGCAACCCGGGTACGAGCCACGCCTGAGGCGCATCCCGCTGTCGAGCATGCGCGATCAAAGTCCCCCAAACGTGCAAGAGCTCTACGCCGACGTGCAGGATGGGCAAGCCCTCATCCCGGGCTTGAGGATGGGCATTGGCGCGCTCACCGTGCAGCGATGGGACTCGTCCTACGCCGCGGCCGGGTGGACGTTGTACGGCGCGGACCTCACCCTCGACATGGGGCACCCGTTTGGGTCCATATTCTACCGCAACGATGCCGACGGCCGTGTGCTGCGCGTCGGCGTGAAGTGGCACCCTCCGGCTCAGCAGCTCGAGTTCCCGGCGTTGCATCCGTCGAAGCCAGAGCTCACCTCGGACTGCAGTGACGAGGAAGTCGACGTAGTGGTGCTGGATGCACGGAGCCGTATCGGGGTTCTTGTCGCAGCCAACGCCCAGATCGGCTCCTTCGTGGCGACGGAAGAGTCTGAGGACGCGATTCTCGAAGCGTCCGGTCTTGGCCTGGAACGGCTGGCGGAGGACGACCCGCGGCTGGCCCGCGATGCCTAACCGTCGAGCGCCACGGTTCGAGCCGGCGCCGTTGCGGCTGCTGTCGTTGTCGGCGCGGTTCGACGCCGTCGTGTCGTCGGTTTTGATGGGGATGAGCCTCGCGAACATCACGGAGTCGGCGGTCCTGCAGCGGCACGTCGAAGTTCGCGTCGAGGATGACCCTGACGTGTGGGTGTCTTCCTCGCTGAGCGGAACGGTTCTTGGGGACGTCAAGGGTCCGCTGATGAGGCCAGCGTCCGAAGTGATGCGCCTACTGAAAGAACTTCCTGCGGTCGGCCGAACCGATGGCGAATCGGGGCGTAACGATGCATGAGCGGCAGTGGGTTCAGGACATCCGACACGAGCAGACGATTCTGTCGTTGCCGTTCGGGCTCGGGTGGACGATCGACATCACTCACACACTGACCGCATTGGCCGCCGCCGGCATGCCGGCAAAGGTGGAGGCGTTTGACCGGCTCCGGTTCGAGGACGGCCGGACCGGGTTCCTATCGACACCGGACCCGACGACCACCATCACCGACGGCGTACCGGACAGTCGCGACGCGGATCTGATCGTCTTGCCCGGCGGATCAGAAGGAGGTGTGTTGTCCCTGGCTCGGCGTTACCCGGACCTGGTGGTGGTGAATGGGAAACGGCAACGCGTGTGGGCGGACGGTCGGCAGGTGTCCGGGTCATCGATGCAGCGGGATGCGACGCCGGGTTGGCGGAACGTGTTCGCCATCGCCCGCACCATCACCGTCGACGGCGGCAGCACCGACGACGTCGCAGACCGCACCGGACTCCGGGTCGAGCAGGTTCGCGCAGCGCTCGAGGCGCTCGGCGAGCACGTGGTCCGCACGCCCCTGGGTTGGGAAGCCCAAAACCTGACCGATCTCATCGACTGGGTCCTTGCGGCGTATCCGGGTGCGGGCGGGATCCGCACCTGCTGGAGGCGAGATGCGACGTTCGACGAGCAGGCGGATGAGCTCATCGGACTGGGCGGGGTGATGTCGGACCGGTGGGCGGCGCACCTGTCGTGGGCTGAGGTGCCGCCGAACCGGTTGACGGCGTTCTTCGCCACTCACCCCGACATGGGAGCGCTCGGGTACGAGCCCGCCGGCGTGGACGAAGCGACGGTGAAGGTCCTCGTCCCGCAGGACACGACGATCTTGTCGCCGCCGAACCTTGGCTGCTGCACGGATGAGTTCATCACCGCGTCCGTCATCTGGCAGGACGGCTACACGGACACGCACACGGATGCGGTGAACGGGCTGCGGTCGCTGCTGCACTTCCGCGCCGACACCGCTTATGACCTCCGCTGGATGCACGTCCGATGACCGACGAAGCGAACGAGAGCCGTTCCGTGGTGTTGCGGTTGGTGTCTCTGACGTTGGCGTTTGACGACGTCCGGTTTTTCGGTGCCGCCATCTTCTCGGACGCGAACGATCCCGATGGGCTGTGGGCGACCGTTCTGGTCGATCACGCAGGCGAGGAGCCATGGTTTCGCCTTACCACCACCGACCCGTCCGGGAGCGACGTGTCGGATGCGGCGATGGCGGAAACGGACCGTCTGATGCGGTTCATCCTGACCCACCATCCGGAACGCATCGGCCGGACCCGACCCACCTCACCGGCGAGCTGACCCGCACCCCGATCCGGCCCGCTCACTTACGACTTCTTGGAGGTACTGCTGATGATGCGTCTGGTTTCCCTGCACCTCTCGAACGACCGGATCCTGTGGGGGCATGTCCTCCTCGAGGACACCGAGCATCCGGAAGCGTCGATGGCGCGGATCATGATCGAACACATTGAGAAGGAGCCCGGTTACGAGCTCGTTGACCGGAACCGGCGTCGTCTCACCGACCTGACCGTCCCCGCGGCACGGGAAGCGAACCGCATCGTCCAAACCCTCCTGATCCCGGGGTCCGAGGTCGCGAAGCGGGAGAAAGCGGTCCGGGAAGTCATCCACTCCGGCTACCTCGAAGGGTTCCCGGACGACATGCCCTGGCAGGTCCAGTTGTGGCTGTACGCCCGCGGTGAGGTCAGCATCGACCAGCTCCAGGCCTACACCGACAAAGGCCAACAAATCGCACGCACACCCGGCGTTGCTCCTACTGATGGTGCTGACGTGCCCGAGCAATGGTGGCAGGCCACGCAGGCACGCATCCGCCGGCACCTGCTCGACACGACTCTCACCGAAGCGGAAGCCGCCACCGCCCTGCAGATCAGCGTCGACGACGTCGGGGAACTGTTCGGGTCGAACCGGCTGACCAGCTTCGACCTCAACGGTGAAGAACGCATCCCCAACTGGCAACTCGTCCAACCCGCCCTGCCCGATTTCGGCGACCCATCCAGCCTGCTGCCTGGCCTCGACGTCCTCTTCGCGGCAGCGCCGCAGCGGCTCCTCGACGCGGCAGCGATGACCGAGTTCATGACCACAGCCCGGCAGTTCCTCAGCGTCGACGACGTACCCCTGACACCGCTGGACTGGATGCGGCAAGGGCGGCCCCTCGCGACCGTCATCGCCCTGTTCCGAGGACGGCGGTGGCGGTGGTGACCACCCGACCAGAGCTGTTCCTCCTCACCGTCGCGTTCGACATGGCCGGCACGCACGGACACATGTACTTCCGTGACCCACCGGACTCCGAGCTCCGGCAGGTCGTCGTCAGTAGCACCGACAGCGACGGCGGCTACCGCTGCGAACCAGCACACGGCGACACCCGCGACGGCTGGGAGCCGTTCCTCACCGAAGCCCGCTGGCTCATCGCCCTCATCCGCCCCGACACCCCCGAGGAGCGCCGCTGATGGGACCCGCACTGCAATGGGTCGCCGACGCCTACGCCGGCCGCCCGCAAATCACGCTCCCGTATGGGCTCGGGGAGACGGCGGACCTCACCGACGCCCTCGCCGTCCTCAAACTCGCCGGCCTGCACGCGGTCGTCGAGTCGCACGACACGATCCGCCTCGCCGACGGCCGCCGCGCCCGCCTCCCGACATCGACCCGGAACCCGCGCGGCGAACCAGACACACCGGCAGAATTGCTCCTGCTCGCTCCTCGCACGGTGATGCAGATGCAGATCGCGCTCGCGGAACAGACCGAGACGGTCCTGCTCGTCGACGTCGACCGCCGACGCGTCTGGATCGACGGGAAACAGGTGCTCGGCGTCCACGACCGGTGGAAGGACGCCGCACCGATCTACATCACCTTCGCCGTCGCACGGATGCTCGCCGTCAACGGCGCAACCTTCGACGGGCTCGTCGAGCGTGGAGGATTCACGCCCGGGCAGGTGGACGACGCGCTCGCGCGGCTCGGGAAACGCGTGCACCGCACCAGCATCGGATGGGAATCCCGCGAAGTCGGCGGGCTCGTGGACTTTTGCATCGCGTGCTATCCGGGTCCAGGCGGAATTCGGTCTCGATGGCGGTCCGACCTGCCGCTTGCAGAGCAGGCGGACCGACTCATCAGCGCTGGCTGTCTGATCTCCGGGCGAGGGATCTCGAGTCGCCCCGGTTACCCGGCAATCACCGTCGGGAAGACGACGCCGTACCGGCTCGTCGCCTTCACCGCGAAACTAATCGACATGACGAGCCTCGGATTCGAACCCGAAAACGTGGACCTTACCGGGACCGAACTCATCCTCCCGGCCGACCCAAGCATCTTCGCCACCGCGACCGCCGCCGGATACCGAGACCGCACCGACGACATCATCACCGCCAACACACTCCTCCGCGCCGACACCCGCACCGACGACGACACGGCCGCGCTCGAGGAGGTTCGGAACCGGCTCTGGTTCCTCGCCGACACCGGGTACGACCTCCGATGGAACCTTCCTAGCTGACGACACTCACGCTCACCCCGGAGCTCTATGCCTCACCGAACTCCTCCAAACCCACGCCGCAAGCTTCGTCTCGCCACGACCCGCTTCCACCCAGACCGCGTCGTGCGTCATGCTTCTCGCGACCGCGTCATCCCGGCGAATGAGCCTGTCCGGCAGCTGGAACCAGGCATACACCGGCATCGGCTGCTCAAGCTCCCGCACGTCCGCGCCTCGCGCCTCTTCCTGAGGCGAGAACGGCTGCGGCGGCACCCAACCATTCGAACGACGACGACCCACGGGACGGATCGTACGAGCGAGGACTGACGCTGGCGGTCCGCCCGTATGGCGCACCCGCACTGATATTCGGTTCGGACCACCTATGTGCGACGGAGCATCTCTGCGCCTCGCAGGGCGGTGCTTCCGAATGCTCCGAGACATCGAAGCGAGGGCCGGCAGGAACGTCATCACTACTCACGGCGGGGCGCTCGGCTGACCGGGCGAGCTGCGGGCGCCGCGGGTACGGCTTCTAGCCCTCCACGATGCGCCCACGGCGTCGACTGCTCAGGTCAATTCTCATCGGGATGAACCGCCCGGCGAGGGCGAGGCCTTCCGGTCGAGTGGACCCTGTCGCTTCGCTAGGCAGGGTGACCGGGCTGCGGTAGCCGAGTGGTTGACCTCGCAGAACCCGGTCGGGGGTGCGATCGACGACGAGAGCGGGTCGCGGCGCAATCCCGTCGGGCGGAGCGCCGTTGTGATGCTTGACCGCTGCCACGTGGAAGAGGGCAGCGTAGACGTTCGCCATCATCCAGGTCTCGGCGAGGACCGTCGGGACGTCGATTCGCAACGTGACGGCTTCGACACCTGGCTGTGGCTGCTTGCCTTTGGTGCGTGGCCGGGTGAGGTAAGTGACCAGCGGCCGGTCGAAAATCGGCGTAGACCGGCCTTCGCCGAAGGCGCTGAGCGGTACGGTCCCGTCCGCGTTGGGCTGAGTGGAGATGAGTTGAATCCGAACGTCGTCTCGTGTTGTGACCGCGAGACCGTGCTTGAGCTTGTTGTATGCGGCGTTGACGGGTAGTTCGTCGTCGAGAAGAAGGTGAGTTGCGTGGTTGATCCAGGCCAGCGCCGTTGTGCAACTGGATGCGAGGTCTTCGGTGATCACCGTCCCGGCGGGGTATAGAAATTTGAGGAGGAGCTGCTCGTCCTCATCAAACGCCTGTTTGGTCGCTGTAGCAACGGCGTGAATCCCGGTGGGGCTATCGGCGATCGCTAACCAGGTGCACGGGGCATCGTCTCCTCGTGGTCGAGCAGCGGTGAGAGCGTAGAGGAATCGCTCCAGCGCTTCCGCGCACTGGTGGCGGAGCACGACAGCGTCGATGGCGCGGTGCACGTCCTCGCGCTGCTTCACAGCGGTGGGGAGGGTGTCGACGCCCGCCAGCCCAAGGGCCTCAAAGAACTTGGGATGGGTGTCCCTCGTCGGGGCAGTCAACTCCGAGCCGAGGAGGAGATGAATCCTGGCGGTAAAGTGCTCAAGCGGATTTGCGAGGAAGAACTCATCATCGAGCAACTTCGCTTGCTCCGGCGTGAGCGCAACGCCTTCCGGTCGTATCCCGAGATACATCCGTCTAGTCTACATCGGATCGAAAGCGACCGGGCGATTTTCCGCTCGCACTATAGAGCGAACTTGACGACATCGGATCGGTGGGTCATGGCTACACCAAATCTGTAACGGCAGCGTCAATGACGACCCTTGTGTGAGGAGTTCGAGGCAGGAGGGTGACCGGTCGCTAGCTCGCGTCGCACCGACGTGATCGCAAGCGGCTCCGATTCTCGTTCGACGATAGTGCTGCTGCGGCTTTGCAACTCGCACCACGGAGGATCATCAAGAATGTGCTCAGATCGGCTACGTTCAGATCAGGTCCAGACGGAGGGAACGGGCATGGCTGCGCCACGACTGCGGTTCCTCCTCGACACGAACGCGGTGATCACTCTCGAGCCCTTCAACGGAAGCGAGGAGGCGAACCGGTCCACGCTCGCGCAGTTTCTTCGCCTCGCTCGCGAACACGCGCATCATGTTGTCGTTCATCCGGCGAACTTCGACGACCTCCGGGAAACCGTCAACCCCGAGCACCGCGCAGCGAACCTGCGTGCGCTTGAGAAGTACGAACGGATCGGCGAACCTCCTCTCCCCGACGAGCTCATTGAGGCGGCAGGGAACCCGCAGCCCGGCTCGAACGACCTCCGAGACGTCCGGCTCCTCGCTGCGGTGACCGCCGGGGCGGCGACGCACTTTGTGACCAATGACGGCCGCCTGATACGACGGGCTACCCGGCTCGGCTTCGAGGAGCAGGTCCTCCGGCCGGCGGAGGCGCTCGCGCTGCTCCGGACGCTGCATCCAGACGATCCGCCGGCGCCGCCGCAGGTGCGGATGGTGATGGCAGCCGAGCTGAGACTCGATGAGCCGATTTTCGACTCGCTTCGTCGCGATTACCCGGGGTTCGACAGTTGGATTAGGAACAAGGTAGCTCCGGATCCATCTCGTCGAGTGTGGATCGTCGAAGACGCATCCGGGGGCTACCGAGCTATCGCGATCGTCAAACGAGACGATGACCACCCGCTGCAGGCCGGACGGCAACTCACGAAAATCTCCACGTTCAAAGTCGACGACCGTGCAGAGGGAGAGAAGCTCGGGGAGCTCCTCCTCAAGACGGTGCTCCAGTGGGCACATGTTCAGCGCGTCGACGCGCTCTTCGTGACGGTCATCAATGACGACGCCAAGCAGGTGCTGATGCGTTTCCTTGACACATTTGGCTTCGTCAACGTGGGGCGGCTGCCTGGCACCGACGATGAGTGGGTCCTCGAAAAGAACCTCACGCCGGGCGCCGACGCACGAACGGACCCGCTGGCATACCACGTCCGGTACGGCCCTCCAGCCGTCGCGAGTGCGAGTGACGTGTTCGTCATTCCCATCCGGCCGACCTGGTACGAGGGGCTGTTCCCCGACAGCCCGAGCCTAGATGGCACCCTCACCCTTCCAGGGTTCTCCGACGTCGAGATACGACCGTTCGGCAACGCGCTCAGGAAGGCATACCTCAGCAACTCCACCCGGAAGTCCCTCCCTGCTGGTTCGGTCATCTTGTTCTACCGATCGGCAGGGGCCCGAGGCGGCCACGGAGCGGTCCGAGCGATCGGCGTTGTGGAGCAAACCCTTCGAAGCAGCGACCCGTCAGTCGTGCTCTCCTTTGTCGGACGGCGCACCGTGTACACGGCTGAGGAAGTCAGCCGCATGTGTCAGAGTGGCGTCATCGCGGTTCTGTTCCGTCAGGACCGGTTCCTGGACGAGGCGTGGTCACTCGACGAACTCGTGGCGATGGGCGTCCTGAACGGTCCGCCACAGACGATCACACAGGCTGCGAGCAAAGAAGGGCGAGCGTGGGTACTCCAGCAATTGAGCGGGTAGCGGTTATGGCGATTCACCCGGAATATGCCGACGCAATTCTTCGGGGGACAAAACAAGTCGAATTCCGCAAGCGCAAGCTTGCTGATGACGTCGAAACGATCGTCATTTACGCCACCGCGCCTGTCCAGAAGATCGTCGGCGAATTCCGCATCAGGGAAACCGTCGTCGATGCTCCTGAGAGGATCTGGGCTCGATACGGAGCCGTAGGCGTCATCGACCGGCACAGCTTCGGGGAGTACTACGCCTCCACGGTGAACGCGGTCGCGTTCGTCGTGGACAAGGCCATTCGGTACGTTCAGCCGCGTCCGCTGTCCGAACTGGCTCGCTCGATTCCGCAGAGCTTCTACTATGTGCACCGCGAAAGCCCCACGCAGGTGGCACACGGCGCGGCGATGGCGATCGCCTAGAACCCCGGCGAAGACGTTCGCTTCGACCGGTGTGTGCAAGATCTTCAGCCCACTGCACGCGTTCGGCGCTGAGCTCTGAGCGGATCAACGACTTGACGTACTTAAGCAGCCGCTTGTCACCAGTCCGGCCAAGTGCCAATGTCAGTGCAGTAACGACATGCACTCGTCGAGCGTGTCCAAGTTCGTCCCGAGCTGGCTGGGGAACGAAAGCACTGACGCGAACGGCGCCAGATCGTCAAGCAACACGCATCTCGGTGTTCGTGGTCACAGTCCCGTTCGCTGAAGTCGAATCCTGCGCCTGACGCAGGAGCGCGCTGCCGCCCGAAGGCGGCCGAGAGCGGAGGCGTACCGGGACTCTGCTTGGTCCGCCAGCCCAGAGTCGTCGCGCGAGTCGTCATCGTGGCCTGGCGCGCCGCTGACCGAGTCGGGTCGCGCTGATCGGTTTGTGAGCAGCTTCGCTCTGTGTCGTGCTTCTGATTTCGCTTCGTGTCGGGTAAGCCGGTCGCTACGGCTGCAGGAGCTCTCGCTCGATGCGTTCTGCGACGGCGTCCCGCATCGGCCGCACGTCTTCTGGTGACCAGGAGGTGGGGTCGGGGAACGACCACTCGAGGACCGTGCCGCGCGGGTCGGCGGGGAGTTCGAGGTCGGGCTTCATGAGCACGACGATGTCCGCCTGTTCGAGCAGGTCGGGCGTCACTCCCCGGGGGACGCGTCCGGTGATGTCGAGGCCGAGCTCGCCGACGGCCGCGGCGATCGAGGGGTTCACCTCGTCGGCCGGGGTGATGCCGGCGGAGGTGGCCGTGTACCGGTCGGGGGCCGCGATTTCGAGGAGGGCGGCGCCGAGTTGGGAGCGTCCGGCGTTGTGCTTGCAGATGAACAGGACGGTCGGCTTCGTGGTCACGGGTGCGAGTCCGGTCAGTTGGTGCAGCACGAGGTGCTGTCTGCGGTCGGCTCGGGCGTAGCGCAGCAGGCCGCATCCTCAGCGGCAGGAGTGGCGGTAGCGGGTGGGGTGGTGCAGCAGGAGGTCCCGCCGATGTCGGTGGAGCAGACGCCGGTCTCGGGGAGGACGAGCTGGACGTCGCGGGCGGCCTGGTGGTCGCCGGCCAGCTCAGCGGCGATGGAGCGGACCTGCTCGTAGCCGGTGAGGAGCAGGAAGGTGGGGGCGCGGCCGTAGGACTTCATGCCGGCGATGAAGAAGTTCGGCTCCGGATGCGCCAGCTCCGCGACACCGTGCGGGGGCACGGAGCCGCAGGAGTGCAGGTTCGGGTCGATGAGCGGTGCGAGCGCTCGGGGTGCTTCGACGATGTCGTCGAGGCCGAGGCGGATCTCGCGGAGCATGTCGAGGTCGGGCCGGAACCCGGTGGCGTTCACGATCACGTCGACGGTCATCGCGAAGACTTCCCCGGCACGGCGGCCCGTGACGGTGACCTGGCCACCAGTGGGCTGGACGTCGTCAATCCCGTACGACGCGATCTGCTGCACCTGTCCCGACTCGACCAGCCCGTGGACGGTGGACCCGAGCTGCCCGCGGGCGGCGAGCCCGTCAGCGGCGTCCGCGCCGAGCCGTGCAGTGCCCGGGTTACGGATAGCCCAGAGCACTTCGGTGCCGGGTGCTTCTTTCGCGAGGGCGGCGAGCTTGATGAGGGTGTTGGCGGCGGAGTGGCCGGCACCGACGACGAGGACTCGCTTCTCGGCGAACCGGGCACGATCCGCTCCGAGGACGTCCGGCAGGGCGGACGTGATCCGGGTTCCCAGCATGCCGGTGGGTTCGAGCCCTGCCGCGGTGAGGGGGTTCGGGGTCGTGTACCTGCCGGAGGCGTCGATGACGGCGCGCGCGGTGACGGTGTTGGTGGTGTCACCGGTGCGCAGGCGAAGCAGGAACGGGGTGTCGGCGCGGCCGGTGGAGCGGGTGCGGTCCATGCCCTGCCGGGAGACCGCGTCGATCCAGGTGCCGTACCGGATCACCGACGCGAGTTGGGGTGTGGCGGCGAGGGGTTCGAGGTACTGCGCGACGAGGTCATGCCCGGTCGGCAGCGATGACGGCCGCGGCTCGGTCCATCCGGTGGGTTCGAGCAGGCGGCGGGCGGCGGGGTCGATGACGTATTGCCACGGGGAGAACAGGCGGGTGTGTCCCCAGGCGCGGACAGCCGTGCCCACGCTGGGGCCGGCTTCGTACACCACGACGTCGAGACCCTGCTCGAGGAGGTGCGCTGCGGCGGCGAGGCCGACGGGGCCGGCGCCGATGACCGCAACGGGGAGTCCGGTGAGGCGGTCCGCGTCGGTGCGGGGTGGGACGGTGAGGGTGAGCGTCATGGTCTGCGGCTTCCTGGTCGTTACGCGGTTGCTTCGGTGGGCAGCAGCTCGGCGAGGAGCGTCTGGACGCGGTGCTTGATGTCGTCGCGGATGGGGCGGACGTCCTCGATGCCGCGGCCGGCGGGGTCGGTGAGGTCCCAGTCCTCGTACCGCTTGCCGGGGAAGATCGGGCACGCGTCACCGCAACCCATGGTGATGACGGCGTCGGATTCGCGGACGGCGTCGGTGGTGAGGATCTTTGGCTGGTTGCCGGCGATGTCGATGCCGTCTTCGGCCATGGCCTGGATCGCGATCGGGTTGATCTGGTCCTTCGGCTCGGAGCCGGCGGAGAGGACCTCGACGCGGTCGCCGCCGAGGGCCTGCGCGTAGCCGGCGGCCATCTGGGAGCGTCCGGCGTTGTGGACGCAGACGAACAGGATCGTGGGCTTGTCACTCATGGGTGTGTCTCTTTTCGGGTTCAGTGGATGAGGGTGAGCCAGCCGGCGAGGGCGGCGAGGGTGATGGCGAGGACGGGGATGGTGAGGACGATGCCGGTGCGGAAGTACTGCCCCCACCCGATGTGAATGCCCTTCTTCTCCAGCACGTGCAACCACAGCAGGGTCGCGAGGGAGCCGATGGGGGTGATCTTCGGGCCGAGGTCGGAGCCGATGACGTTGGCGTAGACCATCACCTCGTGTGTCAGCCCGGTCGCTCCGGCTCCGCCGATGGCGAGGGCGGCGATGAGGACGGTGGGCATGTTGTTCATCAGGGACGCGAGGATCGCGATGGTGAACCCGACGCCGAGCGCGGTGACGAGGACCCCGTGGTCACCGAACACGTCGAACAGCGTCGCGAGGTGGTCGGTGAGGCCCTGGTTCTGGATGCCGTAGACGACGAGGTACATGCCGATGGAGAACAGCACGATCTGCCACGGCGCCTCCCGGATCGTCTTCCACACCGGAATCACCCGCCCCAACGGCGCCCCTGCACCGCCACCGGCGTCACGGACGGTGGCGGTGCCGCCGGTGGTGACCAGGACCGGTGCGGCCTGGGCGCGGGCGAAGAGGAACGCGGGCTGCCGGGCCGCCACGGCGACGATCACGACCGCCCCGACGCCAGCGACGGCCGCGAGGGGCACACCGAGCGGGTCGGCGGCGAAGTAGCCGACGAGCAGCAGCGCGAGGACGACCCAGCCTGCACGGAACGTCGCCCGATCCTTCACAGCCGCGGCGGGGCTGGTGAGGGCGAGGACGTCGTACCGCTTCGGGATGCTCCTACCGAAGTAGAGCAGCAGCATGCCGAGGGAGGCCAAGACGGAGACGATGCCGACGGGGATCATGACGGCGGCGTACTCGGCGAAGCCGAGGTGGAAGTAGTCAGCGGAGACGATGTTGACCAGATTCGACACCACCAGCGGCAGGCTGCCGGTGTCCGCGATGAACCCCGTGGCGAGGATGAACCCGAGCGCCGCCTTCTGCGGCATGTTCAGTGCCCGGAGCATCCCGACGACGATCGGGGTGAGGATCAACGCGGCACCGTCATTGGCGAACACCGCCGCGATGACCGCGCCGAGGCCGACGATCAGGACGAACAACAGCCAGCCGTTGCCGCGACCCCAGCGGGCGACGTGGAGCGCTGCCCACTCGAAGAACCCGGCCTCGTCGAGGATCAACGAGATCAACACCACCGCGACGAACGTCAACGTCGCGTTCCACACGATCCCGACAACGGTCGGAATGTCGGAGAGGCCGACGACGGTGGTGGCGAGGGCGATGACGGCGCCGATGAGCGCGGTGTACCCGATCGGGAAGCCCTTGGGCTGCCAGATCACCACCACGAGCGTCGCGACGAAGATCGCCGCCGCGACCACAGCCAACACCATCAGGCGGTCACCCCGGCCTGATTCACTGCAGCCTGGTTCGCCGCGGCGGCGGCGCGTTCCCAGCCCTGCGCGGCCACCTGCACAGCGTCCCACGGGGACCCGAGCGGCGGCGTGTAGGAGAGGTCGAGGTCGATGACGTCGTCCACGGTGAGTTCCGCGTGGAGGGCGGTGGCGAACGTGTCGATGCGCTTGCTGATCTCCGCAGTGCGCTGCCCGACGATCTGCGCGCCGAGGAGCCGACCGGTGGCCTGGTCGCCGGTGACGCTGATCGTCAGCGGGACGGCGCCCGGGTAGTACCGCTTGTGGTCATCCGCCACCGTCACCCGCGTCAGCGGAGACACGTCCAGTGGGCCGGTCTCGTGCTGGCGGAGGCCGGTGCGGGCGGCGACGAGGTCGAACACCTTCACCACCTGCGTCCCCACGGAACCTGCGAAGACCTTGCTGCCGCCGAGCATGTTCTCCCCGGCGACGCGGCCCTGCTTGTGCGCCGTCGTCCCGAGCGGCAACCAGGTGGTGCCGAGGAGGCGATGGTGCGTCACGACACAGTCACCGGCAGCCCACACGTGCGGCACCCCGGTGCGCATGGACTCGTCGACGACGATCGCGCCGGCGTGGCCCAGCCGGGCGCCGGCGGCGACGGCGAGGTCCGTGACCGGGCGGACACCGACGCAGACCACGACGAGCGCGAACGTGCCCTCCGCGTCACCGGAGGTCGAGCTGGTGGCGACGCGCCACTGCCCACCGCCTGCCGGGGTAATCCCAGTGACGGTGGAACCCGTCAGGACGGTTGCGCCGTGGCGGCGGACTTCCGCGGTGACGAGGGAACCGAGTTCCGGGTCGAGGGTGGAGAGCACTTCCGGGCCGCGCTGGATCAGTGTCGTGTCGAACCCACGGGCGACGAGCCCTTCGGTCATCTCCAGGCCGATGTAGCCGGCGCCGACGACCGCGACCGGGCTCCCTGCCGGCAGCAGCTCGAGGGCAGCGACGACCTGTTCCGCATCGGTCATGGAGTGCAGTAGGTGGATGCCCGGTTCACCGAACGGGACCCCAGCCGGGCGCACCGGCTCGGCGCCGGTGCCGACCAGCAGCTCGTCGTAGGAGATCTCCTCCTCGCCGCCGGGGCAGGTAACCATGAGGCGACGACGGTCGACGTCGACGGCGGAAGCCCACGTGGAGGAGCGGACGGTCATGCCGGCGGCTTCGAGGTCCGCGCGGGTGCGGTGCGCGAGGGACCCTTCCGTGGCGACGTCGCCGGACACCCAGTACGGGATGCCGCAGATGGAGAAGTTCGGGAACTCGTCCGCGAGCACCACCGTCACATCCGTCGACGGGTCGAGTTCACGGGCGCGGAGCGCCGCGGCGATACCGGCGTCGCTGCCACCGACGGCGAGGAGGTGAGTCATCAGGCTGGTCCTTCACGGATCGAGCGGGAGCCGGAACCCGGCGCCTACATCGAAGCACGTCGATATCGATGAACGCAAATATAGACGCGTGTCGAAGTCCGTGGGAAGATGAGCCCATGACGATCGAGCTGCTTCCCATCCAGGACGTCACCGCGTGCTGCTCGCCCGTCACCACCGAGGCCATGGACCAGGCATCCGCCGAGGTCCTCGCGAAGTCACTCAAAGCGATCGCCGACCCGGCACGGCTCCGGCTGATCTCGATGGTCGCCGCGCACGACGGTGCGGAGGCGTGCGTGTGCGACCTGCAGGAACCGCTCGGGCTGTCCCAGCCGACCGTGTCGCATCACCTCAAGGTGCTCGTCGACGCCGGGATCCTGCGCCGCGAGAAGCGTGGCACGTGGGCGTACTTCTCCCTCGTTCCCGGCGCCCTCGACACCCTCGCCGGCCTCATCACCGCACCGACGAAGTAGCGCGCTCGACCTTTCGGACGGGCTTGGTGCGGCCGTTGGACTTGGATCAAGCCCCGCTGGCACCGGTGCTGACCTCATCGGGTTCGAGCCCCGTAATCCTCTGAACGCAAGCAGAAGGCCACCCTGGTGCGAAGGTGGCCTTCTGTTTTGAGGCGAATGCTTAGACGCGGGCGAGGAGTGCGGTGCAGGCTTCTTCGCAGCGGCGGCATGCGTCGGCGCAGATCTTGCAGTGCTCGTGCATGTCGGCGTGCTGTGCGCATTCGTCTCCGCACGCCTTGCAGGCGGCCAGGCACGCCTCGAGGATCGTGCGGGTGAGGTTGGCGTCGTAGCCGGTGTGGCGGGAGAGGACGTTGCCGGTTGTTGCGCAGATGTCGGCGCAGTCGAGGTTGGTGCGGATGCACTTGGTGAGCTCGGCGACCATGTCTTCGGCGAGGCACGCGTCGGCGCAGGCGGTACAGGTTTGCGCGCATTCGAAGCACGCGTCGATGCAGGCGGCGAGAGCTGTCTGGTCGATGCCGCCGAGGTCCTTCGGGTAGGTGCGGAGCATGTCGGTGGTGGTGCTCATGGGTCATCCTTTCCGTCGGTACTGCTGTTTCGCCGGCGTCGGTTGACGTCGAACGTGTGGGGGCCATGGTGGCCGGTTTGGGCTTAGCTGACGCCTCGGGTGGCGAGGAAGGCCATCGGGTCGGTGGCGACGCCGTTGTTGCGGATCTCGAAGTGCAGGTGGCATCCGGTGGAGACGCCGGCGTTGCCGACGCCGGCGATGTTGGTGCCAGCGGCGACGGTTTGCCCCGTGCGGACGTAGATGCCGGTGGCGTAGACGTGGGCGTAGGCGCTGGTGATGCCGCCGCCGTGGTCGATGATGATGATGTTGCCGTAGCCGCCGTAGGGTCCGGCGTAGGTGACGGTGCCGGCGGCGGTGGCGTAGAGCGGAGTGCCGCAGGGGGCGCTGAAGTCGGCTCCGGCGTGGAGGCGGTAGTCGCCGTAGACGGGGTGGATGCGGTACCCGTACGCCTGGTAGAAGCTGTA
Source organism: Curtobacterium sp. PhB170 (assembly GCF_003752345.1). Lineage (NCBI taxonomy): Bacteria > Bacillati > Actinomycetota > Actinomycetes > Micrococcales > Microbacteriaceae > Curtobacterium > Curtobacterium sp. PhB170. Next base: position 101,193 of record NZ_RJUM01000013.1, read on the forward strand.
CGAGGTGATCGGTCGGGTCCACCCGGACGCTGTACCGCTGCCACTGGGACGCGTGCTGCCCGCAGCGGGGGCGGCCGGTGCGGGCGCTGACGCGGCAGGGCGCGACGCAGCTGCGGCTGCGGCGGCTGCCTGTTGGCGGGCACGGGCCTCCGCGGCGGCTTTCGCTGCGGCCGCGGCGGCCGCAGCGCGGGCGCGGACGCCTGCTTCATAGCCCTGCTCGATGCTGAGCCGATCATCGCGCAGCGTCGCCAGCTGGGCACGCATCGTGCTGACGTTCTCCCGCTCGCTCGCCTCCGCCGCTGCCGCGGCGTCGCTGGCGGCGACGGCGTCATCGAGGGCGTCTTGCGCGGCGTCCGCGAGCTTCGTGCGGGCGGTCTTCGCGACGCGGGCTTGGGCGGCGAGGGCGCCGGCGGTTTTCGCCGCGGTGCTCGCGCGGGCGTAGAGGCCATCGACCTGCTCGCCGATTTTGCTCGACATGCTCAACCCCTGCAGGAACGCATCTGGGTCGTCCTGTCCGAGGATCGCGCCGGCACCGAGGCCGCTGCCGCCTGGTCGGGTGAGGGCCGCGGCAACTTGCCCGACGGTGCTGCCGAGCTCTTCGGATTCCGTCGTCGCGGCAGTCGTGCTCGCGGCGAGTTTCGCGTGCGCTGCGGTGGCTTGATCGAGGTCATCCTGCGCCGCCTGGTAGGTCCGCCCGGCGGCGTCAGCCCGGTCGGCGGCGGCTTGGGTCTTCTTCTGCAGCTGGTCGATCAGCCCGTTCAGGGTGCTGATCTGCGCTTGTTTGCTCTGCTCGCTACCGCGGGCGGCTTCCACTTGGTCCCAGGTGGGAAAGCTCGCTGCTCGAGCTGGTGTGGGCGTGGTGAGCGGGACGATGAACCCGGCCGCGACGGCGAGGACGAGCCCCACCGTGCGGAGGCGGTGCTGCCGGCGCTGTTCGGGTGTGGTGGGCGGCGCGCTCACAAGGTGCGTCCGGCGTTGGTGGTGAGCCAGGCGATGGGATCGATCGGGGTGGTGCCGCCGAGCATGACCTGCAGGTGCAGGTGCGCTCCGGTGCTGGCGCCGGTGTTGCCGACGAGGCCGACGAGCTGCCCGACGGCGACGCTCTGCCCGGCGCGCAGCGGTGAGGAGCCGAAGATCATGTGCGCGTAGAGGGTGGAGATCGTCTGCCCGTCGATCTGGTGGTCGATGATGACGTACTGGCCGTACTCCGGGTGGGTGCCCGAGATCCGGACGGTGCCGGCGGCGACGGCGCCGATGGGGGTGCCGGCGCCGGGGGTGATGTCGGCGCCCTGGTGGATCGACGAGCACGCCGCGCACGGGGCCAGGCGGGGGCCGAACGGGGAGCTGACTCGGATACTGCCGGCGATAGGCCAGCGGATATCGCCGGCGCCGGTGTTCACGATCGTCCCGGTCGGCGCGACCGCAGCCGTGCTGCCCGCCGATGCCGTGGCGCTGTTCGTGGTGGTTTTGGTGATCACCGGCTTCACGGCGGGCTTGGTGACGGTGTAGCCGTCCCGGTTGACCGTCACGGTCAGCCCGGTCGCGGTGAAGCTCTGCCCGGCAGCGGCGGGGGTGCCGCCGGGCACGGTGACGGCGGGGCCGGTGGATGCTTGCGCGGGAAGCGCTGCGGCGGTGAACAGCGCCATCGCTGCCGCAGCTCCGGTCAGGGGGATTGCCGCCAGCGCCCGGGAACGGAGCGTCCGCGTCGGTGCCGGCGCGGTCACCGTCACGGCGGGCAGCGGCGGCCGACTCACGACAGTGCGGGTGCGGGGCGGCCGCGGGGCGGGAGGTGTGGCGCGTTCTGCGGCGAGGGCTTCGCGGCGCGTCAGCGGCGTGGCAGTGGGGGTGTGGGGGTGCTGCTGGGGCACAGGCAGGCTCCAAGAAAAACGGCGGACGGGGATGATCCCGTCAGAAGAAACAGGGCCGCTCGGCGGGGTGCTCGAGCGGGAGGGGGAAGGCCGGTCGCGCGCCGCGGCAGGGAAGGGGGACTCCGCCGCGACCCGCGGCCGGGGTCACATCGACGCGAGCATGTCCTTCATCTGGTTGATCTGCTCGGTCTGGCTCGACACGATCGACTTCGCCATCGCGACCGCGTCGGTGTTCTTGCCCTTGTCGACTTCGGTCCCCGCCATGTCGACGGCGCTGGTGTGGTGTTCGACCATCTGCTGCAGGAACAGCTTCCCGGCGTCCGCCGGGGAGGCGCTGTCGAGGGCGTCCATGTCGGAGTCGGACATCATTCCCGACATCGAGGAGTGGTCCATCCCCGACATGCTGGAGGCTTCGGTGGGCTCACCCCACTGCTTCAGCCAGCTGGTCAGGGACGTGATCTCCGGCCCCTGTTCCGCCTTGATCTGCTTGGCGAGGGTGACAACGTCAGCGTCCACGTCGGAGCCCTTGGCGAGGAGCATGTCGCTCATCTCAACGGCCTGCTTGTGGTGCGGCAGCATCTGCTGCGCGAACATGACGTCCTGGTCGTTGTGTGCCGACGCCGCCGACGAGGACGACGAGGAGGAGCTGTCCGAGGAGCCGGCGTTGTTGGTGGAGCAGCCGGCGAGGGTGAGGCCGATGGTGAGGGCGGCGGCGGCCGCGAGGGTGCGCGTGATGGTGGTGTTCATGGATCCGTTCCCGTGAATGCGTCAGGTGTTCCGGGCAGGCGAATACCTGCCCGTGTTCTGGGCATGCGGGAGCTTCCGAAGGGAGCGCTCCCGCCGGGGATGGATCAGATACGGATGATCTGCAGCGCCGTCAGTGATGGCGGCTTGGGTGCCGCGACGCGGCGTGCGACACGGTCCCCGAGGGCGAGGAGGCGTGCGAGGACGTAGAGGACCCCGCCGTTCCGGGTGCGCAGCAGCGCCCACGCGAACAGGGCGATCGTCAGCGCGCAGGCCATCCCCATCAGTGAACACATCAGCGCGCACAGGCCGCCGTCGCAGCCGGCGTCACTGAGTACGCTCACCACCGCGCCAGCTGGGGTGGCAGCGTGCGCATCGTGCCCGGCCGTCTCGCTGTGAGCGTGTTCGGCCGTCATGCTCGACGTGGCGGTCATGGCGTGATCGCCGGTGGTGGCGTGGCCGAGCATGCTGTGCATCAGGACCGTGAATCCGACCAGCAGCAGCAACGCCAGCACCGCCGTGGCCTGCAGCAGCAGGCGGCGGCGCGTGGTGTTCGCGGTGGTGAGCATGCGGATCCGTACTGATGGCTGGTCGGGGTGCGGGTTCTATGGTGCAGGACGAGCGCTGAGAGGACAACCGCCCCGTCTGGTGGGCGGGAAGCTGGTTAGGCGCGCACGAGGCGGGCGATCGCGTCGGAGGCTTCCTTGAGCTTCACGGCGGCCGCGTCGCCGCCTTCGGCGACGGCGTCGGTGACGCAGTGCGCGAGGTGGTCATCCAGCAGGCCGAGCGCGACGGATTGCAGCGCCTTCGTCATCGCGGACACCTGGGTGAGGATGTCGATGCAGTACTGCTCCTCATCGACCATCCGCTGCAGGCCGCGGGCTTGCCCCTCGATGCGGCGCAACCGTTTGAGGTAGTCGTCCTTCGCGGTGATGTACCCGTGGTGGTGCTCTGCAGCAGGTGCGGTGGTGTCGGTCATGGACGCTCCTCGGGGGTCACCGTTTACGGTAGCGGCGCTCATGCCGCCGTCGACCAATCGAACGGGGCCGGCGCGATCGGGGTGCCGACGCCGCGGGTGATGACGATGGCGATGTCCTGCTGGTCCTGCAGTTCCAGATCCGGCAGTGGCGTGGTGGTGCGGGTGCCGTTGACGAACACGGCGACGTGCCGGTCGTTCTTCCCGTCGACGTACCCGCCGACCTGCCCGTCGCGCAAGGTCACGTTCCACTCGGTGAAGAGCTGTCCGAGGGTGAACGGCTGCACCTTCGCGGATTCGACATGCACGATGCCGGAGGTGTCGTGGGTGTGCAGTGCGGACATGCCGCCCCGCTGCACGTCGACGCCGATGTTCGCCGGCACCGCCACCGGCTCCCCGTCCACCGATACGGACAGATGCTGATGGGTGTGCAGCGCCGCACCTTCCATCCCCGCCACCTCAAGTCCCGCAGCCTTCGCCCGCGCCGGCGCATCCGCGGGGGCCGGCCACGGCGGTGCCGCCGTCACCCCGGACGCCGTCGGCGCCGAGTCGTCGCCACGGGTGAGGGCGGTGACCGTGATCGTGGTGACCGCGGCGAGGACGACGACCACGGCGGCGCCCAGTAGCCACCACCGGCGTGTACGGCTGCGCTGCTGCTCCGCTCTGCGGTCAGCGGCTTTCTGCCGCGCCTGCTCGCGCCGATCAGTCTTTGTCGCCATCACGTCCTCTTTCCGGGTGCCGGTCGAGCGGATCGGGAACACATCCGCTCATCCGGCGTTACACTCCCTACGGTACCCCCCTAGGGTACATGATGAACGTGAACGACGAAGGGATCACCACGATGAGCGAGCAGCTGACGAACACGTACGGCATCACGGGCATGACGTGCGGGCACTGCGTGATGAGCGTCAACGAGGAACTCGCCGCCGTGCCGGGCGTCACGGACGTGACAATCGACCTCAACGTTGGCGGTGTCTCCACCGCTCGAGTGACCAGCACCCGCGACCTGCCGCAGGAGGAAGTCTCCGCCGCTGTGGAGGAGGCCGGCTACACGTTGGTCGCATCATGACCACCACCAGCACCCCGCCGGTTGAGCTGACGATCGAGGGGATGACCTGCGCGTCGTGCGCGAACCGGATCGAGCGGAAGCTGAACAAGCTGCCCGGCGTGACCGCGAGCGTGAACTACGCCACCGAAAGCGCCTCCGTCACGCTCCCCGCGGACCTCGCTGTCGACGACGCGATCCGGACCGTTGAAGCTGCCGGGTACGGCGCGCACCTGCCCGAACCGGCCGGTGCGGACACCGACGAACTCGCGCCGCTGCGGCGACGCCTGATCGTGTCCACGGTGCTCGCCGTCCCGGTGGTGGCGCTGTCGATGATCCCGGTCCTGCAGTTCTCAGGATGGCAGTGGGCCGTCCTAGTGCTGGCACTGCCGGTCGCCGTGTGGGGTGCGTGGCCGTTCCACCGTGCCGCCGCGATCAACGCCCGGCACGGGGCCGCGACGATGGACACCCTCGTCAGCGTCGGCGTCGCCGCCGCGACCGTGTGGTCCGTCTGGGCGCTGGCGTTCGGCGGCGCCGGGCACATCGGGATGCGGATGGCGTTCTCCTGGTTCCCGCACCCCGGCGCGGCTCCGGAACCGTACTTCGAAGTCGCCGCCGCGGTGACGGTGTTCCTCCTCGCCGGCCGGTACTTCGAGGCCCGCGCGAAGGACCGCTCCGGCGCCGCCCTGCAGGCGCTCCTCGCCCTGGGTGCACCCACTGCCCGGGTGCTCCGAGACGGTGCCGAAACCGAGGTGCCGACCGCAGCACTGCAGGTCTGGGACCGGTTCGTGGTCCGTCCCGGTGAACGCATCGCCACCGACGGAACCATCACCGATGGCACGAGCGCAATCGACACCAGCGTGATGACCGGCGAAGCAGTCCCCGTCGAGGTCGGCCCCGGCGACACCGTCACCGGCGCGACCGTGAACGTCGGCGGCCGACTCATCGTCGAAGCCACCCGCGTCGGCCAGGACACGGAGCTTGCCCGCATCGGCCGGCTCGTCGTGTCCGCGCAGACCGGCAAGGCCGAGGTGCAGCGCCTCGCCGACCGGGTCTCCGCCGTGTTCGTCCCGATCGTCATGGGCCTGGCGGTGCTGACCCTCATCGGGTGGCTGCTGCTCACCGGCGACGTGCAAGCCGCGTTCACCGCCGCCGTCGCGACCCTGGTGATCGCCTGCCCCTGCGCCCTCGGGCTGGCAACACCCACCGCGCTGCTCGTCGGCACCGGACGTGGCTCCCAGCTCGGGATTCTCATCCGCGGACCCCAAGTCCTCGAGGCCACCCGCCGGATCGACACCGTCGTACTCGACAAGACCGGCACCGTCACCACCGGCAAGATGAGCGTCCACCAGGTGACCGCCGTCGCCGAGGAAACCGACACCCGAGTGCTCGCCCTCGCCGCCGCCGCGGAAGCAGGATCAGAACACCCGATCGCCCGCGCCATCACCGCAGCCGCCACCGACCACCCCACCGCGGACACGTTCCAGTCCACCGCCGGGCTCGGCGTCCAAGCCGTCGTCAACGGCACCCTCGTGCTCGTCGGCCGCCCCGCGTGGTTGACCGACCAGTGGGCCATCACCATCCCGGAAGCGGTCACGGACGCGGTCCGGACCGCGGAACAGGGCGGCGCGACCGCGGTCGTTGTCGCATGGGACGGCGCAGCCCGCGGCGTCATCAGCGTCGCGGACACCATCGCGCCGACCAGCCCAGACGCGATCCGACGCCTCCACGACATGGGGCTGCGCACGATCATGCTCACCGGCGACGCTGAAGACGTCGCCCGAACGGTCGCCGCCGAGGTCGGCATCGACAACGTCGAAGCCGAGGTGCGCCCCGAAGACAAGTACCGGACCGTCACCCGGCTGCAGCAGCAAGGCCGGTCCGTGGCGATGATCGGCGACGGCGTCAACGACGCCGCCGCTCTCGCCGCCGCGGACCTCGGGATCGCGATGGGTAGCGGCACCGACGCGGCCATGGAAGCCGCCGACATCACCCTCATCCGAGCGGACCTGAGCGCCGCCGCGGACGCGATCGCGCTCGCCCGCCGCACCCTCGGCACGATCAAGGTGAACCTGTTCTGGGCCTTCGCCTACAACGTCGCCGCCATCCCGCTCGCGATGGCCGGCCTGCTGAACCCGATGATCGCCGGCGCCGCCATGGCCCTGTCCTCGGTCTTCGTCGTCAGCAACAGCCTCCGCCTCCGCACCTTCCATACCCGATAGGAGCGACATGGACACCCATGAACACCACAGCATGACCAACCATGACAACCACCAGAACCATGGCGGCGGTCACGGGACGACGACGTGGACGATGGCCGCGCAAGCGACCCTGCACTGCCTCACCGGCTGCGCGATCGGTGAAGTTCTTGGCATGGTCATCGGCACCGCGACCGGCCTGCACAACACCGGCACGATCATCCTGTCGATCGTGCTGGCGTTCATCTTCGGCTACGCCCTCACCATGCGCGGCGTCGTCCGGTCCGGGCTGAGCTTCTCCGCCGCGTTCAAGGTCGCCCTTGCCGCCGACACGGTGTCGATCGCCGTGATGGAGATCATCGACAACACGGTCATCGTCGCGGTTCCCGGCGCCATGGACGCGCAGCTGAACGACTGGCTGTTCTGGGGCTCCCTCGCGGTCTCCCTGGTGATCGCGTTCATCGTGACCACCCCGGTGAACCGGTGGATGATCAGCCGCGGCCTCGGCCACGCCGTCGTCCACGGCCACCACTGATCGAAGCGACTGGACGTCGCGCCCGCCAAATTAGAGCAGCTTCGCTTGGTGTCGGCTTTTGAGCGGCGTTCTGTGTCGCTATGAGGCGGTCGTTTCAGTCGTCATCATCGTCTTCCACGAGTTCGCCTTCCCACGCTTCGCGTCCTTCGTGGATGGCGAAGAGAGCGATGACGAATCCTGCGACGGGGTCGAGCCAGGCTGCGCCGGTGAGGGTGTAGAGGAGGAGTCCGATGAGGGTCGCGACGCTGAGGAGGACACAGATTCGAGTTTCTGCAGCGTCGGCGAGGATGAGCGGGTCGCCGAGCTTCTTACCGACTCGGGTCTTGAGCGCGGCGAGGACTGGCATGACGATGATCGAGAGGACCAGCAGCACGATGCTGACCGGGGAGGTCTCCGGTGCTTCGTGGGTGATCAGACTGCGGATGCCATCGATCACGACGTAGGCGGCGAGGAGGAAGAACGTCACAGCGACGAACTTCAACGTGCGGCGCTCCTTACCCTCGTCCGCTTCGCCGTGACGGAGCCTGGCGGCGAGGCGGATGCCCACCAGCACGGCGACGATCGATTCGATTCCGGAGTCGATACCGAACCCGATGACGGACACGAGCCCTGCGGCGATCCCAGCCGTGATGGCAACGATTCCTTCGAGGACGTTGTATGCGACGGTGAACTGCGCGAGGCGGAGCCCTCGTCGGGTGAGCTGCTCCGTTTCGGTTTCGGTGAGCGTGCTCATTCGCCAGCCCTCGCGTCCGAGCCATAGGTGCCGCAGAGATCGACTTGGTAGCCGGTGGCCTGCAGCAGTGTCTCCGCGGACTCGAGGAGGTCCATCAACTCCGGACGGGAGAGGCTGTAGAACACTTGCCGGCCCTGCGCCCGCCCCTCCACGAGAGCGCAGTCGCGGAGGCATGCGACGTGCTCGGAGAGGGTCGATTGAGCAAGACCGAGCTCCGTGACGAGGTCGCTCACTCGAGCTTCCCCTTGGCGGAGTCGGCGCAGGATGCGCAGACGGGTCGGGTCTGCGAGAGAGTGGAACAGCGATACCGCGGCAAGATCGCCCCGCGCTTCTACGATCGGCATATGCCGATGATATCGGCGTAGCGCGGTTCGTGCGTTCAAGGTGGGCTACCGGTTCTGGGGCGGTGCTTGCTCGATCGTGCTCATAGGGATGCCACCGACGACCATGCGTTGTAGCGGGCTGCACGTGGGCGTTAGAGGAGCGTGACGTACTGGCCGATGTGTGCGCCGACCGTGTACATCAGCGATGACCACAGTCCGGTGACCATGAGGACACCGATGAGGATCAGCGTGCCACCACCGATCAGGTTCACGGTCCGTAGGTGCCGTTTGACGCGGCTGATCGCGGTGGTGGCCCAGGTCGTTCCAAGGGCGAGGAGGAGGAAGGGGATGCCGAGTCCGAGGCAGTAGGCGATGCCGAGCAGGACGCCGTTCCAGGTGCTCGCGGCTTGCAGGCTCAGCAGGTTGATCGCGGTGAGGGTCGGGCCAAGGCAGGGGGTCCATCCGAGCCCGAACACGATCCCGAGCAGGGGTGCGCCGGCGATGCCGGTGGCCGGTTTCCATCGTGGTTTGAGGGTGCGCTGCAGGATCCCGAAGCGGCCGATGAACACGAGTCCCATGATGATGACGAAGCCGCCGAGGATCTGCGTGAGCAGGTCGCGCCAGCGGATCAGCCAGAAGCCGGCGGCGCCGAATGCGGCGGCGTAGGCGACGAAGATGACGGTGAAGCCGAGGATGAACAGGAGCACGCCCAGGGTGAGCGTGCTGCGGCGGCGTTGCTCTGCGACACCGCCGATGAAGCCGAGGTACCCGGGGACGAGTGGGAGGACGCATGGTGAGAGGAAAGACACCAGCCCGGCCAGGAGTGCGACCGGCACGGCGATCAGGAGCTGTCCGCTGAGGATCGCTTCCGCGAAAGGGTTGCCGTTCACGCTGATAACTCCGTGGGCGCGGGCTCGTCCTTGTGACTGCCCGGCATCAGGAAGCGGATCGCGAATCCGGCGATCCCCAGGGTGGCGAAGATGTCGGCGACGTTGAAGATGGCGAACCAGTCGATGTTGATGAAGTCGACGACTTCGCCAGTGAGTGGCCCGGAATCGGCGCGGGTGATGCGGTCCCAGAGGTTGCCTCCGGCACCGCCGACGGCGACGCTCATCAGCCCAGTGGCGAGCATGTCGGCGCCGCGCACGGCGCGCACGACTGCCCACGTTGCTAGGCACAACGTCAGGGCGATGATGCCGAGTGCGAGCGGCGGCCCCATCTCGCTGCCGAGGCTGAAAGCGACGCCGGGGTTGAACACGAGCTGGAGGGTCGCACCCGGAGCCAGCTCAATTGTGCGCGACGGGCCGAGGCCGGACAGTGCCCACGCTTTCGTGAGCTGGTCGATGGCGAGCGCGGCCCCGGCGATCAGCAGCACCATGACCACTCGGATACCCGCTCTCACGAGAGCACGTCGATGAGTCGCACGATCACACCGGACTCGATCAGGATGTAGAGGCCTAGGCCCGTGAACACGGCGGGCACGAGCCAGTGCTCGATCTTCTCGAGGGCTTCCGTGACGGTCTTGTTCGTTCCCACGAAGCGAGCGACGAGGCACCACACCGCGACGAGCACAAGGAACACCGCAATCGTGACCACGGTGTCTGGGATCGGGGACGTCCGGAACACCGGCGTGTAGAGGGAGATGTTGTCGGCGCCGTTGGCGATGGTGATCCCCGCGACCCCGAGGACCCCGCCGGCGCGCACTGCCGAGTCGTCGTCATCGTCGTCGTCATCACCGCGTCGTCGCAGAGCACGGACCAACCCCACCAGACCAATACCCAGGGGGATGAGCCCCAGCAGTCCCACCCACTTGTCCGGAACGATGGTGAGTCCCGCGGCAGCGAGGACACTGATCGCGACGAGGGCGATGAAGCCGGCGTACTGACCGACGACGACCTTCCACCCCGGCAACGTTCCACGCGTCGATGCGAGGAACAGGACCGTCAGGACCACGACGTCATCGATGTTGGTGGCAGCAAAGAGACCCACGGCCGCCGCAATCGTGCCGATCATCGGTTCGACTCAGCACGCGGCGGCCGCAACGCGGTTGCCTTCGTGTCACAGGTAATCGCCATACGCCGATCATATCGGCGTTGACCGATGAAAACCACGTCGAAGCCCGTCCCCGCGCGTCACGAAACGTCAAGGCTCTGTTCCGCGTCAATACTGACGCAGATCGTTCACCTGCCGAGTTCGTCGCTGACGAGTGCCGAGAGCGTTCCCGGCCCCTCGATGGCGCCGAGCACTCGAGCGGCGACGCGGCCCTTCGTGTCGAGAACGATGGTGGTGGGGACAGCGTTGGGTGCCACCTCGCCGGAGAGGGCGAGCTGCATCCGCCCCTCGTTCGCGTCAATGACGGACGGGTAGCTGACGTTGAAGCGACGCTCGAAGGCTTCCGCGGTGGAGCGTTGGTCACGAACGTTGACGCCGATGAACTGCACGTCTTGGCCTTGGAACCGTTCATTGACGGTGTTGAGGTGCTTCGCTTCGGCCCGGCATGGCGGGCAGCTGGCGTACCAGAAGTTGATAACAACGACGGTGCCGGCAAGGGCGTCGGAGTTGAAACGGGTGCCATCGCTCGCGGTCACATCGAAGCTGATGGGGTCAGTTCGACCGCCGGGCGGTACTTGTGTGATGGCGCCATCGCCGGAGACGTAGTTCTGGGTCGTGCCGGACTTGTACTGTCCGGCGAGGTCGCCGTTGCTGCTATCTGAACAGCCGGCGACGGCCAACGCCGTGAGGAGCGCGGCTGCGCTGATCAGCATTCCTCGACGCCACATTGAGTGGGCGCGCTGTGTGCGTCCGAGTTGGCTCGCCATCAGCTTCCCTGCCGCTCAAGCGCGGTGGTGATGGCCTGTTCCAGATCGGAGTAGGCGGTGAGTTGCACGAGCTCACCGTCACGACCACACACCTCGCTCAGGCACGGGTGCCGCAAGATCAGCAGGCGGTTGGAGTTGGTGAATGAGTGGAGCAGCGATACCGCCGTGTCCAGTTCTTGAATCATCGGCACCAACCGATCATATCGCCAGGGCCCGATGCCGCTCGTGGCAGGGTGCCCGTCTGGCGATCGCCGCCCGGACGACGTGCTCATCCGGGCAGCGATCGCACTTCGGGTCACACCGCCCGATGCCTCATCCCGCGGCGGACCAGTCGAAGGGAGCTGGTGCAGTTGGAGTGGTACCTGCGGTAGTGATGACGATCGCGATGTCTTGGTGGTCCTGCAGCCGAATCGTTGGCAGCGGTGTCGATGTTCGCTTGCCATCGACGAACACGGTGACGCGGTCGTTACGCTCGCCATCGACGTAGCCACCCACCTGGCGGTCGTGGAGTGCGACGCCCCACTCGGTGAACAGTTGCCCAAGCATGAACGGTTCTATCTTCGCGGACTCGACGTGGAGAATGCCCGAGGTGTCGTGGGTGTGCAGGGCGGACATGCCACCGCGCTGGACATCGATGCCGATGTTCGCCGGCACTGTCACCGGTTTGCCGTCGACGCTGATGGAGAGGTGCGGGTGGATGTGGAGCGCGGTGCCCTCCATGCCCGCGACCTTGAGCCCGGCAGCCTGTGCCCGCGCCGATGGGTCGCTGGGGGCGGGCCAGGGTGGCGCCGCAGTCGTCGCCCGTTCCGGTGTCGCGCTGACGTGGTCGCCTCGAGTGATGGTGGACGCCACAAGCGCAGTCCCGACGGCAACCACGACAACCACGGCCGCGGCCAGCAGTACCCGCCGCCGACCACGGGCTCTCCGCTGGATCGAGGCACGGTCAGCGGCCTTTGTCCCGGCGCGTTCGCGTCGGTCGCTCTTGGCGGCCATCACTTACCACCCTGATCGTTCTGGGCAGAGTTGATCAACGTCGAAGACGAGACGCCGTCCGAAGCGCTGGCGATGTTGCCGATGATGAATCCCTCTGAGGGCAGGTTGACCTTGAGGGCAGCGCTGGCCGTAAGGGCGCGCGTAGTGATGGTATGCATTGATCCGTTCCCATGAGTGCGTCAGTGGTCCGGACAGGCCAGGTGGTGCCTGCCCGAGTTTCCGGGCGTGCGGAAGATCCCCCCAGGAGGAGGACTCCCGCAGGGACGAATCAGATACGGATGATCTGTAGCTCGGATAGTGAGGGCGGCTCCGAGACGGCGACGCGTCGAGCGACGCGATCAGCAAGTGCGAGCAGCGGCGCGAGGATGTACAGGATCCCGCCCGCCCGGGGTCGCAGAAGCGCCCACGCGAACAGGGCGATCGTTAACACGCATTCCATGCCCAGTAGGGAGCGCATAAGCCCACACAGCCCGCCGCCGCAACCGGTATCACTCAGCAACGCCGTCGTCGGGCTGTCCTGGGTAGCGGAGCGAACAGCATGGTCGGCAACACTGAGATGTTGCTGCGCTGTGGTGCTCATCGGCACGGCCATCGAATGCTCAGCGCTCGACGCGGTACCGGCCATGCTCTGCATCAGGACCGTGAACCCGACCAGCAGCAGCAACGCCAACACCGCCGTGGCCTGCAGGAGCAGGCGGCGGCGGGTGGTGTTCGCGGTGGTGAGCTTTTGGATCCGTACTACGGTCGGCGGGGGTGAATTCCTATCGTGCAGGAGCCGGGCTGAGAGAACAACCGCCCCACCTGGTGGGCAAGATGCCCGCCACGGGTATAAGGCCGGTGGTGAGTCCGAGGCTCCTCGGCCGTCTCTTGCGTCGGAGTGCGGATGATCCCGGGAGTGTGAATCCGAGCACCAGGGCCAAAGGATCTCCCAACCCTTCGAGCCATCGGCCACGGGTGCGTCACTGATTGCCTCGATCAGGAACACGGGCAGCTCATCCACGTTCATCGAGCTTGCACTGAAACAACGATTCAGGCGTCAGTCCGTTGACAACGATGCCTACCACCTTGATTGCGGTGGTCGGGCAGACCGCAGGCCGCACTTCGCTGCCCGTTGGTACTCCTCATTCGGGAAGGAGAGCTCTGTCTTCCACGCGTACCACAAACCTCCGATTCCGCTAAAACCGGCGATCCGCACGGTGAGCTGCCGTTCAGAACCGCCTGTCTCGTAGCTGTGGCTGGGAACGCTTTGTGGCGTGATTCCGACAATGCTGTGTGGCCTAGCTTGCCCTGTCGGCGTGGCCGGTCGGGTCAGGGCTGGCTGTGCTTGGCGTTTGCCTGGTCGTGGGTATCGGGGTGGTCACTCATCATGCGGAGCATGGGCCATGAGCCGCTGCGGGTGAAGACGACGAGCAGGAACGCCGCGACGAGCAGGAACACGATGTTGAGCCAGGTGGTGTAGTTCCAGCTGATCGAGGTCGTCACGATGGTGAGGTGCCGGTTCGTGGGGATAAGGTGCAGCGGGGTGAAGAGCAGTTCGACGGCGTAGCCGGCGAGGACCATGGCGCCGTAGAAGATCCCGGTGATGCGGAGGGCTGCTTTCCAGCCGTAGTACTTCCGGTAGATGATGATGATCGGGATGATGATCAGGTCGGCGAAGATGAAGCTGATCACACCGCCGAAGCTGATCCCACCGTTCCAGAGGACCGCTGCGAGGGGGACGTTGCCGACGGAGCAGACGAAGCTCACCATCGCCAGGATCGGTCCGATGAGCGGGTCGATCAGGAACGCGAGCGTCGGGTGTCCCTCGAGGAACAGTGCTTGCAGCCACGCCTTCGGGACCCAGGCGTCGAAGGCGCCGGCGATGAGTAGGCCGATGACGATGTCGCGGATGACGGATGCCCAGTCCATGACGAAGTACTGCGACACGCTCGTGAGCCCGGGCCTCGAGAACAGTCGCCGCCAGAAGCCCTGGTCGCCCTGCACGGACATGTCCATGGCTGCGTGGCCCTCCATCGCGCCGGCGAGGCCCTTGTCGGCCTGTTCGCGGGCGGCGTCGACGATCTTCCCGCGCATCCAGAGCCGGAACCCGAGGGCGATGAGGATGATCATCAGCGGTCCGCCGACGAACTCCGCTGCGGTGAACTGCCAGCCCATGACGAACGCGAGGATCAGGCCGAGCTCGACGACGAGGTTCGTGGAGGCGACCTCGAACGCCATGGCCGACGACAGGCTCGCGCCCTTGCGGAAGAGCGCCCGTGCGAGGGCGACGGCGGCGTAGGAGCAGGACGAGGACAGTGCGCCCAGGCCGGTTGCGACGCTGATCGCTCGGGGGGAGTCGTCGCGCATGAGCTTGGTGATCTGGTCGGTGCGGACGACGGCTTGGATGATGCCGGAGAGGGTGAAGCCGAGGATGAGGGGCCAGAGGATCTCCCACCCCATCGAGCCGGCTGCTACTAGGGCGTCACCGACTGCGTTGATCACGAACATATACACCTGCTTCTTCACGTCGCGGGCATATTCTGCCGCGACAGGGTGGTCACGAACGGGGAAGAACCGGTCACTTGGACGCGAGCATGTCCTTCATCTGCGTGATCTGCTCGGTCTGGCTCGACACGATTGACTTCGCCATCGCGACCGCGTCGGTGTTCTTGCCCTTGTCGACTTCGCTCCTGGCCATATCGACGGCGCCCTCGTGGTGCTGGACCATCTGCTGCAGGAACAGCTTCCCGGCGTCCTTCGCGGATGCCTGGTCAAGGTCGGTCATGTCGGAATCGGACATCATCCCGGACATGGAGTGCCCCGACCCAGGGTGCTCCGACTCCGTGGGCTCACCCCAGCCCTGCAGCCAGCTGGTGAGCTGAGTGATCTCCGGACCCTGCTCGGCCTTGATCTGCTTCGCCAGGGTGGCGACGTTGGGGTCAACACCGTCGCCCTTGGCGAGGAGCACGTCGCTCATCTCGACGGCCTGCTCGTGGTGCGGCAGCATCATCTGCGCGAACATCACGTCCTGGTCGTTGTGCGCCGACGCGGCCGATCTCGACGAGGCGGACGAGCCCGCGTCGGAGCTGCTGTTGTTGGTGGAGCAGCTCGCGAGGGTCAGGCCGAGGGTGAGCGAGGCGGCGATCGCGAGGATGCGCGTGGTCGTGGTGGTGTGCATGGAAGGTCCGTTCCCGTGTATGCGTCAATTGGTCCGGGCAGGCGGATGCCTCCCGGTTCTGGGCATGCGGGAGCCGCCCTGCGGCGGTGTGGTCCCGCAGGGGGAGGATCAGATGCGGATGATCTGCAGTGCCGTCAGTGACGGTGGTTTCGGTGCTGCGATGTGGCGCGGCAGCCGGTCAGCCAGCGCAAGCAGTCGCGACAGCAGCGCGAGGACGCCGCCGGTCCGTGCGCGCACTAGCGCCCATGCGAACAGGGCGATCGTCAGCGCGCACGCCATCCCCATCAGCGAGCACATCAGCGCGCACAGGCCGCTGTCACAGCCGGCGTCGGTGAGGACCGTCAGCACCGCGGCCGCGGGAGCGGCATGCTCCCCGTGGCGGTTTGCGACGGCATGGACGTGCTCGGTGGTGGCGGCGGGAGCTGCCATCGGGTGCTCGTGGCCGGCCATCGTGTGCATCAGGACCGTGAACCCGACCAGCAGCAGCAGCGCCAACGTCGCTACGGCCTGCAACAGCAGCCGGCGACGCGGGGAGGCGGTGGTGGTGAGCATCAGTCTTTCGATCAGGTCGGTGAGTGTCGGAGTGTCGAGCTGCAGCGTTGAGCACGTCACAGTGCAAGGTAGATTTAATGGCACTGTACCCCCTGGGGGTATGTGCTGTCTGTGGCGGCTGGGTGATTGATCAGCACAGGGGTATGCGTCGCGTGGCCGTACCGTTCAGAGGCCGTACCCCTTCCGCAGAAGCCGGAGGGACTTTCCTGTCGTGGTGCGTGGTGGTGGGTGCATACTGGTGGTGTCTTCGGACCCGGTAGTGGGGCTTGCCGGACCCAACCTCGACACCTGTCGACAACAGTCCCTATCTCAGCACGGCGCGCGTCAGCGTGCCCGAGATAGGGAGAAGACATGGTCGAGGCAGACTCCGCCCGCACGATCGTTGCCGGCGTACAGTCCGGGCAGGTAGAGAGCGTTGTCGGCGTTGCCACGCTGATCGCGAAGCATTTCGGTGCGTCGGTAGTGTGTGTTGCGGTGGATCCGGCGCTGCTGAACGCAGGAACTCGTCGGGACGGTTCGGAGATCATCGAACCGATCGATCCGGACACGGCGGACACCGAACCGCAGCAGCTGCCCGACCGCGACGTCGCCGTCATCCACGATCTCGCTGCAGCACGGTCGGTCCGGGTGGAGATCCTCACTCGGGTTGGAGATCCAAGCCGGGCGTTGGCGGCGGTGGCGGAGCAACGTGACGCGGTAATGATCGTCGTCGGGTCGCAGACGGGCCGACGCCGGGTTGCGGAGTTCTTGAACGGTTCCGTCGCCGCCCGCCTGACGCACCAGCAGCACCGTCCCGTCGTGGTCGTCCCACACGCTCCGGTCGGGTTCGAGAGCGCCCTGCCGTGGGATGCGTCGTGACGGGCCGGCTGGTGCTGCTGCGCCACGGGGAAAGCACCGCGAACCGGGCCGGCACCTTCACCGGCCTCCGCGACGAACCGTTGACCGTCGAGGGTGTCCAGCAAGCCGTGACCGCGGGGCGGCTCCTGCAGGCAGCAGGCATCTTGCCGGACCAGGTGCTCACGTCGACGCTGCAACGCACCGTGCACACTGCGGAACTGGTCCTCGACACCCTCGGCATCGCCATCCCGACGGAGAAGGTCTGGCAGCTCAACGAACGCAACTACGGCGCACTCACCGGGATGACCAAGACCGATGCCCGCCGAACGCTCGGCGACGACGAATACACCCGAATCCGCAGGTCCCGGAACGGCGCACCACCGGCGATGTCCCTGCAAGTGTGGACGGCGCTGCGGTCAAGTTCCGCGCTGCGCGACCTGTCAGACGCTGCCCTCCGACGCACCGAGGCCCTCTCCGATGTCATCGATCGGGTCCGACCCGTGCTGCAGGACCGACTTCTACCGATGGTGCGGTCGGGTCGGAGCGTCCTCGTCGTCGCGCACGGCAACTCGCTCCGCGCCATGTGCGCGTGCATCGACGACCTCACGGAGCCGGAACTGCACGCACTGAACCTGCCCACGGGGCAGCCGCTGCAGTATGAGCTTACGCCGACGGGTGCTCTCGTCCCGCGTGGTGGGGCGTTCCTGGATCCGGTAGCAGCGCACCACGCCGCGGCGCTGGTCGCGGCAGAAGGCGGAACATGACCACCCGAACGGACACCCCGATGCCCGATGATCAGCTCCCCTCCGACCCGGATGTGGACGTCTCCGACCCCGCAACGGCCATGCGGCCCGTGCACCTGCGGTGGCGGTACGTCGGCCTCGTCGCGGTCGGTGGCACGGTCGGCACACTCCTGCGCGACGTGATCAGTGCGCTGCTCCCAGCAGACGGCGGGGTGAGCTGGTCGATCTTCTGGATCAACATCAGCGGAGCGCTGCTGCTCGGGGTGCTCCTGGAAGCGTTGGCGCATCGCGGTCCCGACGCGGGCCGCCGCCGTGTCCTGCGTCTGCTGCTCGGCACGGGAGTGCTCGGCGGCTTCACCACCTACAGCACCCTCGCTGAGTCCACCGCCGCACTGTTCCTCACCGGCCACGGTCTCGCCGGCACCGGGTACGCGCTACTGACCGTCATAGCCGGTGCGATCGCGACCGCGGTCGGACTGGTGGTCGCCGGCTGGTTCCGCCCCCGGACGGTGTCCGCATGAACGCCGGCATCCTCCTCGCGGTCGCGGCCGGTGGCGGCGTGGGCGCTGCCGGCCGGTTCCTCCTCGACGGGCTGATCAACACCGGCCGGGAGTTCCGGCTCCCCGTCGGCACGTTGACGATCAACATCACCGGGTCGCTGCTGCTCGGGCTCATCGTCGGCGCCGCCAGTCACCTCGGCGCAGCCCCCGTGGCGGTGCTCGGCACCGGGGTGATGGGCGGCTACACCACGTTCAGTACCGCCAACTTCGAAACGGTCCGCCTCGCCCGCAGCGGCCGGATCACCGCCGCAGCCGTCAACGGTCTCGGGATGCTCGTCCTCTCGGTCGCGGCAGCCATCGCCGGCATCCTCCTTGGCGGTCTGCTGTGACCGCCACCCCACATCCTGGAACGGGCCTTCCCATGCTGTTCGACGTCACGATCGAAGTTCCCCGCGGCAGCGGCAACAAGTACGAAGTCGACCACACCACCGGCCGGATCCGGCTCGACCGGGCCGTGTTCACCAGCATGGTGTTCCCCCAGGACTACGGCTCCATCGATGACACGCTCGGCGATGACGGCGACCCCCTCGACGCGCTCGTGCTGCTGCCCCGACCGACGTTCCCGGGCGTCGTCATCACGGTCCGGCCGATCGGGATGCTCCGCATGGTCGACGAGAACGGCGGCGACGACAAGATCCTCGCCGTCCCCGCCGGCGACGACCGGTTCGAAGACCTGCAGGACATCAGCGACGTCCCGGAGCACACCCTCATCGAGATCGAGCACTTCTTCTCCCACTACAAGGAGATCGAACACGGCAAGCACGTCACCACCAACGGGTGGGCCAACCGTCCTGCTGCCGAAGCCGTCATCCGCACCGCACAGGAAGCCCACACCCGACACCCGTGATCCACGGGCCCCTTGACCGCCGCGGGGAGGCACTGGCGCTGAGTGATCGCCAGCAGGTCGTCCCCTCCGCCTCCCCGCGGCTTTCCCTTCCATCCGCACGACCACGACGCATGACCCGACCAGAAGGAGCGTCACCATGAACGACTACATCAGCGGCATCCACCACCACGGAGCCCACCAGGGCGAGTACGTCACCCACCGCGACCACCCCGTCACCATCGACGCCGTCCACGGCACCCGCATCCTCGACTCCCGCGGCTACCCGACCGTCCGCGTCCTGCTCGAACTCGACGACGGCCGCACCGTCACCGGCGACGCCCCCGCGGGCGCATCCACCGGCGCCCACGAAGCCGTCGAGCTCCGCGACGGCGGAACAGCGTTCGGTGGCCGCGACATCACCCAGGCGCTCCACCTGATCAACACCGACATCGCGGGCCTGCTCACCGGCCGGTCCTGGTCCGCGATCGGACAGGTCGACGCCGCCCTCGCCGAACTCGACGGCACCACCGGGTACCGCCGGCTCGGCGCGAACAGCGTCGTCGCAACCTCCATCGCCGCCTCCCGGGCCCTCGCACACGCCGCGGACCTCCCACTCTGGCAGTGGATCGCCGAGATCACCGGCTCGACGCCGCGGATGCCGGTCCCGCACTTCAACGTCCTCAACGGCGGCGCGCACGCAGCGAACAAGCTGGACTTCCAGGAGTTCATGATCGCCCCCGTCAACGCCTCAACGATGGCCGACGCTGTCCGCATCGGCGCGGACGTCTACCACGCCCTCGCGGGCCTGGTACGGGACCGGTTCGGTAGCCTCGGCCTCGGCGACGAGGGCGGCTTCGCACCATCGATCGCTGCACCCGAGGAAGCGCTCGACCTGCTGGTCACCGCGATCCGCGCCGCAGGCTACGAGCCGGGCGTCGACCAGGTGGCGATCGCCCTCGATCCGGCCGCGAACGAGTTCTCCCTCGGAGACGGCTCGTACCGGATGCTCGACGACAGCCTCGACCGGGACGGGCTGGTCGACTACTACCGGCAGCTCATCGACACGTACCCGATCCGCAGCATCGAAGACGGGTTCGCTGAGGACGACCATGAGGGGTTCCGCCGCATGCAAGCGGCGCTCGGTGACCGGATCCAGACCGTCGGCGACGACCTCTACGTCACCGACCCCCAGCGCATCCGCGACGGCGGCGAGCAACACCTGACGAACGCGGCACTGATCAAGCCGAACCAGATCGGTACGGTCTCCCAGACCCTCGGTGCGATCGCCACCGCCACCAGCATCGGGATGGCCAGCATGGTCTCCCACCGTTCCGGGGAGACCACGGACACGTTCATCGCCGACCTCGTCGTCGGAACCGGTACTGGGCAGATCAAGTCGGGCGCACCCGCCCGCGGGGAACGGGTCGCAAAGTACAACCGGCTCACCGAAATCGCCGAGCAGCACCCGGGACTGCCCTACGGCTTGATCGGGCAGCGGTGAGCGACAATGCAGCGCATCGTGAAATGGTCTCCAGTGGAGACGCATCAGTACGGGTGGGACCGAAGCGCACCAGCAGATGACTGGATGGCATCCGATGTTGACGCGCACCATGTGGAGTGGTTCGACGTAGACGTGAACCATCTTGTGCAGGTCCCGGCGCTGCAGCAGGCGCTCACGCGCGATGGTCAGATCGGTACGATCCGGGAGATGACGCACGAGATGCGTGATGGGCAACGCATCTTCATCTTTCTCGTCGACTTTGGCAGACAGGGCGGTGACCAATAGTCGGCATGCTCCCGGCGATCCGGCGGACCGAATCAACGATGCTCAGGCGGGCGGTCCTGCCCGAGGGCAAGGGGACGCGCGCCTTGGCCGGACACACCTTCTTTTCTTCCCGATCTGGGTACGCCTGCAACCTGAGCGCGTGGCGGCCGCCGGTGGAAGGAGCGAGTTGATCAATTCCGATGAAGCCGTCCGCACTCTCGTCGGCGTGGTCACTCTCGTCGGTGTTACGGCGGCGGTGTTGCTGGCAGTGCGCGCACCCTCACCGTGGGCTCCAGCATTCGCAGTTGGGCGGGGGGTGTTGCAGTTGGCTGCGATCAGCGTGCTGCTGACAGGGATCATCCGCTCGCCGGCGCTGATCACCATCGCGCTCTTGGTGATGTTCACGGTCGCGGCCATTACCTCAGCTCGACGGCTCGGCACGCTCCGCGCTCGCATTGTCCCAGTCGCGACGTGCATGGCTGCAGGAATCATGGTCGCCGGCGTACTCGTCTTCGGAACCGGGGCCATCGCGCTCACCCCGCGATACGTTCTCGCGATCGGAGGCATCGTGATCGGGAACACAATGACGATCTCGACCTTATCCGGAAGGCGATTCGTCGAACTCGTCGATGACCGATGGGACGAAGTCGAAGGGTGGCTCGCCCTTGGAGCGCAGCCACGGCAGGCCACCGTCGACCAGGTCCGCCGAGCGATCGGCGCAGCATTGGTGCCAACAGTGGACCAGACGAAAACGACCGGGCTGGTCACGCTTCCCGGAGCGTTCGTCGGCGCGGTCTTCGGTGGGGTTTCGCCCATCGAGGCCGGACGATTCCAGATCGTCGTCCTCGCCGTCATCATCGGCGCTGGCAGCATCGTGGCCACCGCACTCACCGCCTGGCTCGCTCCCGTTGCAACCCGCCCCACGCGACCACGCTGACACCCGGAAATCCCGCGCGGCACCGGCAGCCGGCACAGAGGAAACTCAGTCCGCCGCCGCCCCTTCCTCCCGACGCAGGTTCGCTCGAGTGAACCCCGGCCCGGTTCCGCCGAGCTGACACCACGACACGGACCAGTGCACCGTGCCGACCAGTGCACCGTGCCGATGATGCTCGGTGGCATGGAAGTCGCCCGCTGCGCGTCGCAACCGCCGCCGCACACAACACGCCGTTGTGTGGTCACAACCGAATCTCCGTTGCCGACCGCCCGAGCGGCGAGGAAGATCGGCAGGAACGCTTCCACGAACAGGAGAGCCATGCTGATGCGCCCCAATCAACGTTCGGGTGGACCGCTCAACGGAACGGCTCGCAGCCGGTGTTACGTCGCGACGGATGCATTCGACATGCACGACCAGGCAGTCGCCGACGTCGTCACCGAAGCTGAGCAGGTGGTGCAGTCACATGCCACGACCCGGGTGCGTCACCGCCAGCCTGCTAGCGCTGCTGGGCTCATGCCAGCCCCAGTGCGTGCCTGATCGCTGCCGTCCTATTCGTGTGACCCCAGCGAGCCGGCAGAATTCGCCCAACCAGTCTCTGCACTGCATGTCGAAAGGCAGCTCATGACCGCCACAACCCCGCGCACCACCGACACCGGGGTGCCCGTGTTCGATGCGCCCCGGACCGGCGCAAAAGGAAACATCATTGTCCGGTGGATCACCTCCACCGACCACAAAGTCATCGGCTACCTATACATGATGACCTCATTCATGTTCTTCCTCCTCGCCGGCGTCATGGCCCTCGTGATCCGCGCGCAACTGTTCGAACCGGGCCTCCAAATCGTGGCGACAAAGGAGCAGTACAACCAACTGTTCACCATGCACGGCACGATCATGCTGCTGCTGTTCGCGACACCGTTGTTCTCGGGTTTTGCGAACGCGATCATGCCGCTGCACCTCGGCGCGCCGGATGTCGCGTTTCCCCGACTGAACGCCTTTTCGTACTGGATCTACCTGTTCGGCGGCCTCATCACTGTGGGCGGTTTCCTGACTCCGCAGGGTGCAGCATCGTTCGGGTGGACCGCGTACGCGCCACTGTCGGACACGACCTTCACGCCAGGCCTCGGTGGCACCCTGTGGGTGTTCGGGCTCATCCTCGTCGGATTCGCATCAATCCTCGGGTCGGTCAACTTCATCACCACCATCATCTGCATGCGTGCCCCCGGCATGACGATGTTCCGCATGTCGATCTTCTCCTGGACCGTCCTGGTAACTGCGCTGCTGGTACTGATCGCGTTCCCGGTATTGGCCGCTGCCCTCTTCGGCCTCGGCCTCGACCGTGTCTTCGACGCGCAGATCTTCAATCCCGCCAACGGTGGAGCGCTGCTGTGGCAGCACATGTTCTGGTTCTTCGGGCACCCCGAGGTGTACATCATCGCGTTGCCGTTCTTCGGCATCATCTCCGAGATCATGCCCGTGTTCAGCCGAAAGCCGATTTTCGGCTACAAGACACTGATTTACGCCACCATCTCTATCGGAGCCTTGTCGGTGACCGTGTGGGCACACCACATGTACGTCACCGGCAGCGTCCTGCTGCCGTTCTTCTCACTGATGACGATGCTGATCGCAGTCCCGACCGGGGTGAAGATCTTCAACTGGATCGGCACCATGTGGCGCGGCTCGGTGACATTCGAAACACCGATGCTCTGGGCTGTCGGGTTTCTCATTACCTTCACCTTTGGTGGCCTTACCGGCGTGATCCTGTCGTCTCCGCCGTTGGACTTCCACCTCTCCGACAGCTACTTCGTCGTCGCCCACTTCCACTACGTCGTGTTCGGCACCGTCGTGTTTGCAATGTTCGGCGGTTTCTACTTCTGGTGGCCGAAGTGGACCGGGAAGATGCTCAACGAACGGCTCGGCAAGATCCACTTCTGGTTACTGTTCCTCGGGTTCCACACCACGTTCCTCGTGCAGCACTGGCTCGGCGTGATCGGCATGCCCCGCCGTTACGCGACCTACTTGCCGCAGGACGGGTTCACCTGGCTGAACCAGGTCTCCACGATCGGGTCGATACTGCTCGGGATCTCATTCCTGCCATTCCTGTTCAATATCTACATCACGGCTCGGAAGGCACCCAAGGTGCAGGTCAATGACCCATGGGGGTACGGTCGCTCCCTCGAGTGGGCAACCCAGTGTCCGGTACCGCGACACAACTTCACCTCGATCCCCAGGATCCGGTCGGAGTCCCCGGCGTTCGACCTGAATCACCCTGAGGCTGGCATCCCGATCGGGCGCGGCCCATTCACAGATGCTCCGGATGGCCCCGTGGTGCATGGCAATTCTGTCAAGCAGGTTGGCGACGAGAACGGGCAGACGTTCTGATGCAACGGACGAGTCGGTCTCGCAGACGATTCAGTGCCAACGACGCGGAACGTGATCGGAGCGTGTCGCGGATGTCGATGAGCATGCGGGAAGCTGCGCAGATCTCGGCCAATGCCCGCAACGGACTGTTGGACCTGTCCGATCCGACGATCCGCCGTCTGGTCGGCGATGCGCACCAGATCACCGTCCGGGCGAGCGTGTGGGGCGACGCACCAGATGGGCAACCCCGCCGGCAGAAGCGGCTGCTGCTCACCGGCGTCTCCCTCGTCGTCTTGATCGCTGCCGCAGCACTGTTCGTTCCGCTGCTGCATGCCGTTTGATCCGTCCCCGACACCCGCCGCCACATAAGGGAGCACCAATGACCCCCCACACCATCGCCAGCGTGTACCGCGACGTGGTGCATCAGTGGAGCACGCAGTACGCCGGCCGGCGATCGATCATCGCGGTCGATGGTGATTCCGTCGACGCCGTGCACGCGGTTGCGACGGCGCTCGGTGACGCGGTCACTGCAGCTGGCTACGCCGTGCAACACGAGACGATCACTTCGGTCATCACCGCGATGGGAGCACGAGCGGATGTGGCGATTCCCTTCCGCAGCGACCCGGTAGGAGCGGACGTGCTCATCGTGACCGGATGGGGACTGTTGCAAGTGCCCGCTCGAGGGCTCTGGGACTGGACGATCTGGGCCAGTACCGGCATTGTCCGCGCGCCCATCCGTGATGTCGGAGCCGCGCAGGCGTTCACGCAACGAGACGAACCGCGATCCGCAGCGAACGCCATCATCGACGTTTCCAACCCCAACACACCATTCCGTGAATGGAACGACGCGTGCGCAATATGACAACCCCGCGAAGCCGTGGCCGCCAGCTCCGGTTCGCCAGCAGACGACTACACCGGGTGGGTTGCGGTGTGCAGGAACGCCGCGGTCGCGGCTGATGGCGGCGTCGACCAGATCGCGGTAAACCGCCGAAGCGGTGATGGGCCATCGACCGGGACCCGCACGAGGACCCCAGCGTCGACATCCGCACGTACCGAACGGACACTCATCACCGCCGGCGCCACGCCTGAGCGAACGTTCGCGCGAATCACCGCGGTGGTATCAAGCTGCGCCGCCGGTTCCACCATCGTCAACCCCTGGTCACGCAACCACCCTTCCACGACAGCGCGCGTGCCCGATCCCTGCTCGCGCACCAGCAGCGGTGTCGCGGCGACATCCGCCGCCGTCACAGACGCCGCTGACGCCCATGGATGCTCTGCCGCAACGACCACCGTGAGCTCATCGTCCGCAACCGGCATCGCATGAAGATCCACCGGCGTGTGTGGCCCCTCAACGAACCCGATGTCAGCGGCGCCGGTGCGGACGTACCCGATCACGTCGGTGCTGTTCCCCGCCAACATGCGCACACTGATCTCCGGCGCCGCACGACGGGAGCGCAACAACCACTCCGGCAACATCAACTCCGCGATCGTTTGCGACGCGGCAACCGTGATCGTGCCCGATGGCAGCCGCAGTGCATGCACACCTGCCTCCAATCGTGCTGCCGCATCCAACACCGGTGCGGCAAGCTCCATCACCGTCGCCCCAGCATCGGTGAGCCACGAACCCGACGAGGAACGCACCACCAGCTGCACCCCGACCATCCGCTCCGCCGCCGCAATCCGCGCTGACACCGCCTGTTGAGTGATGCCCAACTGGCTCGCAGCCATCGACAACGAGCCCGACTCCGAGACACGCTGCAGCACGTCCAACGTGTCGAGATCCAGCTTCCGGTCCGTCACACGACGTTTCACAAACCATGATTGTGCCACCCCGAAACAGTTCGTGGTTCCACCCCGCCCGAGGTCGGGGTCAGACTGCCTGCATGACCACCCAGACCGCACCGGCACCCAGCACGACCAAGCGGCACGGTGCCCCAAAGCGGCGCACGGTGTTCCGAGAGCTCGATCGGCCAGGGCATATCGTGTCGAACCTGACTCCGAACTGGTTCGCATCCATCATGGGCACCGGCATCGTCGCCGTCGCCGCTGCATCACTCCCGCTGCAGTTCCCAGGGCTGCGCACCGGCGCGACGGTGGTGTGGGCAATCGCTGCGATCCTGCTCATCGCCCTCACCATCGCGACGGTCCTGCATTGGGTGCGCTACCGGGACACCGCGGCGAAGCACCACCTGCACCCGGTCATCTCGCACTTCTACGGCGCCCCGCCAATGGCGTTTCTCACCGTCGGTGCAGGCACGATCCTGCTCGGCAAGGACTGGATCGGCCTCCCCGCCGCCGTCACCATCGACTGGGTCCTCTGGACCATCGGCACCATCGGAGGACTGCTCACGGCAGTGCTCGTGCCGTACCTGGCGTTCACCCGCCACGAGAACAAACCCGACTCCGCGTTCGGCGGTTGGCTGATGCCGATCGTCCCGCCGATGGTGTCCGCCTCCACCGGAGCGCTCCTCCTGTCCTACGCCCCCGCCGGACAGGCACGGGAGACGCTGCTGTGGGCCTGCTACGGCTTCTTCGGCCTCAGCCTCATCACGTCCCTGGTCGTGATCACCCTGATCTGGAACCGTCTCGCGCAGCACAAGGTCGGCGCCGCCGGCATGGTCCCGACTCTGTGGATCGTCCTCGGGCCGGTCGGGCAGTCGATCACCGCCGTGAACCTCCTCGCCTCGAACGCCCCCACCGTTGTCGATGCGAGTACCGCGCATGCCCTGCTGGTCGTGGCGCTGGTGTACGGGTTCGCGATGCTCGGCTTCGCGCTGCTGTGGACCGTCATCGCCCTCGCCATCACCATCCGCACCGCGAAGCAGCACCTCCCGTTCAGCCTGACCTGGTGGTCGTTCACGTTCCCCGTCGGCACCTGCGTCACCGGCCTGAACGGCCTGGCCCTGCACTCCGGACTCACCGTCGTCGCTGGCCTCGCCGTCCTGTACTACGCCGGCCTCGTCGCCGCGTGGATCACTGTTGCCGTCCGCACCTTCCACGGCTCCGTCATCCGCGGCACCCTCCTCGCGCCCCCGAAGCCAGCTTGATGCGGCGATCACCACGTGATGCTGCCGCCGCTGTGCGCGACACCGGTCGGACGTTCGCACCGGCGGATGTTCGGTCGCTGAACGGGTTGGCGGAGATGTGGCGGCTCGCACCGGATGGGACCAGGCGATTCGTGCCGGGCTTCGACGCTCACTCCGGTGGGGTCGAATCCCAGGTCCTGGTGCTGATGGAATCGCCCGGTCCCGCCACGATCGCGGTCGGCGCGGGTGCGATCTGCAGCGAGGACAATCCCGGCCCGACAGTGGCTGCGTTCAGGCGCGCGCGTGCGGAATCTGGGCTGCCGCGTACGGCGTACCTGCGGTGGAATATCGTGCCGTGGGAACTCGCGAGAAGACCCACGCGAGCAGATCTGGTGGAAAGCATCCCCGCGCTGTCGACGCTCCTTGCCTCGCTTCCGCAACTGGCCGCGATCGTCACCTTCGGAGCCACGGCGCTGGACGGCGTCATGCGGTACCTCACCATGACAGACGCCCCGACTGTGCTACCGGTGATCGCCGCGCCACACCCCTCACCGGCCAACGGTCGGCACCGGGCCGAACAACACCTCCGCGCCGTGAATGCGTTACGGGTCGGATGGGCAATTGCGCAAAGGAGCAGCAGACCGTTATGACCTCCCGCACAACGCCGACGCAAGAGCCCGACAACATCCCCGAAGAGCAACAAGCTGAGCTGCTGTCCTTGATGCTCCGAGTGCGGCGGTTCGAGGAACGCGCCGCCCGCGCCTACACGCAAGCCCTGATCGGTGGATACTGCCACCTGAATCTCGGCGAGGAGGCTGCGGTCGCCGGGATCACGACCGCGATGCAGCCGATGGATTACCTGTTCACCAACTACCGGGAGCACGGGTACGCGATCGGCCGCGGAATCGACCCGAACCGGGTGATGGCGGAGTTGTACGGCCGCGTCGACGGGGTTTCCAGTGGTTGGGGCGGCTCCATGCACATGTTCGACCTCACCGCGAGGCTCCTCGGCGGCTATGGGATCGTCGGCGGGCAAATCCCGCTCGCCACCGGGGCAGCCCTCGCGATCGACTACCGCGGCGGCGACGAGGTCGTGGTGTGCACGCTCGGAGACGGGACGACGAACATCGGCGCGTTCCACGAGTCGTTGAACCTCGCCGCGCTGTGGCATCTGCCGATCGTGTACGTCATCATCAACAACCAGCTCGGGATGGGCACGACCGTCGAACACGCCTCCGCGGAACCGAAACTGTACAAGCGCGCTGCCTCCTACCGGATGGCCGCCGAACGCGCCGACGGGCTGCACCCGGTCACCGTGCAGCAAGCGATGACCCGCGCACTCGCGTCAGCGCGTCGAAATGAGCCGTTCCTGCTGGAACTCACCACCGAACGCTTGAAAGGCCATTCGGTGGTGGACCCGGCGAAGTACCGCACCGACAGCGAAACGGAAGCGCTCCGCGAGCACGACCCGGTCGCCGCCTACCGGGCGGCGCTGATCGCCGCAGAGATCATCGACGACGATGCCGCCGCCGCCATGGACGCCGCCGCCATCGCTGCAGCCACCGCGGCAGCGGACTACGCCGCGAACAGCGCCCACCCGGACCCCAGCACCCTGTTCGACTACACCTACGCCACACCGGTCCCGAACGACACGCGCCGGCTCCCTGCACAGCCGCTGTTCCCACCGCCCACTGACACGAACTATCCCGCCACGACAAGTCAGGAGCAGACCCGATGACTGTGATGAGCTACCGGGACGCGCTCCGGATGACGCTCCGCGAGGAACTCCTCGCGGACGAGAACGTGCTCCTGCTCGGCGAAGAGATCGGGATATTCGAAGGGTCGTACAAAATCACTCAGGGGCTGCTCGAGGAGTTCGGGCCACGCCGTGTCCGCGACACCCCAATCGCGGAAGAAGGGTTCACCGGTGCCGCGATCGGTGCCGCGATGCTCGGACTGCGACCGGTGGTGGAGATCATGACCATCAACTTCTCCCTCCTCGCACTCGATCAGATCGTCAACCACGCCGCGAAGATCTACGGCATGTTCGGCGGGCAGAGCCGCGTACCGCTAGTGATCCGCACACCAGGTGGCGGCGGTCAACAGCTCGGTGCAACGCACTCGCAGAACGTGGAGCTGTACTACGCGTTCGTACCCGGTATGAAAGTCGTCGCACCGTCCACCCCAGCGGACGCACGTACGCTCCTGCGTGCGTCGATCCGGGACGACGACCCGGTGCTGTTCCTCGAGAACCTCGCCCTCTACAACATCAAGGACGACGTACCCGATGACGTCGACGACGTCGAAATTGGTCGCGCCGCTGTCAGCCGCGTCGGGTCTGACGTCACGCTCATCGGCTACTCACGCACCGCGCACCTGGCGCGGCAAGCAGCAACACGGCTCGCCGAGGACGGCATCGACGCCGAAGTCATCGACCTGCGAAGCCTCCGCCCACTCGATCGCGAGACCGTGATCCGTTCCGTGCGGAAGACCCACGCCGCGGTCGTCCTTGAAGACGACTGGCTCACTTACGGCATCGGCGCGGAGCTTGCCGCGTCGATCTCCGACGGCGCCTTCGACGACCTCGACGCACCAGTCCGCCGCGTCGCGATGGCCGAAGTTCCCCTGCCATACGCCAAGCCCCTCGAAACGGTGGCCCTTCCCGCGCTCGAGGACGCGATTACCGCCGTCCACGAAACCCTCCACGCGGTCGGCTGGCGCGCCTCCGACCGGAACGGAACGTCCCGATGATCCAGATCACCATGCCGCGGCTGTCGGACACGATGGAAGAAGGCGCCATCTCCGCCTGGCACAAGCACCCCGGCGACATCGTCGAAGTCGGCGACATCCTCGTCGAGATCGAAACCGACAAAGCCACCATGGAATACGAAGCCTACGACGCTGGCACCTTGACGGAGATCCTCGTTCCCGAAGGAGAGAACGTTGCGATAGGGACTCCCATCGCGACGCTCGACGACGGTTCCGGCCCCGCGCTCAGCCCGGCGGATGGCCAACGCGCGGACTCGCCCGCCGATGAGCACACATCGCCGACCACTCCAACGTTCGTCCCCGCTCCCGCGTTCGACACATCATCCGAGCACGACCACCCCGCACGCACATCGGAAGATCCCCCCGTGGAGCCGCAACAGCGTGAACGCTCCGAAGGCATACCCGCGCCGGCAGAGCACATCGCGTTCGCGTCCCCACTGGCACGCAAACTCGCTCGCGAACACCACGTCGACATCGCCACCGTTCACGGATCGGGCCCCGGCGGCCGCCTTGTCAGGGCTGATGTCGAAGCCATCATCGACGCGGACCAGAGTGCTGCAGCTTTAGAGCACGATGTCCCGTCGACGGCAACGCTCCCCGTGCCTGGCAGCGCCTCCACACACCATCAGCAAGACACCGACGCGGACGTGACGACGCCGATGACCGGGACGCGGAAGGTGATCGCTCGCCGACTCACCGAGAGCGCCCGCACCATCCCGCACTTCACCGTCACCGCCGTCGCCGACGCTGACGCCCTCATTGATCTGCGCACCATGGTGAACGCATCACGGATCAGACAAGACACCGCGAAAGTCAGCCTCAACGACTTCATCGTCAAGGCCGCAGCCCTCGCCCTGGCCGCGCACCCGGCCATCAACGTCTCCTACCAAGACGACCCGGATCCTGCGATCACGCAGCACACTGCAGTGAACATCGGGATCGCGATGGCCGCGCCGGCCGGCCTCGTTGTCCCGGTCATGACACATGCCGACACCAGAAGCGTCAGCAGCATCAGCGCCGCCAGCCGATCCTTCAGCGCCCGTGCGGCGGATCGGAAACTGCAACCCGCCGACATGACCGGCGGCACGTTCACCGTCAGTAACCTCGGCATGTTCGGCGCGGAGTCCTTCACCGCCATCATCAACCCGCCCGAAAGCGCAATCCTCGCCGTTGGAGCAGCGACGGCGGACGCTGCCGTACACGACGGCAACCTCGTCGTCCGCCACAGGATCCGCCTCACGCTCTCCGCAGACCATCGCGTCATCGACGGCGCCCTCGCCGCTCAATACCTACAGACGCTCACCAGCCTCCTTGAAGACCCGATCTCACTCTTACTATGACGCCACGGAACAATCTGGACACCGTGGCAGGGAATCATTCACCCGACGGCGGTCGACGTTGCTGCAGCTCCTCCGGCAGCGACCGGATCTCGGCAGACAGTTCACGTAGTTCACGCCGGGTCGCGATCTGTGCTTCGTCGTCACGTCGACCGACCTGATCAATGATCCAGCTCGCGATTGTCGCGGTAACTACACCCAGCAGCGCGATGCCACTGATCATCACTCCCGCGGCGATCAACCGACCTGTCTCGGTCACCGGGGTCAGATCACCGTACCCAACGGTCGTGATCGTGACCAACGCCCACCACAGCGCATCCCCGAATGACACAATCGTCGCGCCGTCGGCATGCCGTTCCACATCGAGGATCGCTAACGCGGACACGAACATCAGCAAAGCTGTCGTCACAATCACGTACACGATCACTCGCCCGCGAACGGCAGCCCCGGTGCTCCGCTGCAGGACTCGGAACAGCTGCGCGAGCCGCAACAGCCGTAAAGGCCTCAGGAACGGCAACGCAAGAGCGGCCAGGTCCACCAGATGGTGCACGAACCACCGACCACGATGACGCGCCAACAGGAGCGTCACGAGGTAGTCCACCACGAACATCGCCCACGTGACGTTGATCACAACATCCGACACGAACGCGCTGCGGCCGTGCTGATCGGCGAGCACCTCCACCGCATACGCAGCAAGAAACGCTCCCGCCGCGATCGCAAGCGGCCACCGCATTACCCGTTCCCACCGCTGCTGTGTCCACCTCACATGTGCACGATATTGCCCCTCGCCTCAGCCAGCACCTACCGAAGACCTCCCCGCGACCACGTCGACCCCCGCTCCGAGCGGGCCGCCCGAAACCGGACTCCTGGGACGCCAGATCCTGCGCCTAACCCTCACCTCGCGGGAACCACCGATTCCCGTCCGACCCGACGACATCGGGCGCGGCCGTCGCTCACTTGCCGGACTGCTCGAGATGCTCCCCGAACTCCGCGCCGTGGTCGCCAGCGGCGGTATGGCCATCGACAGCGTCATGCGACACCTCACCCTCCACGCTTGCGCCCGCGTCATCCCCGTCCTGGCAACGCCACACCCGTCACCGGCAAACGGACGCCATCGTTGAGAGCACCACCCGCAGCGGCTCCCTGCAAAGCCCGGATCTAGCTATGTGCCGATAACGAACCATTCCGCTACAACTGTCCGAACCGACGCTCCGGCAATATGCGAGACGGCGTGTCTTGTAGCGGAACTCAGTCCCGGAATCTACGTGTCGCCTCTACCCCTCCTGGTCGAGTTTCGCTACGTTCTCTTCATGGGGCACCTCCTCGGGTACGCGCGTGTATCCACCACCGACCAGGACGCGTCATTGCAGGTCGATGCGCTGAACGCTGCCGGCTGCTTCCGCGTATTCGTCGACACCATGTCTGGGTCACTCGAGCACCGACCAGAACTCGACAAGCTCCTCGACCAGATCCGCCCCGGCGACACACTCGTCGTCTGGCGTCTCGACCGACTCGGGCGCTCGATCCGGCACCTCATCGACCAGCTGCACGGCCTCGCGGACCGTGGTGTCGGATTCCGGTCGCTGCAGGAGACCATTGACACCACCTCGCCCGGCGGCCGCCTCGTCTTCCACGTGTTCGCGGCCCTGGCGGAGTTCGAACGGGACCTCATCAAGGAGCGCACCAATGCCGGCCTTGCTGCGGCTCGCGCCCGTGGCCGCACCGGCGGGCGTCCACCGCGGCTGTCCTCTGACCAAGTCCGAACGGCGCGCCGGTTGTACGAGCAGCAGGACATGACCGTCGCGCAGATCGGAGACGTCCTCGGAGTCAGCAGGACGACCATTTACCGCACGCTCGCGAAGCACACCGAGGTCATGACCGCTCGACGCACCAAGCCCTCCCCGTCGATGTAGCGACCGTGGACGCGGACGAGCGGTGGCGAATCCTTCGACTGCATGTCGATGACGCGATTCCGCTTGCCGAGCTCGTCCGCACAACGGGTGTGCCGCGTCGGACCCTGACGCGGTGGCTCGCCCGCTACCGAACAGGCGGCTACGACGCGCTCTCCGACAGTGTTCGCCTGGATCGTGGGGTCAGGCGCACATCGCCGGATCTCGTGGCTCTGGTTGAGGCACTGGCCCTGACCCGGCCACGACCTTCGATCGCCACCATCCACCGGCGCCTGGTCGAGCGCTGCGCTGGCCGCGACGCCGATGCACCGTCGTACTCGACCGTGCAGAACATCGTGCGCGCTCTCGACCCAGGGATGGTGACCCTGGCGCTCGACGGGCCTGCATCGTACCGGGATAAACACGAGCTGCTCCTCCGGCGTCGAGCGGACCAGCCGAACGCGGTCTGGCAGGCCGATCACACGATGCTCGACATCCTGATTGTCGGCCCGGACGGGAGGCCGGCTCGTCCTTGGCTGACCGTCATCCTCGACGACTACTCCCGAGCGGTGTGCGGGTATCTGGTGTTCCTCGGTGCGCCATCGGCGGCGAACACCGCGCTCGCTCTCCGGCAGGCGATCTGGCACAAGGTCCAACCCGATTGGCCCATCTGCGGCATCCCCAACGTGCTCTACGTCGACCACGGGTCCGACTTCACCAGCCACCGACTCAGTGCAACCGCCGGATCACTGCACCTTCGGATCGTGCACTCCGCAGTCGGTCGACCGCAAGGCCGCGGAAAGATTGAGCGGTTCTTTGGCACCGTCAACACGGAACTGCTCACCGGCCTGCCCGGCCACCTGACGACGAAGACGCCCGCTCCGTCACCAGTCCTCGACCTCGCTGGCCTCGATGCGGCTGTCGTGGCGTTCATCGGCCGCTACAACACTCGCATTCACCGGGAAACGAAACAGTCCCCGGTGGACGCATGGATCGCTGGCGGCTGGCTGGCCCGCATGCCCGACTCCCTCGAACAGCTCGACGGATTTCTCCTGACCGTGCCGGCGTCCCGGATCGTGCAACGCGACGGCATCCGCTTCCAGGGCCTTCGCTACACGTCACCAACACTGGCACCGTTCGTCGGGGCGACAGTGACGATCCGCTACGACCCACGAGACATCACCGAGATCCGCGTGTTCCACCGCAACATCTACCTCTGCACCGCAGTCAACCCGGAACACCAGAGCGAAACCGTCTCCCTCAAACAGATCCAGGCCGCGAGAAACGCGCACCGCCGAGCGCTCCGCGGACAGATCCAAGAACGCATCGCTGTCGTCGAACATCCGCCAGCGCAGGAGCCACCGTCCGAGCCCGTATCTCAGCAGCGCCGACGGAGGCTCCGTACCTACGAGGAGGACCAGTGATGCCCAACCAGTTCGTCGTCACCAAGGAACACCGTCGATTCACGGAGTTCGCCGACGCCGTTCGCAAGCAACAGACCATCGGAATCTGTTTCGGCGCCGCCGGCGTCGGCAAGACGCTCTCGGCCCGCCGCTACGCACACTGGGACCTCATCGGACCCTTCATCAAGCAATGGGGTCCTCGATCCGAAAGCGACCTCAAGGTCTACGCCGCTGCCCACCGAGCGCGCACCGTCTTCTACACGCCGCAGGTCGCTGCTTCCCTGCGGTCCCTTCGCGACCAGCTCGACTACGACCTACGCCACACGAACATCCTCGTCGAGGAACACCTCCGACTCATCGGTCACACCGTCAGCTACCGCCACGGTCAACCACCGTCCCAGCTCGAGCTCGTCATCGTCGACGAAGCGGAACGGCTTACCGCCACCGCGATCGAGTGGCTCCGCGATCAGTACGACCGCACAGGCACAGCGCTGATCTTGATCGGGATGCCCGGCATCGAGAAGCAATTCGCGCACTACCCGCAGCTCTACAGCCGTCTCGGCTTCGCACACCAGTACCGCCCACTCGGCCACGACGAGCTGCTGTTCGTCCTCGAACGCCAGTGGCGAAAGCTCGGCCACACCCTCGACCCTGACGACTTCACCGACGCCCAAGCCGTCGCCGCCATCGAACGGATCACCCGCGGTAACTTCCGCCTCCTTGAACGACTCCTCCCGCAGATCCAACGCGTGCTCCGCATCAACGAACTCGACGTCATCACCAACGACGTCATCGAAGCCGCCCGCAGCACTCTTGTCATTGGCGTCAGCTAACAAGCCAAAGAACGATGCCCGAACCGGGCCATGAGGCGCTGCCGCTCACATCGTAGCGAAACTCAGTTCCGAAATCTGCGTCCGCTCCGACCCCTATTTGGTCGAGTTTCGCTACATCCTTCACACGGGTCACGTCTTCCGATAGGCGCGTGCGTCCGCACTGATCAGGACACGTCGCCGGGCGATCCGGCGGTGGCAGGTCAGCTACGGGACAAGCGAAGCTACCCACACCGGGAGATATCGTCAGCACGGTGAGCGCCGCATCATTACCCCCGGGAGCACTGGCCTCGTGACGGCTTGAACCTCTCCTAACGTGAGCGAAGGCCCGGCCGTCGGTGCCGCTTGCCGCACCGACCGAATCTGACGTGCTCGAGGTGATCTTGAACACCGCACTCGGCACCTTTCCGCTCTGCGCCGGCACCTGGTTGTTGGCCCCTCGCACTCCCGAACGCGAAGCGCGGCCGGTAGGGGACCTCGGGGGCGAGTCAGCCGAGATCAACGTCCGTATACCCAGACGGGATGCTCATTTCCGCCTTTGAGTAAGGCGAGTAGGGCGTGTACGGCGTGTACGGCGTGTAGGGGGTGTAAGGGGTGTAGTACGACGGTGGAGTCGTCCTCTTCAGAAGTCGGTCTCCAACGAGCGTGCCGAGGTAGTTCATCGCCGCGACTCCGCAGACGTCGTCGTTGTCCCACGCCAGCCAGCCGAGCCACTCTGCTTCAGGGCTCCACAAATGAATGTCGGACTCGCTCGTCCGGAAGGCGATCCAGCGACCGTGCGAGTCAAAGTAGTAGAGCGTCATCTGGATCTCCCTCAGGGCTGACTAGCAGTGCGGACAAACTAGCCGCGACCCCCGACGTCGACGTCACCCCGATCGCAGGCGCCCGACTCGAGTCGCCCTGGTCTGAGGCGTACCTCTGTCGCACCTTGGTCGTCCGAGACCTTTGGCACTGCACGCAGGCACACGAACTCCGAGCGGCGAACGAAGGTCTTGCTGACCCGCCGTCGAGGTAGCCCGTCCGTACTGCCAAACATCGTGTCCACGTCCGTATTTCAGACACGTTAAGTGGCAGTCGGACAAGTTAGCTGGCGGACGACAACAACGGGGCTTGTCGAGAAGCCCGACAGACCTCGAGAACATGCCGTGGAACGCCACCGTGATGGTGTCCGTCCACATCGACGCACTACAGCAGCGCCACGCCAGCGAATCCTCCGCACCGTCGCTCGAGAAGCCGCCGCCGACCGAACGCCAACGGAGCGCGAGGCGACGAGCACCGGACGCTCTACAGGACGCGGCCAGGGCTGTCCGCCCGCCAGCTGTCTTGCAACAGCGCAGGTCATCTCCCTGACGGAACGCGTGAACTACTGACAAAAACCCTTGTCGCTCGACAGTTGTGGAGAACTGCCCTACAAAGTGCCCCTGGAGGGACTCGAACCCCCAACCGTTTCCTTAGGACGGAACTGCTCTTCCATTGAGCTACAGAGGCTGGCCCGTCCACTCTAGCGGCGGAACGGCTCCAGGAAGGTCGTGAGCTCGTCGACGTACAGCGCCGGTTGCTCGAACGGCGCGAAGTGTCCTCCGCGCGGCATCATCCGGTACGACACCAGGTTCGTCGTCCGCTCGAGCCACGCCCGTGGCGGCTCCACCAGGTCGCCGGGGAACAGCGAGAAGCCGGACGGCACTTCGACCCGCCGGGCCGACTGCTCCGGCGGGATCGCGGCGTTCGCGTGGTACATCCGCATCGCCGAGCCGATCGTGCCGGTCGCCCAGTACTCGGTCAGCAGCGCGAGTACCTCGTCCTGCGTGTAGACGGACCACAGGTCGCCGTCGCAGTCGCTCCACGACCGCAGCTTCTCGACGATCCACGCGGCGAGCCCGGCGGGTGAGTCGTTTAGGCCGACCGCGGCGGTCTGCGGCTTGGTGCGGTGCATCATCGCGTAGGCGCCCTCGGTGTCGCGCCACCGGGCGGTCGCTGCGACGAACCCGCGTTCCTCCGGCGACAACGTGTCCAGGTCGATGCCGGGCCAGGCGAGCCCGCCGTCGATGCGGTGCACGGCGACGACCCGGTCGGCGTGGTCGAGCGCGAGGTACCGGGCGACGTGGGTGCCGATGTCCCCGCCGGCGACCGCGAAGCGTTCGTAGCCGAGCTCGGTCATCAGCTCGGCCCACATGCCGGCGACCGCGCGGGCGTCGATGGGCTGCGGCGGGGCGTCGGAGAACCCGTAGCCGGGCATGTCCGGCACGATCACGTCGAACCCGGCCTCGACGAGCATCGGCAGGACCTTGCGGTACCGCCATCCGGAGTCCGGCCAGCCGTGCGCGAGCAGGAGCGGCAGCGCGTCGGGCGTGCCCGCTCGGGCGTGCAGCACGTGGATCCGGGTGCCGTCGATCGTCAGCCGTCGGCTGGGTAGTGCGGCGAGCGCCGCTCGGTGCGCGTCGAAGTCGAAGCCGTCGGCCCAGTACTCGATGAGTGACCGGAGCTCGTCGACGTCCGCCCCGAGCGACCATCCGGTGCCGGCGGGTGCGTCCGGCCAGCGCGTGGCCCGTAGTCGCGCGCGGAGGTCCTCGATGGTCGCGTCGTCGATCTGCGGTGTCTCACCCATGCCCGCGACGCTACTCAGCGGGACCGACACGTGGACGGGGGTCACCGCACCCGAGCCCGCGTCAGCAGCAGTCGCAGGCGTCGGCCGCGCGCTCGCCGGTCAGGGCGGCGACGGGCTGCTTGCAGGCATCGCCCCGCCAGGCCTCGAGCCCCTCACGCACCGCGAACACGACGACCACCAGGCCGGCCACCGGATCAGCCCACGACCACCCGAACAGCGTGTTGAGGAGCAACCCGACCAGCACCGCGGCGGACAGGTAGCTGCACACCAGGGTCTGCTTGGAGTCCGCGATCGCCGACGCCGAACCGAGTTCCTTGCCGGTGCGCCGTTCGAGCAGGCTGAGGAACGGCATCACAGCCAGGCTGACCGCCGCCAGCACGATCCCGACGGTGCTGTGCTCCGGCTCGCGCAGCCCGGTCAGGGTCAGCACCGCGTCGACGCTGACGTACAGCGCCAGTGCGAAGAACGACAC
The DNA here is from genome assembly GCF_003752345.1 of Curtobacterium sp. PhB170. Classification (NCBI taxonomy): domain Bacteria; kingdom Bacillati; phylum Actinomycetota; class Actinomycetes; order Micrococcales; family Microbacteriaceae; genus Curtobacterium; species Curtobacterium sp. PhB170. Next base: position 139,490 of record NZ_RJUM01000013.1, read on the forward strand.
CGCGATGACCTTGAGCGCGACGCGCTCCCGCGCCTCGGGGTCCGGCCCGGCGAACTGCCACGCGACGGCAGCGGCGGACAGGACCTCGACGACGGAGTCGAGTCCGACGCCGACCAGGGCGGTCGACGACGCCACCGAACCGGCTGCGATCGCGATGACCGCCTCGATGACGTTGTACGTGATCGTCGCGGCGACGATCCACCGGATCCGTCGCCGCAGCACCCGTCGGCGATCAGGAACCGCCCGGACGGTCGCGTCGGTCATGCGCCGGGTCCGCAGCAGAGCGGGACGTCGCAGTCCTCGTCGGTGCACGCGTCGCCGTCGTCGACGGCGAGCACGACCTCGAGGAGCGAGCGGATCGCAGCCCCGAGGTGCGGGTCGGCGATCTCGTAGCGGGTGGAGCGCCCCTCGGGCACCGCGACGACGATCCCGCATCCGCGCAGGCAGGCGAGGTGGTTCGAGACGTTCGAGCGGGTGAGCCCCAGTTCGGCCGCGAGCCGGCCCGGGTAGACCGGCGCTTCGAGCATCTCGAGCAGGATCCGGGAGCGCGTCCGATCCGCCATCGCCCGGCCGAGCCGGTGCATGACGTCGAGCCGCGGGGCCATGGTCAGCATGCGCTGACCATACAGCAGACGCTGACGTATCGAGTGCCCCACCCCGGCAGGCGGACCGGGAATACGGCAGGCTGGGACCATCTGCCACCTGCCAGGCGCCACACACCACCACAGGGGAACCACATGACGGATCAGACGACCGCGAACGCGTGGCAACGCTTCTGGGCACGCGGCGGGTGGTGGCGTTCGGTCCTGCTCGCCGCCGTCTACCTGCTCGTGTACCTCGGCATCAGTCAGCTGATCGGCCTGTTCGTGCGGCCGTTCATCGACCTCGACGACCTGTACGGCGACCCCACGAGCGTGCTCTTGGCCTCGATCCTGCCGATCGGCCTGATGGGCCTGCTCCTGCTGCTGTTCGCGCGCTCACTCGGGTGGCTGCCGCACCTGTTCCGCCGGCGCACTGCACGCGCCCCGCGGTGGATGTGGATCGCGGTCGTCATCACCGTCGTCCCGCCGGTGATGAAGCTCGCCGGCACCGACTGGTCCCGCTTCACCCCCACGCTCGTCCTCGCGATCCTGTTCTTCGGCCTCTGCGTCGGGTTCGCCGAAGAACTCCTCACCCGTGGTCTCACGGTCGAGCTGCTCGAACACCACGGGTACAGCGAGCGTGCGGTCTACGTGCTGTCGTCGGTCGTCTTCGGGTTGATCCACCTGCAGAACCTGCTCGGCGGCGGCAACCCGCTGCTCGTGTTCGCGACGGTCGGTTACGCGATGGGCTTCGGCGCGATGATGTTCCTCGCGCTCCGGGTGAGCCGGTGGCTGATCGTCCCGATGCTCCTGCACGCCCTCACCGACCCCACCACCCTGATGGCGGCGGGCGGGCTCAACGATGCGCACGCCGTCGTGACCGGCGGATCGCACGCGCTGGTCACCTTCGCGTCGCTGTTCAACTTCGTCTACATCGCCTTCGGCATCGTTGCGGTCTTCCTCCTGCCGGGCCGCAAGCGCGCGCTCTGAACGCACCCACCTGACGGCCTGGAGGCACGTGGCGGGCCCGCCACGTGCCTCCCGTCCGTCATCGAGTGAGCACAGGGCGACGGGTCGCCACTCGCGACCCGTCGCCTTCTGCTCACTCGGCGCCTGCAGCGCAGCCGCTACGCGGCCACGAGGTACTCGTCCCACTCCGCCTGCGGACGCTCGATACCCCGCACGACCCACGACGAACCGTGCGGGATCTTCGGACGGAAACGCAGCCGCCACCCCATCTCCTGCGGGGTGCGGTCACCCTTCTCGTTGTTGCACGCCAGGCAGCAGGCCACGAGGTTCTCCCACGAGTCCTGCCCACCGCGCGACTTCGGCTGCACGTGGTCGATCGTCGTCGCGTGCCGGTCGCAGTACGCGCACCGGTTGGCGTCACGGCGCAGGACTCCGCGGCGCGACACCGGCACGAGTCTCGAGTGCGGGATGCGCACGTACCGGGTGAGGATGATGACGGACGGCCGATCGAAGCTCGAGGTCGACCCGGTCACCGGGTGTTCGAGGTCGGCGGCGACGACGGAGGCCTTCTGGTTCATGACCAGCACGAGGGCTCGTCGGAACGAGATCACCGCGAGGGGCTCGTAACCGGCGTTGAGGACGAGAGTGCGCATTGGTTCCCTTCCGACGTGCCTGGACGGCTTCCAGGCGCTGCGGGTGCGTCGGACCGGGGTCCTTCGCAGGTGACCGTCGCTCGCGCACACGTCCCCTGAACCACGAAGAGCACCACCCGGAAGGGCAGTGCTCTGGTCATGCAGGGGCGTGCTCGTGCACGCAGGCGGTGGTCGACCGTATGTCGATGCGCGCGCGCCGACCCATGGTGCGGGTCGTGCGGAACAACGACATGGGGTCTCCCTGCTCGGGGCCTTGCGGACCGGTGCAGCGCCAGGCTACGTCAGAAACCGGCCCGGCACGAGGGTGCACGGGCCGGTTTCGGCGATGTTCACGGGTTCGATGCCCCGCGGTCGGGTCTGATGCCTCAGATGCCGAAGCGGACGATGTGGTAGTCGCTGGTCCAGATCGGACGGATCGACACCGAGCCACCGGGCTTCGGGGCGTCCATGATCATGCCGTTGCCCATGTAGAAGCCGTCGTGCGCCTCGTTGTTGAAGATGACGACGTCGCCGGGCTGCGCCTCGGACTCGGGGATCGTGGTGCCGGCCTGGTCCTGCAGCGGCACCGAGTGCGCGAGGTTGATGCCGTACTGGGCGTAGACGAACATGACGTAGCCCGAGCAGTCGAAGCCGGACGGGTCGGCGCCACCGAAGACGTACGGGGTGCCGATGTACTGCTTGGCGGTGGCGACCACGGCCGGCAGCGAGAACGGGGTGTCCGCGGCGCTGGAGCTCGCCACGTAGTCGGCGGCGGACGGGCCGGTGTACGAGGCGTACTGCTCTGCGGTCTGGGCACGCGCTGCCTGCGTGGCCGATGCTGCCTGCTCGGCCTGCTCAGCTGCCTCGGTCGCTTCGGCCTGGTCGGCTGCAGCCTGCTTGGCCGCTGCGCGTGCGTCGAGCGTCGCGGTCGACGTGGCGCCGTAGCCGTCGCGGCTCGTGCCGGCCAGCGCGACGGCGTCGGACACCGAGAACTCCTGGCTCTCCGTCGCACGGACCTGGCGCTGCGCGTTCGCCGCCTCGGTGCCGGTGGAGGGCTGCGCGGCGAAGGCCGGCGCGACTGCCACGGTGCCGAACATGCCGGCGGCGACCGTCAGGACGATGGGGGCGAGGAACTTGCGCTTGCGCGACGACGAGCTCGCCTTGGCAGCGGTCGCGGTGGCTGCGGCCTGTGCGGCACGACGGCCACCGGGCAGCGGGGCGGAGCGGACCGGGACGACCTTGCGGGTCGGGCGCGCGTCGGCCTGGCGGACGGACCGTCGGGTGAGCGGTGCGTCGGTGGCGTTCTCGGTGTTCGTCGGGTTGGCGGGCGTCTGGTCGTCCGCGGCGGAACCGGTCTGCGTCAAGGGTGTGGTCTCCGGCGTCTCGTCATCACGCTGCCGTGGGTGTCCGGCGACGTGCAACCCCATCCGTTCGTCATCGTCTCCGATCGAGGCAGGAGACGGGTTCGAGACGTCCTGCCACGGGTCTCCGGCTCAGGCGCAGCGCGGGGACTCGACGATTGTACGGGGCCGTCGTTACCTTGTCGAGATGAAACGGGCCGTTTGTAACGAAACGGTAAAGAAGCCCTGATCAGGGCCGCAAAATCAGTCCCGTTCGATGTAGACGTGCTGCGCGACCTCGACGGGGAGCTCGATGCCCGAGTCCTCGCCCTCGACGCGGACGGCGACGTAGGCCCCGGCGCGCTGCACGCTCGCCAGACGACCGGGCATGACGCCGGCCGTGCGGAGCTGGTGCAGGAGCTCGGGCTCGAACTGCACGGGCTCGCCCAGACGACGGATCACACCGGTCGCGACGGCGTCGGTGCCCTCGGTCGCGGCGACGATGTTCTGCACGCCGTCGAGGAACCCGGCGGCCGCGGGGCCGCCGATCTCGGCCAGGCCGGGGATCGGGTTGCCGTAGGGCGACTCGGTCGGGTTGCCGAGCATCTCGAGCAGGCGGACCTCGACCTGCTCGCTCATGACGTGTTCCCACCGGCAGGCCTCGTCGTGGACGAACGCCCAGTCGAGTCCGATGACGTCGGCCAGCAGGCGCTCCGCCAGACGGTGCTTGCGCATGACATGGGTGGCTCGGGAGCGCCCTTCGTCGGTGAGCTCGAGGTGGCGGTCGCCGGAGACGACGACCAGGCCGTCGCGCTCCATGCGGGCGATGGTCTGCGAGACCGTCGGGCCCGAGTGGCCGAGGCGCTCCGAGATGCGAGCGCGCAGCGGAACGATCGCCTCCTCCTCCAAGTCGAGGATGGTGCGAAGGTACATCTCCGTGGTGTCGACGAGATCGGTCACGGTCCGCCTCTCATGTCTGGGCCCAGCGGCCACCACCCTACTTGTTCGGACCGACGAACTCCGACCGACACTTGCACCGGGCAAGAAGAGGGCCGTGGCCACAGCACTCCAGGCCTCCCCGTCCGGCCGGTACAGGCGCACCAGCACTGGGATCGCGCTCGGTAGGATCGGTGCATGGCAGACATCGTCATCCCCGCCGAACTCCTCCCCACCGACGGCCGCTTCGGCTGCGGACCGTCCAAGATCCGCGGCGCGCAGCTCGAGTCCCTCGTGACGCGCGGGGCCACGATCCTCGGCACGTCCCACCGGCAGAAGCCCGTGAAGGACCTGGTCGGCAGCGTCCGCTCCGGGCTCGCCGACCTGTTCCAGGTCCCCGAGGGCTACGAGGTCGTCCTCGGCAACGGCGGCTCGACCGCGTTCTGGGACGCCGCCGCGTTCGGCCTCATCGAGCGCCGCGCAGAGAACCTGTCCTTCGGCGAGTTCGGGTCGAAGTTCGCCAAGGCCGCCGGCGCCCCCTGGCTCGAGGCACCGCACGTCGTCGAGGCCCCCGGCGGATCGCTCGCCGCGCTCGAGCCCGTCGACGGCGTCGACGTCTACGCCTACCCGCACAACGAGACCTCGACCGGCGTCATGGCTCCGGTCGTCCGCGCCGCCGGTGACGCCGGAGCACTGACGGTCGTCGACGCCACGAGCGCCGCCGGTGGTGCCGCGTTCGACGTGGACGCCACCGACGTCTACTACTTCGCCCCGCAGAAGAACTTCGCCTCCGACGGCGGCCTGTGGCTCGCGCTGTTCTCCCCCGCCGCGATCGAGCGCGTCGAGCGCATCGCAGCGAGCGGTCGGTACATCCCCGAGTTCCTGTCGCTCAAGAACGCCGTCGACAACTCGCGCCTGAACCAGACGCTGAACACCCCGGCGATCTCGACGCTGCTGCTGCTCGACGACCAGGTCCGGTGGATCAACGAGTCGGGCGGCCTGGCCTGGGCGGACACCCGCACCAAGACCTCGTCGTCGACGCTGTACGACTGGGCCGAGTCGGTCGACTACGCGACGCCGTTCGTGACCGACCCCGCAGCCCGCTCGCAGGTCGTCGCCACGATCGACCTCGACGACTCGATCGACGCCAAGGCCGTCGCCGCGACCCTGCGCGCGAACGGCATCGTCGACACCGAGCCGTACCGGAAGCTCGGGCGCAACCAGCTGCGCGTCGCGACGTTCACCGCGATCGACCCGGACGACGTCGCGAAGCTCGTGCAGGCGATCGACTTCACGGTCGACGCCCTGCGCTGACCCGTCCGTCGCGCGGGCCAGCGCCGGCGACGAACACCACGGAAACGACGAAGCACCACGGGATCCCGTGGTGCTTCGTCGTTGTTCGGGTGCGTGTCAGGAGCGGTGGAAGTCCGGGTCGACCTCACCGGCATCGAGCTGGGCGCCGTCGAGGTCGGCGTCCGGGTCGACGGGCTGCACGCGCTGCGCGCGACGACGGCGAGGGGGCTGCGGCGCGTCGTCGACGTCCTCGTCAGCGGTGTCGGCGAGCGCGTCGACGTCCACACCATCGATGTCGTCGTCGTCCGGTTCGTCGAGATCGTCCTCGTCCGCTTCGAACTCGGCGTCGTCGTCGTCCTCGTCGTCATCCGACTCGTCGTCGGCTTCGTCGTCGTCCGAGTCGTCGTAGTCGGCGTCCTCGTCGTCGTCGTCCTCATCCGACTCGTCATCGAAGTCGTCGTCGTGCTCGTCGTCGTCGGACTCCTCGTCCGATTCGTGGTCCTGCGCCGCCCGGTACTCGGCCAGTCGCTCGGACCACGGCACCCACTCCGGTGCGACGAGCGAGCCGTCGCCGGGCATCAGCTCGACCTCGAGCACGGTGGGGTCCTCGTCGCCGACCTTCGCGACGCTGACGGTCCAGCGCCAGCCGGGGTAGCCCGGCATGCGGTTCGCGAACAGGACGGAGACGACGCCGTCGCCCTCGTCCACGGTGCCGACGGGCGCGCCGATGCTCGACTCGGGGGTCACCTCGAGCAGCGCGGTCCGCGCCAGGTCGGTGTAGTCAACGGGTACTGCGTCAACGGGTACTGCGTCGCTGTCTGTCATGGCGTCACGCCTCCAACTGGTCTGCGACGTGCCGCAGGATGGCGGCGAGTCGATCGCCGTTCTTCGGGTAGCGGCCGTGGCGGAGGTCTCCGCTGATCCGGTCGAGTTCCTTCACCAGGTCCTCGACGATCACGGCCATGTCGTCTGCGGAGCGACGGGTCATCCGGGACAACGACGGCTGCGGGTCGAGGAGCCGCACGGACAGTGCCTGCGACCCCTTCTTCCCCTGCACGACGCCGTACTCGAGCCGGGATCCCGCCTTCACGGTCACGACGCCGTCGGGCAGCGAGGACGCGTGCAGGAACACCTGGTCGCCGTCGTCTCCGGTGATGAAGCCGAAGCCCTTGTCGTCGTCGTAGAACTTGACCTTGCCGGTCGGCATGGGTGGACTCCTCGAGGTCGTGGTACGGCCGTGGTGCGTCGGATATCCTGGGTCGATGGCCAATCCGACCCGATCAACCGGGAACCCGCAGGATTCCGCAGAACCCCCGGTGACGTTCAATCGTACCGAACGCGCTCTGGCGTTCATGGTCGGTGGCATCTTCATCGCTGCGTTCCTCTGCATGGCGGCGATGATCGTCATGTGGCTGACGGTCCCGAGCGCGCAGGGCTCCATGCCGTGGCCGGTGATCATGGCGATCCCGCTCGTCGGGTTCCCGATCGGCATGGTCCTGGTCTTCACGCTCCTCGCCATCACCTGGACGCGCCGCGCACGAGCCAACCGGACGGCTCGCTGACGTCCGCCCCGGACGCTGGCACCGGACGATGACGACCACCGCCGACCTGGCCGCCCGACTCCGGGCGTTGCCGGACGACTCCCTCGAACGACTCGTCGCTGCGCGGAGCCTGCCCCCGGCCGCCCTCGGCGAGACCGGTCCGCAACGGATCACCGACTTCTTCGACCTGGCCGAGGCGCTCCGCACCGACGACGCCGTCGACGCCGCCGTCGAGCACCTGCCCCGCGCCACGATCCTGGCGCTCCGCGACGGCGGGAACGCCGACCGCCTCGGGCCGGCGATCACGCTCGGCCTGGCCGACGAGGACGGCGCCGTCGACGACGCGGTCGCCGCACGCGTGGCCGCCCACCCCGACCTCGTGGCACTGCGATCGACGGGAGGCCCGGATCGCCCCGACCGCGCCGCCCACGCCGACGACGTGGCCGGCCAGGACCGCGCGCGCACCACGGGTGCGGAGCAGGCGTTCTCGAGCATGACCGTGCTCGCCGAGCTGCTGCGTGCGGTGGACGCCGGCACCGTCCGCGAACTCGTCAAGGGCGGCATCGGCACGCCGCTCGCCAAGACCCTGGCCGAGCGCATCGGCACCGACGCCGACGTCGTGCCCGGCCGCCTCGCACTGCTCGACCGGGTCGGGTTCGCCGACCCGGGCTCCGGCCGCTGGACGGTCACCGACGCCGGACAGGACTGGCTCGTCGCCGACTGGCCGGACCGCTGGGCGACGCTCGTGTCGGCCTGGGCGGACACGCTCGGCCCTGCGGTGCACGAGGTCCTCGCACTCGCCGACGACGACCTGCGCGACCTCGTGGCCCTCGGCCGTTGGGCGTACCCGGCGGGCTCCCGCTGGCTCGACGCCGTGCTGCTCGACGCCGCCGGCACCGCCGCGTCGCTCGGACTCGCGGTCGACGGCATCGTCACGAGCACCGGCCGAGCACTGCTGGACGGTGACGCCAGGCCCGCAGCGGACGACCTGCCCGGCACCGTCGGCCAGGTGTACCTGCAGCACGACCTGACGGTGATCGCCCCCGGCCCCCTCGCGCCGGTCGACGACGCCGCCCTGCGCACGGTCGCCGTGCTCGAGGCACCCGGTCTGGCCGCCCGGTACCGCATCTCCGAGGACACCCTGCGCACGGCGTTCCGTGCCGGGCACTCCCGTGACGACGTCCTGGCGCTGCTCACCCGGCTGTCGTCGACCGGCGTCCCGCAGCCCCTCGCCTACCTGGTCGACCAGGTCGCCGGACGCGACGGCAGCATCGTCGTCGACCGCGGCGAGGGCGGGGTCGGCACCGTGGTGCGCGGCACCGCGGACCAGCTCGACCTGATCGGTGTGGACGCCGAACTCCGGCAGATGGCGTGGGAGCGCAGCGACCTGACGACGCTCACCACCCGCTACCCGGCGCACGTCGTGCACACCGCGCTCGAGGACCAGCGCTACCCGGCCGTGCTCGCGACCGGCGCCCGCCCCGAGACGCACCACGGGCCTCCCGGTCGGCGCAGCCCCACCGGACGCTCGCCGGAGCAGGCGGCGCACGCACTCGTGGAACGGCTCCGCCTGACCACCCAGCGTGGCGATGCGGAACCCGAGCAGGAGTGGCTCGGGCGGCAGATCGACCTGGCCGTGCGCGGTCGCACGCCGATCCGGCTGACGGTGCGGATGCCGGACGGCTCCGAACGGCCGTTCTCGATCATCCCGACCTCGGTCGCCGCCGGACGCGTCCGAGGGCGCGACACCAGCGTCGACGTCGAGCGCACGCTGCCGCTGTCGCTCGTCGTGGCGGTCGAGAGCGACGCCTGAGGTGCACGGTCACCCGAACGCAGGTGACGACGGCTAGGCTGGCAGGTCATGAACGGACCGCTGATCGTGCAGAGCGACCGCACCGTGCTCCTCGAGGTCGCACACCCCGACGCCGAGGACGCACGCCACGAGCTCGCGGCCTTCGCCGAACTCGAACGCGCCCCCGAGCACGTGCACACCTACCGCATCACCCGCCTCGGCCTGTGGAACGCACGGGCCGCCGGACACGACGCCGAGGCGATGATCGCCACCCTCGAGCGCTTCGCCAAGTTCCCGGTCCCGCAGAGCGTCACCGTGGACATCCGCGACACGGTGTCCCGCTACGGCCGACTCGTCATCCGGCGTGAGGAACGCGAGGATGCCCCGGTCATCGCGAACTCCCCCACCGAGGAACTCGAGCGCCTGCCCGTCCTGCTCCTGACCGCCGAGGACCCGTCCGTACTGGCCGAGGTCATCCGGTCGAAGCGGATCAAGCCACTGCTCGGCGACATGCGGACACCCTCCGAGGTCGAGCTGCAACCGTGGGCACGCGGGCAGATCAAGCAGGAACTCGTGAAGCTCGGCTGGCCGGCCGAGGACCTGGCGGGCTACACCCCCGGGCAGCCGCACCCGATCGACCTCGACACGGCCGAGTGGCACATGCGCCCGTACCAGGAGCAGGCCGTCGACACCTTCTTCGCGCAGGGGTCCGGAGTCGTCGTGCTGCCCTGCGGCGCCGGCAAGACCCTGGTCGGTGCCGGGGCGATGGCGACCGTCAAGGCGACCACGCTCATCCTCGTGACGAACACCGTGTCCGCGCGGCAGTGGCGCAGCGAACTCCTGAAGCGCACGACCCTGAAGGCCGAGGACATCGGCGAGTACTCGGGCAGCGTCAAGGAGATCCGGCCGGTCACGATCGCGACCTACCAGATCCTGACCGCCCGTCGGAAGGGCGAGTACACGCACCTGTCGCTGCTCGACGCCCTCGACTGGGGTCTCATCGTCTACGACGAGGTCCACCTGCTGCCGGCCCCGGTCTTCAAGCTGACCGCCGACCTGCAGGCCCGCCGACGCCTGGGCCTGACCGCGACGCTCGTGCGCGAGGACGGCCGCGAGGGCGACGTGTTCTCGCTCATCGGCCCGAAGCGCTACGACGCTCCGTGGAAGGAGATCGAGGCGCAGGGCTACATCTCCCCGGCCGAGTGCTACGAGGTGCGCATCGACCTGACGCACCAGGAGCGCCTGGAGTACGCGGCCTCGAGCGACGACGAGCGCTACCGGCTCGCCGCCACCTCGCCCGCGAAGACCCCGGTCGTCCGCGAGCTCATCGAGAAGCACCGCGGCGAGCAGATCCTGGTGATCGGGCAGTACATCGACCAGCTCGATGCACTGGCCTCATCCCTCGACGCCGCCGAGATCACGGGTGCGACGCCCGTCGACGAACGCGAACGGCTGTACGACGCGTTCCGTGCCGGCGAGGTGGACGTGCTCGTGGTGTCGAAGGTCGCGAACTTCTCGATCGACCTGCCGGACGCCACCGTCGCGATCCAGGTCTCCGGGTCGTTCGGGTCACGGCAAGAAGAAGCGCAGCGCCTCGGTCGACTGCTCCGCCCGAACAAGGACGGCCTGCCGGCGTCGTTCTACACGCTCGTCGCCAGGGACACCGTCGACCAGGACTTCGCACAGAACCGGCAGCGGTTCCTCGCGGAGCAGGGGTACTCCTACACGATCCTGGATGCCGACCAGGTCCAGGCGCCCGTGGGCTGACGTACGCACCGCTCTCAGGAAACCATTAGGGAACGGTCAGAAGATAGGACCATGAGCGATGGCCCCAAGATCCTGATCGTCGACGACGAGCCGAACATCCGCGACCTCCTGACGACCTCGTTGCGCTTCGCCGGGTTCGCCGTCCGTGCCGTCGGCAACGGCGCACAGGCGATCTCGGCCGTGCTCGAGGAAGAACCCGACCTGATCATCCTCGACGTGATGCTCCCCGACATGAACGGCTTCGGCGTCACCAAGCGCCTGCGGTCGTCGGGCTACACCTCGCCGATCCTGTTCCTCACCGCGAAGGACGACACCGAGGACAAGATCACCGGCCTCACCGTCGGCGGCGACGACTACGTCACCAAGCCGTTCTCGCTCGACGAGATCGTCGCCCGCATCAAGGCCATCCTCCGTCGCACCATGAACGACGAGGAAGACGCGATCATCCGCGCCGGCGAGCTCACCATGGACCAGGACACGCACGAGGTCACGATCGGCGACGCGCAGATCGAGCTCTCCCCCACCGAGTTCAAGCTGCTCCGCTACTTGATGCTCAACCCGAACCGCGTGCTGTCGAAGGCGCAGATCCTCGACCACGTCTGGGAGTACGACTTCAACGGCGACGCCGGCATCGTCGAGAGCTACATCTCGTACCTGCGTCGCAAGCTCGACCAGTACTCGGCCGAGCCGATCATCCAGACCAAGCGCGGCTTCGGGTACATGCTCAAGGCGTCCAAGGCCTCGTAGCACCTCCGTTCTTCACGGCGGTCGTCCGGTTTCACCGGGCGGCCGCTGTCTATCGTTGGGGCAGCATGCACACGCGAATGAGCCGCTGGTGGGACGGGATCTCCCTGCGCACCAAGATCACCGGGATCACGGTGCTCCTGGTGGCGCTCGGCCTGCTCGTCGCCGGGCTCGGCACGATGACCGTCCTGTCGACGTACCTGATGGCGCAGCTCGACAACAACGTCAAGGGCACCACGGAGCAGCTCGAGGGCCAGAACATCAGCGACGGCGAGCAGTACTGCAAGCTGTCGGTCGTGCTGTCGCAGAGCGCCTACGTGGCCGCGTACGACGCCGACGGCGACCAGATCTGCCAGACGAAGGCGTCGAGCCGTCCGGACATCCGCGAACTGGACTTCTCCGCAGCGGCGCAGAACGGCGCGCGCTTCTCGCTCTACGACAGCCAGCACAACCACGAGTGGCGTGCCCAGGTCATCCCGGCGTCACTGCAGAACCAGACGAGCGGCTCCACCGAGACCGGTTTCGTACTCGTCGCGGTGTCGAGCGCCGACACCGACCAGACCATCGCCCGGTTCACCGTCATCTTCCTGGGCTTCGGCATCTCGGTGATCCTGCTCGGCGCCATGCTCACGCGGCTGCTCGTCACCGCCACGTTCGACCCGTTGCGCGACGTCGAGGACACCGCTGCACGCTTCGCTGCCGGGGACTTCAACCAGCGCCTCGAGGCCGACACCCCGAACACCGAGGTCGGGCGCCTGAACCGCTCCCTCAACGTCATGCTCGAGCGCATCGACACCGCGTTCGAGGACCGCCAGCGCACCATCGACCAGATGCGCCGGTTCGTCGGCGACGCCTCGCACGAACTCCGCACCCCGCTCGTGTCCCTGCGCGGGTACGCCGAGCTCTACCGGATGGGCGCCCTGCGCAAGGAAGAAGACGTCGCCCAGGCGATGGAGCGCATCGAGAAAGAGGCGAAGCGGATGGGTCTGCTCGTGCAGGACCTGCTCCAGCTCGCCCGCATCGACGAGTCCAAGCCGCTCGAGCTCGGCCCGGTCGACCTCGTCGCGATCGCCCGCGACTCGGCGCTCGACACCATGGCGTCCAACCCCGACCGCGAGATCCAGGTCCTGGTCGAGGACGCCATGACGGGCGAGAGCGTGCCGCAGGCCGTGCGGCCGCCCGCGTCGTCGTCCTCGCTCTCGTCGGGGTCGTCGTCCGATACGGGCGAGGTCCCCCCGGCATCGCCCACGTCGGCGAACACCACGGGTCCCATCGCGTTCTCGCGGCAGACGATCGCGCGGCTGCGTGCTCGGCGGACCCGGGCGATGGACATCGAGGCCGGTGCCGCCCCCACCGACGAGACGACGCCACTGCCGACGGTCGTCATGCCCAAGCGTCCCCCGATCGTGCTGGCGGAGGAGAACAAGATCCGCCAGATCGTCACGAACCTGATGGGCAACGCCATGCGGTTCACCGAGCACGACGACCCGATCGAGATCGGCATCGGGGTGGACGACGACCGCGGCATGGCCCACATCGACGTCATCGACCACGGTGAGGGGATCCCGGCGCAGCTGCGCGACAAGATCTTCCAGCGGTTCTGGCGTGCCGACACCTCGCGCGCGCGGGACACCGGCGGCTCGGGCCTCGGGCTCGCCATCGTGTCGGGCATCGTCGCGGCGCACCACGGCTCGGTCGAGGTCTTCGACACCGAGGGCGGCGGCGCGACCTTCCGCGTCTGGCTGCCACTGCTGCCGCGCGACTACGCCGCCTGACGCGGGCGCGGGGCGCGCGGGCGCGTCCGTCCGCGCGCGCGTCCGTCCGCGCGCCCGTCCGCGCGCCCGCCCGTCTCGCCCGAGGTTCCAAAATCTCGGCATCTCGCGCCACATCGCGCTCGGGTTCGGAACCTCGGCGTCCCGCACACGGCGAGTCGTGGAACCTCGACGGGGCAGGTCGACCGGATAGCCGCCCGTACGGAGCCGCGTCCCAACGATCAGCGAGGGCATTCCTCGACCAGAGCCGCGCGATGCCCTCGCCCCGACCGGAGCATCGCGCTCGAGACGCCGGGGCCGGCCACGCTCGGACGGTTGTGCGGAGAACGACGCTGGACGGGCCTCCAGTCCGACCCGACTGGGTCGGTGAGGTTCCACAACATGCCGCACGTTGACCGCCGAGGTTCCAGAGCCTGGCGAACCGGGCACCGACATGCCGAGATTTCGGAACCTCGGGGGCGGGGACGAGGCCCGCGCCAGGCGCCCCCCCCCCCGCATGCGGAAGGGCCCCGCACGCGCAGCGTGCGGGGCCCTTCGAACAGGAAGGACTGCTCAGAAGTCCATGCCACCCGTCGGGTCGCCGGCCGGAGCGGCCGCGGCACGCTCGGGCTTGTCGGCGACGACGACCTCGGTCGTCAGGAACAGACCAGCGATCGACGCAGCGTTCTGCAGCGCCGAGCGCGTGACCTTGGCCGGGTCGATGATGCCCGCGGCGATGAGGTCGACGTACTCGCCGGTCGCGGCGTTGAGGCCCCAACCTGCTTCGAGCTCGCGGACCTTGGCGGCCACGACACCCGGCTCGAGACCGGCGTTCAGCGCGATCTGCTTGAGCGGTGCGTCGATGGCGACGCGGACGATGTTCGCACCGGTCGCCTCGTCACCCTCGAGGGTGAGTGCGTCGAGCGCGACCTTGCCGGCCTGGATGAGGGCGACGCCACCACCGGCGACGATGCCCTCTTCGACGGCAGCCTTCGCGTTGCGGACGGCGTCCTCGATGCGGTGCTTGCGCTCCTTGAGCTCGACCTCGGTCGCGGCACCCGCCTTGATGACGGCGACGCCACCGGCGAGCTTCGCGAGGCGCTCCTGGAGCTTCTCGCGGTCGTAGTCGGAGTCGGTCGCGTCGATCTCGGCGCGGATCTGACGGACACGGCCGGCGATCTGCTCGGCGTCGCCGGCACCCTCGACGATCGTGGTCTCGTCCTTGGTGATGACGACCTTGCGGGCACGACCGAGCAGGTCGAGCGTCGCGTTCTCGAGCTTGAGGCCGACCTCTTCGGAGATGACCTGGCCACCGGTCAGGATCGCGATGTCCTGCAGCATGGCCTTGCGGCGGTCACCGAAGCCCGGGGCCTTGACGGCGACGGACTTGAAGATGCCGCGGATCTTGTTCACGACGAGCGTGGCCAGGGCCTCGCCGTCGACGTCCTCGGCGATGATCAGGAGCTGCTTGCCCGCCTGGATCACCTTGTCGACGACCGGCAGGAGGTCCTTGATGTTCGAGATCTTCGAGTTGACGATCAGGATGTAGGCGTCCTCGAAGACGGCTTCCTGACGCTCGGGGTCGGTGACGAAGTACTGCGACAGGTAGCCCTTGTCGAAGCGCATGCCCTCGGTCAGCTCGAGCTCGGTGCCGAAGGTGTTCGACTCCTCGACGGTGACGACACCTTCCTTGCCGACCTTGTCGATGGCCTCGGCGATGAGTGCGCCGATGGTCGGGTCTGCGGCCGAGATCGACGCGGTCGCGGCGATCTGGTCCTTGGTCTCGATGTCCTTCGCGTTGGCGAGGAGCTGGTCGGAGACGGCGGAGACGGCCTTCTCGATGCCGCGCTTGAGCGACACGGGGTCGGCGCCTGCGGCGACGTTGCGGAGGCCCTCGCGGACGAGTGCCTGGGCGAGGACGGTCGCGGTGGTCGTACCGTCACCGGCGACGTCGTCGGTCTTCTTGGCGACCTCCTTGACGAGCTCCGCGCCGATCTTCTCGTACGGGTCGTCGAGCTCGATCTCCTTGGCGATGGAGACACCGTCGTTCGTGATCGTGGGGGCGCCCCACTTCTTCTCGAGGACGACGTTGCGGCCGCGCGGGCCGAGCGTCACCTTCACGGCGTCGGCCAGCTGGTTCAGGCCGCGCTCGAGGCCACGGCGGGCCTCCTCGTCGAAAGCAATGATCTTAGCCATGTGAGTTCTCGTCCCTCCCGGACGTCGTGGGGTCGTGCTGGCACTCAACGTGAGCGAGTGCCAACGCCGATTCTGGCACTCGCCCGGTGCGAGTGCAACACGATCGGGAGGCTCGTCACGTCTTCCCAGGACACGCTCCGCCAACAGCGCACCCCGACCACCGCCACGGACCGCCCGCCACGCACGTCATGCAGCGCGGGCCGCGCACGACGAACGCGCCGCCCCTGACGGGACGGCGCGTTCGCGATGAGTGTCGTGCGTTCAGGCCGGTCGGACTGCCTCCGCCTGCGGGCCCTTCGACCCGGTGCCGACGTCGAACACCACTGCCTGGCCCTCCTCGAGGACCTTGTAACCCGACATGTCGATGGCCGAGTAGTGCACGAACACGTCCTGGCCTCCTCCATCGACGGTGATGAAGCCGAAGCCCTTTTCAGCGTTGAACCACTTCACGGTTCCGTTGGCCATGATCTCTTGCTCCCTGGTACTGCCGTGCGAACGACGTGTTCGCCGTCTGCAAGGGACTCTGCTCGAAGCGCGCCGATCCGGCAAGAGGTGTGACGTTGTTTCACGTCGATTCCGTCAGAAATCAACGTGCCCGAAACACGACCGTCACAAATGCGGGCGGGGAGCGCCCGCGGAATGCGGATCAGCCGGTGTAGTCGGCTCCGAGCACGACGCTCACGTCGGCGTTCGGGAACGCCGTCGACTGCTGCACGGCGGTGACCCCGAGCTGCTTCGCGATGCCCTGCGCGACCGCCGCCTGTGCGGCCTGCTGGTAGTACACGACCGTCGAGGTCGACCCGGTCGTGCCGGCGTCCCCGGTCGAGGCGACTCCCCAGCCGGCACCGGTCAGCGCCGCGCTGGCCCGGGCAGCGAGGCCGGAGGTGGTCGTGCCGTTCAGGACGACGACGGTGGTCGTGCCCTGCTGGGCCGGTGTCGCAGCGGCAGCGCCGGCGTCGCCGGCACCGGTTCCTGCCGACGCGGACGGAGCAGCCGACGCGGACGGCTTCGCGGTCGCCGACGACGTCGCCGATGCCGATCCCGAGGGCGAGTCCGACCCGCTGAACGAGTAGCTGCCGTTCAGGAGCGCGAGGGCGAGCACGCCGATGCCGACGAGCACACCGGTGGCGAGTGCCGCCCAGGCGAACGCGATCCAGCCACGGCCACGGCGCTGGGCACCGCGGTGTGCGCCGACCCGGGGGCCGTCGGCGACGTCGTCGAACCGGTCACGGGGGAATCTGGTGCTCATCGTTCCTCTTCACGTCCTTCGGGAGCAGCACCGGGCGCGACGAAGCTGCGCGTCGCCCGGGCGCTGGTGCGCGCATGTCGGAGCCGCTGCAGCCTGGTGACGAGCTGCGGGTCGTACGCGAGTGCCGCGGGCGAGTCGATGACGCGGTTCAGCACCTGGTAGTAGCGCGCCGCCGACATCTCGAACTCGACCCGGATCTCCGCTTCCTTCGTGCGGTCGTGCCGTGCCCGGTCGTGCTCGAACGACAGCACACGCTGCGCGAGCTCGCTGAGCTGGTCAGCGCGGTGCTGGTCAGCGCGGTGCTCGTCAGCGCGGTGCTCGTCGGTGGGGCTGGTCACGGCGGTTCCGATCACGTATCGGGGAACGGGTCTCGCACATCGTAGGGGCGGAGCGCATCCGGACCCTGGCACGGCGCTGGACTGTCGCGAACACCGGTCACAGGTTCGGGTCGCGGAACCAGCGCACGCGCGTGCCGAACGGGTCCGAGACGGCGACCGCGGTGCCGTCGATCGAGGCCGTGGCGAAGGCGTCCGGATCTGCGGGGTCGACGTCGTCGGGCAGCGTCGCCGCCACACCGCGCAGGATCCCGGTGCGTTCGAGCGCGATCCAGTGCACGCCGCGTTCGCGGACGCGGTCCACGAACCGCTGGCGCTCGGCACCCGGCACGTAGACCAGGGTGCCGGTGGTCAGCACGACCGGCTCCACGTCGTCCGGCAGGGCGTCCAGTGCGCGGTCGAGGTCACCCGGCAGCGTGCCCCGGATCCGCACGGGAGGCACGGCGAGCGTCGCGCGCGCCGCCTCGCGCATCAGGGCGATCCGGTCCGTCGCCTCGGGCGGGACGGCCTCGACCAACCGGTCGAACGCGCCGGGTGCGGCGAGGTCGATCGGGTTCGGGTCGAGGGCGATCCGCGCGCCGATCCGGATCGGCCTGCTCGCCGGAGCCGGAAGGGCCCCGGAGACGTCCGCGACGAGACGGACCGCGGGTTCGCCGACCGCCGTGTGCATCCGGACGAGCTCGGTGCGCACCCCACCGTGGTCGTCGCGCCCCGAGGAGTCGGGGCGCGACGACAGCACCGGGGCGCGTTCCGCCGGCACCCGGGACTCCGACGTCCGGTGGTCGAGCGTCACCCGGTCCGGGATCGAGCAGAGCGACGCCGCCGCGCCGGCGTCGACGAGACCGAGCGGCCGCGAGGCCCGCTCGGCGAGCGCCGCGAACAGCGGGACGACGGGACCGAGCCGCCGCGGGTCGTTGGCCTGCACCGTGGCGGAGGCGAGGGCCGCGACCAGGGCGGGGCGGGCCTCCCGACCGATCGCGCGCAGCGCACCGGGGTCCGACGGGTCCGCACCCAGCCGCCGCGCGACCGCGAAGAGGAGTTCCGGCTGCCGCTGCTGCTCCGCGACCTCGTCGAGGAGCGCGACCAACGCAGGGTCGAGCGACCGCGCCCAGGCGGCGTAGGACGGGGACACGGCCTCGATGCGGTCGGCGTAGGCGGCGTACCGGCCGAGGGTGTCCATCAGCGCCCCGGGCGGTGCATGCCGACGTGCCGGATGCCGGCTTCGTCGTAGGGCGCCCCGAACCGGACGAAGCCGTGGCGTTCGTAGAGCGCGGCGACGTACTCCTGGGCGTGCAGGACGACGGTTTCGTGCCCGTGGGCCGCGAGCACGGCGGCGACGAGCCGGCCGGCGATGCCCTGCCCACGGTGGTCGGGGTGCGTCGCGACCCGGCCGATCGCCCAGGACGGCGGCGGTGCGTCGGCCGGGTGTTCTTCGTCCGCAGCCGGTCGGATCAGGCGCAGGTACCCAACCGCTTCGGTGTCCGTACCGAACCACCAGTGCTCGGTCTCGGGCTCGCGGTCACGGCCGTCGAAGTCCTCGGCCGTCACCCGTTGTTCGAGTGCGAAGACGCGGTTCCGGAGCACCACGATGCCGTACAGTTCGTCCGTCGTCAGACGGGTCCAGCGGGCGTGGCGCACGGAATGCTCGGACATCGTCGCGAGTTTACTGAAGTGGTCGGGAGTGCCCGGAAGAACCCGACCGGAAGCAGGAGGAAACAATGGCATACAACGTCGACAAGTCCGACGCCCAGTGGCGCGAGGATCTCTCCCCGGACCAGTACGCCGTCCTGCGTCAGGCGGGGACCGAACGGCCGTGGACCGGTGAACTCCTCGACGAGGAGCGTGCCGGCGTCTACACCTGTGCGGCCTGCGGCGCGGAGCTGTTCAAGAGCGGCACGAAGTTCGACTCCGGCTGCGGCTGGCCGTCGTTCTACGAATCGGTGAACCCCGACGCCGTGCAGCTGATCGACGACAAGTCGCTCGGCATGGTGCGCACCGAGGTCCGTTGCGCGAACTGCGGTTCGCACCTGGGCCACGTGTTCCCCGACGGCTTCGGCACGCCCACCGGCGACCGGTACTGCATGAACTCGATCTCGCTGAACTTCGCGGAGAAGCCGGCCGAGTGAGACCCCGACGCCCTCACCGGTAAGATGAGCGGCGTCAGCCGGCATGGCGCAATTGGTAGCGCACCGTACTTGTAATACGGGGGTTGCGGGTTCAAGTCCCGCTGCCGGCCCCACAGCCGCCGTCGGGCGGAACGATGCCCCGGGTGATCACTCATCCGGGGCATCGGCGCGTGTGGAACACGGATCAGGGAGTGTTCCGGGCGCTGGACGCGGTAACCAGCCGGTCGTGCGACGAGGATGACACCTCACCGAACCGTGCGTCCATACCCGGACCCCACATCAGCGCGAATCCGCACGAACGTGCACGGATCTTCAGCGTCCGCCCGTGATCTTGCGCTCTCGCTGGGCGACGCCCGCGGTGCCGTACGGGTAGTCGTCGATGCGCGGGGCGCTGGCGTCGGTGAGCTGCGTGAGCTCCGCGTCGGTCAGCACGAGGTCAGCTGCACCGAGGTTGTCCTCGAGCTGGGACACCGTCCGCGCGCCGAGGATCACGCTCGTCACCGCCGGCCGGGCGAGCAGCCAGGCGAGGGCGACCTGCGACCGCGAGGCGCCGTGCGCGTCGGCGACCGCGGACACCGCGTCGAGGACGGCCCAGGTGCGCTCGTCACCGTTCCGTGCTTCCCACGCCTCCATGCCGCGTGCCGGGTTCTCGCCGAGGCGGGTGGAGCCGGTGGGCGCCTCGTCGCGCTGGTACTTGCCGGACAGCCAGCCGCCGGCCAGGGGCGACCAGGGCAGCAGGCCGATCCCGGCGTCGAGGCTGGCGGGGACGATCTCGTGCTCGATGTCGCGGACGAGCAGGTTGTACTGCGGCTGCAGGGTGACCGGCGGCGCCCAACCGTGCGCCTTCGCCTCGTACACGGCCTTCGTGATCTGGTACCCGAGGTAGTTGGAGAACCCGTACGAGCCGATCTTGCCGGCGGAGACCGCGTCGTCGAGGAACCGGAGCGTCTCCTCGATCGGCGTCAGGGCGTCCCAGGCGTGCATCTGGTACAGGTCGATGTGGTCCACGCCGAGGCGCTCGAGCGAGGCGTCGAGGGCGACCCGGAGGTGCCGGCGCGACAGGCCGACGTCGTTCGGGCCGTCACCCTGCGGGAAGCGGCCCTTGGTGGCGAGCACGACCTGCTGCGCCTCGGTGGGGTGTGCGGCGAGCCAGCGGCCGATGATCCGCTCGGACTCGTTGCCCGAGTAGACATCGGCCGTGTCGATCAGGGTGCCGCCGGCCGCGACGAACGTGTCGATGATGGTGTGGGAGGTGGGTTCGTCGGCTTCGCTGCCGAACGTCATGGTGCCGAGGGTCAGCGTCGACACCGATGTCCCGCTGTTGCCGAGGAGTCTGTAGTCCATGGCGGGGACGGTACGCGCGGTGTCCGGTGACAGAGGGGACCTGCGAGTACCCGTCAGCGCGACGAGGACAGCGTGCGTCGGTCAGGAACGCAGGAACGCCAGCGCGGCTTCGCGGAACGCCCGCGACGTCGGTGCGTTGAAGTGGTTCCGCCCCGGGATCTCGAAGAACGACGCGTCCGGGGCCGCCTGCGCCAACCGCACGGCGCTGTCGCGGATGCCGTCCTCGCTGCCGGCCGCCATCAGGATCGGCTGCGCGGGGGCGTTGTCGGGCGTCGGCTCGATGCTGTTCCGCATCCCCTCGACCATCGCCACGAGCGCCGCGAGGTCGTTCCCCTCGACGTTCCCCGCCATGGTCAGGTAGCCGTTCGTCACGCGGTCCTCGATCGGTGTGCCGTCCGCCAGGTACGCCTTCGCCTGGTCGACCCGCACGCGGCGCATCGGGTCGGCGTCGGGGATCCCGCCGAAGACCGCGCGGGTGATGCGGTCCGGCAGCCGTTCGGCGGTGTGCCAGCCGACACGTGCGCCGAGCGAGTACCCGAGGAACGCGACCTCGTCGAGCAGGTACGTGTCGATCACGGTGGTGACGTCCGCCACGAGCAGGTCCATCGAGTACGCACCGGGGTCGCGCGGCTTCGCGCTCGCGCCGTGGCCGCGCTGGTCGAACGCCAGCACGCGGTACCCGGCGCGGACGAGGTCGCGGGTCCAGCCGGAGGCGTGCCAGTTCAGCACCGCACCGGAAGCGAACCCGTGCACCGCGACGACCGCGGGGGCGTCGGGATCGCCGAAGTCGTAGGTCGCGATCCGGAGGCCGTCGGGCGACATCACGATGCGGGGACGGGGCGCTTCGGGGACGAGTGACATGTCCCCTCCAGGGTACCGGGGCACTGTGGTGGCCATGGACGGCTACGGCGGTGACCAGATCCGGGCGGCAGAGCGGCCGCACCTCGACGCGGGTGAGCCCCTCATGCAACGAGCGGCCGACGGGCTGGCCCGCATCGTCGGCGACCTGCTCGACGATCCGGCCGTCCGGCCGGGCGACGGACCGGGGTCCGTCCTGCTGCTGGTGGGCAGCGGCGACAACGGCGGTGACGCCCTGTTCGCGGGTGCGCGGCTGGCGGCGGCCGGGAGGCACGTGGCGGTCCTGCGCGTCGGCTCACGCGTGCACGAGGCGGGCTTGGCAGCGGCGCTGGAAGGCGGGGTGCGCCTCCTTGAGGATCCTGCCGGACCGGAGGCTGCGGTGACGGACGCGGCAATCGACGCCGACCTGGTGCTCGACGCGATCCTCGGGATCGGGGTGCGGGGGCCTGCGGCCCTCCGCTCCCCCGCCCGCGAGGTCGTCGACGCCATCCGTGAACTCGCCCGCGACCAGCGCGCACCGTTCGTCGTCGCCGTCGACGTGCCGAGCGGCATCGACGTCGACACCGGCGGGATCGCGGACGACCACGTCCTGCACGCCGACGTCACGGTCACGTTCGGCGGGGTGAAGGCCGGGTTGCTGACGGGGCCGGCCGCCACCCTCGCGGGACGGATCGAGCTGGTGGACGTCGGGATCGGTGCGGACCTGGCGACGATGGAGCCGCTGGTCCGCACCTGACCCCGATCCGCAGCGCAGGGTCCCTCAGTGGTGCTGGTACAGAACCGGCTCCGGCAGGCCGTGCTCGGCGCGGATGCTCCGCGCGATGCCCTCGACGGCGATGAGCGCGTCCACCACGAGCTCCGGCGTGACCGGGAACGGCATGTTGTGGATGGTCTCGCCCTCGACGGTCGCGGCCTCGGCCACGGCGCGGAGTTCCGTCGTGTCGTCGACGGTCAGGCCGATCTCGGTCAGGGTGTTCGGCAGGCCGACCTTCGTGGTGAAGACGACGAAGTCCTCGATCTCCTCGGCCGGTGCGCCCTCGAGCACGAGCTGCGCGATCGTGCCGATGTTGACCTTCTGCCCGTGCGCCAGGCCGTGCGCCTGCGGAGCAGCGGTCAGTCCGTTGTGGATCGCGTGCGCTGCCGCCAGTCCGCCGGACTCGAACCCGAGGCCCGACAGCAGGGTGTTCGCCTCGACGACCTTCTCGAGGGCGGGCGTCACGACCTTGGCCTTCACCGCCTCGATGGCCTGCAGGGCGTTCTCGTGCAGCAGCTTCCAGGACAGCTCGGCGAGCGCGACGCCGGTCTCGGTCTGCAGCCCGCCGGCCATGGTGTCGGCGTTCGCACGCTTGGCGGCACGGGCCTCGACCCAGGTGGCCAGGGCGTCGCCGATGCCCGCGACCAGGAACTGGACGGGAGCGTTCGCGACGAGCTTCGTGTCGATGAGCACGAGGTCGGGGTTGTGCGGGAAGAACCGGTACTCGATGAACTCCCCTTCCTCGGAGTAGATCACCGCGAGCGCCGAGGTCGGGGCGTCGGTGCTCGCCGCCGTCGGGACACTCGCCCAGCGGATGCCGGCCAGGTGTCCGGAGGCCTTGGCCGCGTCGATCGCTGAACCGCCACCGAGCCCGACGACGACGTCCGCGTCGGTCGACCGGATCTGCTCGACGAGGTCGTCGACCGCCTTCGGAGTGGCGAAGCGACCGAAGCCGACCCGCTCGACCCGCAGGTCGGCCGCCTGGAAGCTCGTCGTCACCGCGGCCTCGACGATGCCCCACACGACGTCGTCGGCGACGATCAGGGGGCGCTTGCCGATGGGGGCGACGAACTCGCCGACGCGGGTGATCGCGTCCTTGCCCTGCACGTAGCGGGCGGGGCTCATCACGGTGCTGATGGGAGTGGCCATGGTTGCGGTTCCTTCCGGTTGTACGACACATGTCGGGGTCGCCGACGTCCCAGACGGTACGCGCGGGGCATGCGTGCGGCGTGCGAGTCCCGTGGGCCGTACATTCGGGGGCATGACGTTCAACGACGATTCGCAGCTCAAGGGCGGCAGGGTGAAGCGCCGGGGTCGGACGGCCGCGGTCGGCGGCGGTGCAGTCGGCGTCACGGCGATCGTCGTCTTCCTGATCGCGCAGTTCACGGGCTTCGACCTCAGCGGGTTCGTCGACGGCGGCAGCGGCACGACGCAGATCCAGCAGCAGGGCGAGACCGTGGACGCCGCGCCGGAGTGCCGCACCGGGCGAGACGCCAACCTCAAGGTCGAGTGCCGGATGGAGGGCGCCGCGGAGTCGCTCGACGGCTACTGGACGGCCGAGGCCCGGAAGCTCGGGATCTCGTACACGGCGCCGGACTTCTTCCTGTTCGACGGCTCGACCGACACGTCGTGCGGTCAGGCGTCCGCTGCTACCGGGCCCTTCTACTGCCCGCCGGACCGCGCGATCTACCTCGACACCGCGTTCTACGACGACCTGCAGTCGAAGTACGGGTCGTCGGGCGGGCCGCTCGCGCAGATGTACGTCGTCGCGCACGAGTGGGGCCACCACATCCAGCAGCTGCAGGGTGCCTTCGCGAGCACGGACCGTTCGGGCACCGGGGCGTCGTCCGGCAGTGTCCGCGTCGAGCTGCAGGCCGACTGCTACGCCGGCGCCTGGGTCGGCGACGCGGCGAACACCGAGGACGAGAGCGGCGAGACCTTCTTCGAGCCCATCAGTCGGTCCGAGATCGCCGATGCCCTGTCCGCCGCGAGCGCCGTGGGCGACGACAGCATCCAGGAGCGCTCGAGCGGCCGGGTCGACCCGGACTCCTTCACGCACGGGTCGAGCGAGCAGCGGCAGAAGTGGTTCGTCCGCGGCTACCAGCAGGGCGCGACGAGCTGCGACACGTTCAGCGTCCCCGGTTCGTCGCTGTAGCGATCAGCCCTTCGTCGGCGTGGGCGTCGGTGTCGCGCTCCGCGTGCGGGACGGCGTCGCGCTCGGCGTGGGGGTCGGGGTGGGCGTCGCCTCGGTGGCACCGGCCGCGGTGACCACGAAGGTGCGGAAGTCGTCGTTCGTGATCGGCGACGTGAGCTCGTACCGCTGCCCGTTGACGAGCACCAGTGGCGTGCCCGGGAAGTCGCTCAGTGTCGACCCGGGGATGTCCCCGCCGGACACCGCGGTCGTCTGCTCGTCGACCCACTTGCTGTAGTCCTGGTCGGCGATGCAGCTCGTGACGGCCCGGCGGTCCTGCAGGCCGGAGACCCCGGTGACGACCGTGGTGAGCTGCGCGTCGGTGAGCCCGGGTGTTCCTTCTTCCGGCTGCTCGGCGAAGAGCGCCTTGTTGACCGCGGAGAACTGGTCCGGCGAGTGCTCGGCGACGCAGGCCGCAGCGTTCGCCGCGCGGAGCGAGTACTTCGTGCCCTGCGAGCGGTTCGACAGGATCGCGACGGGGTGGATGTCGACGGTGGCGGCCCCGGAGTCGACGAGGCTCTCGATGTAGTCGCCGTTGGCCTGCTCGAACTCGCCGCAGGTCGGGCAGAGGTAGTCGACGTACAGCGTGATGCGCACCGTGCCCGCGCCGGCCGTGGTCGAGGCGCTCGGCGATGCACTGCTCGACGCGGTCACGGGCTTGAGCCCCTCGCCGAGGGTGATGCCGCCCTGCGACATCGTCGAGGGTCCGGGGCCTGCTGGCTTCACGGAGTCGACCAGGACGAGCGTGACGACGGCGGCCGCTGCGAGCAGGACGACACCGAGTCCGATCTGGAGTCCGAGCCGGGTTCCGCGCTGGCGGCGCTTCTGCTGTGTCCTGTGGCGCTGCGCTCGCTGTCGGGCGGCTTCGCGGCGCTCGTTCCGCGCGGCGCGGGCGTCACCCTCGGGGCGGTTGGTCATCGGTGCGTCGTCCTCCTGATCGGCGTCCGCACGACCTACCCCCGCTCGGCGGACGGACCCGGCGATTGTAGTGGGCCGCTCTGGGAACCACCCAACCACGCTCTGGGAACCGACCGGCCAGGTGGAAAACACTGGCGCACCCGCGAGAACTCGTGTTGTATGAACCTCGATGGTCGACGACGACCATCCGGGGCCCTCGCGGGCTGACCGCTTCACTCGGATCGTCCGGCACGTACCTGCCGGTGAAGAAAGGACCGAACGCTCATGGCGTCCGTCACCTATGACAAGGCAACCCGTCTCTACCCCGGAGGCAACCGTCCCGCGGTCGACTCCCTCGACCTGGACGTCGCCGACGGCGAGTTCCTCGTCCTCGTCGGCCCCTCGGGTTGTGGCAAGTCCACCTCGCTCCGCATGCTGGCCGGCCTCGAAGAGGTCAACTCCGGTCAGATCCGCATCGGCGACCGCGACGTCACGGACGTCCCGCCGAAGGACCGCGACATCGCGATGGTGTTCCAGAACTACGCGCTGTACCCGCACATGACCGTCGCCGAGAACATGGGCTTCGCGCTCAAGATCGCCGGTGTCGGCAAGGACGAGCGCGCCACCCGCGTGCAGGAGGCCGCCAAGCTCCTCGACCTCGAGGACTACCTCGGCCGCAAGCCGAAGGCGCTCTCCGGTGGTCAGCGTCAGCGCGTCGCGATGGGCCGTGCGATCGTCCGTCAGCCGCAGGTGTTCCTCATGGACGAGCCGCTGTCGAACCTCGACGCCAAGCTCCGCGTCCAGACCCGTACGCAGATCGCGTCGCTCCAGCGTCGTCTCGGTGTCACCACGGTCTACGTCACGCACGACCAGACCGAGGCACTGACCATGGGTGACCGCATCGCGGTGCTCAAGGACGGCATCCTGCAGCAGGTCGGCACGCCGCGCGACCTGTACGAGAAGCCGAACAACGTCTTCGTCGCGGGCTTCATCGGCTCGCCGGCGATGAACCTGCTGCCGGCCGACGTCGTCGAGGGCGGCATCAAGTTCGGCACGCTCAACCACGCGATCGACCGCGACACGCTCTCCAACGCGCGTTCCGCCCAGATCACCGTGGGCATCCGCCCCGAGGACGTCGTCGTGGCGCAGTCGGGCGAAGGCCTGCCGGTCACGGTCGACGTGGTCGAGGAACTCGGCGCCGACGGCTACCTCTACGGTCACGCCGACGTCAAGGGCACGCGCGTCGACATCGTCGCCCGCGTGGACGGCCGTTCGCACCCGTCGATCGGTGACACCATCGTGGTGACGCCGAAGTCGGGCCACGTGCACGCCTTCGACACCGAGTCGGGCGAGCGCCTGGACGACAAGGCCGTCGTCAGCGCGTAACCGAAGCGCACTCCCCGAGAGCCCGCGCCGCCTCACAAGGGCGGGTCGCGGGCTCTCGGCTGTCCCCCACGACACCGAAGGATCCACCGTGCCCGACTCGATGTCCATCACCGCAGCAACCGTCGACCCCGGCCTGCTCGACCTGCCGTGGGACCTGCCGCTGGCGGACTGGCCGGACGAGACCATCGTGGCCCTGCCGAAGGGCATCTCACGGCACCTGGTGCGCTTCGTGCACCTGAGTGGGTACGTCGCCGCCGTGAAGGAGACGGGCGAGGAGATCGCGCGCTCCGAGTACGAGATGCTCCGCACGCTGCAGCGCATGGACGTGCCGTGCGTCGACCCCGTCGCCGTCATCACCGGTCGGGTCGACGCGGACGGCGAGCAGCTGCACCCCGTGCTCGTGACGCGGCACCTGCGCTTCTCGCTGCCGTACCGCGCGCTGTACTCGCAGACCCTGCGCCCGGAGACCGCGACCCGTCTCGTCGACGCCCTCGCGTTGCTGCTCGTCCGGCTGCACGTCATCGGCTTCTACTGGGGCGACGTGTCGCTCTCGAACACGCTCTTCCGTCGCGACGCGGGCTCGTTCGCCGCGTACCTGGTCGACGCCGAGACCGGCAAGCTCTACCCCGGTGGTCTGTCGAACGGGCAGCGCGAGAACGACCTCGAGGTCGCGCGCGTGAACATCGCCGGCGAGCTCCTCGACCTCGAGGCGGGCGGCCGGCTCGACGAGAACGCCGACCCCGTCGACGTCTCCAACCGGATCGTCGCGCAGTACCGGACGCTCTGGACCGAGCTCACGGGCACCGAGCAGTTCGACATCAAGGAACGCTGGCGCATCAACGACCGCGTCGAGCGGCTCAACGAGCTCGGCTTCGACATCGAGGAGCTCTCGATCCACACGACCGAGGGCGGTTCGCAGGTGCGGATCCAGCCGAAGGTCGTCGACGCCGGACACCACCAGCGACGCCTGCTGCGGCTGACCGGCCTGGACGCCGGCGAGAACCAGGCCCGACGCCTGCTCAACGACCTCGACTCGTACCGGGCACGCAACGGCCGCGACGAGCTCGACGAGGAGATGGTGGCGCACGAGTGGGTCTCGCGGGTCTTCGAGCCCGTGGTCCGCTCGATCCCCCGTGACCTGCGCGGTCGCCTCGAGCCCGCCGAGGTCTTCCACGAGCTGCTCGAGCACCGCTGGTTCATGTCACAGGAAGAGGAGCGGTCGGTCTCGCTGCCCGAGGCCACCACGGCGTACATCAACGACGTGCTGCGCCACCGCCGCGACGAGCGCCTGCTCATCAACCCGCCGACGTCGTCGATGACGCTGCCGATCCCCGTGGTCGACGACGCGGACCCCGCGGACGACGACGCCGACGTCCAGGACTGGCGCAGCACCGTCTGACCCGCCCGCGCCCGCGCGCCCGCCTCCGTCCCGCGCCGTTCCGCCGAGGTTCCGAAATCTCGGAACCTCGACACGCAAGACGGCCGTGTGCGGAACCCCGGCACAACGCACGCGGCGAGTCGTGGAACCTCAGCACGACGCACGCGGCGCGTCGAGGAACCTGACGGACGCACAGGAGGCCCGGTGCCGGTCTCGCGGACCGGCACCGGGCCTCCAAGCAGTGACGTCGACGGCCCGCAGCGACGGGGCGGACGCCGGTGCGGCTACTCGGCGCGACGGCGCCGGGCGACCTCCCACAGGGTGACGCTCGCGGCGATGCCGGCGTTGAGCGACTCGGTCGCACTCGAGATCGGGATCGACACGATCGCATCGCACGTCTCGGTGACCAGGCGCGACAGGCCCTTGCCCTCGGAACCGACGACGATCACGATCGGGCGGTCGGCGAGCGCGAGGCCGTCGAGCTCCACGTCGCCGTCGCCGTCCAGACCGAGGACGAACAGGCCCATCGACTTGAGGGACTTCAGCGTCTGGGTGAGGTTCGGGGCCATCGCGACGGGCGTGCGGGCCGCGGCACCGGCCGAGGTCTTCCACGCCGACGCGGTGACGCCGACCGAGCGACGCTGCGGCACGATGACGCCGTGTCCGCCGAACGCGGCGGTCGATCGGATGATCGCACCGAGGTTGCGCGGGTCGGTGATGCCGTCGAGCGCGACGAGCAGCGGGACCTGGTCGCGCGAGAAGGCCTGCTCGACGATGTCCTCGGACACGGCGTACTCGTACGCGGGCACCTTGAGCGCGACGCCCTGGTGCACGCTGTCGTGGCCGGTGATGCGGTCGAGCTCGGGGCGCATGAGCTCGATGATCGGCACGCTGCGGTGGTTCGCGAGCGTCAGGATCTCCTTGACGCGGTCGTCGACCTCGATGCGCGACGCGATGTAGAGCGTCGTCGACGGGGTCTTCGTGCGCAGCGCCTCGAGCACGGAGTTGCGTCCGGTCACGAGCTCGGAGTCATCGGTCTTCCGGGCCGGCGGGCGACCGGTGCGGCCCTGCGGGGTGCTCGAGGAACCGTGACGGCCCTTGGCTGCCTCGAAGCGGTCCTTCGCTGCCTTGCGCTTGCCGGCGGGGTGGTACGGCCGGTCCTCGGCCTTCGGGGTCGGCTTGCGGCCCTCGAGCGCCTGGGCACCCTGACCACCGGAACCGACCTGCTTGTTGCCCTTGCGACCGGTGCGGACGGCGCCGGGCCGACCCTTCTTGCTTCCCGAGACGTTCTTCATGCGTAGCTCCTGTTCGGCACTGCCGTGTTCAGGCGATGCTCCAGCGTGTTCCGGACGGCGTGTCCTCGATCGTGATGCCCGCGGCGGCGAGGTCGTCGCGCACGCGGTCGGCCGCAGCGAAGTCCCGTGCTGCCCTGGCGTCCGCGCGCTCCTGCACGAGGCGTTCGACGAGAGCGGCGAGCGGGCCTGCCGAGGTGTCCTGACCGCCCCCCGACCAGTGGGCGGCTCGCGGGTCGATGCCGAGGACCTCTACCATGGCGGCCACCTGATGGTACGCGACCCCGAGCGTTTCCGCATCGTCGGCATCCAGGGCGGCATTGCCGGTGCGCACGGTCTCGTGCAGGACGGCCAGCGCCTGGGGCACTGCGAGGTCGTCGTCCATCGCGGCGGCGAAGGCGTCCGGCACGGCGGGGGCGTCGGCGAGGTGCACGCCTTCGAGCCGCACCTCGGCCCGCTGCAGGAACCCGTCGATGCGGTCGTAGGCGGCCTCGGCCTCGGCCAACGAGCCGTCGTGGTGGTCGATCGAGGAGCGGTAGTGCGCGGCGCCGAGGAAGTACCGCACCACGGCGGGACGGGCAGCGGCGAGGAAGTCGGCGGCGAAGATCGAGTTGCCGAGCGACTTCGACATCTTCTGGCCCTCGACCGTGACGAGCCCGTTGTGCAACCAGTACGACGCGAACGGGTCGCCCGCTGCGGTGGACTGCGCGAGCTCGTTCTCGTGGTGCGGGAACCGCAGGTCGAGTCCGCCGCCGTGGATGTCGAACGCCGGACCGAGGTACCGCCGTGACATGGCGGAGCACTCGATGTGCCAGCCCGGACGACCGGGGCCCCAGGGGGAGTCCCACGACGCGGTCGACGGCTCGCCGGGCTTCGCACCCTTCCAGAGCGCGAAGTCGCGGGCGTCGCGCTTGCCACGGGGGTCGGCGTCGGCGGCCTCGACCATGTCCTCGCGACGCTGCCGGGTGAGCGCCCCGTAGGACTCCCAGCTGCCGGTGTCGAAGTAGACGTCGCCCGAGTCGTCGACGGCGACGTAGGCGTGACCGCGGTCGATGAGCTTCGTGATGATGTCGTGCATCTGCGGCACGCTCGCTGTTGCCCGCGGCTCGTAGGTCGGGGGCAGGATGCCGAGGGCGTTGTACGCGGCGGTGAACTCGAGCTCGACGCGGTAGGCGCGGGCGAACCACGCTTCGTCGGTGCCGGCGGCCAGGTCGAGCACCTTGTCGTCGATGTCGGTGACGTTCCGCACGAGGGTGACGCGCAGACCGCGGTACGTCAGCCAGCGGCGCCAGATGTCGTAGACCAGGGCCGAGCGCAGGTGTCCGATGTGCGGCGACGACTGCACCGTCGGACCGCAGACGTAGACGCTGACCTGTCCGTCGACCAGGGGGACGAGGTCGACGACGGCTGCGGCGCGGGAGTCGTAGAGGCGAACGGTCACGATCCCAAGCCTAGGACGTCAGGCCGGTCGGGTGACTGCCGTGGCGATCGCGGCGAGCCCCTCGCCCCGGCCGGTGAAGCCGAGGCCGTCGGTCGTGGTGCCGGACACCGCGACGGGGGCGCCGACGACGGCGGACAGGGCGTCCTGCATCTCGGCGCGACGGGCCCCGATGCGCGGCCGGTTCCCGATGACCTGGACGGTGACCGACACGGGTACGAGGCCGGCGTCGGCGAGCAGCCCGACGGCACCGCGGATGAAGACGTCCCCGGCGGCACCGGCGTAGGCGGGGTCCGCGGTGCCGAACGTCCCGCCGATGTCACCGAGGCCACCGGCGGCGAGCAGGGCGTCGCACACCGCGTGTGCCACGGCGTCACCGTCGCTGTGCCCGGAGAGGCCGGGTTCGCCGGGGAAGTCGAGCAGGCCGACGCGGCACGGCGACTCGACGTCGAACGCGTGCACGTCGACCCCGAGCCCGAGCCGGACCGCCGAGGCATCCGGGACTCCCGAGGCCGTCGCGCGTGACCGGACGATCGACTCTGCTCGTCCGAGGTCCCACGGCGTCGTGATCTTGAAGGCGTCGGCGTCGCCCGGGACGAAACGCACCGTTCCACCGGCCGCCTGGAACACGCCCGCGTCATCGGTCTCGGGCTGCGTCGACACCGCGTACGCCCGCCGGAGTGCGTCGAGCGGGAAGCCCTGCGGCGTCTGGACCCCGACGAGCGCGGACCGGTCGACGGTCTCGACGACCGCGTCGCCGGACACCCGCTTGACCGTGTCGGTGACGGGCAGCGCGGGGACGACGCCGTCACCGGTGCCGGTCGCGACCGAACCCTCGACCGCGTCGAACACCCGGTCGAACTGCGCAGCCGGCGTGAGGCACCGCGCCGCGTCGTGCACCAGCACCGCGGTGACGGAGTCCGGCAGCACGCGCAGGCCGGCCTGGACCGAGCCGTGGCGATCCGTGCCTCCGGCGACGACCGCCGTGTACACGACCGCAGCACCCGCGACCGAGGCGACCACCTGACGGCAGTCCTCGAGCAGGGCCGACGGCGCGACCACGACGACCAGCGTCGGAGCCGACAACGTGAACAGCGGCTCGAGCGCCCGCGCGAGCATGAGCTGCCCCGCGACGGGCACGAACGCCTTCGCGGTGCCGATGCCGAGCCGGGTTCCGGACCCGGCTGCAACGACGACGACCGCCCGGTCCACCCCTTCGGGGAACCGTGCGGTCGTCGTGGTGTGCAGTGCGCTCAGGACGCGAGGACTTCGTCGAGGACGGTCGATGCCTTGTCCTCGTCGGTCTTCTCGGCCAGGGCCAACTCGGAGATCAGGATCTGCCGCGCCTTGGCCAGCATCCGCTTCTCGCCCGCGGACAGGCCGCGGTCCTGATCGCGTCGCCAGAGGTCGCGCACGACCTCGGAGACCTTGATGACGTCCCCGGAAGCGAGCTTCTCGAGGTTCGCCTTGTACCGGCGCGACCAGTTGGTGGGCTCTTCGGTGAACGGCGCCCGGAGGACCTCGAACACCTTGTCGAGCCCTTCCTTGCCGATCACGTCGCGGACTCCGACCAGGTCGACGTTGTCCGCCGGTACCTCGATCGTCAGGTCACCCTGCGTGACCCGCAGTTTCAGGTAGACCTTTTCCTCGCCCTTGATGACGCGCGTCTTGACTTCAGAGATGGTTGCCGCCCCGTGGTGGGGGTAGACGACGGTCTCGCCGACCTCGAATTGCATGTATCAGGCTCCGTTCCCAGACTTCCAGTTTACCACAAGGGGTGTTCGGGTAAGGGGACCCTCAGCACTGGGCCTTCCCGGTGATCGCTAAGATGGAGCGGGACCGTCTGGTCCTCATCGACTTACGGAGGAATCTCTTGCGAGCTCGGGTACTCGTGTCCGTCGCCGTTGCGGCAACCATCGCGCTGGGCGCCACCGGGTGCGAGTTCATGTCGCCCGCGCACACCGTCGACATCAAGCAGATCACCGACGGCGTCAACGTCTCGACCGGCAAGGTCGACGTGCGGAACGCCATCCTCATCTCGGACGACGGCGAGGGTGCGCGGTTCATCGGCACGCTGGTGAACAACTCCGACACCGACGGCATCACCGTGTCGGTCGAGATCGGTGGCGACACCGAGACCGTGCTGGTGCCGGCGAACTCGCACGTCGACCTGGCGAACGACTCGCAGCACGACACCCTCGACTTCGACAGCGCGGACGCGAAGCCCGGTTCGCTCGTCAAGGTGTACTTCTCCTACCCCGACGCCGAGGGCGTCTCGGCCAACGTGCCGGTGCTGACCACCTCGCAAGAGGAGTACGCAACCCTCGCGCCGACCTCGACCCCCGAGCCGTCCGGCCAGATCACGCTGCCGGTCGAGACCCCGTCGGCCACGCCGACGGACGGCGAGTAGCCGCACCGCGCAAGCGCCACCGCGTCAGACGCGCCAGCGCCACCGCTTCAGACAGGAGGCCCGGTGCGAGTCCCTGGGACTCGCACCGGGCCTCCTGTCCGTGCGTCTCAGGCCTCGATGCGGTACCCGAGACCGCGGACCGTCACCAGGATCTCCGGGGTGGACGGCACGCGCTCGATCTTCGAGCGGATGCGCTTGATGTGCACGTCGAGGGTCTTGGTGTCGCCGAAGTAGTCGGAGCCCCACACCCGGTCGATGAGCTGCCCACGGGTGAGCACCCGGCCGGCGTTCCGGAGCAGCAACTCGAGCAGCTCGAACTCCTTGAGCGGCATCGCCGTCTCCGACCCGTCCACCGACACCGTGTGCCGCTCGACGTCCATCCGGATGCCGCCGACCTGCAGGATCCCGCTGTCCGTCGGGTCGTCCTCGGTGCGTCGGCGCAGGACCGCACGGATGCGGGCCAGCAGCTCGCGCGTCGAGTACGGCTTCGTCACGTAGTCGTCCGCGCCGAGCTCGAGCCCGACGACGATGTCGACCTCGGAGTCCTTCGCCGTCAGCATGATGATCGGCGCGTTCGACCGGGTGCGGATCTGGCGGCAGACCTCGGTGCCGGAGAGCCCCGGCAGCATGAGGTCGAGGAGCACCAGGTCCGGGTTCTCCGAGTCGAACTTCGACAGCGCGGTCACGCCGTCGGCCGCGACGGAGGTCTCGTACCCCTCCCGCTGCAGCAGGAACTCCAGGGGCTCGCTCAGGGCCGGCTCGTCGTCGACGATGAGGATCTTGGTCACGATGGCTGCTCTTCCAGTTGCTCTTCGAGTGCGGTGGTCAGTTCGGTGTCCGCCTCGGGCAGGCGGATGGTGAAGGTCGAGCCCTTGCCGGGCTGCGACCAGACACGGACGTCGCCGCCGTGGTTGCCGACGACGTGCTTGACGATGGCGAGCCCCAGGCCGGTGCCGCCGGTGGCCCGTGACCGTGCCGGGTCGACACGGTAGAACCGCTCGAACACGCGGTCCAGGTCGGCCTCGGGGATGCCGACGCCCTGGTCGGTGATCGCGATCTCGACGAAGCCCTTCGCGGACCGGACGCCCACGCCGACGCGGGTGCCGTCGGGCGAGTACTTCACCGCGTTGGCGATGAGGTTCGAGACGGCGACCTGCAGCAGGCCCGGGTCGCCCATCACCCGGAGCTTCGACTTCTTCGCCCGGATGATCTCGATCGAGCGGGCGCGCGCGACGACCTCGTTCGCGTCGACCGCGGCCTGCACGATCTTGTCGACACCCGTCTCCTCGCTGTTCTCCAACGCGTCGACCGACTGCAGCCGGGACAGCTCGATGATGTCCTTCGTCAGGGCGCCGAGCCGCTCGGACTCGGTGATGAGCTGCGCCGCGAACTTCTTGACGTGCTCCGGGTCGTCGGCCGCGATCACGAGGGTCTCGGACAGCAGGCCGATGGCGCCGATCGGGGTCTTCAGCTCGTGCGAGATGTTGGCGACGAAGTCACGGCGGACCTCGTCGATGCGCCGGCTCTCGGTCAGGTCGTCGGCCGTGATGAGCACGTACCGGTTGCCGAGCTGCGCGGCCCGGAAGCTGAGGTAGCCGATGAGCTCCCCGTGTCGTCCGCGTGGGAGCTCGAGGTCCTCCGCTCCCATCTCGCCGCTCTTGCGCACCCGGTCGACCAGGTCGAGGAGTTCCTGGTGCACGAGCCGGCGCCGCACGACGAGCCCGACGGTCAGTGCCTGGGGCGATGCGGCCACGACCGTGTTCGACGGGTCGATGACCACCGCCGGGTTGTGCATCGTCGCGATCACCGCTGCGACACCGTCCGGCAGGGTGCGTTCCGCCACGTCTGCTGCACGAGCCGTGCGCTCGGCGGTGATGATCAGCACCACGACGCCCGCGCCGAAGACCCCGCCGAGGAGCATCGACAGTGGCACGAGCCACGCGTTGTCCATGCCGCCAGTGTAGGGATGGTCATGCGGGGTTCCGGTACCGTTCACCCGTCCCGGAAGGCCGGATCGCGAAGCGTTCAGCCCCACGTCACCGTTCGTTCACCTGGGCTGACGACACTCGACCGGTACGCAGAGAGAGGTACTCCCCCATGCGCGAAGTCTTCCAGCAGGAACTCCAGGACGTCCAGGAGCGACTGACCGAGATCGCAGGACTCGTCGAGTCCGCCATCACCCGGGCCACCCAGGCCTTCAGCGACTCCGACGTCGCCCTCGCCGAGGAGGTGATCGCCGACGACCAGAAGATCGACGAGGCCGCCAACAGCCTCGACGAGATCGCCATCGACATCCTGGCCCGCCAGGCACCGGTCGCCCGCGACCTGCGCGTCGTCGTCACCGCCCTGCGCGTGAGCTCCTCGCTCGAGCGCATGGGCGACATGGCCGAGCACATCGCGCAGCTCGCCCGCCAGCGCTTCCCCGAGAAGGTCGTGCCGAAGGGCCTCCGCGGCACCTTCAAGGAGATGGGCAAGCACGACGTCGCGATGTCGCAGAAGCTCACGCGGCTGCTCGCGACCGAGGACATCGCCCTGGCCGCGGAGATCCGCGACGAGGACGACGCCGTCGACGAACTGCACGCGAGCGTGTTCGACTTCGTGCTCGGCGAGGCGTGGAAGGGCGGACCCATCGACACCGTCGACGCCACCCTGGCCTCCCGCTACCACGAGCGCTTCGCCGACCACGCGGTGTCGATCGCCAAGAAGGTCGAGTACCTGGCGACCGGCGACTGGACCGGCGCCTCGAGTTCGACCGCCGCGGTCTGACCGCCGTGGTCTGACCGCGGCTGCGCGGTCTGCGAGGATCGACGCATGGCTCAGGTCGCGATCATCGTCAACGGCATGCCCGGTTCCGGCAAGAGCACGATCGGAGCTGCGCTGGCCGAGGTGCTCGGTTGCCCGTTCCTGTCGAAGGACCGGATCAAGGAGCCCCTCGCCGACATCGTCGGGCCGATGATCGCGTCGCGTCCGCTCGGTGGCATCGCGATGGACACCGTGTGGGCGATGGCCGGCGCGGTCGAGAACGGGGTCGTCCTGGACGCCGTCTGGGTCACCCCGGAGAGCCGGGACTTCCTCACCGCCGGGCTCCTGACGGCCGGTTCGCCCCGTGCCGTCGAGGTCTGGTGCCACGTCGACCGCGCCACGGCCGACGAACGCCTGCGCGACCGCTACGAGCCGGACGCTCCGATCCGGCACGAGGTCCACGGCGACCTGGCATCGATCCTCGACACCTGGGACACCCTCGGCCCCACCGCGGGGCCGACCGGGCTGCTCCCCGTCGTCCGCGTCGACACGACGAAGCCCTACGACGTCGGTGCCCTCGTGCAGGAGATCGCGTCGCACTTCGTCTGACCAGTCGAGGCTCGAGGAGCCGACCGCCCCGTCGAAGCGACACGTCGTCGGTGCGGTGATCCGTTCCTCCCGGCAGAGCGACAGAACCCGGCGGAACGTTCGCGGCACACTGTCGCTTTCGCGAAGCCCCCGCCCCTGCGACACGAAGAACGCCCCGCCCGGAGACCGGGCGGGGCGTTCGTGTGTGCGGTGCTACTTCTTGGCGCCCTGGGCGGCCACGGCGGCAGCGCCGGCTGCAGCGGCCTCGGGGTCGAGGTAGTACGCCGGCTTCGTCGGACGGAAGTCGTCGTCGAGCTCGTACACCAGCGGGATGCCCGTCGGGATGTTCAGCCCGGCGATGTCGTCGTCGGAGATGTCGTCGAGGTGCTTGACGAGCGCGCGGAGCGAGTTGCCGTGCGCGGTGACCAGCACGGTCTTGCCCTCGCCCAGGTCCTTCGTGATGTCCGACTCCCAGTAGGGCAGCAGGCGGTCGATCACGAGCTTGAGCGACTCGGTGCGCGGCAGGTGGTCGCCGAGGTCGGCGTAGCGGCGGTCACCGGCCTGCGACCACTCGGCGCCGTCGGCGATGGGGGGCGGCGGGACGTCGAACGACCGGCGCCACTCCATGAACTGCTGCTCGCCGTACTCGGCCAGCGTCTGGGCCTTGTCCTTGCCCTGCAGGTCGCCGTAGTGGCGTTCGTTGAGGCGCCAGTCGCGCTTGACCGGCAGCCATGCCAGGTCGGCCTGGAGCAGCGCGATGTCGGCCGTCTGGATCGCGCGGGTGAGGAGCGAGGTGTACAGGACGTCGGGGACGATGCCCGACTCGGCGATGAGGTCGCCGGCGCGCTTCGCCTCCTTCTCGCCCAGCTCGCTGAGCCGGACGTCGACCCAACCGGTGAACAGGTTCTTCTGGTTCCAGTCACTGTTTCCGTGACGGAGCAGGACGAGCGTGGAGGTCATGCTGCCGAGTCTACCGAGCGTCGGCGGGCCCGTACCCTTGAGGTCATGCCCATCGGGAACGTGACGCGCGGGACGACCGGGTACAACCGGCTCCGCCGTGTCGACCGGTGGATCGCGTCGCTGCCGGCGCTCCGCAAGGCCGACGACCCGCTGGTCGCCGACGTCGGGTACGGGGCCTCGCCGACGACGACGCTCGAGCTGCGCGACCGTCTGGCCCTGGTGCGTCCGGACGTCGAGGTCACCGGCATCGAGATCGAACCGGCGCGCGTGGCGTTCGCGAACGCGGGCACCCGCGACGGTGTGACGTTCCGGCTCGGGGGCTTCGAGACCCCCACCCCCGGGCAGCGTCGACCGGCCGTGATCCGGGCGTTCAACGTGCTGCGGCAGTACGACGAGTCCGCGGTGGTGGCGTCGTGGCGGATCATGCAGGACCGGTTGCAGCCCGGCGGCGCGCTGGTCGAGGGGACGTGCAACGAGGTCGGGCGGGTGGCTTCCTGGGTGACGCTCGACGAGCACGCGCCGGTGTCGTTCACGGTGTCGCTGCGGCTCGCCGGACTCGACGTGCCGTCGATCGTCGCCGAACGGCTGCCGAAGGCGCTCATCCACCGGAACGTGCCGGGTGAGCGGGTGCACGCGTTCCTGCGCGACCTCGACCTGTCGTGGGCGGTCGCGGCGCCGCTCGGAACGTACGGCCCCCGGCAGCGGTGGATCGCCACGGTCCGGGGCATGCGCGACCGCGGGTGGCCGGTGCTGCACGGGCCGACCCGGTGGCGGCTCGGCGAGCTCAGCGTGCCGTGGGCCGCGGTCGAGCCCGCCACCTGAGGGGGGCGAGTCTCGCGCTCAGCGACTGATCTCGCGCTCCGGGGCCCGAGATGTGTCGCTCAGGCCGAGTCTCGCGCCAGCATCGACCCCGGACGGAGCCTAGGACCGCTTGACAGCTCCGAGCCGGGGCAGTCGCGGGACGTTCGCCGTGGCGCCGGCCTCCGGCGGGACGATGGTCTCCTGCGCCGCCGTCACCACGACGTCGTCGGCGGTGAGGGTCAGCGTCGCGGTGGGGTCCAGCGAGCGCTTGACCACGGCCAGTCCGATCGGGCCGAGCTCGTGGTGGACCGCCGAGGCCGACAGTCGCCCGACTTCCTTGTCGCCGAGCATCACGGGAGTCCCCGGGGCCGGCAGCACGGCGTCGGAGCCGTCGAGGTGCAGCTGCACGATCCGACGCGGCGGGTGCCCGAGGTTGTGCACCTTCGCGACGGTCTCCTGCCCGCGGTAGCAGCCCTTCGTCAGGTGCACGGCGGAGCGGAGCCAGTCGAGCTCGTGCGGGATGGTGCGCTCGTCGGCGTCGGACAGCGTCGGACGCCAGGCGGCGATCCGCAGCGCCTCGTACGCGAGCAGCCCCGCGACGGGTTCGTCCGACGCAGCGATCGCGGCCGAGGTGCCGGGCGTGACCACGGCGATGCGGAGGGTCCAGTCGGAGCCGGGGTGGGCCTCCTGGTCGGCGTAGCTCCACCCACCGAGCGTGACGGCCGCCCACGGGTCGACCCACTCGACGACGGGCGGGTCCGGCAGGACGGTCGACGCGAACGGGGCGGCCTCGCCGAACCAGCCGAGGGTCGCGAAGTCGGCCGAACGGTCGGCGACCTCGACCCGGAGCATGAAGCGCATCGAGTCGAGCCAGGCGGCGAGCGGTGCGGCGTCCTGCGGCTCGGTGAGGAGCCACGCGATCGCACCGTCGTCGACCACGCGGGCGGCGTGCTCGACGCGGCCGGACTGGTCGAGGACGAGGGTCTCGGTGCTGACGCCGGTCGGCAGGCCGGTCAGCTGCTGCGAGGTGATCGAGTTGAGCCAGGACAGGCGGTCCGGGCCGGAGACGGTGACGACACCGAGACCGAGCTCGACGACCGCGCGGCCACGGGCCAGCAGCCGCTGCTCACCCAGGGGGTTGCCGAAGTGAGCTGCGGGCGCGCCGGGCGCGTCAGATGCCGCGACGAACCCGTCGCGCACCGCGAACGCCGACATCAGTCGACCTTCGCGAGCTGCCCCGAGGCGTGCGAGGTGAGTTCGCGGCCGAGCGCGGCGATGTCCCACGCCCAGAACAACTTGCCCTCGACCAGGCCGTACAGGCGGGTCGCGGCGGAGTAGTCCTTCGCGTTCGGCGAGCGCATCACGGCGTCGGTGGCCAGGTCGATCCGACCCTTGAGGACACGGCCGACGTAGAGCTCGTTGACGCCCGTCGGGTGCACGATCGCGGCTTCGACGTCGAAGCCGTCGGTGGTGTTGCGCAGCGCCTCGACGCTCTCGACGGTGGTGAACGGGGTCGGCCCCTCGCCCAGGAGCATCGCGGGGCCGCGGTCACCGGGTTCGGTCGGACGGTCGATCCGCCAGTAGCCCATCTCGGCGGCGAGCGGGGTGTGGTCGTCGTCGAGCAGCCACGTGGTGGACGAGTAGTTGAGGTACGGCAGTCCGTCGTGGCTGAAGCTCACGCGCTGGCCGAACTCGTAGGTGCGGGGCGCCTCTTCGTCACCGACGGGGTACTCCACGACGCCGGTGCCCTCCCAGACGCCGACGAGCCACGACAACGGGACCAGTTCGGGCGCCAGGCCCTCGGGGAGCTCGATCAACGCTGACCCTTGAACAGCTTCACGACGACGACGACCGAGATGAACGCGATCGCGAGCGACGCCAGACCGAGGAGGCCCACGTAGAACAGCTCGAGCGCAAGCAGCGAATCCATGCCCCGGAGTCTACGCGGCTCGGCTCAACGCGCCAGGAGCACCACCGCGGTGACGAGCACCACGACGAAGGCACCGGACGAGGCGATGCTGATCCGCTCGACCAGTCCGTCCTTCGTCGCGGTGATGAGCTGGAGCACGAAGCTCACCATCACGCAGGCGACGAACACGAGCAGCAGCCAGGCGAAGGCGTCGCGCTCGGCGAGTGTCAGGACGAGCACCGCCCCGACGACGGCCAGGATCCAGACCGGCAGGACGGACGTCAGCTTGAGGCGCCGCTGGTCGGTGGGCTGCACTGGCTGGGTCACGCGTTCCATCATGACAGGGGTCACGCCCGGCGCGCAGGCACAGCGACTGCGCGCCCGGCGCGCGCTTGCGGGTTGCCGCGCAAACCGTCCGGCCGGATGAGGACTTCCCGAGCATCACTAGGATGTGTCCACGACGTCATCCACCTGCGGAGGTCCTGTGGCACAGCTCCTGGTACTCACCTCGACCGCGCCCGGCGACGTCCTGCCGAGCCTCGGTCTCCTGAGCCACAGGATCCGTCACGTGCCGGCCGAGGCCGCACAGCTGGTCAACGCGCCGCAGAGCGACCTGATGTTCGTGGACGCCCGCACCGACCTCGTCAGCGCGAAGGCCCTGTGCAAGATCCTCGCCTCGTCCGGCTCGACGACGCCCATCGTGCTCGTGGTGACCGAGGGCGGCCTGACCGCCGTCAACAGCGAGTGGAACGTCGACGACGTGGTGCTCGAGAGCGCGGGCCCCGCCGAGATCGACGCCCGCATCCGGCTGTCCGCGGGCCGTGCGGCCAAGGGGCAGTCCAGCTCGAAGATCCAGGCGTCGGGTGTCGTCATCGACGAAGCCAGCTACTCGGCGAAGGTCCGCGGCCGGCCGCTCGACCTGACGTTCAAGGAGTTCGAACTCCTGCGCTTCTTCGCCACGCACCCGTCCCGGGTCTTCACGCGCGAGCAGCTGCTCAGCGAGGTCTGGGGCTACGACTACTTCGGTGGCACCCGCACGGTCGACGTGCACGTCCGACGTCTCCGCGCCAAGCTCGGCGACCTCGAGTCGCTCATCGGCACGGTCCGCAACGTCGGGTACCGCTTCAACGTCTACGACGACGAGGCCGAGCGCCTGATGGGCCAGTAGTGCCGGACCTCGCACGGTTCGTCGTGCCCGGTGAAGCACCGCCGTTCTCGGACCAGACCCTGGTCGACGTCCGCGCGGGGCGCGCGACCGTCCTCGCCGTCGACGACGGGGTCGCCGTGGTCCGTGACGGCGAGCTGGAACTCGTGGTCGACCGGGAGGCCCGTGGTCGCGGCACCGGCACCTCCCTCGTCACGCAGGCGCTCGCCCTGGGCGGCGGGGCCGCTCCCGTGCTCGCCTGGGCACACGGGGACCACCCCGCAGCGCGGGCCCTGGCCGATCGGTTCGGCTGGCGCGCGGTTCGGACACTGCTGCAGCTCCGGGCGCCGATCGACGGCGCCGGGCCCTCTCCGGACGCGGCTCCTGCCGACGTGCCGGCCGGGTACAGCCTGTCCGCGTTCCGGCCCGGCACCGAGGACGAGGCCGACTGGCTCGCCCTGAACGCCGCGGCCTTCGCGCACCACCCCGAGCAGGGCCGCATGACGCTCGACGACCTGCACGCCCGCGAG
The DNA here is from genome assembly GCF_003752345.1 of Curtobacterium sp. PhB170. Classification (NCBI taxonomy): domain Bacteria; kingdom Bacillati; phylum Actinomycetota; class Actinomycetes; order Micrococcales; family Microbacteriaceae; genus Curtobacterium; species Curtobacterium sp. PhB170. The sequence goes on from NZ_RJUM01000013.1 coordinate 181,364, forward strand.
TCGGACGCCTGGTTCTCCGGCGAGGACCTGCTGCTGCTCCGCGACGCCTCCGGGCAGCTGGCCGGCTCGTGCTGGCTCAAGGTCGAGGACGGCATCGGCGAGTTCTACGCCGTCGCCGTCCGGCCCGACCTGCAGGGGCAGCGGCTCGGCGGGGTGCTCATGCGCGCGGGGACGGCTCGGCTGACCGGGCGTGGGCTGACCGCCGCCGCACTGTACGTCGAGGGCGACAACGAACCCGCGCTGGCGCTGTACCGACGGTCCGGGTTCGAGCAGTACGCGATCGACGTGCAGTACGCCGCGCCGGAGCAGGCGGAGGCGCCGACCGGCCGGTAACATTGCGTGGTCGGCGAGGGGTCGGCCAGCGGGGGAATCGGGAAGTCGGGGACGCAGTGGCGCAGTACGGTCAGGGTGAGCCACTCGGTGCGTCGTACCGGTTGGTCGAGCTGCTCGGGACCGGTGCCACCGGCGAGGTCTGGCGGACCGAGCACACCGCGACCGGAGAACACTTCGCCGCGAAGCTGCTCCGTGCCGAGCTCGCCGCCGACCCGCAGATCGTCGAACGCTTCGTCCGCGAACGCTCGGTACTCCTCGCCCTACAGCACCCCTCGATCGTGCGCGTCCGCGACCTCGTGGTCGAGGGCGACCGGCTCGCGATCGTCATGGACCTGGTGCCCGGCGGGTCCGCGCGCGATCTGCTCGCATCGACCGGGCCGCTGACCCCGCGGGACGCCCTGACGATCACCGCCGAGACCCTCGACGCCCTCGCCGCAGCGCACGAGCGCGACGTGACCCACCGCGACGTCAAGCCCGACAACGTCCTGCTCCAGACCCCCTGGGTCCCCGGTGCGTCCGGCGACGTCCGGGTCACCGACTTCGGCATCGCGTCGGTGGTCGCCGAGCGGGAGCGCACCACCACCGGGCTCCTCGGCACGCCGCAGTACATGGCCCCCGAGTCGATCAGTCACGGCCGCGCCGGTCCCGCTGCGGACGTCTACGGCGCCGGCGTGATGCTCTACGAGCTGCTGTCCGGCCGCACGCCCTTCGCCGGGCCCGGCACGGACTTCGCCGTCGCGTACCGGCACGTCACCTCGAACCCACCGCCGCTCGACGTGCCCGATGCGCTGTGGTCCGCGGTGTCCGCCCTGCTGAAGAAGGACCCGAACAGCCGTCCGGCAGCAGCGGACGCCGCGGCGACCCTGCGCCGCCTCGCGCGCTCCCTCGCCTCGGCCCCTGCGATGCCCGCGACGAGCGACCCGGATGCGTTCGACGAGGTCGAACGGCCCGCCACCGTGGTCCGCGGGCTCCGCCCCGATGGCGACGCCGACCGGGGCGGCACCGGGGTTCCGGAAGACGCAGCGGTGGTGGCCGGGCCGGCTCCGGAACTCGGCCCCGCCGGGTCGCAGACGGTCATCCGGCCGATGGCCCGACAGCCGCTGCCCACCGCCCCCGCTGCCGAGTCGGCACCGCCGCGTCGGTTCGCTCGTCCCGAGTGGCTGACGGACCGTGCGCTCCTGTTCGGTGGCATCGGCGTCGTGCTCGTCGCCGCGCTCGTCGTCGGCGGGGTCGTCTGGCTGCCCGGTGCGCTGCGGAAGACGCCGGGTAGCGGCACGGCGACCGCCCAGGCCGCCAACGCGTACCAGCAGGACCGCCCACTGCCCACGGGCCTCGCGACCACCCGCCGTGCCACCATCGACCCGGCGAAGGGCACCGTCGACCTGCGCGTCACGTACGCAGCGCAGGCATCGGCCCTGACCGGTCCGTTCCTCGAAGTCGTGCCGGGCTCCCGCTCGGGGGCGTCCTGCCCCGCGGTCACCTGGTCCGGCGAGGGCATCTCAGCGAAGCGCAACCAACCCTCGCTGACGGGTGTCGACACCACGTGTGCCTGGAGTCTCTCCGGCGTCGAGGTCCCCGCCGGCGGTGACGTCACGGTCGAGGCCTCGGTGCCGCTCGCCTCCGTCACGGACGGCGCGGCGCTGCAGACGTGGCTCGACGGCGTGGGCGAGGCGACCACCACTGCCCTGACCGACGACTCCGTGCGGGGGACCGCGTACCCGGTGCAGCGGTTGCAGGGCATCGAGGTCCGGACGCCCGACCGCACGGTCAGCCAGACAGCGCTGCCGGTCACGCTCGTGCCGGTGTGGCCGAGCGGCGCCGACGAGCTCAACCCGCTCTACCGCAGTCCCGCCACCGGGCGTCCGTCGCAGATGCTCGTCGACGTGGCCGGTGGGGAGTCCGGCGTGCGGTTCGCCGACGGCTGCTCGGGCGCGTTGGCGGTGTCGTCCGACGGGCTGGTCGTCACGGCGCTGTCGGTCGCGCCGTCGTGCACGGTCCGGGCGACGGTGGGGAACTTCACGAACCTCGAGAGCTCGCCCTTCGGGATCACGACGCGCGACTGAGCGCGCTCTGGTCGTGACTGCGGGTCGACCCTGCCGTCCGTGGCGGACGCGGCCAGGGGCCTCCAGGTCGACGGTCTCGGCGTCTCGGTCAGTTGCCGGCAGACGCGGTCTGCACGAGGCGGACGGCGCCGCCGGAGGACGCGTACCCGCGACCCACGGTCAGCGCCACCGGTGCGCGGCGCGGGAGCGTGACACCGAGCAGCTCGCCGTCGTAGTCGACGTCCGGCTGCAGGAGCACGCCGCACCGCGACTTGCGGACCGCTCGGGTCCAGTGGCTGTAGAGCGACCGGAGGTCCGCGGAGCGGCCCGCCGCCACGACGCAGAGCCCGGGGCGCTCGGTCGTGAGCAGTGTCGCGATGGCTTGGTCGCCGTCCTCGAAGCGTTCGGCGTCGTCGATCAACAGCAGCACCGGTCCACGCTCGAGCCGCAGCCCGGCCAACAGGGCCGGGACCTCGTCCGGGCCCACGGCGATCCGGTCGAACGAACCCGAGGCGAGCGGCGACCGGCGGTCGCAGATCGCCCAGACTGCCGGACGAACGCCCTCGGCTGTCCGCGCGAGCTCGGCGACGGCGAGGAGCACGCTCGACTTGCCGGACCGGGCCGGCCCGGCGACGAGCACGTGTTCGCCGTCGTAGACCTCGACGGACGCCGGCTGCAGGTCGTCCTCCGCGATGCCGATCGGGATCCGCCAGGGCTCACCCGCGAACACCGCTCCGGTGCCGAGCTCGTCCACGAGCACGGCATCGGGCAGCCGACCGACCGCGCTCGCCTTCCTGCTGCTGCCCGAGCGGATCTCCGCGATCCGGGCGACGGCCTCGGCGAGCGGGACGTCCGGTGTCGCGACGTGCGACTGCAGCCGCCTGGTCGAGTCGATGAAGCGGCCTGGCACCGGCGGCGGGACGTCCTTGGGGCGGACCCCGATGGACGCGTAGTCGTAGGGGTCCGCGAGGCGGAACATCCACTTCTGCGTGGTGACCTCGTCCATCGCCGACGGCACGGCCTTCGCGCGCGTCGTCGAGACCGCGAAGGAGATGCCGAGCGCGGGACCCTCGGCGTACACCCGGTAGAGCGCGTCGAGCAGCTGCTGGCCCTCGAATTCCTGGTACTCGTCGCGCAGGGCGGCGAGGCCGTCGATGAGCACCACGGCACGGCGCCCACCGGGTGCCGCACGGCGACGCTCGAGCTCGACGCGGAGGTGCCGCAGGAACCGCGTCTGCAGCTCCCCCGCACCCGCACCGGAGCCGACGTAGGCCGTCGTGTGCGGCAGCTGCGCGAGTGGAGCGAGGTCCCCCGGGCCCATGTCGAGCACCAGGAGGTCGAGCTCGTCGGGGCTCGACGACGCCGCGAGCTGCAGCGCGATCGTGGCGAGGGCGGTGCTCGTCCCGCTGCCCGGGATGCCCATGAGCATGAGGTTGCCCTCGTCGAGGTCCCAGCCGCTGGTGACCTGGCGCTGATGGTCCGGGTCGTCGGCGAGGGCGACGGTGACCGTCGTGGGCCGCGGGTCGGTGCCCGGGCCCCGGGCGGTTCCCGGGCCTGGGGCGGTGAGGGCCGCCAGTTCGACGCGGTCGCCGAGCGCCTCGGGCCAGATCGGGCGCGGCGGGGCGTACCCGGCTGCCGCGTTGGCCTGCCCGATCGCCTCGATGAGCTGGTCGAGGTCGGTGACGTCCGACGCGGTCGGAGCCGGTGCCGGCATCGGAGCGGGGACGCCGAAGACGTCGGTCGGCCGGACCGAGACCGGCTGCTCGGCACGCTCGTCACGGGCCCGGCCGGTGACCAGGGCGGTCTGCACCGGGGTGATGTCGTCCTGCCCGAGCTTCACGTAGGCGCGGCCGGTCTGCTGTCGACCGATGCCGGCTGCGGCGGGGACACCGATGACGTTCGTCGAGTCCTCGCGGCTCTGCACCCGCAGGGCGACCCGCATGTTCGTGTTCGCGAGGATGTCCTCGCTCACCACACCGGCCGGCCGCTGGGTGGCGAGGATCATGTGGACGCCGAGTGTTCGGCCGACGGCCGCGATGCTGACGAGCGACGTCAGGACGTCCGGGAAGTCCTTCGCGAGCATCGCGAACTCGTCGACGACCAGCAGCAGCCGCGGCATCGGCTCGACCGGCTTCGTCGCCAGGTAGGCATCGAGGTTGTCGATGTCGGCTCCGGCTGCGGCGAACACCCGCTGGCGTCGTTCGAGTTCGGCTTCGAGTGCCCGGATCGCACGGTCGGCGAGCTGTTCGTCGAGGTTGCTGATCGTGCCGATGGTGTGCGGGAGACGCTCACACGCTGCGAAGGCCGCACCACCCTTGAAGTCGACGAGCAGGAAGTTCAGGCGCGTCGGGTCGTTCCGCGCGGCGAGCCCGGCCACGAGGGACCGGAGGAACTCGCTCTTGCCGGAGCCGGTGGTACCGCCGACCAGGCCGTGCGGGCCGTCGCGCACCAGGTCGATCTCGAGCACACCGCTCTCCGAGGAGCCGATCGGGGTCGAGAAGCCCGTGCGAGCGTCCCACGCCGTCCGGATCCCCTCGCTCGACAACAGCTCGGGCAGGCGGACGAGCGACGGCAACGAGGCGCCGGGCACCGTGAGCTCGGGGTCGTCGAAGTGGGCGACGCTCCGGGCACTGCGCTCGGCGGTCTCGACGCTGAGGCCGGCGAGCACGACGTCCTCGACACGGGTCCGGTCTTCTGGTCGGTAGACCGTGGCGGCGGCATCGGCACCGACCGTGATGATCGACGTGCAGGCGGCGGGGAGCTGCTGCTCGTTCGTCGCGATGACGATCCCACTCACCCGGCGTGGTCGCTCCCCCGGGCGCAGGGACTGCCCGGGCACCGAGCGGCCCTGACCGAGCAGGTTGCGGGCAGGGGCATCCCGACCCTCGGTGAGCACCTCGGAATCGACCACGACGAGCAGGTTCGGCGTCGGCAGCTCGTCGAGCGACTCCCGCAGGCCGCGCAGCATCGCCGCGCTCTGGTCGCGTTGCGCCGACATCCAGCGGGCGCCGGTACTGCTCCCCGCCACACGCGCGTGCGGCAGCCAGGAGGCCCACCCCCAGTCCTCCGCGCGGCCCGCGTCGCAGAAGACGCCCACCGTCAGGTCCGCTGGACCGCAGTGCACGGTGGCCTGCGTGAGCAGGCTGCGCGCCAGGGCGAGGGCGCCCTGGCGGTCGCCGACGATCCCGACGACGCCGGCGTCGGACAGGTCGGCCACCACCGGCGCGGCCGTCAGACGGCTGTCGGCGATGGCGGCCTTCGCCTCGTCCTCGAGCTTCGCAGACGCCGCACGGTGGTCGACCTCAGGTCGCCAGGGAGCGTCTCCGGTGCCGGCGTGCAGGCTCAGGAAGTCCTCGTCGTCCGATCGACGCTGCCACAGCAGGGTGGTCGGCACTTCGGCTCGCCGCACCACGGTCGCCGGGTCGGGCACGAGCTCCTGGCGGCGAGCAGCCTCGACGGCCGCGGCTTCGGAGATCTCACCGCGGAAGGACTCCACGGCCTCGGCGAAGCGGGTTTCCTCTTCTTTGAGGTTCTTCGCGCGGCGGTGCTTCTGCTCGAACCACATGCCGATCGCCGTGACCGGAGAGAGCAGGGCGAAGAGCGCGAACCGTGCGTCGCCGAGCAGGAGCACCATCGCCCCGGCGAGCACCAGGGGCGCGGCGACGGTGATCCAGCTGAACTTCGACGCCGGTGGCACGTCCTTGCGTCCGGGGGGCACGACCATCTCGGCGTCGGAGGTCCGTCCGGCGCGCGGCGGTCGGTTGAACGGCGCCGTCGCCGCCGGGGTCAGGTTCGCCAGCGAGCCGGCCGCGGGCACGGGCACCTCGTCGAGCGCCGGCCGGACGAGCAGCACGGCCCCGCCCAGGATGACGCTCGTCGTCCCGGTGAGCAGGACGCCCTCGGCATCGATGCGTTCCCCGGCGATGACGGTGCCGTTCGTCGACCCGGCGTCACGCACCCGGACCCCGTCGTCCTCGCGCTCGATCGTGCAGTGCTCCCACGAAGCGCTCTCGGTGGGCAGCACGACGTCGGCTTGCGGAGCCCGGCCCACGACGAGCTTCCGGCTGCGCGGGACCGGTACGACGAGACCCGCGTCGAGTCCCCCGGCGAGGGTGACGCTCCACCCGTCGATCGTCTGCGGCCGCTCCTGCGGTGCGCGGCCGATGCGGGAGCCCTCGAGCAGGACGAGGTCGCGCAGCGGGGTCGCCGCACTGGTGCGGTGACCGTCGACCGCGAGGGTTGTCTCGGCGTCGAGTTCGACGCCGATCGCCGCCGCGATGAGCTCCCCCAGCGAGGACGCGCCGGACCACCCGTCGACCTCGACCGCTTCACGTCGGTCGTCGAGCTCGATCAGCAGGCGCATGCTCGCGTTCCTCTTCCGGGTCGGTGCGTGGGTGGGTCAGTCCGTGCTGGAGTCGTCGAACCAGACGAGCGACGCGGTCTGGGCGGCGTCGGTTCCGCTGCCGGTGCCGTCGCCGGACGCGGTACTGGCCGGACGGAGTCCGAGCTGCTGCGCCGACGCCGCGAGCACCGTCGCGGGCGTCCCGAGTGCCTGCTGCTGCGTGAAGTCGAGCGCCGGACCGGCGATGCCCGCATCGGCGTCGAGGCCGAGCGCAGCGAGGGCGTCGGTGACGTCCGCCGGCTCGACGCTCCGCGCCGTGCCGACGGCGCGGACCAGGGCGATGACGGCGTCGTGGCTACGCGAGTCCGCTGCGCCCGCTACCGCCGAGAACGGCTGGTCACCAGTCAGGTTCTCGGCGTCCTGATCGCCGGCGAGCACCCGGACACCGCCGAGGAAGGCGGACATCGCGCGGCCCCCGGCGTCGGAGGCGAGTGCTCGGGCGTCGTCGGTGGCGACACCCACGGTCCGGAAGGCGCCGCTCAGGCTGCCGCCGGCCTCGACGAGTGCGGCACCGAACGCCGGGCTCGTCGCATCCGGCGTCAGGACGACCGGCACCGTGACGTTCTCGGCCTGGAGCGCGGCGACGAAGGCACCCTGGCGTTCCGCGGAGCCGCTGACGACGACCGTGTCGGAGTCCGGCGTCGGGGTCTTCGCGTCGGCATCGGCGTCCGCGTCTTGCTCGTTGCTCGTCGCGCCGGTGCGCTCGGCGACGGTCGTGGCGAGCGCTGCGGTGTCCGCGGTGTCGTCACCGTCCAGGACGTGCGCGACCCGCAAGCCCACCGGAGCACCGCCGCCCAGGTCGACCAGCAGTGGAGCGTCCGCGTCGCCGAGTGCCGTGGTCATCGCCTTGCTCATCGAGTCAGCGGCCGGCGCCGTCGACCAGGAGTCCTCCTCCGCCGGTGCGTAGGGCAGGACGACCGGGATCCCCTCCGCCGCAGCTGCAGTGACGGCGCCGGACACGTGGCTGCCCGACGAGGCGACGACGATGCCCGCGACGCCGCTCTTCGCCAGGGCGTCCACCGCTGCCTTGCCCCCGGCAGCGGTCCCGCCGTCGTTCTTCGTGACGAGCGCGACGTCGGTGCCACCGAGTGCGAGCCGACGTTCCGCCACCAGCGCGCCCTGCGCCGCTTCGTTCCACTCGGATCCCTCACCGTCTCCGAGCGTGACGATGATGCCGATCTTCGTCTTCGCCGGGACGTGCGCCACCGTGATCTCCACCGGCACGGTCGCCGACACCGCTTCGGCCGGCGTGCTGCTGCCGAACGCCCGGAACGTCAGGACGGCGGCGACCACCGCGGCCACGAGGAGCACCGCGATGCCGACGAAGAGCAGCGGACGGCGGTTGCGCGGACTCGTTCCGTCAGCGCCCTCGGACGCAGTGGCTTCGGTCGTCTGGTCACTCATCGGTCGGCCCCGATCCGGAAGGTGTACAGCGTGGTCGACGTCGCGCTGGCCGGGACCTTCAGCTGGAACGCCGGCAGCGTCGTCGCCGCATCGAGCGATGCACGGAACTGCTCCTGCTGGAGCAGGATGCCGGCGACGTCCTCTGCTCGGACGTTCGCGTAGCCCGCGGCGTTCTGCGACGCCAGGGCGAGCTGGTAGTCGGCGGAGTCGGACTTCGCCGCGCTGGTGGCCATGGCGCCGAGGATGCCGGAGCCGTTGACCTTGCGGTCGCCCAGGTCGAGCATCACCCGGTTGAGGTCGCCGGTCAGCAGCGTCGAAGCGCCCTGCACGTCACGCGTCGAGGCGCTCGTGCTGGCCGCGATGCGCTCGAGGCTGGACACCGTCTGCCGGTCGACCGCGGAGGAGAGCTCCGAGCCTTCCTGCTCGAGAGTGCTCTTCTGCTCGTCGATCGTGCCCTTCGAGTCCTTCGTGACCTCGTCAGCGGTGGACCGCAGGCCCGAGATCGACTTGTCGAAGGCGTCGCGGACGGCCTGGTTGCTCTCGGACGCCGTGGTCGAGACCTTCCGGACCTGCGCGTCGATGGCCTTCTTGAAGGTCTCCGACGACTGGTCGGAAGCGTCCTTGAAGGTCTTCTCGACCTCGGCCGCGAGGTCGATCTGCGTTTGGCGGACCGTCCCGAGCTGCGTCGCGACGACCGCCTGCGAACGGTCGGCGTCCGCGACTGCTGCGCGAAGGCGTTCGATCGTGGAACCCACGTCGTCGCTCCCACCACGGACGGCGTCACGGACAGCGCGGATGCTGTTGTCGAGCGCGTCCAGATCGGTCCGCAGGCCGGCGATCGCGCTGCCGATGGTGCCCTCGGTCGTCGCGTCGGCGCTGGTCGAGTCGACGACGTCCTGCCAGCGCGCCGTCTGGTCGTCCAGTCGTTCGTCCATCGGGTCGGTGAACCCGAGACCGGGCTGGAGCACGGTTCCTTCCGGCGCACCGGCGCAGGGCTCGGCCGTCAGGTAGCCGCGGAGGCGATCAGCGTCGGCCTGGTCGAGCTGTCCGAGCGTCGCGAGGGTGCAGAGTTGGTCCGCGACCGCCGAGTTCTGACGCTGCATCGACAGCGGGAACCCTGCGCCGTCGACCAGGTCACGTGCCGCCTCGGCACGGTCGTGCGTTGTCTGCACGGCCGTCGCCAGTGCGTCGAGCCGCGTGCCGATCTGGTCCGCACTCGTCGACAGTGCGCGGAGGGCGTCCCCGGTGCCACCGTCCCCGCCGTTCTCGTATTCGTCGAGTGTGGTCGAGATGGTCGTGAGCTGTTCGTCCAGGTCGGCGACGCTCGCGATGGCGTCGTCGACCGTCTCCGGCTGCAACCGCGCGGCGAGCGCCTGTCCGGTGCTCACCAGTCCGATCAGCGAGCCGTTGATCGCGGTGGACGACTCGTAGAGCGTGCAGGTCAGCGAGTCTCGCGCGTCCGTCGCGGCGCAGGTCGTCGCGTCCGGGGCCGTCGGGCCGACGGCAGCGGAGAGCTGCGCACTGACCTGCTGCTTGCACCCCTCGCTCGCGTCGGCGTAGCCCTTGAGCTGGGACGAGACGCGGAGCAGGTTGCCGTAGACGCTGCCGCCCGCGGTCGAGGTCTTCGGCGTCGCCGCGCACCCGTTGCCGTCGAGCACCGGGGCCGGGGCCGTCGCCGAGGTGTCGCCGAGCAGGCTGTCGAGACTCGTCGTGGTCTGCTGGAGCTGCTGCAGCACGGTGGACTGCGTCGCCTTGACGGTCGTGCCGAGGTCGCCGTTCAGGGAGCCGAGCTCGCCGGACAGGGACCGCATGGTGCCCGCCAGGGACGAGCTGCTCTCCTTGAGCCGCTCGGCCGTGCTGACGCCGAGGGTCTTCGACGTGGTCTCGAGGTTGGACCGGACCTCGGTGATCGTGCCGCCCGCTCGTGCGAGCACCTCGTTCACCTGCGAGATGAGGTCGATGGTGCGGCGCTGGAGCGCGAGTTCGGAGTCGCTGTCGGACCCGAACGCCGCGTTCACCACGCCGGTCGAGGACAGGTCCGTGGACAGCCCGGGCTGCGCGGCGACGTCGAACGTCGGCGCCGTGAAGTCCTTGACGTCGGCGACGAGGTGCAGCGTGCTGCTCGCGCCGGATGTCGGCGGTGCCAGCAGGCGACCCCACTGGACGACCGCGTCCCCGTCCTCGTTGGTGCTGACGACGCCGTCGGTGGACGAACCGGAGTCAGCGGCATCGGTGACGATGCGGTCGGCCGCGGTGCCGGTGAGGACGGTCGAGGCCGCGACGCTGAACGGTGCACCCACGAGCGCCGGAGTCGAGCGAGAGGTCCCGGCGACGTCGTAGGTCAGGTTCTTCGACGTGACCGTGAGGTTCTCGATCGTCAGGTCGATCGCGATCCGGCCCGAGTACCCGTCGAGGTCGGCGAGGTCGGTACCGGTCTCCTTCGACGTCGAGTACTGCGTCGTGATGCGGAGCGGGAGGTCACCAGCCGCCTTCGCGGGGTCGTGGTCGGTCGTCGCTGACGAGGAGTCCTTGCCCGCGACCGAGATCGCGGTGTCGGAGATCGACGTGATCGAGCCGTCCGCGGCCAGACGCGTGTCGACCGTCTGCAGGATCCGTGACGGGTCAGCCACCGGCTTGTCGTCGGACGTGCACCCGGCGAGCACCAGCGCGGCGATGCCGGTGACGGCGACCGCCCCCACGAGCCGGCGAGTGGTGCTTCGTGCTCCGGTGTTCCCGGCACGCTGGTTGATCACGGTCTTCCCCCCAAGAGAATCGTCGAGCACATCGATGTTAGTTGCTCGATGGCGTCGGGTTCGCGTCGATCGGCCGCCCTGGCCGCCCCCGTTCGGGCCACACGCCCCGACTGGAATACAACGTATCGCATCCAGCGAGTTGCGCCTTCGCCGTCCACAACCGCGCTGATACTCTGCACGCATGATCCAGGGGGACCAGGGCTTCGGGCCCATCGAACGACGACGTCCGCACGCACGAACGGGGGCAGATCGGTGACACTCAACCTCTCGCCGGTCCTCATCGCGCTGCTCGCGATGATCGCGATCCCGGCCGCCGTCAGTGCGCTCGTCCGCCGCAGCGATCGCAAGCGACCACCGTCCACCGTCGTCGGCGACGAGGCCTACGGCGTGCTCTTCACCGTCCGCGCACGCCGGTGGAGCTACCTGCTGCTCCGCATCATCGGGATCGTGTTCATCGTCGTGGGAGGGTTCTTCTTCCTCGCCACGCTCACGCTGCTCGACGACCCCGACGCGATCGGGATGCTCATTGCCGGCGTCGGCATGGTGCTGTTCGGGCTCCTGTTCCTCTACCTCGGCGTCGGGCAGAAACGCCGTCGCGTCGAGGCGTACGACTCGCAGCTGGTGGTCACCCCGATGTTCCGCGCCCCGCGGACCGTCGACCCGGCGGCGATCAAGCACATCCGACCCACCACGAACCGCTTCGGTGGGCTCGACATCAAGGTGCACGGCCAACGGGGTGTGATCAGCGTCCTGTCGATCGATGCCGCCTACCAGGAACTGTGCGCATGGCTCGAGCAGCGTGCGCCGGCGCAGTGGAACGAATTCGTCCGGGTCTTCGGGCACTGACGAGCGCCTCAGCCGCCCTCAGGCCAGCTCGAAGCTGTTGACGTAGACGGCTTGTCGAATCGTGTTGAGGAAGCTCCGCATGGCGAAGGAGGCCGCGCCGACGTCGAACTCATAGCGCTCGCCCGGGACGATGCTCTCGGCGAGGTCGTCCTCGTTGTCGCGGGTGACGCCCCGCTGCAGAACGAGTGTTCCGCAGTCCGAAGTCTCGAACACGATCTGCGCCATCGACGAACCGATCCCCTTCAGAGAGTGGGACGATCCGGCGCTGCTGTGGGCAGAAGTGACGGTACAGACTGCATGCACCCGGTGTCCTGCGTCGTACACCTTCAACGTGATCGGCCCGACGAAGAAGCCCAGCAGGGGCACGAGGACAACGACAGCGAGGACGATCGATGCCGCAACCCTGTCCCGCCGCACGCGCCTTCTCCGCGCGACTCGTTCAGCGCCGGTGTCAGTCAACCGTGACTCCGACGCCCGTCGTGCCGACAATCTGGCCAGCCGGCAGGCAGTCCACCCTCCCAGGATGGCCTGCGAGATCAGGTCTGAGGCGGGTCAGTCCGCCCGCGCCGTCGTCGGCTTCAAGGGGACGGCCGTCGGCGCCGAGGGTGATGGAGCCGTCGCCGTTGGACGTCGATCTGACTGGTTTCATCGGGGCCTGCGAGGGCCTTCCTGCTCGCGGGCGGCCCGCCCAGCAGCACACGTCAGTAGCATTTCGGCATGTTCGAAAAACGTGCCTCCAAGGCGGGAGCGATCCAGATGCCGTCACCGTCGACGTGGGATTCCGGCGGTCTTCGGATCACAGCTTCCGCCGAACCCCGCGGCTTGACCCGTCGCCTCCAGCTCATCGTGACAATGGAGTTTGCGAGCGTCGTCGCCGTCTTTCGTGGCGAAGAGCTCTCGAGCCTTGTCAACCGTCGGGTGCAACAGATCGAGTCTGATTCGACTCCGACCGCATTCCTGTTCTTCGGCGGAGAACAGGTCACGGGAGCACCCATCGATGCGGCGCGACAGAACGTGCCGGGCGACGCAATCGCTCTCGTCATCACGCCGAACGTCGAGGCCGTCGCGCACACGCTCACGGCGGTCGAAGTCGAGCGACTGCATTCTTGGCTACGAGAATGTGCGCGCTGACCCATTGCCCCGTCGACTCCGCAACGGACACCGCTTGTCTGCACCAAGCAGCTCACACAGGATTGGTCAGCGCTCGATCCTCGGTTGCGCAGTTCCCCGGAGCCGTACGCTCACGCGATCGCCGACCGCTGCGCCACTGATCAGACCGGCAAAGGCGGTGAGCAGCCACAACCATTGAAGACCCGCAATCGGCCGAGCAGCGCCGACGAGGCCGATGAAGACCAAGACCACAACCACCATCAGCGCGGCCAGTACCACCGGGCGACGATCGTTCAGCTTCGACCAGCATCCGACGGCGCTCCCGTAGCCGAGTGCAACGGCACCGACAATGATCGCCGCGGGGACGTTGATGTCCTGGGGACCACTCCGCAAGCGCCACCAGGCGATTACCAGGCAAGCGATGGCTGCAACAGCATCGACGAACCAAGGTCGCATTCGACGGCTTGATCGACTCGTCATCCGAAAAGACCTCCCACGACCGAACCGCCGACGGCCGATCCCCACAAGGTGCTCGTGTTCTTCTGCAAGAAGTTGAACGCGCCGGAGGGGGTTCGCGGGTGGAAGTAGGGCATCTGCGCAAGGGTATCCACTCCGTGCTGACCCGGGAGGATCCTCCCGCTGACGTACGTGCCCGCCATACCCGTGGCTCCGTTCTGCGCCACAGTGCCGAGATCCACTCCGTCCCCGCTGATCACCTGACTGACTGCCGTCCCGGCCGCCGTTGATGCGCCGCTCAGCACCAAGGACGTCCCCTGAGCGAGCGCTCCGGACGCTGAGTACCCGATTTCCTTAGCGATCGTGCCCCCGGCCGGACCAGCCATTCCTCCGGCAGCACCGGACACCCCACCGCCGACGACGTCCCCCGCAAACTCCCACCCGTTGCGGATCTGCCAGCCGTTCTTCTGAAGGTTGGTCACACCACCACTCACAGCACCGACCCCTCCGTTGACACCCATGTTGACCGCGACGGCTCGCGCCGCTTGGCCTGCAGGTGCGCCTGCCATGGCAGCCTTGCCGAACATCATTGCTCCGCCACCGGCTGCACCGAGCACGCCGCCCACAGCAGTGTCGACTCCGACTCTGCCCCAATCTACTTTTCCGGTCTGTGCTTTCTGCGACGCCACCGAGACGCCCCCGCTGAGCAACGCCCCAGACGCAGCCATGAGCGCGATTCCAGCAGGGCCGCCGACCCCGGTGAACATGAGCGCGACACCCAGTCCAATCGCAGCACCTGCGGCGACGTACTCCCAGTTGTCGTTCCACCAGCTCCCGGCAGCCGCGATCGCCCCCTGGTGCGCATCCCGGTACGCCTGCAGGTCCTTGTCCGTCGCCGGCCGCAACCCGAGCGGGTCGACGGCCTGCAACGGGTCGTTGCCGGCGTACGAGTAGGGGTTCCCCGACCACGCCGCACCCAGGATCGGCGCGAGCGGATCGACCGACAGGAAGCCCCGCGCCGCCGGGTCGTACACACGGGCGCCGAGCCACTCCAGCCCCGCGACGGACACCCCACCGGAACCGGTCAGTGCCACCCCCGCGGGCAGTCCGACGTCGGTGACGGCAGCGAGCGCCGCCCAAGGGTCGGCAGCGTCGGTTGCGCGAGCACTGCGCCACGCGGGCTGCGCGACGACATCGCCGATCGCGGTGACACCCCCCGGCAGGTCGAGCAACGACGTGTCGGCGATGCTGATGAGTGACGGGACGACCGCGGCGGAGTCCCACCACGCGGCGACCCCGCCGACCTCGGCGAGCTCACCGAGGGCATCGACCCAGACGTCGAGCCGGCCGGTCTCAGCGTACGAGGCGTCGCGGTCGACGACGGCAGCGAGGTACCCGAGGTCCGACCACGCGTACTCGGTGGTGGACCCGTCAGCGGCGGTCCGGCGGATGCGTCGGCCGAGACCGTCGTGGACGTACTCGGTCCGGCCATCCTCGGTGATCGTCGCGATGATCTGTCCGGCGGCGTCGTACTCGTGGCGCGTCTCGACACCGCCGACGGTCTCGGCGACGAGTCGCCCACGGTCGTCGTAGGTCCACGTCGAGTCCCCGGCGCGGACGAGCTGGCCGGCAGGGTCGTACTCGTACGACACCACTCCGGACGGCCCGTCGATCGCGGTGATCCGCGCGTCGGCATCGCGCTCGATGCGCGTGGTGGTGGCACCGTCGAGCGTCGTCGAGGTGTGCGCGACGAGGGCACCACCCTCGTACGACCACGATTGCACCAGGTCGCCCGTGGCCGCCTGGACGATCCGACCCGAGGCGTCGTACGAGAACGTGCCGGCAGGGGCGCCGTCCCGTTCCACCCCGACGACGCGGCCGACGGCATCGCGACGGTAGGTGGTGCGGGTGCCGTTCGGGTCGACCCGAGCCGTGCGGTTGCCGTCGGCGTCGTACTCCCACGCGACGGACTGGTCGCCTCGGGCACGGCGGACGAGCAGGCCACGGCGGTCGTGCTGGAGCTCGTGCTCGATCGTCCGACCGGCACCACGGGTGTGGTCCGTCACGACGACCGTGCGGTGGACGGCGTCGCGGGAGATCTCCGACTGCACCGCACCGTCGACGAGCACGGCCCGCTGTCGGCCAGCCGCGTCGTGGGTCCACTCCGTCGTGCGGCCGTCGGGATCCGTCTGGCGGATCTGGCGCCCGGCCGGGTCGTAGGCCGCGGTGGTGGTGCGGTCGAGCGGGTCCGTGACGGCGACCACACGGTCGGCGGCGTCGTACTCGCGTCGAGTGGTCCCGCCGGCAGGATCGGTGATCGTCACAAGGCGCCCGCGCTCGTCGTACTCGAACGAGGTGACTCCGTCGAGACCGTTGACGACCTGGATCAGCTGCCCCGCGGGGTCGTAGCGGAACCGACGACGGCCGAAGCGTGCGTCGTGGCTGGAGACGAGCCTCCCGGCTTGGTCGTAGCGGAACCGCGCGGTGCCGGAACCCGGAGTCGTCTGCGTGACCACGCGTCCGACGGCGTCGTACGTGACCTCCTCGACCTCGCCGGTGGGCAGGGTCCGGGCCACGACGCGGGAGTCCGCGTCGTAGGCGAGCGTCGTCCGCGCCCCGGCGGCATCGGTCGCCGCGGCGGGACGACCGCAGGCGTCGTACTCGTACGTGGAGCGCGCCCCCGAGGGAGCGATCAACGCGACGACACGACCGGCGATGTCACGTTCGAGTCGGGTCAGTCCGCCTTCGCCGTCGACGAGTTCGACGGGTCGACCGGCGGCGTCGTAGGTGATGAGTTCGGAACCGGTCTCGTCAGACGTGGACTCGACGGGTCGGCCGTACTCGTCGAACCGGACGGTCGCGGTGTCGAAGGCGTCGCGCAGGGTCGCGACGCCCGTCGCGACGTCGTCCGAGAACTCCTGGCGGACGCCCGTCGGGTCGACGGTCGCCGTCAGCTCGCCGACGACGTCGTACTCACGACGCCAGGTCGCGCCCGCGGGGTCGGTGACGGACTGGAGGCGCGACAACGCGTCGTGCGCGAACGTCCAGACCGCGTCGCCCGGCAATGCGAGCTCCGCCAGGTTCCCCTGGTCGTCGAACGTCCGCGAGACACGCCGACCCAGCGGGTCGGTGGTCGTCGCGAGCTCGCCGTTCGGGGCGTAGTCGAACGTGGTCCGAGCGCCGAGCGGGTCCACGACTGCTGCGATGCGGGAGCCGGCGCCGTACTCGAAGCGCCAGACGGCTCCGTCGGCGTCACGTCGTTCGACGAGGAGCCCCGCTGCGTCGTAGCGGTACTCGCTCCGTGCGCCGGAGGGGCTGACCGCGGCGACCGGGCGACCGACCGGATCGCGCTCGATCCGCGCGGTGTCGCCGACGGCGTTCGTGGTCGCGACGAGCTCGCCGAACGCGTCGTGGTCGAAGGTCAGGACCACGCCGGTCGGGTCGACGACGTGGGTGAGGGCGCCGTCTTCCCAGGTCAGCTCCGTCCGGCCGCCGATCGGGTCGCTGATGACCGACGGGTCGCGGTCGTCGCCCAGGTACTCGTACGCGACGACGGCGCCGGCCTCGGTGACGACGGTCGTGACGCGGTCCTGGTCGTCGTACCCGTAGGTCAGGTCGCCGCCGGACGGCGTGACGGTGCGAGTCTTCCGGCCGCGGTCGTCGTACGCGTGGACGGTCACCGACCCGTCGCGCTCGGTCGCCGACACCAGGTTGCCGTGCCGGTCGTAGCTCATCGACTGGCGGCGGTCGTCGGAGTCGATGACCCCGACGAGACGCCCCTTGGCGTCGGCGATGTAGGAGTTCGACCGCGAGCCGTCGTGGTCGGACACCACTGTGACCCGGCCGGGCAGGTACGCGAACCGCACTGTTCGGCCGTGCGGACTGACCTGCTCGACGACGCGGCGCTGGTCGTCGTAGGTGTTGTCGACCTCGACGACACCGGCCGCGCTGGTGACCGTGGTGATCAGGTCGTCGTCGTTCCAGCCGTAGGTCCGGGTACCGACGGCATCGGTCGCCGTGACGAGGCGGCCCCGGTCGTCGTACCCGTACTCGACCCGGCGGCCGTCGGACGCGCGGAGCACCGCGACCCGGCCGTCGACGTGGTCGACGTCGATCGAGCGTCCGCGCTCGTGCACCAGACGCACGACGACGTCGTCACTGTCCCGTTCGACGCGGACCGCAGTACCGGCGCCGCCCCGCTGCCCGAGCCACTGCCCGGACGGCGAGAACTCGATGCGCCCGCCCTGGTTGTCGCGGACGACGAGCCGGTCGCCCTCGGCCGCGAGCCAGCGGTTCTCGCCGACTCCGCGCGCCCAGCCCTCGCCGTCGCGCGGGAACCGGACCTGACGGCCGTCGGCCCCGACGAAGGATGCGCCCTCGTCGTCGAGGAGCAGGCGGGTCTCGAGGATCGACGCCCACCCCGGACCGAAGAGCCCGACGTGCTGGTCGAGGGAGTTGTACATGCGGGTGACCTGCAGCGCTGCAGATGCACCGGTGAACCCGAGGTCGAGCTCCGGTTCGAGGAAGTTGCCCGTCGTGGTGTTGACCGGGTCCATCGAGTAGCCGGTCGTCGGCTGGGCCCCGTAGGCCGACGGCGGATCGAACTGCAGGTCGGTGCGGGACTGCGAGACCCCCGCGGCGGCCAGGGCTGCGGCGAGCGCGGCGTCTGAGACCGTGGAGACGGCGCCTTCACCGCCGGCAGCAGCGAACGCGTCGGCGATGGTGTTCGCCCAGGTGACGTCCTGGCCGTTGGCGGCGAGCCACTTGTCGAACGCCGACACGAGCCCGTCGGCGTTGATCGTGCCCCACGAGCACTTCGTCGCGAAGTCGTCGAGCTTGCCGCGGAGCCCCGCGGGCTTGCCGGCGAGGTCGCTGTTGAGCGACGTCGATCCGGTGGCGAAGGAACGGAGGTCCTCCGGTTTCGCCGACGACGTCCCGCCACCACCGCCACCACCGGCGCCGGGGTTGGGCGTCTGACGCGTCGTCGACTTTGCGCTGGCAGGCGCGAAGGTCGGAGCATCCTCGTGCTTGACCTCGGGCGGGTTGTCGTTACCGCTGGCCCAGTCGACGGCGACCTCGATGAAGTTGCGGTTCTCGTGGTGTTCGTACCAGTCGCTCGCCGTCTTGCGGCGAGCGTTCTCGCTCTTGGCGGCTTCCTTCATCTGGTCGACCCAGCCCGCAACCGTGCGCAGGTTCGTGGCGATGTCCTCGGCGTCGCTCTTCGCGGTGCCGGCGTTCTGCGCGAAGAGCTCGGAGAAGTGCCCGCGGAACTCCTGCGACGCGGTGGTGACGTAGGACTGCCGCGAGCCGGCCTGCCCCTCGATCGACTCGGCTGCGCTGTTCAGCGCCGTGCGGAGTGCGTCGGCCGTGCCGTTGTCGAACTTGACCGGATCGTTGCCGTGCAGGTCAGCCATGGTTCATCCCCCGAAGTCGTACTGGTCGTGCTGGTCACGCGGCCCCACCGACCGCGAACGCCCGGACCGCCGCGAGCGCGACGGTCCGGGCGGAACGAGTGGCTGCTTACGCGCCGCCACCCGCGGTGAAGATGTCCTGCGAGATCTTGTCGAGCTGCGTGCGGAGCTGCTCGAGTTCGGTCTTCGCCTTGTCGAGGGCGGCCTTGGTCTCCGGCCAGGTCGACCCACGGAAGGTCGCCGCGAGCGGGCCGTCCCAGACGTTCGAGTCGGACAGGATCCGGCCCTGGGCGTCGAGCTGCGAGATCTGGTCGGTGAAACCACCGTTGATGATCGACTGGACCTGACGGATGGCGGTCTTGGCCTGCTCGGTCGAAAGGACACGCGACATGATGAACCTCTTTCATTCGTAGCTGCACCCCCGCGCAGTGGAATCCCCCCGGAGGCTCTGACGGGACCCACCATACCCACAAACCGGCGCAGATGTCACCGTTCGTATATCGTGACCAATCCTCCATGCCATAGCGCGGCACGTTTGGTGATGTACGGAATATCATCCGTCGGGACGACGCGAGACCGGTGCGCCCTCCGCTGAGATCGGAGGCATGACCACCTCGCCGCAGCTCCCCCACCGCGCACACCTGCTCGACGCCGTCCGCGGGTTCGCACTCGCCGGCATCATCGCCGTGAACATCGCTGACATCACCGAGATCGGGGCCGCCCTCGACCCGATGCACGACGACCCCGTGCGGGACGTGCTCGACTTCACCGTGCAGACGCGCTTCGTCCCGGTGTTCGCGTTCCTGTTCGGCATGGGCCTGTGGTTCGTGCAGGACGGCGCGCGCCGACGTGGTGCGGCCGTCTGGGCGGTGCTCGTCCGCCGGTTGGTCGCCCTCTTCGCCATCGGTGCCCTGCTCTGGCTGATCTACCCCGGGAACATCCTGGCGGAGTACGGCGTGGTCGGTCTCGTGGTGATGCCGTTCGTCCTGCTGCTCCCCCGGCTCCCGGTGCTGCTGCTCGGGGCCGTGGGGACGGTCGCCGCGTACGTGTCCACCGGCGGCGGTGTGCTGAGCCTGCCCGGACTCATGCTGCTCGGCGCCGGGTCGGCCGCGTTCGGGCTGCCGTGGGTCGCCGAGCGCGGCACCAGGTGGATCGCCGTGGTGTTCGGGGGCGCTGCCGTCGCAGCGGTCCCGGCAGTGCTGTGGCAGACGACCACGCCCGGCGATCCGCGCTTCACCACACCGGGCGGCATCGCCGGGGTCGTCATGGCGATCGCGTACACGGCCGGGTTCGCCCTGCTCTGGCACACTCCGGCGCAGCGGGTGCTCGCAGCCGTGTTCGAGCCGCTCGGCCGGATGGCCCTGACGAACTTCGTGGCCGCGGCCGTCATCGCCTGGGTCGCGGGACCGGCCCTCGACCTGCGGCACAGTGCCGATTCGTGGCCGGTCGTCGTGATCGGAGTCCTCTCGATCACGGTGCAGTCGATCGCGAGCCGGCTCTGGCTGCGCCGGTTCACCTACGGCCCGGTCGAGTGGTCGTGGCGCGTCGTGACGCGGTGGGGCCGCGTCCCGGTCCTGCGCCGACCGTCGACGTCCGGCTGAGCGCGTTCACCGCGTGTTTCCACAGCGTCCACCGGAGGCCCTCCGGCCACCGGGCCCGGGTGGCAGGATGTGGACATG
This sequence comes from Curtobacterium sp. PhB170, assembly GCF_003752345.1. Lineage (NCBI taxonomy): Bacteria > Bacillati > Actinomycetota > Actinomycetes > Micrococcales > Microbacteriaceae > Curtobacterium > Curtobacterium sp. PhB170. The sequence continues at coordinate 201,800 of NZ_RJUM01000013.1, forward strand.
GACACCGAACCGCAGCTCGACGGCGAATCCGTCGCACCCGACCTCGACGACTTCGACGAGGTCGTCGAGATCGAGCACGAGTCACTGCCGTCGGACCGCTACTTCGACCGCGAGCTGAGCTGGCTGCGCTTCAACCAGCGCGTGCTCGAGCTGGGCGAGGACCGCACGCAGCCCCTGCTCGAGCGGGCGAACTTCCTGGCGATCTTCGCGTCCAACCTCGACGAGTTCTTCATGGTCCGGGTCGCGGGCCTGAAGCGCCGCATCGACACCGGCATCGCCGTGCCCACCAACGTCGGACGTGCACCGAGCGACGTCCTGCGCGACATCGCGAAGAAGGCCCACGAGCTGCAGGACCGGCACGCCCAGGCGTTCATCGGGTCGCTCAAGCCCGACCTCGACGCCGCCGGCATCCACGTCGAGCACTGGTCCGACCTGGACGAAGCCGACCGGCTCCGGATGCGCGAGTACTTCAACGAGCAGATCTTCCCGGTGCTCATGCCCCTGGCGGTCGACCCGGCGCACCCGTTCCCCTACATCTCCGGGCTCTCGCTCAACCTGGCGGTCCGGGTCCGCAACCCGAAGTCGCAGCGGCAGGAGTTCGCGCGCCTCAAGGTGCCGCAGAACTTCTCCCGCTTCATCAAGCTGCCGGACGACAACTCCGGCCGGATGCGCTTCATCCCCCTCGAAGACCTCATCGCGAACCACCTCGACGACCTGTTCCCGGGGATGGAGGTGCTCGAGCACCACGTGTTCCGGGTCACCCGCAACGAGGACGTCGAGATCGAGGAGGACGAGGCCGAGAACCTCATCCAGGCCCTCGAACGCGAACTCCTGCGTCGCCGGTTCGGTCCGCCCATCCGCCTCGAGATCACCGAGGACATGGACCCGGTGACCCTCGACCTGCTCGTGCGCGAACTCGACATCACCGAGCAGGAGGTCTTCCGACTGCCGTCGCCGCTCGACCTCGGTGGCCTGTTCGAGCTCTCGAAGATCAACCGCCCGGACCTGCACTACCCGAAGCACGTGCCGACGACCCCGGTGCAGTTCCAGCCGGGTGAGCCGAACACGAAGCCCGACCTGTTCCGTGCGATCAAGGCGAACGACGTCCTCGTGCACCACCCGTACGAGTCCTTCGCGACGAGCGTGCAGGCGTTCCTCGAGCAGGCCGCGGCCGACCCGCACGTGCTCGCGATCAAGCAGACGCTGTACCGCACCTCGGGTGACAGCCCCATCGTCGAGGCCCTGATCGACGCGGCGGCCGCTGGCAAGCAGGTCCTGGCGCTCGTCGAGATCAAGGCGCGCTTCGACGAGCAGAACAACATCACGTGGGCCCGCAAGCTCGAGAAGGCCGGCGTGCACGTCGTCTACGGACTGGTTGGGCTGAAGACGCACTCGAAGCTCGTGCTCGTCATCCGGCAAGAGGGCGGCACGCTCAAGCACTACAGCCACATCGGCACGGGCAACTACAACCCGAAGACCTCACGCATCTACGAGGACATGGGCCTGTTCACCGCGGACGACACCGTGGGCAAGGACCTGACCCGCCTGTTCAACGAGCTGTCCGGCTACGCGATCGAGAAGAAGTTCAAGCGGCTGCTCGTCGCGCCGTTGCACCTGCGCAAGGGGCTGCTCAAGCGGATCCAGACCGAGTCCGACAACGCCCGCGCCGGCAAGCCGTCCGGCATCCGGATCAAGGTCAACTCGATGGTCGACGAGCAGATCATCGACGCCCTGTACCTGGCCAGCCAGGCCGGCGTGCCGGTGGACGTCTGGGTGCGCGGCATCTGCTCGCTCAAGCCGGGGATGGAAGGCGTGAGCGACACCATCCGCGTGCGGAGCATCGTCGGGCGGTACCTCGAGCACTCCCGCGCGTTCGCGTTCCACAACGACGGCGACCCGGCGGTCTTCATCGGCAGCGCCGACATGATGCACCGCAACCTCGACCGCCGCGTCGAGGCACTCGTGCGACTGACGGCACCGGACCACATCGACGAGGTGCTCGCGATGTTCGACCTGGCGATGGCCGACACCGCGAGCTCGTGGCACCTCGAGTCCGACGGTGAGTGGACCCGCCACTCGACCGACGATGACGGTCGCCCGCTCGAAGACGTGCAGAATGTGACGATGCGGAAGATCTCGGCTCGGAAGCGCTCCACTCGGTGAGCGGCGGTCCCTCGGGCCCCGTCCTCGCCGCCGGCGCAGTCGTCTGGCGCGAACAGGACGGCACGCCCCTCGTGCTGCTCATCCACCGCGACCACCACAAGGACGTCTCCCTGCCCAAGGGCAAGGTGGACCCGGGCGAGGCCGTCCCGACGACCGCCGTGCGCGAGATCGACGAGGAGACCGGGTACCGCGTGCACCTCGGCGCCCCGCTCGGCACCGCGGAGTACGTGCTGCCGAACGGTCGCGACAAGGTCGTGCACTACTGGGCCGCCCGTGTCTCGTCGAAGGAGTACGCCCGCGCGGGTGACTTCACCCCGAACCACGAGGTCGCCGCCCTCGAGTGGGTCACGATCGACGACGCCCGCAACCGTCTGACGTACGAGCGCGACGTGGCGATCCTCGACCGGTTCGCCGAGCGCGCCGCCGTCGGCCACCACCGCACCTTCGCCCTGATCGCGCTCCGACACGCGAAGACCGTGCCCGGCTCCGACTGGAACGGCCCGGACGCCACCCGTCCACTCCTGCCCGTCGGTCGTTCGCAGGCCAAGGCCGCGGCATCGCCCGTCGCCGCGTTCGGCCCGAAGAAGATCGTGAGCAGCACCGCGGCCCGGTGCCTCGCCACCGTCGAACCGCTGTCCGCGACCACGAAGCTCGGCGTCTCGAGCACCCCCGACATCAGCCAGGACGCCCACGACCGCGGCGCCGCCGACGTCAAGGGCGTCGTCCGCCGCCGGCTCGACAAGGGCAAGACCGCGGTGCTGTGCTCGCACGGGCCGGTGCTGCCGGACATCATCGCCCGGATCGCCACCGCGACCGCCGACGACTCCGGCCGGTTCGACCTCCGCCGCGCCGCGATGCTCTCGGTCGGCGACTTCTCGGTGATGCACATCGCCGGCGAGACCCTCGTCGCCGTCGAGACGCACCGCAACACGATCCCGGCGTAGCGACCGCACGCCCTGCACCCGGCCACGTGCCGGGCGTCGGCCGTGCCCGGAACGCGATCCGCGCCTCCCGGTCGGCACAACCCCTCGTTCACCTTCCGTTCACCAACGCGCGTGATCCCCGTCACCTCGCGTCCCTACAGTCGCTCCCGGGTCGGCACCGGCCCAGGGACCGCAGTGGTCCCACTGCACCCCATCCCCGAAGGGACCCCTGTGAACATCAAGCGAATCGGTTCGATCGCAGCAATCGCGATCGCCGGCGCAGTCGTGCTCTCCTCGTGCGCGGCGAACGAGGACGCGGGCAGCACCGAGTCCTCCTCGAGCAACTCCGGCTCCTCGAGCCTCACCGGAACCCTGACCGGCTCCGGCTCGTCCGCCCAGCAGACCGCGCAGGCCACCTGGGCCGCCGGTTTCCAGGACCAGGCCTCGGGCGTCACGGTCAACTACACGCCCGATGGTTCGGGCGCCGGCCGCAAGAACTTCATCTCGGGTGCCGCGGACTTCGCCGGCTCCGATGCAGCACTGAACGACGAGGAGCTCTCGGGCTCCTTCGACCTGTGCAAGGCCGACACCAAGGCCATCGACATCCCGGTCTACATCTCCCCGATCGCGATCGCCTACAAGGTCGACGGCGTCAGCGACCTGACCCTCGACGCGAAGACCATCGCGGGCATCTTCTCGGGCAAGATCACCAAGTGGAACGACTCCGAGATCGCCTCGCTGAACAAGGACGCGAAGCTGCCGGACGCGAACATCACGGTCGTGCACCGCTCCGACGACTCGGGCACCACGCAGAACTTCTCGGAGTACGTCTCCGCGAACGCCGGCGACGTCTGGACCGAAGAGCCGAGCCAGACCTTCCCGTACTCGGTCGGTGACAGCGCGAAGGGCACCTCCGGTGTCGCCTCCGCCATGGGCAGCGCCTCCAACGCGATCACCTACATCGACGACTCCGGCGCGGGTGACCTCGACAAGGCGAAGCTGATGGTCGGCGACAAGGCCACCGAGATCTCGGCCGACGGCGCCGCGCAGGTCGTCGCCGACTCGAAGGTCGCCACCGGCCGCGAGGACAACGACCTCGCGATCGACATCGACCGCAAGGACACCGCTGACGGTGCCTGGCCGCTCGTCCTCGTCTCCTACGCCATCGCGTGCCAGGAGTACAAGGACTCGGACAAGGCCGACCTGGTCAAGGGCTTCCTGAGCTACGTCGTCACCGGCGACGCCCAGGACGCCGCGGCGAAGGAGGCCAAGTCGGCCGCCCTGTCGTCCGACCTGGCCGAGAAGGCCGCTGCCGCGGTCGACTCCATCAAGTAAGACCCCCAAGCGCCCGGACGCCGGTCCCACCCACCTGACCGGCGTCCGGGCCCTTGCTCGTCGCGACGCGAGCAGCCCGGCCCCACCGCCAGCGCCCGTCCGACCAGCACCCCGTTCCACGCTCCACCACCCGAACCCGTCGCCTCCCCCGGCGTTCCTCCGACAGGAGTCCCATGACGACCGCACCGGCCCAGCCAGGGGCCACCGTCACCCCGACCAAGCCGAAGGCCGTCGTCCGCGTCGGTGACCGGGTGTTCTCCGCCGCCTCGGTGATCGCCGGCGGCCTCATCCTGTTCGTGCTCGTGCTCGTCGCCGCGTTCCTCGTCTGGCAGAGCATCCCGGCGTTCGCCGCCAAGGTCGGCGAGCTGCCGAACAACGCCACGAACTTCTGGGACTACGTCGGCCCCCTGGTCTTCGGCACCGTCTGGTCCGCGCTCATCGCGCTCGTGATCGCGGTCCCGCTCGCCCTCGGCATCGCCCTGTTCATCTCGCACTACGCACCGCGGCGCCTCGCCCCGGTGCTCGGCTACGTCATCGACCTGCTCGCCGCGGTCCCGTCGGTCGTCTACGGCCTCTGGGGCATCGTGGTGCTGGCGCCGTTCGTGAAGCCGTTCTACGGCTTCCTGAACGAGTACCTCGGCTGGTTCCCGCTCTTCTCCGGCCAGGTGTCCGGCACCGGCCGCACCATCCTGACCGCGTCGATCGTCCTCGCCGTGATGGCGATCCCGATCATGACGGCCGTCATGCGCGAGATCTTCCTGCAGGCGCCCACGCTCAACGAGGAAGCCGCCCTGGCCCTCGGTGCGACGCGCTGGGAGATGATCCGACTGTCCGTGCTGCCGTTCGCGAAGTCCGGCATCGTGTCCGCGATCATGCTCGGGCTCGGACGTGCCCTGGGTGAGACGATGGCGATCGCCCTGGTGCTGTCGGTCTCGACGAACGTCACCTTCCAGATGCTGACCTCGCAGAACCCCTCGACGATCGCCGCGAACATCGCGCTGCAGTTCGCCGAGGCATCGGGGACCGCCCTGAACGCCCTGATCGCGTCGGGTCTGATCCTGTTCGTCATCACCCTGGTCATCAACATGCTCGCGCGGTACATCGTCCGCACGCGGGTCAGCTGAGAGGTCCACCCGATGTCCCTCGCCCTCCGTCAGACCGGCACCGCCGGCAACGTCTACGCCAACGGCAAGCTGCACCGCTCGGTTCCGTGGCTGCTGCTGGTCGGCAGCTGGGTCGCCCTGGTGGCCGTGTTCGCCCTGCTCAACGCCGGCGGCTCGGTCAAGGACTTCAACGTCGTCGCAGCGCTCTTCCTCGGCACCGTCCTGTTCGACGTCCTGATCGTGGTCGTCTCGCGCATCGTCGAAGGCGGACGCCAGGCCGTCGACCGGCTCATCACCTCGCTCGTCATCACCGCCTTCGTCATCGCGGTCCTGCCGCTGGTGTCGCTGCTCTGGACGGTCCTGGCCGACGGTCTCGCCCGCTTCGACGCGAACTTCTTCTCGTACTCGATGCGCGGGGTGATCTCCGAGGGCGGCGGCGCGATCCACGCGCTGATCGGCACGCTCGAGATCACGCTGTTCGCGGCGCTCATCTCGGTGCCGATCGGGCTGCTCACCTCGATCTACCTGGTCGAGTACGGCCGCGGCGCACTGGCGAAGGGCATCACGTTCTTCGTCGACGTCATGACGGGCATCCCGTCGATCGTCGCCGGTCTGTTCGCGTACGCACTGTTCGCGCTGTTCCTCGGCCCCGGTGCCCGCTTCGGCCTGGTCGGCTCGGTCGCCCTGTCGGTGCTGATGATCCCGATCGTCGTGCGCTCCACCGAAGAGGTGCTGAAGATCGTGCCGATGGAGCTCCGCGAAGCGTCCTACGCCCTCGGGGTGCCGAAGTACCTCACGATCCTCAAGGTCGTCCTCCCCACGTCGCTCGCCGGCATCACCACCGGCGTCATGCTCTCCATCGCCCGCGTCATCGGCGAGACGGCCCCGCTGCTCGTCACCGCCGGCTTCACCGCGAGCATGAACTACGACCTGTTCAAGGACCCGATGATGACCCTGCCGGTGTACGCGTACACGCAGTACTCGCAGCAGGGTGCCAACCCGCAGCCGTTCGTCGACCGTGCCTGGACCGCCGCGCTGGTGCTCATCCTCATCGTGATGGTGCTCAACCTGCTTGCCCGGTTCGTCACCCGACTCTTCGCCCCCAAGCTCTCGCGCTAGCGAACCCACTTCCCCACCCACCAGAAGGATCAACGTGTCCAAGCGCATCGAGGTCGACGGCCTCAACGTCTACTACTCGAAGTTCAAGGCGGTCGAGGGTGTCGACATCACCATCGAGCCCCGCACCGTCACCGCCTTCATCGGCCCCTCCGGCTGCGGCAAGTCCACCTTCCTCCGCACCCTGAACCGCATGCACGAGGTCATCCCCGGCGCATGGGTCGAGGGCTCGGTCAAGATCGACGGCGACGACCTGTACGGCCCCGGGGTCGACCCGGTGCTCGTCCGTCGCCAGGTCGGCATGGTCTTCCAGCGTCCGAACCCGTTCCCGACGATGTCCATCAAGGACAACGTGCTCGCGGGCGTGAAGCTCAACAACAAGCGCGTCTCGAAGTCCGAGGCCGACGACATCGTCGAGCGGTCCCTGCAGGGCGCGAACCTGTGGAACGAGGTCAAGGACCGCCTCGACAAGCCCGGCATGGGCCTGTCCGGTGGGCAGCAGCAGCGTCTCTGCATCGCCCGCGCCATCGCGGTGCAGCCCGACGTGCTGCTGATGGACGAGCCCTGCTCGGCACTCGACCCGATCTCCACCCTGGCCATCGAGGACCTGATCGAGGAGCTCAAGAAGGAGTTCACGATCGTCATCGTCACGCACAACATGCAGCAGGCCTCGCGCGTCAGCGACAAGACGGCCTTCTTCAACATCGCCGGCACCGGTGCGCCGGGCAAGCTCATCGAGTTCGACGACACCACCACGATGTTCTCGAACCCGTCCGTCCAGGCCACCGAGGACTACGTCTCGGGTCGCTTCGGTTGATCGCTGTCCGTCCGTCGTGCTGACGGACGACCGGGAGGCCCGGTGCACGTCCGCCACGGACGCGCACCGGGCCTTCGTGGTTGCGCTGGGGGCGGTGCTCGTGCCGACGCAGAACGACACCCTCGATGTCGTGCGACGTCGACCTCGTCGCTCGTTGCAGGCGCTCCATGTTGCATACGCGCTGGAACGACGAAACCGCTGTCGTATGACAGCGGTTTCGTCGTTCTGCGTCGGAGCCGGGGCGGGGTCGGTCTTCCCGGGAGGGTCAGGCCGAGGTGGTCGGGACCGCCATGATCGGCGTCGTGGTCGGCTGCTCCGAACCACCGGCCGGCTCGACCGTCATGCCGATCGTCGCGCCGTCGGACATCGAGCCCGTCAGCACCGCCGAGTGCACGCCGTCGGCGACACCGTCGACCAGGCCGGCCGACTTGATCGTGCCGCCCTCGTTCTCGGAGCCGATGTACCAGAGCTCGTACGTCTTGCCCTTCGGCGCCTGGGCGACACCGTCGAGGATGACCGCGGACTTGCCGAGGTCGCCCGACCACACGACCGTGGCCGTGCCGCCGCCCTCGACCTTGGTGGTGCTGCGCTGGAAGTCCGACGCGGCGTAGATGCGGTCGAGGCCACTCGACGCCTGCGTGGTGCCGGTGCCCGGTCCGTCGGCCGGACCGTTCGCGACGCCGACCCCCAGGCCGACACCGAGGAAGACCACGGCGACCGCAGCAGCACTGGTGAGCATGGCTGCCGGACGCTGGAACCAGCGGCGCCGAGCTTCGGAGGTCGCCCGGCCACCGGTGGTGGAGCCGTCGGCGATCGAGGCGACGTGCCTGGCGGGCTCGGGACGGGCCTCCTGGACGGGGGTCGTGTCGCCGGCAGGAGCCGTGTCGGCCAGTGGTGCAGCCTGCGGGGTCGTCGCGATCTGAGCCAGCAGCGACGCGCGGAGCGACGTCGGCGGCTCGATCGGAGCGGCGGCGAAGGCCAGCTGCAGCGCGGTCTCGCGCAGCGAGTCGGCCTCGGCCTGGAGTTCGGGCGACGTCGTGAGGACGTCCTCGAGGAGCATGCGCTCATCGTCGGACAGCGCGTCGAGTGCGTAGGAACCCGTCAGCAGGGCGGGGTCGTCGTGTCGTTCGGTCATGAGGTCACCCCCATCTCGTCTCGGAGTCGGATCATCCCGTCACGGAGACGGGTCTTGACGGTGCCGATGGGGACACCGAGTTGTTCGGCCATCTCGCTGTGCGAGAAGCCTCCGTAGTACGCGAGCTGCACGGCCTGCCGCTGGAACTCGGTCAGCTTGGCCAGGGCCCTGCCGACACGTTCGTGTTCGATGCGGATCTCGACCGACTCGGAGACCTGGTCGAAACCGGACTCGAGGTCGCGGATGCCGATCTTCGTGTCCCGGTCGTGCGAGGCCTGCGACGCCCGGACCCGGTCCACCGCTCGGCGGTGCGCCATGGTCAGGACCCAGCTGGAGGCGGTCCCGCGCTTCCGGTCGAACCGGGTGGCCTGTTGCCAGACTTCGAGGAAGACCTCTTGCGTGACCTCTTCGGACTGGGCGCGGTCCCGGAGGAGCCGCGTCACGAGTCCGAGGACCCGGCCGGAGAGGGCGTCGTAGAGGTCCGCGAAGGCGGCTTGGTCACCGGAGGCAACCCGCGCCAAGAGGTCGTCCGGCGATGCCTGGGCTGGCTCTGACGAGCTCCAGCGTTCGGTGTCGCTATCCACGAGGGCAAGCATTGCAGGTTTCCCTCCTCTCGGGTGCGTCGGCGACCGGTTGTGGCCGTTCTGTCAGGGGTGCTGCGTGATGCGGTGGTGCTGGTGGTGCGGTGGTGCTGGTGGTGCGGTGCTGCTGGTGGTGCTGTGCTGCGGCCGCGCCCCGGGTAGGACGAAGCCGCCGCGTCGTGCGGTCGAGACGAGAGGCCAGCGTGACCCACAGGGAATTGACCGGCGGATACCGGTCCGGGTCACGCCGGGCCTCTCGCGTTCGTGACGGTCATCAAGTCCGTCACGCTGATGATTCGGCGCGGTGCCCGTGGTGGATTGGATCGGATGCCGAGAAGTTGTCGGGACGCCGCGTCCGGGCCCTCTGTCGAGCACGCCCGGGTCCGGATCTGTCCACCGAGAGTGAACAGGGCAGCGGACACAGCCGACGCGTCGTAGAGTTGGTGTCGCCGGGCCGCAGCAAGCCCCGGGCTCCAAAATTCGCCGCTTCGAGCGGCCTCGCGCCGAGAGGCGCTTCTGCGGCCCGGTTTTTCTCTGCCCTGCGGCTGTCTGCTTGCGCTTCGGCGTTCTGCCCTTCGCGTTCTGCCCTTCGCGTTCTGCCCTTCGCGTTCTGCCGGGAGGCCCGGTGCGGGTCCGGCGCGTTCGCTCGCTAGTCCAGGCTCTCGCGACGCCAGAGCGCCGCCGCCTCGGTCAGGTCGGCCGCCAGCTCCGTCAGACGGAGCGCGCGCGTCGTCAACTCGCTCGCGCGGCCGGTCGCGGTGAGGTCGGAGTCGTCCGCCACCGCAGTCGCACCGGCCGCGGTCAGCCGGCAGAACGCCGCCCCACGGTCGAGCGCCACGGCGAAGTCGCCCGTGTACAGCCCGTGCAGGATGCGGTCCGCCAGGGTGAGGATCTCGGCAGGACCGGTCGGCTGCTCCGCCCCCGCGACGGCCTGGTCGATCGTGCCGATGCGCTCGGTGCCGCGCTGGAAGAAGTACGCGATCTCCTCCGGGTTCTGCCGGATCACCGTGCGGACGAGGTACACCCGCCACAGGGCACCCGGCAGGGTGTGCGCACCCACCCGTGCCCAGAGTTCGGCGATCGCGTCGATGCCGTGCACGTCCGTGTAGGTGACGAGCCGCTCGACCACCGCGGGGTCCGGGTCCTGACGCACCCGGTGCAGCAGCGCGTTCGCGGTCTCGTGCGCGACACGGTTCACGACGGCCGGGTCCTCGCCGCCCTGGATCGCGGCGAACTCGGCATCGGTGAAGTGGACAGGACGGTGGTGATCGCGAGGCACCGCGTCAGTGTAGGCACGGCCGGTGACACGCCCGCCTTCCGTTCGCGCAGAACGCAACGGCAGCGCCGCGGGTACGGTGTCTCGTCGGGGGGCGCTCCTCCCGTACGTGAAGGAGAGGACTCCCCCATGAACCCGTTGCTCATCATCCTGGCCGTCATCGCGGTCATCCTGCTGTTCGTCGGTGGCTTCACCGCGAGCCTCAAGTTCCTGCTGTGGGTTGGCATCGTGCTGCTCATCGTGGCGGTCGTCCTGTGGCTGCTGCGGACGCTCACCGGGCGTCGCGGCTGACCCTCGACACCAGGTTCTTCCCAGAGGCCCTCACCCGCTAGCCTTGCGGGTGAGGGCCTCTAGCTCAGTTGGTAGAGCACCGGACTTTTAATCCGAGGGTCGTGGGTTCGAGCCCCACGGGGCCCACACTCTCCTGAACGCCGGCTTTTCATCCGAGGGTCGTGGGTTCGAGCCCCACGGGGCCCACACTCTCCTGAACGCCGCCCCCACGGGGCACACGGACACCAGGAGTGCAGCGCGCTCGTCAGGCGGATGCCCCGCCAGCGGCGATGCGGATCGTGTTGGACAGGAGCGCCCCGGCAGCGGTGCCGGTCGCCACGGTGGGGTGCACGCCGTCAGCATCGGCGGCTCCGGTCGCGTACGTTCCGTCGAGGCGACGGACCGGGAACCAGGGATCGACCAGCAGCCAGCCGTTGTCGGCGGTGAAGCGTGCCAGGTCGCGGTTGTGCGCGAAGCCGCCGGCGGCGCGGTCGATGTGGTCGGCGCCGTAGTCCGTGAGGTTCGACGGCGCGACCTGCGCGACGACGACGTGGTCGGCGCCCACGATGCCGACGATCGCGGCGATGTTGTCGCGGATCGTCGACCGGCCCACACCGAGGCGGATGTCGTTCGTCCCCACCATGACGACGAGGACGTCCGCGTCGACGGGCGCGGCGGCGTTGCGGACCGTCGCCGACGTCGCACCGCTGATCCCGACGCCCGCGACGAGCCGCAGGTCCGTCCCGGTCAGGAACCGTGTCCACGAGAACGAGTTCTCCGGGTTGGTGATGCTGTCGCCGGCGTAGGTGACGGTCGTCACGGGGCCCCCAAGAATCGGTGTCAGGTGCGAGCCCGATCAGCAAACCACGATCAGCGGCTCGGACCGCGGGCGCTCGCCCGCGTTCGAGGACACTCCTTCCCCGGTCAGCAGGCGTCCGGACCGTGCCGCGTAGAATCCCGGCCGTGGCCCGACGAACCGACGGCGGATGGCCGGACGGTCCCCGTTCGTTGCCGCGCAGACGACGACGCAAGAGGCGACGGCACCTGCCGGCCGTCGCCCTGAGCGCGATGGCACTCGGCGTCGGCGGGTTCCTCGTCATGCTGCCGGCGGTGTCCGATGCGTGCCTGACGATCCCGGCGACGTCGACCGTCTCGGCTTCCCGGGTGTCGTCGGCCATGGCCCGAGGCGCGGAGGTGCTCATCGTGGGCGACTCGTACACCGTCGGCCGCGGCTCGTCAGACGGCGTGCACGGGTGGGCGCAGGACCTCGCGACGGAGCGCGGCTGGGACGCCACCATCGACGGTGTCGCCGGGAGCGGCTACGTGAACACCGGGAGGTCGCACTCCCCCACCATGACCTACCGTGCGCGGATCGAGCAGAACGCATCGCTCGACCCCCGGCTGGTCATCGTGCAGGGCAGCCAGAACGACTGGCTGGTGAGCGCGTCGACACTCGAGGAACGTGTCGAGCAGGCACTGCGGACGGCGAAGCGGCAGTGGCCCGATGCGGTCGTCGTCGCGATCGGGCCGTCGGCCCCGCAGCCCCGCGCGGAGACCACCGTCGCCATCTCGGCGGCGGTCGCGGCCGGCGCTCGGGACGCCGGCGTGCCGTTCGTGGACGCGGTCGACCGGCAGTGGTTCACGGCGATGAACAGCGGCAGCTACGCGGCGGGCGACGGGCAGCACCTCAACGACGACGGCTACCGGTACCTGGCCGACAAGATCGACGGCGCGCTCGAACAGCTCGCCAGCGCCGACCCGTCCGACCGCTGCTCCTGACAGCGTGATCGGCGAGCGCCCGATCAGTACACCGGGGTACAAGTCGCCCCCAGCTGGCTCATGGCAGATCCCCTGCACACATCAGCCTGCGCACAGCCGACTGTTGGGCTGCCGCCGATAGTGTCGTTCCCGGATCCGATCACCGGATCCTGCAGCACCGCACCACCACGAACGAACGGGGTACACCGTGATCGAGCCCATCGAAGCCACGCAGACCAGCAGCACCGGGGACGCGCGCCGCATCGTCGAGCTCGCCGCCGCGACCAACACGACGATGAGCAACGAGCTCCTGCTCGACACGCTCCGTCGCAACGCGCAGGTCACGACCCGGCACATCCGCAAGGACTTCATCGAGGTCGCGACGGCCACCGCGGTGCTCGGCTACGTGTGCCGACAGCGCAAGGACTTCATCGCCCTGCGCGGGGACGACCCGGCCTGGGCGCACGAGGTCGGGCGCTACGCCAGCGAGTCCCTCGCGGTCGAGGCGCTCCGCATGCGCCGCGGCTGACCCGCAGCTCCGAGACGACGAACGCCGCCCCGCACCGGGGCGGCGTTCGTGGTTCCAGTGGAGCGGTGACTCCCCCGCCGAAACGACAGATCGCCGGCCCCACCCGCGACAACTCCGCCAGAGCGACACTGTGCCGCGAACCTTCGGCGGGACGGAGTCGCTTTCGCGAGACGGGTTGCGGGGGGACGGTCAGGACCAGACGCGGCGGATGCCCCAGGTGCCCGTCCAGGTCTCGTCGGGCTCGAGCCACCGCAGGCCCTCGCCGGAGTTCAGGGCGTTGGCCGGAGCGGTCATCGGCTCGACCGCCACGGCCAGACCCTTCCCGTCGCCGCGGGGGTACTCCCGGGAGGTGAACACCTGCACGTACGGGAACGACGCGTCCTGCCAGAGCTGCACGCCGTCGCCCTCGGGGCCGTGCAGCGTCGTGTGGCGGACCCCGTCGGCGTCCGGGGTGATGTCGGAGTACGCGGTGTCGAGATCTGCGTCACCGGCACGCCGCCCCCGTCGCAGGTCGAACGGCGTGCCCTCCACCGACACGGACCCGTTCGGCACCTTCTGCTCGTCGACGGTGAAGGCGGTGGCGGCGTCGAGCGTGACGACGAGGTCGTCGGCCGGGGTGTCGCCGGCGCGCAGGTACGGGTGCGCCCCCACGGCGAAGGGCGCACGGACACCGGAGCGGTTCGTGATCTCGTGCGTCACCCGGATGCCGTCGTCGACGAGCTCGTGGTGCACGCGGGTCTCGAGGGTGAACGGCCAGCCGTGCTGCGGGTGGATCGTGGCTTCCTGCACGATCCCCGTCTCGGTCTGCGACACCACGCGGTACGGCGCGAAGCGGAGCAGGCCGTGCGACGCGTTGCCGTACTTCGGCTCCGAGACGTCCAGCTGCTGCCGCTTGCCGTCGAGCTCCCAGACCCCGCCGGCGACGCGGTTCGGCCACGGTACGAGCACGATGCCGTTGGCGCCGGGCGGCTGCTCGGTGACGGGGAACGGCTCGGTCAGGTCGAAGCCGGCGACGCGGAGTTCTCGGATGCCGGCGGCGACCTCGGTCACGACGGCCTCGACGACGCCGTCCGGTCCGGCGTGGTGCAGGCGGTACTGGCCACCGGTGGGTGCTGCGGTCATGGGGTGTGGTTCCTTCCGGATGTGTCCTCGCCGTCCGCGACGACGACCTCGACGCCGGCCGCCCGGATCGTGGCGACCGCGTCCGCCTCGGCCTCGGCGGTGACGACGACGTCGATGTCCTCGAGCGCGCGGACGACCCCGATGTGGGCCCGGCCGAACTTCGACCCGTCCGCGACGACGACGGTACGCCGAGCCGTGGCCGCGAGCACCCGCTTGGCCTCGGTCTCGGGCAGGTTGACGTTGGTCAGACCGTGCGCGACGTCTACACCGGTGCCACCGAGGAACACGATGTCGGCGGCGATCATCGGCAACAGGGTGTTGTTGAACGGTGCGACGAGCGAGTGCTGGAGCGGCCGGAGGGTGCCGCCGGTGACGATCACGGTGAACCGCGGCACGGCGCGTTCGAGGGCCAGTGCGGTCGTCAGCGAGTTCGTGACGACGGTGACGTCGGACAGCTCCGTGCGGGCGACGAGCGCCTCGGCGACCGCGGCCGGGGTGGTGCCGACGTCGAGCACGACGCACTCGCCGGACCGCACGAGCGCTGCGGCCGCACGGCCGATGGCGGCCTTGGCCACCTGGTGCTCGACGGCGGTCTCCTCGAAGGGGCGCTCGGTGGACCCGGCCCCGAGGCGGACCGCTCCGCCGTGCACCCGGCGGATCCGGGCCTCCTGGTCGAGGACCGCGAGGTCCTGCCGGACCGTCACCTCACTCGTGCCGAGCGACGCGGCCAGCGCGGCGGTCCGGACCATGCCGGGTGCACCCTCGACGATGGAGACGATGCGGTCCTGCCGCAGCGGCGCTGGCAGCGATCCGGCCAGGAAGGAGAGGTCGTCGTCGGTCACGGCTCTAGTTTCGCTTGCTTCCGAAGGCTTTCGCAACGCTTCGGATCGACGCTAGGCTGTTCCGGTGATCACCAAGCGCGTGACGAAGCTCGCGGACGGCCGCGACCTGTTCTACTTCGACGATGCGGACAGCACCCTGCCCGCTGAGCGTGCCATCGACGAGCGCGCGCTCGACCCTCGGCCCGAGACCGCGCGGATGCGCCAGGACGTCCTGACCGGCGAGTGGGTCTCCATCGCAGCGAGCCGGCAGAACCGTGCGTTCCTGCCGCCGGCCGACCAGGACCCGCTCGCGCCGCAGACACCGCAGAACCCGTCCGAGATCCCGAGCACCTACGACGTCGCCGTGTTCGAGAACCGGTCGCCGTCGTTCGGCCCCCTGCTCGAGGCCGATGACGCTCCGTCCTCGCTCCAGTCCTTGTCCGACGTCGGCCTGAACCGGCAGCTCCGCAGCGTCGGCCGGTGCGAGGTCGTGTGCTTCTCGCCCGCGACCGAGGGGTCCTTCGCGTCGATCTCCGAGTCGCGTGCCCGCACCGTGGTCGAGGCCTGGGCGGACCGGACCGCCGCGCTCTCCGCCATGCCCGGCATCCAGCAGGTGTTCCCGTTCGAGAACCGCGGCGAAGCGATCGGCGTCACGCTGCACCACCCGCACGGGCAGATCTACTCGTACCCGTACGTCACGCCCCGCACGCAGCGCTTGCTCGACTCCATCGAGCGCTTCGGGCCGGACCTGTTCGAACAGCATCTTGCGAACGAGCGGGCCTCGGACCGGGTCGTCCTGCAGGGCGAGCACTTCACGGCCTTCGTGCCGTTCGCCGCACGCTGGCCCATCGAGATCCACATGCTGCCGCACCGCCACGTCCCCGACTTCGCCGGTCTGACCGAGGCCGAGAAGGACGAACTGGCCCACATGCACCTGCGCCTGACGCGGGGCATCGACGAACTCTACGGCGACCCGACCCCGTACATCGCCGCCTGGCACCAGGCACCGGTGCACGTCGGGCGGGACACCGTGCGGCTCATGCTGCAGATCACGTCGCCGCGTCGGGCGGCGGACAAGTTGAAGTTCCTGGCCGGCAGTGAAGCCGCCATGGGCGCCTGGATCGGGGACCTCGTGCCCGAGAAGGCCGCCGAGTTCATCCGACAGGGAATCGAGCGAGCATGACGTTCCAGCAGGTCTACGGGTACGAGCCGGCGGTGCGGTACTCCGCCCCCGGTCGGGTCAACCTGATCGGTGAGCACACCGACTACAACGACGGGTACGTCCTGCCGTTCGCGATCGACCGGCGCACCACCGCGTCGATCGCCCCGCGGCCGGACCGTCTGCTGCGCGTCTCGTCTGCGTTCGACGCCGACACGGTGCTCGAGCTGTCGCTCGACGACCTCGACCCGTCGAACATGACCGGATGGTCGGCGTACGTCTTCGGCATCGCCTGGGCGCTCCGCGAGCAGGCCGGCGCGGACCTGTCCGACAAGACCGGGTTCGACGTCTTCATCGAGTCCGACGTCCCCGTCGGTGCGGGCCTGTCCTCCAGCGCCGCGATCGAGTGCGGTGTCGCACTCGCCTTCAACGACCTGTGGGAGCTCGGCCTCGACCGCAAGACCCTGGCGCGCGTCGGCCAGTACTCCGAGAACCACGCCGTCGGTGCCCCCACGGGGATCATGGACCAGTCCGCCTCCCTGCTCGGCGAGCAGGACGCCGTCGTGTTCCTGGACTGCCGCACGCTCGACACCGCCGTGGTCGACCTGGCGCTCGAGGCGAACGGGCTCGAGGTCCTGGTCATCGACACCCGGGTCGAGCACGCCCACGCCACCGGTGGGTACGCAGCTCGTCGGGCCTCGTGCGAGAAGGGTGCGCAGGTGCTCGGTGTCGAGGCCCTGCGTGACCTGAGCGTCGACGACCTGCCCCGTGCGCAGGAGCTGCTCGACGACGAGACCTTCCGCCGCGTGCGCCACGTCGTGACCGAGGACCAGCGCGTCCTCGACACCGTCCGGACGCTGCGCGAACAGGGCCCGCGGGCGATCGGTTCGCTGCTCGTCGCGTCGCACGAGTCGATGCGCGACGACTTCGAAATCTCCGTTCCGGAACTCGACCTGGCCGTCGCGGCCGCGGTCGAGCACGGTGCGGTCGGTGCGCGGATGACCGGTGGTGGGTTCGGTGGTGCGGCGATCGCGTTGGTCGGCCGGGAGGCCCGTGGTGCGATCACCGAGGCCGTCACCGCCGCCTTCGCAGCCGCCGGGTACCGCGAACCGAACGTCTTCACGGTGCACGCCGCGCAGGGCGCCCGCCGCGACTGAGCCCCTCGCCGAGTCTCGGGCCAGTACGGGCGAGACTCGGGCTGGGCGACCGTTCTCGCGGTGCCGCCCCCGAGAACGGTCGCTCACCGCGAGACTCGGGGCCGCGCGGCCGAGACTCGGGCGTCAGCGGGTCATGTGTCCCG
The DNA here is from genome assembly GCF_003752345.1 of Curtobacterium sp. PhB170. Classification (NCBI taxonomy): domain Bacteria; kingdom Bacillati; phylum Actinomycetota; class Actinomycetes; order Micrococcales; family Microbacteriaceae; genus Curtobacterium; species Curtobacterium sp. PhB170. The sequence continues at coordinate 219,208 of NZ_RJUM01000013.1, forward strand.
TGGTGACGGTGACGCCGCCCCACGGGAAGCCGTGCGGGTGCAGCACCTCGTGCTGCACCTGGTCCATCACGACGTGGCCCTGCCACACCGTGTAGACCAGCACGCCGACGACGATGCACACCGGGACGGCCAGGTACGCCGAGTACCGCACGATGTCGCCGAGGGTGCGGTGCCCGGAGCGCGCGAGCGTCGGCGGCAGGACGATCCCGACGACGACCACGAGCAGCAGCAGTGCGAGTGCGGCCGGGGCGACGTGCCCTTCGACCTGCACCGTGACCGGCGCGGTCTCGAGGACCTTGCCGCCGTTGTCGATCCAGTTGTCGTCTGCGTCGACCCCGCCGTACCCCGACGACGTGCTCCAGAGCACCAAGTTCGGGGACAGCACCAGTGCGACGATCCCGACGAGTGCGAGTCCCCACGCACGCGGACGCAGCTTCCGACCGGCATGCGCCATCACGGGCGCGGTCTGGACGTTCTCCCCCATGCGGTGACCGTAGCACTGGGACTGGCTCCGCACCCGTCCCCCGAACGCGCGGGGCGGGGGCGAGCCGCGCCTCCCGGCCGCATCTGGACGCAACGGCCCCGCAAAGCGACAGAATCCCGCGAACTGTTCGCGGGATTCTGTCGCTTTCGCGGCACGGACAGCGGCACGAACCGCGGCACGAACCGCGGCACGGACGGACGAACCGACCGCCGCGCGCCTACTTCAGGTGGCGCTCCGCCGCCTCGACCACGTTCTTCATGAGCATCGCGCGGGTCATCGGGCCGACGCCGCCGGGCACCGGCGACATGAAGCCCGCGACGGACGCGACGGCGGGGTCGACGTCACCGTGCAGCTTGGCCTTCCCCGTCTCCTCGTTCACCACGCGGGTGATGCCCACGTCGATCACGGCCGCACCAGGCTGGACCCAGTCCGGCTTGACGAGCCCGGCGACCCCGGCGGCCGCGATGACGATGTCGGCGCGACGGCACTCCGCGGCGACGTCCGCCGTCAGGGAGTGTGTGAGCGTCGCCGTTGCCTCGAGGCGGGTCAGCAACAGGCCGAGCGGACGCCCGACGGTGAGGCCCTGCCCGATGATCGTGACGTGCGCGCCCCGGATCGGGATGTCGTATGCCTCGAGCATCGCGACGATGCCCCGCGGGGTGCACGGCAGCGGGGCGTCGATCGTGCCGGCACCACCGGGCACGGCGAGCACGAGCTCACCGAGGTTCGTCGGGTGCAGGCCGTCGGCGTCCTTCGACGGGTCCATCAGCTCGAGCATCGGCGTCGGGTCGATGCCCTCCGGCAGCGGGAGCTGCACGATGAACGCGGTGACCCGGGGGTCGTCGTTCATCTGCAGGATCGCGGCGCGGATGTCCGCGGCGGACGCCGTCGCGGGCAGGTCGATGCGGTGCGAGTCGAGCCCGATCTGCGCCGAGTCGCGGTGCTTGCCCGCGACGTAGGACAGCGAGCCCGGGTTCTCGCCGACGAGGATCGTGCCGAGCCCCGGACGGATGCCGTGCTCGTGCAACCGGTCGATGCGGACCCGCAGTTCGTCGAGGGTCCGGGCGGCGAGGGCGGTGCCGTCGATGCGGACGGCAGTGCCCTCCCCCGCCCATCGCTCGACGGGCAGGGGGCTCAGGGCGTCGCTCACGCGTAGAGGGGGAACGCGTCGGTCAGGGTCTTCACCCGGGCCGAGAGCGCTGCGATGTCCGGGTTCGGCATGAGGGTGAGCGCGATGATGTCCGCGACCTCGGTGAACTCGGCGTCGCCGAAGCCACGCGTGGCGAGCGCCGACGTGCCGATACGGACGCCCGAGGTGACCATCGGCGGACGCGGGTCGAACGGCACGGAGTTGCGGTTCACGGTGATGCCGACCTCGTGCAGCAGGTCTTCGGCCTGCTTGCCGTCGACCTCGGAGGTGCGCAGGTCGACGAGCACCAGGTGCACGTCGGTGCCACCGGTGAGGACGTCGACGCCGGCAGCGCGGGCGTCCGGATGCGTGAGCCGATCCGCGAGCAAGCGGGCGCCGCGGATGGTGCGCTCCTGGCGGGCCTTGAACTCGGGGGTGCCGGCGAGCAGGAACGCGGTGGCCTTGGCGGCGATCACGTGCATGAGCGGGCCGCCCTGCTGACCCGGGAAGACCGCGGAGTTCAGCTTCTTGAACAGGGTCTCGTCGTTGGACAGGATGATGCCCGAGCGGGGGCCGCCGAGGGTCTTGTGCACGGTCGACGAGACGACGTGGGCGTGCGGGACCGGGGACGGGTGCAGACCGGCGGCGACCAGGCCGGCGAAGTGCGCCATGTCGACCCAGAGCTTCGCGCCGACCTCGTCCGCGATCTCACGGAACTTCGCGAAGTCGAGCTGGCGCGGGTACGCGGACCAGCCGGCGATGAGGACCTTCGGCTGGTGCTCGATGGCCTTGGCGCGGATGTCGTCGTAGTCGACCTCGAACGTCTCGGGGTCGACGCCGTACGCCACGGCGTTGTAGATGCGGCCGGAGAAGTTGAGCTTCATGCCGTGGGTCAGGTGACCGCCGTGCGCGAGCTCGAGGCCGAGGATGGTGTCACCGGCCGAGGCGATGGCGTGCAGGACAGCGGCGTTGGCCGTGGCGCCCGAGTGCGGCTGGACGTTGGCGTACTCGGCCCCGAACAGCGCCTTGGCACGGTCGATGGCGAGCTGCTCGGCGACGTCGACGTACTCGCAGCCGCCGTAGTAGCGCTTGCCGGGGTAGCCCTCGGCGTACTTGTTGGTGAGGACGGAGCCCTGGGACTCGAGCACGGCGCGCGGCACGAAGTTCTCGGACGCGATCATCTCGAGGGTGTCGCGCTGACGGCCGAGCTCCTGCTGCAGGACGGCGGCGATCTCGGGGTCGACCTCGGTGAGCGGGGCGTTGAAGGCTGTGCGGTCGGTGTCGACGGAGCCGTCGACGGCGGGCAGATCGGTGATGGACACGGTTCTCCTACGTGGGTTGGCGACGACCGGTGGGTCGCGCACGGACGATCGGTCGGTGCAGCCCAGGCGTACGGCCGCGCACCGTGTCAGGTGTCGCTCCCCGATGGTGACCCATCCAACGCCAGTCGCGACGTGACGATCGTACCGAGCCGCCCGCCCTGTGTCACCCTGGATGCATGACCCTGACCTCGCCCGACGTGGACGAACGGACCACCCCGGACGAACGGACCAGTGCGCGCGCGGACACCCCGTGGGTCACCGTCGTGTGGGACGACCCGGTGAACCTGATGTCGTACGTCACCTACGTCTTCCAGCGGCACTTCGGTTTCGGTCGCGCGCAGGCGGAGCGGCTCATGCACCAAGTGGACACGGAGGGTCGGGCCATCGTGGCGACGGGTCCGCGCGAGGCGATGGAGGCCCACGTCCAGTCGATGCACGGCTACGGCCTGCAGGCGACCGTCGACAAGGCCCCCGAAGCGTGATCCCCTTCGTCCGCCGGGCCGACGGCGTCCACCTCGGCATGTCCTCCGGCGAGCGCGGGTTGCTGACGTCCCTGACCGAGCAGCTGCGCCAGGTGCTCGACGGCGACCTGACGGCGGACCCGGTGGCGACTCGGATGTTCCCGGACGCCTACCCGGACGACGACGACGCCAGCGCGGAGTTCCGCAAGTACACGCAGTCCGACCTGCTGGCGCAGAAGACCTCGAACGCGACGACCGTGCACGAGTGGCTGACGGGGACCCGCGACGGCGCCCTCGACCCCGAGGACGAGCAGGCCTGGCTCCGCACCCTGACCGACCTGCGGCTGACGATCGCCGACCGCCTCGGGATCGTCGACGCCGACGACGAGGAGCGTTCGGTCGAGGCCGACGCGGGCGTCGGCCTGCGCGACGTCTACGACTGGCTCGGCTACGTGCAGGAGCACCTGATCACGACGATGACCGACCCGCGGTGACGGTCACCTTCCGCGCGACCACCGAGGACGACCGGGAGGCCCTGCTCGCGTTCTCGACGTCGGAACCGGTCGCGTGGATCGGTCCGGACCGGTACCGCGCCGAGTCCGGCACGGACAACTACCGCCCGGGGTGGTCGTGGCTGGCCGTGCGTGACGGACGCCCGGTGGCACGGGCGCTCTGGTGGGGTGGCGCGGACGCCGAGGTGCCGTCGACGCTCGACGACCTGCTGGTGGCTCCGGACGTGCCCGAGGACGAGCGGGTGGCGATCGCCGCCGGGCTGATCACGGCGGCGACCGCTGCGTTCGGGGCGCGACCGGAGTGGATCGTCGACGTCGCGGTGGACTGGCACGACGACCCCGACGCCGTCGACGCGGTGTCGTGGCGCACGGCGGCCGCTCGGTCGGCGGGGCTCGGACGGTCGACGGAGCGGGTGAGTGTGGCGTGGACGCCGGACCGCGGAGTGCCGATGCCGTCCTCGCTGCGCTTCCGGGCCGGTGACGACGACGAGTTCGTGGACCTGTTCGCCCGTGTCTCCGTCGGAACCCTCGACGCCCACACCCGGGCGTCCGTCGAGGAGCTCGGCCCGCGGGGCGCCGCCGCCGACGACCTCGAGTTCTACCGCTCGCTGCCGGGGTCGCGTGCCGGTTGGCGGATCGCGCTCGACCCCGACGACCTGGTGGTCGGGTTCGTCCTGGCGACGCGGACGGCGTACGACGCGGCGATCAGCTTCATCGGCGTGCTGCCGCAGCACCGTGGGCGCGGTGTGGTCGACGGGCTGCTCGCCGAGGGGCTGCGCGTGCACGCCGAGGCCGGCGAGCCGAAGGTGGTCGGCACGACGGACGCGGCGAACACCCCGATGCGCCGGGCGTTCGAACGGGCCGGCTTCGTGGTGACGAGGCGCCGCATCGTGCTCGAGCGCTGAGTCGACCCGGAGCGGCGAGCGTCGAACTCGCAAGGCAGCCTTGCAAGTTGTGCTGTCGAAGTAGTACCGTGCCGGTATGGAATCACCCGATCCGACCGCGCTCGCCGGTGACCTGCTGACGCTGTACGGCCGGATCCGTCGCACGCTGCTGACCGGCAAGGCCGACGAGGTCACGGCGTCCCAGACCGCCGCGCTCGGCCGCCTGCTGCGGTACGGCGAGAGCACGGTCGCCGAGCTCGCCCGCGCTGAGGGCGTCCGACCGCAGTCGATGGGCGCGACCGTCCAGGCGCTCGAGGACCTCGGCCTCGTCGAACGACGTCCTGACCCCGCCGACGGCCGCCGTGCGCTCGTCCGCGCGACCGACCAGGGCGCCCGTGCCCGCGAGGACGCCTGGACCACCCGCACCCGCGTCCTGACCGACCGGCTCGCCGCGCTGCCCGACGCCGACCGCGACACCGTCGCCCGAGCGATCGCGATCCTCGCCCCGCTCACCGAACGCTGACCCCGGAAGAAGCACTCCCACGTCCACCTCGACCACTCCCACCCCCGTCGTCGCCCCGGACAGCACCGGCAGTGGCTTCGGTCCGAAGCTCCTCATCCCGGTGCTCGTCGGGCCGCTGCTCAACCCGATCAACACCACGATGGTGTCCGTCGCGCTCACGCCGATCTCCCGCGACCTGGGGATCGGTGCGGCGCAGGCGATCTGGCTCGTCGCCGCACTGTACCTGGCGAGTGCGATCGCGCAGCCGACGATGGGCAAGCTCGCCGACCGCTTCGGCCCGAAGAAGGTGTTCCTGACCGGGCTCGTGATCGTCGGTGTCGCCGGGGTCGTGCCCGAGTTCCTGACCGGCTTCGGCGGCGCGGTGTTCGCCCGTGTCCTCATCGGCATCGGCACCTCGTCGGCGTACCCGGCGGCCCTCACCACCCTCCGACAGCACTCGGCACGGATCGGGAAGCCGACCCCGCCGCTCGTGCTCGGAGCGCTGTCCATCACCTCGCTCGTGTCGGCGGCGGCCGGGCCTCCGCTCGGCGGCGCGCTGATCGCCGCGTTCGGCTGGCACGCGATCTTCCTGGTGAACGTCCCCCTGGCGGCGTTCGGCATCGTCGTGGCGTCGATGTGGCTGCCGTCCGACCGTCTCCGTCCGCGTGACGACGAGGCCCTGCCCGTCCGGCAGGCGCTCGACCCGTTCGGCATGCTGCTCATGACGGGCACCGTCTCGGCGCTGCTCGTGTTCCTGCTCGACCTGTCCGCCGGGCTGTGGTGGCTGCTCGCGGTGGCGATCGTGCTGCTCGTCGCTCTCGTGCTGTGGGAGCTGCGCGCGGTCCGGCCGTTCGTGGACGTCCGGATGCTCGCGCGGAACGGGGCGCTGTCCCGCACCTACGTGCGGCTGTTCCTGACCTACCTGCTCGCGTACACGATGACCTACGGGTTCTCGCAGTGGGTGCAGGACGTCGCCGGGTACTCGAGCGACGTCGCCGGGTACATCCAGCTCCCGGCCGCGATCGTGGCCGGGATCGCGTCGTTCGTCGTCGCCCGGAAGACCGCCGTGCGCGGACCCCTGATCGTCGCGGCCGTCGTGCCGATCGTCGGCGGGGCACTCCTGCTCTTCCTGCACACCGGGTCGCCGGTCGTGCTGCTCGCCCTGGCGCCGGCGCTGTTCGGCGTCCCGCAGGCCCTGGCGTCGGTGTCGAACCAGGCGGCGCTGTACCGGCTCGTGCCCGCGTCGTACATCGGCACCGCGGCCGGGCTGTCCCGCACGGCGGTGTACATCGGGGCGATCGGGGCCTCGTCCCTCATCGGTGGCGTGTTCGGCCAGGCCCCGACCACACCGGACCTGCACGTGCTGGCGTGGGTGATCCTCGGCGTCGCGGTGCTCCTGACGGTCCTGACCCTGGCCGACCGCCGCCTCCGCGCCGACCGCTCACGTCCCGCGCCCGCTTCGTGAGCAGAAATGGTCGGGTCGGGTGACGGCACTCGACCATTTCTGCGCACGAAGCACCGCGCTCGCCGCGCCCGGTACCCTGATCCGGTGACCGACCCGACCCCCACGCACTGGACCCTGACGCTCGTCTGCGACGACCAGCCCGGGATCGTGCACGCCGTCTCCGGAGCGGTCGTCGCCGCCAACGGCAACATCACCGAGTCGCAGCAGTTCTCGAGCGTCGACACGAACACGTTCTTCATGCGCCTGCAGGTCATGGCGCCGGTGGACCGTGCGACCTTCGAGGCTGCCCTCGCCCCCGTCGCCGCCCGGTACGACGCCCGCGTCCAGCTCGACGTCGTCGGTCGCCCGCTGCGCAGCCTCGTCCTCGTGTCGAAAGCCGGCCACTGCCTCAACGACCTGCTCTACCGCCAGCGCGGTGGGCAGCTGCCGATCGAGGTCCCCCTCGTGCTGTCCAACCACCCGGACCTGTCCGAGCTCGCGTCGTTCTACTCGGTGCCGTTCGAGCACCGTCCGGTCACCGACGCGGACAGCAAGGCGGCCATGGAGCGCCGTGTCCTCGACGCGGTCGAGGAGCACGACATCGAACTCGTCGTCCTCGCCCGCTACATGCAGATCCTGTCGCCGGAGCTCTGCGCGGCGCTCGAGGGCCGCGCGGTCAACATCCACCACTCGTTCCTGCCCGGCTTCAAGGGCGCGAACCCCTACCGCCAGGCGCACGCCCGCGGCGTGAAGCTCATCGGTGCGACGGCCCACTTCGTCACGAGCGACCTCGACGAGGGCCCGATCATCGAGCAGAACGTCGTGCGTGTGGACCACACGAAGGACCCCGCCGAGCTGGTCTCCATCGGCCAGGACGAAGAGTCCCGCACCCTCACCCAGGCAGTGCGCTGGATCGCCGAGGACCGCGTCCTGCTCGACGGCGCCCGCACCATCATCTTCAAGTAGGCAGCACCATGACGAACGCCCCGCAGTCCCCCGTCGACTGGGAAGCAGTCCCCGGCCCGGCGCCCGCCGGCAAGCGGCGACGGCCGTTCGACGTCTGGCGCGTGCTCCGCGTCCTGGTCTGCACGTTCGGTCTGCTCTCCCTGGCGTTCTGGGGCTACTGGTCGTGGCAACTCCCCCTGCCCGGCTACCTGTTCATGGTCGGCGCCCCACTGTTCGCGGCCGTCGTCTGGTGCTTCTTCCGCTCGCCGGCGTCGCCGATCGAGACCGACATCGTCGGCAAGACGATCGTCGAGGTCGCCCTGGTCATCGCCGCAGGCGCGACCTGGATCTCCATCGGCCACCCGGTCGTGGGCTTCGTCTTCATCGTGATCGCCGCCCTGAGCGGCGTGATCGCGTTCCGCAGGGAGACCGCATGACCGCCACGGGCCTCCAGGCCGGCCGGGAGGCCCAGCACACCCTGGTGCGCGCATCCCGCGTCGTCGACGCGGCCGGGTCCACTGCGGACGGCTGGGTCCTGCTCGCCGGCGACGTGGTGCACGCGATCGGCTCCGGCCCCGAAGCCCCCGCGGCGGACCAGGTCGTCGACCTGGGCGACGCGGTCCTGACGCCCGGGTTCATCGACCTGCACGGGCACGGCGGGGCGACCGAGTCGTACGAGGACGACTCCTTCGCCCGATCGCTGGCCGTCCACCGGGCGCACGGCACGACCCGGTCGGTCCTGTCCCTCGTCGCGAACCCGGTCTCCGCCCTCGCGGACTCGCTTGCACGGATCCGTGCCGTGATGGCGGCAGACCCGCTCGTGCTCGGCGTGCACCTGGAGGGGCCGTTCCTGTCCCCGCACAACAAGGGCGCCCACAACGAGTCGTTCCTCATCGACCCGTCGCCCGCAGCGGTCGACGCACTGCTCGAGGCCGGCGAGGGCGTCATCCGCCAGGTCACCATCGCGCCGGAACTGCCGGGCGCGCTCGACGCCGTCCGCCGGTTCGTCGCCGCCGGGGTCACCGTCGCCGTCGGGCACACCGTCGGCACCTACGACCAGGCCCGTGCCGCGTTCGACGCCGGTGCGACGCTGCTGACCCACGCGTTCAACGCGATGCCGGGGCTGCACCACCGCGCCCCGGGGCCGATCGGTGCCGCGGTGGCCGACGACCGCGTGACGCTCGAGCTCATCCTCGACGCCGTGCACGTGCACCCGGTCGTCGCGGACACCCTGCTCCGCGCCGCCCCGGGCCGGTTGGCGCTCATCACCGACGCCATGGGTGCTGCGGGCGCTGCCGACGGCTCGTACCGGCTGGGATCGCTCGACGTCACCGTGACCGACGGCGTCGCGCACGTCGCCGGGACCGACACCATCGCGGGGTCGACGTTGACGCAGGACGTGGCGTTGCAGAACGCGGTCTCGCTCGCCGGACGGACGCTGCCCGAGGCCGTTGCGGCCCTGACGAGCGTGCCGGCCGCGGCGCTGGGGCTCGGCGACCGGCTGGGGCGGCTCGCGCCGGGGTACGCGGCCGACCTCGTGGCGCTGTCACCGGCGCTCGAGGTGCAGCGGGTGTGGGGCGGCGGGCGCGAGCTGCGCTGAGCCGGAGCAGCAGGGCGACCACACCGACCACGGAGGCGACGACCCCGATGGCGTCGACGATCACGAATCGGACGGCGACACGAACACCGCAGCGATGAGCAGCAGCACCCTGATCCAGGTCGTTGCGCGGAGCGCGGCCGGTACTCGGGCGCGCTGGTTCGGTGTCGCAGGCCGGGCTCTTGGCGCCCTCGGTCTCCCAGTCGGCGCGTTCAGACCCGGTGCCCCTGTCGGGCAATCATAGGGGGCGGCCGCGCACATGCGTCAGCACATTCCGCAACGTCGCTCGTTCCCTCGTTCCCTCGTTCCCTCGTTCCCTCGTTCCCTCGTTCCCTCGTTCCCTCGACGGGGTCATAGCCCACTTGCGGAACACACCTCCCTCCATCGCACGACACGCCTGTGATGCACTGATCTTGCACATATTACGCGCTAGATGGATGATGTCGGAAGCTCGGCACTGAGGCCGGATATGAGAGGGAGTAATGATCACGAAGATGATGTTCAGCGTGGCTGCCACGGCCGCCCTGACGGTAGGCCTGCTTGCTACGCCGACGCCCGCGAATGCCGCGCAGGCTGGCACCGGAAAGCTCAACTGTCAGCCCAGCGGCAAAGAGGTGCACACCGTGTCGAACTCGCGGGGCAATGTGCGACACGACATCTACGGTGCGAAGGGTCACTCAACACCGTGGGCCCACACGAACTCCGTCACGATGGGGTACTCCTCGACGTACGCAAGCTGGGACTCGCACCACGTCTGGGAGTACTACTCCGATGGAGGCAAGGTGTTCGGCTCCGCCATGAAGTCGGCATCGGTTCGATGCCGATGAGCGTGGTCGGGCGGGTGTGTCGAAGCTCCGCCGGGTTGCTTGCGCTCTGCGCCGCCGCCATGTTGGGCGGGTGCACAACGACCACGTCCGCACCGTCTGCCGATACCTCCTCAGCGGTGAGCAGCGTCCGCAGCAAATACCCGGAACCCGTCGATCTTGCGGAGGCGCGAGCGAAGTGTCTGACCAAAGCAGGGTGGGCGGTGTCGGTCCAGGAAGACGCATCGATCAGTGTCGACCTCAAACCGGGCACCGAGGCCGACTACCGCCATGACGATGACCAGTGCCTGAAGCGCCTCGGCATCGATCCTGACGCGTCTCCGTCACGGACGCAGCTCAGGCAGGCGTACGAGGCATCGGTGCAGGGTGCAGCCTGTCTCCGCGAAGCTGGTTGGACGATCTCGACTGCGCCGACCTTCGACACCTTCGAGGACCACTACGACTCCGACCCGTGGTATCCGTGGGCCGAGGTTCCAGATGAGGACTTCGCTGAGGCGGCAAGATCATGCCCGACGCCGGAACCGACCTACTAGTCGGTGGACGTGCGGCTCCGAAGTGGCCGATGGTGTTGATGATTATTGCCACCTTCGTGACGCTCGGAATCGCGCTCTTGTCGTTGTGGCGTATCCAGACCGACGTTGCTCCACCCCCAACGGCGCAGCCCTACGCCGTCGCCACGGCACGTGCTGGGGTCGTTGGCCAGTCTGCCGCGATCCGAGCTGAGGTGCGTTGGGGCCGGACTCCGGTCGCCCGCAACCTCCTGACCGGAACGGTGACCTCCGTTGCACTCGAAGACACCGCGATGGCGCACACCGGGCAGGAACTCTATTCAGTCGACCTCCGTCCGGTTCACGTGGCGGCCGGCTCGACACCGGCCTTCCGGGACCTCGAAGAAGGGATGACCGGACCGGACGTCCGGCAACTGCAGGCAATGCTCGCCGTCCAGGGTTGGCTGCGCTCCTCTCCCGACGGGATCTTCGGCCCCTCAACGAAATCGGCTTTGAAGGGTTGGCAACTGTCCGAAGGCGAAGAGGCAACTGGCGCCGTCGCCAGAGGCCGCGTGCTCTTCGTGTCCACTCTCCCCGCACGGCTGTCGCTGGACACGCAAAATGTCAGCGTGGGCGCGCTACTCGCCGGCAACGAGCCAGCGGTAGTCGAGCTCGCTTCCGATCCACGGATTGAAGCAGCGCTCTCAGCGGACCTTCTTGCCAGCGTTCGAGACGGCGCAACGTCGACGCTCGCCGCGCAGGGATCGACCTGGTCCGGTGTGATCCGCTCCACTGAAGTCGGTGAGGACGGCACCGGCAAGGCCGTTCTCGGTCAGAGCGATGGCTCGTCGTGTGGCGAAGACTGCCCGTTCGTACCCGGATCGGAGGACTCTGTGCAGGTCCGGGGAGAAGTCGTCCTAGTCCCCCGCACTGAGGGCACTGTCGTACCCATTGCCGCCATACGTTCCGCCGGCACCGATATGTACGTTGTCGATGCGACAGGGCATCGTCACCTCGTGACCATCCTCGCGTCCGCATCGGGACGAGCTGTCGTCGACGGGATCGAGCCCAGCATGCGGGTGCGGATCAGTTCGGATGCGTCCGAATGATTCGTGTGGACGCTGTCTCGCATTCCTACGACCGCCGCCATCCGATCATCAACCAGGTCTCGACCACTTTCGACATCGGAGAAATGGTCGCACTCACAGGCCCCTCGGGTCGGGGCAAATCGACATTGCTGTTCATCATCGGCCTGCTCCTGAAGCCGACGGCCGGCACGGTTTCGATTGCTGGCCTAGATACCGCACGGATCTCGGACAGACGACGTTCGATGCTCCGAGCAGAAGCATTCGGCTACCTGTTCCAAGACGCCGCGCTCGACCCGAGTCGGACCGTCCTTGCGAACGTCACGGAGCCGGCCCTCTACGCGCAAGCGACGCACCGCAAGTATCTGCGCGGGGACGCGTTGGACCTCCTCGGGTCCCTCGGCGTCGATCAGCGCGCCGACGCGCTCCCAAGGCAGATTTCGGGAGGCCAGGCACAACGGATCGCACTCGCTCGTGCCCTGATTCTGCGCCCACCGATCGTCGTCGCGGACGAACCCACAGCGAGTCTCGACAGCGACAGCGCTGCGGCAGTCGTCGACACGCTGAGCGCGTACGGCCGGGCGGGTAACACAGTAGTCGTAGCCACCCATGACCAGCGTGTGATTCGAGCGAGCGATCGCGAGGTCCGATTGTGATCCTGACCTGGGCTCTGACCTGCTCAGAGGTCGCTGTCATAGCTCGGACGAAGTGGCTCCTTTCGAGCATCATTGCTCTGATAACCGGAGCAGGGCTCGGGCTGACGATGATCGCGACAGCGCAGAGCTCGAGCCTTGCCGACTCGGTACTCGCCGAGCTCGCCAGCGTTGAAGCACGAACCCTCACGGTTCAGGGCGCGCCCGCTGATCATCTTCGCTCAAGCACGTTGGCGGTCCTCGACGGCGTGGACGGGGTCGAGTCAGCGATCGCGTCGGGACCCGCCACAGACATGAGGAACCGAGCCATACCAGGTGGAGTGGCAGTCCCGAGCCGCCGCATCTGGGCGCACAATTGGTCGCAGCTCGGCCTTCCCGAGCCTCCGCGCGGTGACGCGGATACCTCCGCGTTCGCCACCAAGAATGCGATCGCCCTGCTCGGAATTGGGTCGCTCCCCGCCACGGTCGTGAACGCATCTGGCTCCACCAACGCCGTCGTAGGCCACCTCGACTCGTCCCGAGCGGCCGCCAGCGGGCTAACCGGACTGGTTGTCCCGACTCCTGATTCGAGACCAGGAGACGTCACGCGAATCGTCATAGTCGCCCGCTCGGCCGAACGCGTGGCGCCTCTGGCACGCGTCATGCGCGCCGCCCTTCCTGATAATCCATCACCAACGGTAAGGATCCGCACCAGCGACGCCGTCGCGCGACTCTCGGGCCCCATCGGACTTCAACTCGATTCCTTCAGCCGAAGCCTGATCTTGACCGCGATTGTCGGCTCGGGAATGCTGGTGGCGATCGTTCAGGCCGGACTCGTGCTCCTGCAGCGGAAAGACTTCGGCAGGAGACGCGCCCTCGGCGCGTCCCGACCGATGATCATTGCGCTCATCGCCGGACACACTCTGGCCGCGTCCGCAACCGGAGCAGCCCTTGGAGGCATCGCGACCATCATCGGACTGCGCTTTTCAGGACTCCCCGCTCCGCCCGGGGCACTCGCCATGGCGTTCGCAGCCATCTTGGTGACCGTCACCGTTGGACTCGCACTGGTCCCCGCAGCAGTTGCCTCCAGACTCGATCCCGCGTCGGAGATGCGATCACCGTAGATACGACGAGATCACCCTCAGGCGAGACCGCTCACCGTGCGGCCCCGCCTCAGCGGTCGATCGGGCGCCCCCGCTCGCCACTCGCCCACGTCGTGTCCGCCGTGTCGCCGACCCGGAGCGACAGGGTGCCGCCGCGGGTGACGAAGGACGCCGGGACCCACGACTTCTCGAGGGTGCGCCCGTCCAACCGAGCGCCGTGCACGTACGGCGCGGTGCCGGAGGACCGGACGACGATCCGCTCCCCGCTCGACCGCCGGATGTCGACGGTGCTGAACGTCGGGCTGCCGATGAGCATCTCCGCACGCCCCGGTGTCTGCGGGAACAACCCGATCGACGCGAAGACGTACCAGGCGCTCATCGTGCCCAGGTCGTCGTTGCCCGGCAGCCCGCTCGGACCGGTCGTGTAGGCGTCGTCGACGACCCGGCGCACGGTCTCCTGCGTCTTCCACGGCTTGCCGAACGCGTTGTACATCCACGGCGTGTGGATGTCGGGCTCGTTGGTCGGGTCGAACTTCGTGGCGTCGCCGCCGGTCACCGCGAACGCACCAGTGCTGTCGTGGAAGAACGCATCGAGCCGCGCGACCGCCGCGTCGTCGCCACCCAAGGCCGTCGACAGCCCCTGTACGTCCTGCGGCACGAGCCAGGTGTACTGCGCACTCGTCCCCTGCGCGAACCCGGTGCCGGTCGAGGGCGACCAGTCGGGCGTCCACGATCCGTCGGCCTGACGAGCGGCCTGGTAACCGACGGCCGCGTTGAAGGTGTTCTTCCAGTAGGTCCCGCGCTCCGCGAACATCCGGGCGTCCGAGCGCAGCCCGAGGGAACCCGCCCAGTACCCGAGCGCACTGTCGGAGATCGAGTCCTCGAGCGTCTCGGCAGCGCCACCCCAGCACGAGCAGTCGTCGTTCGCGGCGTACTGGCGCTGCAGGTACTCGTCGAGCGCCGGGCGTTGGGCCAGGCACTGGCCCGGGCACCCGATGTCGCTCTCGGCGTCGGCGTTCTCGACGGTCGCCTGGTGCTTCAGCGAGGCGTAGGCGGCTCGCACGTCGAAGTTCCGGACCCCCATCGCGTACCAGGTGGCGAGGGTCGCGGCCGAGGGGTCACCCGTCATCACGTGCGTCGGCGCCCCGAGGTGGAGCCAGCGGTCCCACACCCCACCGTTCTGCTGGGCGAACCGCAGCATCGACTGCGCCATGTCCCCGGCGACGTCCGGCCGCAGCAGCGCGAGCAGTTGGATCTGCGCCCGGTACTGGTCCCACCCGGAGTACGTGCCGTAGACGGCGCGGTGCCCTCGGTCCATGCGGTGCACCCGCTGGTCCGGCCCAAGGTAGCGGCCGTCGCGGTCGTTCAGCGTGTTCGGCTGCATGAGCGCGTGGTACACGGACGTGTACAGCTGGGTGGTGCGGTCCGCGGTGCCGCCTCCGACGCGCAGACGCGACAGTTCGCGGTTCCAGGAGGCCCGTGTGCCGGCCGCCACGCTGGCGACGGTCGAGCGCTGGGTCACCTCGCCGTCGCGGTTCGCGATCGCTCCTGCGGCGCTCACGTACGAGATGCCGATCTTCGCGTGCACCGTCGCACCGCGACGCGCGTCGAACCCGACCCACGCGCCGGAGCCGCGTCCGGCACGGTCGGCGCCGGTCAGGTAACCCTCTCCACCGGAGGAGGACGTGCCTCCCGGTCGGACCGTGCCGTCCTGCCAGGTGCCGGTGCTCGTGAACGCCTTGTCGAAGGTGGCCGTGAAGAACAGCCGGTAGTAGCTGCGCCGGTCGGGGTTGGTGGCACCGCCGCCGTTCGCGCGGCGGCTGCAGAAGCCGCCGGTCAGGACGCTGCCGCTCACCGTGCGGGTGCGGGCGTCGACGCGGGTGGTCGCGGCCTCGCTGCCGTTGATCGAGTTCGAGGTCCGGAAGAGCAGGTTCGCGGCCCCGCCGGCCGGGAACGCGAACTCGCCGATGCCGGCCCGGGTGGTGACGGCGAGGTCGGTGCGGACGCCGTTGTCGAGCGCGACGCCGTAGCGCCCGGGGCTCGCGGACTCGTCGTCGTGCGAGTAGCCGGCGGCGTAGACCGCGTCGGTGCTGTCGGCCGACGGCGAGGTCGTGATCGGGGTCGTGACCGGCATGATCGGCACGTCACCGGCGGCTCCCGGCGCGCAGCCGGCGCCGTTCAGGTGCGTCAGGCTGAACCCGCGCAGCCGGTTCACGTCGTACGAGTACCCGTTCGCGACCGGCGTCGAGGTCTGGTCGCCCGCGGTGCCGGTGGGGCTCCACTGGAGCATGCCGAACGGTGCGGTCGCGCCGGGCCAAGTGTTGCCGTCGCCGCTCGTGCCGATGAACGGGTCGACGTACCGAGCCGGGTCGGAGACGGTCCTCCCCGCCTGCGCTGCCTGCCCCGAGGGCGAAGCGACGGCCGGCGCGGCGACGACCCCCGTCCCCAGCAGCGCGGCGATCGTGGCCACCGCGGCGAGCGGGAGCGGGCGGACGAGCGGGCGACGGTGCACGCGAGAACGGTTCACGTCGGCGACGCTAGCCCCCTCGGACGGGGGACGCGCGATCCGTCACCGAGCCCTCTCCTGCTGTTCACGTCGCCCCTCGACGAAGGCCCGGACGCGAGCGCGGAACGCCGGGTCCGCCGCCGGGCCCTTCACCGGCACGACGTGCAGTCGCCGGTCGCCACGACGGAGGGCCGGTCCGACGAACACCCCCTCGGTGACGTCCGGGGCGGTGGCTGCCCAGAGGGTCGAGCGAGCGCCGTCCTCCGCGGTCCGGGCCATGCTGCGGGCGACCAGGCCACCGAGGCGCTGCGTGAGGGTCTCGGCCTGGTCGTTCATCCCCGTCGCTGCGATGCCGGGGTGTGCGATGACCGAGCGGACGTCCGAGCCGGCCGCGCGGAGCCGCTCGCCGAGGTCGACCGCGAGCGCCGTCGCCGCCGTCTTCGAGTCGGTGTACACGGCGAACTGGGAGTAGCCGCTCGCATCGTCGACCCCGCCCGGTGCAGGCACGCGGCGGGTGCGCTGTGACAGGTTCGACCCGACGAGCACGACCCGGGGTGACGGTCCACCGAGCACCGGGAGCATCGCGTCGGCGAGCACGGCCGGGCCGACGACGTTGGTGGCCCAGGTGCGTTCGATGCCCTCGTCGGTCAGCCCAAACGCGCCGAGCGTCGCGCCGGCGTTGTTGACGAGGGCGTCCACGACGATGCCGTCCGCGGCGAGCTGCCGGGCGCCCGCCGTGACCGAGGCGACCGACGCGGTGTCGACGACCCGTGCCTCCAGACCGGCGGGCAGGACGCGAGCCGCCTTGTCCGGGTTGCGGACCGCCGCGATGACGCGCGCTCCGGCGGCGGCCAGTCGGGTCGCGACCACCAGACCGAGTCCGCCGGTCGCACCGGTGACCACGACCGTCCGCCCGTGCTGGTCCGCCATCTGTCCGGGCTCCCACGTGAAGGGTTCCATCGTCGTCTCCTGTCCGCGCTCCGTGTCGAATCGGATGATCCATCCGGAACGCTAGCACAACCGGATAGAGTGTCCACATGATGATCGCGATGGCCCGACCCGAGGCGCTGCGCTCCGATGCCCAGCGCAACCGGACGGCGCTGCTCGACGTCGCCCGCGCCTCCCTCGACCGGGGCGAACCAGCCCTGCTGAACGCCGTCGCGCACGAGGCCGGAGTGGGGGTCGGGACGGCCTACCGGCACTTCCCGAGCCAGCAGCACCTGCTCGAAGCGCTCGCGATCGACGCACTCGAGGACATGCTCGACCAGGTCCGCGACGCCGTCGTGCTGCCGGACGCAGCCGATGCGCTGCGCGGGGTCGTCACGGCCGCGTTCCGGAGCATGGTGGACGACGCGGCACTCGGTGACCTGCTGACGAACGGCGGGTTCTCCTGTGCGGACACCGCAGCCCTCGCCGGCGACCTGGTGGTGTCCGTCGACGCGCTGCTCGCGCGGGGACGCAGCGAGGGGATCGTCCGGACGGACGTCGACGCCGACGACCTCCGCCGGCTGCTGTGCGGGCTGCGCGAAGCGGCCGTCGCCGGCGGCACCCGGGTCAGCGATCCGGAGCGCTACGTCGAGATCCTGCTCGCCGGGCTCCGTCCGACGAGCCGACCGACGCCCTGATCACGGCGAGACCGACGAGCGCCCCGAACCCGCAGACGGCCACCGCCGCCACCGCGACCGCGATGTAGGCCATGTCGTCGAGCCATCCCAGTCCGGCGATCACGATCACCAGGCCGATCGCGACGCTGCCGGCCACCACCGGCACCGCATCACGGGCGGCCCGGAGCACGGTGCGCGAGCGGTGTTCCACGGGTTCATCCTGCCGGGCGGCGGCGGGCACTGTCAGGATGGGCGCATGAGCGTCATGGTCTCCGTGTTCGATGCGCACCGCAGCCGTACGAGCGAGAAGTACACCGCGTACCCGCCGGACGTCCTGCCGATGTTCGTCGCCGAGATGGACTCGATGCTCGCGGAGCCGGTGCGCGACGCCCTCGTCGCCGCGGTCACCAACGGTGACACCGGGTACGTCGGCCACGGTCGTGCGCTGCCCGAGGCGTTCGCGGACTTCGCCGAGAGCCGGTGGGCCTGGCGCGTCGACCCCGACCTCGTCCGCACCACCACCGACGTGTCGGTCGCTGCGGTGGAGATGCTCCGCCGGATCATCGAGCCAGGCGACCAGGTCGTCATCATGCCGCCCGTGTACCCGCCGTTCTGGGAGTACGTGTCCGAGGCCGGCGGCACCGTGACCGAGGTCCCGTTGCTCGCACCCGACGGCCCCGCGGACCCGTTCGACACCACGGCCGGTTGGCGGATGGACCTGGACGGCCTCGCGCAGGCGTTCGCCGACGGCGCGCGTACCGTGCTGCTCTGCAACCCGCACAACCCCCTCGGCCTGGTGCACGACCGCTCGTCGCTCGTTGCACTCGCGAAGCTCGCCGCCGAGTGGGACGCCGTGGTCGTCTCGGACGAGATCCACGCGCCGCTCGTGCACGCCGACGCGGTCTTCACGCCGTTCCTGGAGTCCTGCCCCGAGGCCGCCGCGCTCGGGGTCTCGTTGACGAGCGCGAGCAAGGCCTGGAACCTCGCGGGCACGAAGTGCGCGTTGATCGTCGGCGCCTCGGAGCGGGCCCGTGCGTGGTTCGACGCCCTGCCGACCGAGGTCGTCGAGCGCACCGGGATCCTCGGGTACACCGCGAGCGTCGCCGCGTTCAGCGAAGGCGGACCGTGGCTCGCGTCCCTGCTCACCGAACTCGCCGCGAACCGCCGCACCCTGGCCGAGCGGATCGGTGACGTCCTGCCCGGGGCGGAGTACCGGCAGCCGCAGGCGTCCTACCTGGCGTGGCTGGACCTGCGCGCCCTGCCGTGGGGCGACGACCCCGCGGCGCTGCTGGTCGACGAGGCGAAGGTGGCGCTCGCCTCCGGACCGGCGTTCGGACGCCAGGGTCAGGGCTTCGCGCGGCTGAACTTCGGGTGCTCGGCCGAGACCCTCGATGACGGCCTCAGCCGCCTGCACACCGCGTTCCGGCAGCGTGCAGACGGCTGATCGTCGGTCCTACTCGAACACCTGCCACGCCGGCTTGTTCGCGTACGTGTAGCGGTAGTAGTCGGCGAGCTGCAGGCCGGCCGCGGCTTCCTCGTCGACGACGACCGTCGCGTGCTCGTGCAGTTGCAGCGCAGAACCGGGGACGAACGAGCTGAGCGGTCCCTCGACCGCGGCGGCGACCGCGTCGGCCTTGGCGGAGCCCTGCGCGACGAGGACGAGCTGCTGGGCGTCGAGGATGGTGCCGAGCCCCTGCGTCATGCAGTGCGTCGGGACCTGCTCGGGCGAGTCGAAGAACCGCGCGTTGGCGTCACGGGTCGACGGCGCCAGGGTCTTGATCCGGGTGCGCGAGGCGAACGAGGACGTCGGCTCGTTGAACCCGATGTGCCCGTTCGCGCCGATCCCCAGGATCTGCACGTCGATCCCGCCGGCGGCACGGATCGCGGCGTCGTACTCCTTCGCCGCGAACTCGAGGTCGTCGGCACGACCGTCGGGCACCCGCACCCGCGAGGGGTCGAACCCGAGCGGCGCCACGACGTCGCGCGCGATGACGCTGGCGTACGACTCCGGGTGCTCGAGCGGGATGCCGACGTACTCGTCGAGGGCGAACCCACGAGCCTCGGCGAACGAGATCTCGCCCGCACCGACCCGACGCTGCAGGTCGGTGTAGATGCCCTGCGGGCTGGATCCGGTGGCGAGACCGATGACGGCGGACGGCTTCTTGGCGACGACGGACGCGATCTTGGCCGCGGCGACGCGACCGACCTCAGCCGGCGTGGGCAGGATGATGATCTCCACACGCCCATGCTACTGGTCATGACCAGTCTCCGACAGGGCGGGATCGGTAGCGTGGGGACATGCCCACCCCCGACTTCGTCCTGTCCCTCCGCTCGAGGATCGGCACCGATCCGCTGTGGCTGACGGGCGTCACCGCCGTGGTCACGCGGGGCTCCGGTGCCGACCAGGAGCTCCTCGTGGTCCGTCGTGCGGACAACGGTGCCTTCACCCCGGTGACCGGCATCGTCGACCCGGGCGAGGAACCCGCCGTCGCTGCCGAGCGCGAGGTCCTGGAAGAGGCCGACGTCGTCGCCGTGGCCGAACGGCTGGCGTGGGTGCAGGTGCTGCCGGAGATGACGTACCCGAACGGCGACCAGGCGCAGTACCTCGACCTGGTGTTCGCCTGCCGGTACGTCTCGGGCACGCCGAACCCCGCCGACGGCGAGAACACCGAGGCGTTCTGGGCCCGGCTCGACGACCTGCCCGACATGCCCGCGAACATGCGGGCCCGCGTTGCGGCCGCCCTGTCCGACGAGCGCGAGGCGCGCTTCCAGCGCTGACCCAACCGGCCTGGAGGCGCGGGGCGGCCCCGCCCCGCGTCTCCAGTCCGCCCGTGGTCGCGCCCACCCCGCGAAAGCGACAGTGTGCCGCCGACCTTCCGCGGGAAACTGTCGCTTTCGCGGAGGGGACGGGCCCGGCCCGGCGAGGCCTGTCGCTTCGCCGGTCAGGTGAGCGGGGCGACCGCGACGGGAGCGCCGAGCAGGCGGACGGCGACGGACCCGCCGGCGGCGCGACGGTCGCCGACCTCGTGCTGCACGGTCACGACGGTGTCGTCGTCGAGCCGGACCGTGGTGCGGCGGATCGAGCCGAGGAAGCTCGACGACACGACGGTGCCGGTGATGCCCTCCGGGGCGAAGGCGACGTCCTCCGGTCGGACGTAGGCGAGCACCGGCCCGTCGGCGACCGAGGCGTCGAGTGCGGGCACGCGGAACCCGTACACGAACACGTCGCCGCCGCGCAGGTCGCCCTGCAGACGGTTCGACTGGCCGACGAAGTCCGCCGTGAACGCCGACGACGGGGAGCGGTAGAGCTCCTCCGGCGTGCCGATCTGCTCGATGTCGCCGGCGTTCATCACGGCGATGCGGTCGGAGACGGCGAGCGCCTCCTCCTGGTCGTGGGTGACGAACACCGTGGTGATGCCGAGGTCGCTCTGGATGCGGCGGATCTCCTCGCGGAGCGAGACGCGCACCTTGGCGTCGAGGGCGGACAGCGGCTCGTCGAGCAGGAGGACGCGGGGCCGCGTGACCAGGGCTCGGGCGAGGGCGACGCGCTGCTGCTGGCCACCCGACAGTTGGTGCGGGTAGCGCTCGGCGAACTCGCCCAGGTGCACCATGTCGAGTGCCTCGACGACGCGGCTCCTGCGCTCGGCGGCGGGGACTCGGCGCATCTCGAGGCCGAACGCGACGTTCTGCCGCACCGTCATGTGCGGGAACAACGAGTACTGCTGGAACACCATCCCGATGTCGCGCTTGTTCACCGGGGTGGTGGCGACGTCCTGGCCGTCGATGCGGATGGCGCCGGCGTCGATGGCCTCGAGGCCGGCGAGCGCTCGGAGCGCCGTCGTCTTGCCGCAGCCGGACGGGCCGAGCAGGGACACGAACTCGCCCGGTTCGACGCGGAGCGACAGTCCGGCCAGGGCCCGGTGCGTGCCGTAGTGCTTCTCGACGGCCTCGAGCTCGACGACGGCGCCGGTGGAGGCGAGGGACGCCGGGGCTGCGGGTGCGGTGACGGTCATGCGGACTCCTTGACGCGGGTGGTGCGGACGGTGCGGGCACGGCCGGCACGACGGCCCGTCCCGATGCGGCCGATGACGACGAGCAGGACGAAGCCGAACACGAGGGCCGCGACCGAGAAGATCGCAGCGACGTACGGGTCGGTCTGCTGCACGAGCACGAGGGCGGTCTGGAAGGTGGTGCGGGACAGGAACGCGGCGAGCGTGTACTCGCCGAGGACCACCGTGATGGTGAGGAAGCACGCGGCGGTGATGCCCCGGCGGAGGTTCGGCAGGAGCACCCGCCACGTCACCGTCCACCACGAGGCGCCGAGCGACCGGGCGGCCTCGGACAGCACCGTCATGTCCGTCGCGGTGATGGCGGCGGCGATCGGGCGGAACGCGAACGGCAGCGTGACGATGCCGATCGCGAAGGCCAGCGTCCACGCGCCGGACCCGAAGACCCGCGACACCACCTGGTACACGGGGATGAAGCCGACGACGAGCACGACGACGGGGACCGTGATCGGGACGATGCAGACGAACTCGAGCACGCGGCGGAGCTTCGGGTAGCGCAGCGCCGTGATGATCTGGGCGGGCAGCAGGACGAACAGCACGATGCCGACGGTGATGACCGCGATGAGCAGCGATGCCCCGAGGCCGTCGAACACCGGCTGGTAGGTGAACGCGTTGACCGGGTCGACGATGGCCGCCCAGTGCGCGAAGGTCAGACCGTCGTCGGTGCCCTGGCGGAAGGTGAACTGCACCAGCGCGGCCAGCGGGACGGCGAAGACGATCCCGACGACCGTGAGCACGGCCGTGGCGGTGCCCCGTGACGGGGCCGTGCCGAAGCGGCCGACGCGCGCCGCGCCTCCCGTCCGACCGGACGCGACCGACGTTGGACGCGACGGCCCCACCGGCGTAGCCGCGCTCATCGCTGCCACCTTGCGGCCCGGCGCTGCAGCAACGAGTACGCGCCCATCACGACCGCCATCACGACGACCATGCCGAAGGCGAGCACCCCGGCGACGTTCTGCAGGCCGATGAGCGTCTCGCTGGTGAGCTGCGTGCGGATCGTGAGCGGCACGATGCCACCCTGCGAGATGAGTGCCGCGGCGGTGGCGAACGACGAGAACCCGTTCGCGAAGAGCAGGAGCAACGAGCCCCAGAACGCCGGTGCGAGCACGGGCAGGGCGATCCGGCGCCAGTACGTGGCACGGGAGGCGCCGAGGGTGGCGGCGGCCTCGCCCCACTGCGTCTTCACGCCCTCGAGCGCGGGCATGAACGTGAGGACCATCAGCGGCACCTGGAAGTAGACGTAGGGGATCACGAGACCGGGCACCGTGTAGAGGAAGGCGCCGGTCGCGTTGCGGTCGACGTCGACGAGGGACACCAGCCACGTCGTGACGAGGCCCTGTACGCCGATCGTGGCGATGAACGCGAACGCGAGCATGACGCCGCCGAACTGGGCGAGGACGCTCGCGGCCGAGTCGATCATCGACCGGACGAGCCCGTCGGGCCGCAGTGCCGACAGTGCCCAGCAGACGAGCGCTCCGATGACGGCGCCGATCACGGCGGACACGGCGGACAGGCCGAACGAGCCGCCGAAGGCCCGCAGGACGGAGGGCTCGGCGAACGCTGCGAGGTTCGCGAGGGTGAACGCGCCGTCGTCGGTGAAGAACCCGCTGCCGACCGCGATCACCGCCGGGACAGCGAGGAAGAGCAGGACGTACGCGGCGAACGGGGTGAGGCCGAGCCAGGCCAGGCCGACACGGCGCCGGACACGGGGTCCGGCGCCGTGACGGACGGCATCGGCGGACGCTCGTGCGGACGGCGGGAGCACGGGGCTCGTCACGCTCGTCGCCGGTGCGCTCGCCGCGGGCGCGCCCGCCGATGCGGTGGTCATGCTGGTCAGGACCCCATGGTCGAGGACCACTTGGCCGACAGCACCTTCGCGGCGTCTGCCACCTGTGCGTCGGTCAGCTCGACGTAGTCCTTCGGCGCGCCACCGGCGGCGTCGAGGGCGTCCTGGTCGACCTTGCCGGACTCCTCCAGGGCGGCGAGGGTCGACGGGAACGCACCGGCCTGCAGGTACAGGTTCTGCGCCTCGGGGCTGGCGATGTACTCCTGCCACAGGCGAGCAGCGGCGGGGTGCGGGGCGTCCTTGTTGATCGCCTGCGAGTAGTACGAGCCGAGCGCCTGCCCCTCGGGCACGACGGTCTTCCAGTCCTTGTTGCCACTCGCACCGGCGGCGGGGCCCCACGCGAGGTTGTTGTACGACCACTGGATGACCACGGGGGTCTCACCCGAGGCGACCGTGGCCTGCGTGGGCAGCACGTTCTGGAAGTTGCCGGCCTGCTTGAGCTTGCCGAAGTAGTCGACGCCCTTGGTGATGTCGTCGGCCGAGCCGCCGTTCTCGAGCGCTGCCAGGTACACGGCTGATGCGGCCTGGTTCGCCTGCGTCGGGTCGCCCGCGATGGAGACCTTGCCCTTGTACTCGGAGCCGAGCAGGTCCGTCAGGTCCTTCGGTGCGTCGGTGATCTTCGACGAGTCGTAGCCGATCGACATCAGGCCCGTGTAGTCGCGGGTCCAGGCGCCGTCCTGCTCCTTGAGCGTGTCCGGGATGTCGCTCCAGTTCGCGACCTTGTAGTCCGTCAGCAGGTCGAGGTTCTCCTGCAGCACGGCGTTGCCGAGGTCGAGCACGTCGGGAGCGGTGGACTGCCCCTTCTGCGACTTCACCGCGGCGACCTCGTCGGCGCTGGAGCCGTTCGGGTTCGCGGAGTTGATCTTGATGTCGTACTTCTTCGTGAAGCCGTCGATGATCTTGCCGTAGTTGGCCCACGACGGCGGCAGCGCGATGACGTTGAGCTGTCCCTCGGCCTTCGCCGCCTTCACCAGGGCGTCCATGCCGCCGGAGGCCTCGGCGCTCGTGGCGGTCTTCCAGTTCGTGTCGTCCTTCGTCGTGCTGGCCGAGCTCGTGGCCGAGCATCCGGCGAGGGTGACGATCGCTGCGGCGGCGAGGGCGATGCCGGCGATGGTGCGCTTGTGCTGCACGGGAGGTGCCTTTCGGGTGGGTGCTGCGGGTGCTTCAGGTGGGTGCTGCGGGTGGGGCCGCGGTTCACGGCCCGGGACGATCGTGGAGGCGGCCGGTTTCCGGCCCGTGCTGCGGCGGTGAACGGTGGCGGAACAGCGGGTACGCCTGTACCGTTCTGCTGGTTTCCCACCTCGGACGCATGGTCGCGTCCACATCGCACTGGAGGCACGGATGCAGTTCACGACGACGGTCCTGCTGGCGAGGAAGACGGCGACAGGGCTCCCGGTCCCGCCGTCCGTGATCGATGCGCTCGGCTCGGGGAAGCGCCCGCCGGTGGTGGTCACGATCAACGGCGGCTACACCTACCGGTCCACCGTCGGGGTCATGGACGAGCAGTTCCTGGTGCCGCTGTCCGCCGAGCACCGCGAGTCCGCCGGGGTCGCTGCCGGGGACACCGTCGAGGTCACGCTCGTCGTCGACACGCAGCCCCGGGTCATCGACCTGCCCGACGACCTGGCGGCGGCACTGCAGGACGCTGGGGTGCGTGCAGCGTTCGACACGCTGTCGAACTCGCGGCAGCGAGCGCTCGCCGACCCGGTGTCGCAGGCGAAGGCGCCGGAGACCCGAGCACGGCGGATCGCGAAGGCCGTGGAGGCGCTCCGCTCCTGACGGCCGGGCCCGCAGCCGACCGGCGGAGCGGACTGCGTCAGCGCAGGGCAGCTCGGAGCTCGGGTGCGACGGACTGCGAGCCGCCCTCGGTCAGGTGGACGGTGTCGAACCGCTGGACGACCCCACCGACCTGGGCGGGGCAGCCGCCGTCGGCGCAGAACCACTCCGTCGTCCGGACGAACCGGGCGCCTGTGGTCTCGGCTGCGTCCTGGAGTGCCGCGTCCGCGACCCAGGCGGGCGATCCGGCGGACGGCGGCGGTCCGACGCAGTCCGTGGCCGATCGGACCCGTGATGCGCAGGCCCGCGGGTCAGGCAGCGACGGCGGTGCCTGCAGCACGACGACGTCGTCAGCGGCAGCCACGAATCGCGCCAGGACTCGATCTGCCGAGGCTCGCCACGCCTCGCCAGCCTCGGGGAGCGGTGTTGCGTCGTGCTCGGCGGCGTCGGCGAACGGCCCCGAGGCGGCACCGAGGACGACCACGTCCGGCCGGGTGCGATCGACCAGTCGGAGCATCGCGGCGCGGGCACGGTCGCATCCCGTCCGCCACTGCTGCGACTGCGGCCAGCCGTCGACACCGACGGCGCTGCACCCGGTCGCGGTGAGGACGGTGACACGCCACTCGGGGCCGAGCGCCTTGAGGAGTCCCGGTGTCCACGACGCGGCGGTCGAGTCCCCGATGACGACCGCGTGCCGGACGGCGCCGGTGGCCGGGGTCCCCGGCTGCAGGGTGCACCCGTCGAGCGATCCGACCGGGGCACCGACGAACACGATGCAGCTGCCGTCGAGCATGGCGGGGGCGGCGTCGGCGCTCGACAGCCGCGCGAGTTGCTCCGAGGCAGTCTGCGGCCACTCGTGCGACCGGACCGCCTGCGCGACCGCGGCGCTGCGTTCACCGAGCGCATCGGCGGTGTCTGCCGCCGCGGTGTCGCTGCCGAGGGCCGCGACGATGCGGTCGGAGGTCGACAGCCAGGACGGCGCGACGTACTGCGCCACGGTCCCGCCGGCGAGCACACAGGAGATGACGGCAACGACAGAGACGTCCCGGAGCGGCCGGGAGGAGCGCTCCCGCGGGGCCGCTGACCGTCGGATGTACTCGGACAACCGCGCGGAGGTCATGATCGGCCGCTCGATGCACCGGTAGGAGACCCACCCGACGACGACGCTGCCCACGAGGACGGACCACTCCGCGACGACCGAACGCCCCGTCACCGCGAGCACGAGCACGATGACCGGCAGGTGCCAGAGGTAGAGCGAGTACGAGATCCGCCCGAGCCACCGCGCCGGCGGGAAGGACAGGAACCGCGAGGCGACCGAGTCGTCACCGGTGCCGATCAGCACGATGAGCACCGTGCCGCCGACGACGATCCACCCCTTCGGCCACGGGTACCCGGTGTGCGGGTCGACGAACAACAGGGCTCCGGCGACGAGCAGCACGCCCCCGATGACGAGTCCGCTCCGGAGCGCCCGGCTCGCGATCCGCACGTGGTCGACCGCGATCGCCGCGAGTGCTCCGGGCAGGAACACCCACGCGCGGGCGAGGGTGTCGAAGTACGCGGCATCGCCGTCCGTCGCTGTGCGGACCGCGGACGCGACGCAGAGCGCCACGAGCAGGACGCTCACGACGACGGTCAGGAACACGGTGCCGTCACCGCGGAACCACCGCCGACCGACCAGCAGCGCGCCGCCCACGACGAGCGGCCAGACGACGTAGAACTGCTCCTCGATGGCGAGCGACCAGAAGTGCAGGAGCGGCGACGAGACGGTGTCGTCGGTGAGGTAGGAGCTGCCTGCCACGATCTCGTGCCAGTTCGTCACGAAGCCGAGCGCTGCGACGGCGTCCTGCCCGACGGCGATCGCTCGTGGCGGGTACCAGATGAGCGCGGCGACCCCGACCGTGACGACCACCACGACGACGGCGACGGGGACAATCCGACGGGCCCGGCGCAGGAAGTAGGCGGTGAGCGCGATGCGACCGGTCCGGCGCATCTCGAGCACGAGCAGGCGGGTGATGAGGAAGCCGGACAGCACGAAGAACAGATCGGGGCGGAGCGGACCGCCGAGCGGCACGCGCCAGAGATGGTCGAGCACGACGACGATGACCGCCCAGCCGCGCAGGCCCTCGAGGTCAGGACGGAACCGCATGCGATCGGGTCGGGTCGAAGGCGCTGTCACCAAACGAGAATATCACATCTGCTATACACACAGAAGGCGGCGCCGGACGGAACGCACCCGTGTCCCGTCCGGCGCCGCGGTCTTCCGCCGGCCCCGCTGCCTCAGGCCCGACGTACCCGCAGGGTCACGATCTCGAAGGGCCGGAGCGTGAGCACGACCGGCTCCCCCGAGTCCCACGAGTCCCCCAGCGGGCGTTCCAGCAGGTCCACCGTCGCCACCGAAGCGACGTCGAACCCGAACGACACCCCGACGTCGGTCGCCCGACCGCCGGAGGCCTCGTACAGTCGCACGACCACGTCACCAGAGCGGTCCTCGGCGAGCTTCACGGCCTCGACGAGCACCTGCGGCGACGACAGCGAGACCAGCGGCGGAACCCCGGTCGAACCGGCGACAGCGCGCACCGGCAGGTTCAACCGGTAGCCGGAGTCGGCGGCGTCGAGCACCGAGGCCCCCACCCGCAGCACCGTCCGGAACACGTGGTGCCCCTGGTCGGCGTTCGGGTCCGGGAACGTCGGCCCGCGCAGCAACGACTCGCGCACGAGCGTCGTGGTGCCCCCGTCGGGCCGTGTGGAGCGCGTGATGTCGTGTCCGTACGTGGAGTCGTTCGCCACCGCGACGCCGAACCCGGGCTCGGCGACGTGCACCCAGCGGTGCGCCGACGTCTCGAAGCGGGCGTGGTCCCACGAGGTGTTCTGGTGGGTCGGCCGGTCGATGTGGCCGAACTGGATCTCGCTCGACGCGGACGACGCACGGACGTCCACCGGGAACGCGAGCTTCAGCAGCTTCTGGTGCTCGTGCCAGTCGACCTCGGTCTCGATGGTCAGTTCCGGCTCGCCCTCGACGGCGGAGTACCGGGTCGTGAGCGTCGACGACCCGAAGGACCGTTCCACCACGAGCGAGGAGCCGTCGATCGCGACCGACGACGCCGACAGGACGGTGCCGTTGCGCTGGTACGCACGGTCGATGTCCCACGCCTCCCACTGGTTCGGGGTGTCGCGGAAGACGGTGTACTCGGCAGCGGCCGCACCCGGTGCGATCGCGTCGCGTCCGCTGGCGCGGTCGACGAGCGACACGACGTGGCCGGCGCCGTCGATGGTCGCCGTGACGACGCCGGTGTCGAACACGAAGTGGTCGCCGGAGCGGACGGGAGGCACGGGTCGCGGTTCCGAGCCGAGCGAACCACCCAGGGCGGCCGCGTCTCCCGCCGCGACCGGCGAGGCGTTGAAGCGCACGACGTTCCCGGACGAGCCACTGCCGCCGACGGCGTCGGCACCGGACGGCGCGTCGAGCAGCGCACTGCTGCCGCCGGCGGCGGCCGACGACGAGGCCCCGACCCCGGCGAGCGCCGCAGCGCCCCCGTTCGCGAGTGCGGTCGTCGCGTTGCCGATCAGCCCCTCGAGCACCTGGGCGATCTGCGCGTAGTTCTCCTCGGCGTTCTCGTAGACCCAGGCGATCGAGGACCCCGGCAGGATGTCGTGGAACTGCTGCAGCAGGACGGTGTGCCAGGCGCGCTCGAGCTCTTCGTAGGGGTAGTCCAGCCCGAGGCGCACGGCCGCGGTCGACGCCCACAGCTCGGCTTCGCGGAGCAGGTGCTCGGAGCGGCGGTTGCCCTGCTTCGTGCGGATCTGCGACGTGTAGGTGCCGCGGTGGAACTCGAGGTACATCTCGCCGGACCACACGCCGGGGGTCGGCAGCACCCGTTCGAGCTCCTCGAAGACCTGGGCGGGGGTACCGAGCTGCACGCGGGGCGAGCCGTCCAGGTCGTGCTGGCGTCGGGCGGCCGCGACCATCTCGCGGGTGGGTCCGCCGCCGCCGTCACCGAAGCCGTAGAGCAGCATCGAGGTGTTCGCGACGCCACGCTCCTTGTTGTTCCGTTCGCCGCGGTGCAGGTCGGCGGCAGAGACGTCGGAGTTGTAGGTGTCGGCCGGCGGCAGGTGCGTCAGGACGCGCGAGCCGTCGATGCCCTCCCAGTGGAAGGAGGTGTGCGGGATGACGTTCGTCTCGTTCCACGACGGCTTCTGGGTGACGAACCACTTCGAGCCGGCGGCGCGGACGATCTGGGGCAGGGCGCCGGAGTAGCCGAACGAGTCGGGCAGCCAGGCCTCGGGGGTGTCGATGCCGAACTCCTCGAGGAAGAAGCGCTTGCCGGCGACGAACTGTCGGGCGAGCGCTTCACCACCGGGCAGGTTCGTGTCCGACTCGACCCACATGCCACCGACCGGGATCCACCGGCCCTCGGCGACGCGCTCCTTGATGCGGGCCCAGATCGACGGGTAGCCGTCGCGGATCCACGCGTACTGCTGCGCCGACGAGCAGGCGAAGGTGAAGTCCGGGTCGCGGTCCATCAGGTCGAGGACGTTCGAGAAGGTGCGGGCGCACTTGCGGATCGTCTCGCGCACCGGCCAGAGCCAGGCGGAGTCGATGTGGGCGTGGCCGACGGCGATCGCCCGGTGTGCGGCGGCACTGGCCGGCACGGCCAGGACGGGTGCGAGCACCTGACGAGCATCGGCTGCGGTGCCGGCGACGTCGTCGGGGTCGAGCGCGTCGGCTGCGAGCTCGAGGGCGTGCAGGATGTCGGCGCCGCGGGTGCCGTCCGTGGGGAGTTCCGCCATCAGGCCACGCAGGACCCAGAAGTCCTGCTGCAGCTCCCACACGGTGTCGTCGCGCTCGACGAGTTCGAGGGCGCGCACGCGGTAGATCGGCTTGTCACCCGCCGTGGAACGCGACCCGAGGGGCGTCGCGCCCTGGAACGAGTCGCCGCCGATGTCCGGGTTCGCGCCGGCCTCGACGTACAGCTCGAACGACTCCCCAGCGCCGACCTCGACCGGCACGGTGTCGTTGCGCGGCTCGACGCCCTTGATCGTGGAGCCGTCGGGCCGGTACGCCAGTCCCTCGGCCTGGAACCCCGGGTGCCGCTTCGTGAACCCGAGGTCGACGAGCAGTTCCGCAGTGGTCCCCGGCGCCGTGCCGAAGTCGGCGGGGACGGTGCCGGTTATCCGGAACCAGGTGGTCCCCCACGGTCGGCCGCCCCAGGCGCTGCCCACCGTGAACGGTGTGTACGCCTGCCGGACGGCGGAGTCGAACGGCACCGGCTCGTCCGGCACCTCCCACGCCTCGATCGTCACCGGCGCCGAGCGGCGGTGGACGGCGGGGTCGACACGGTCGCGGACGAGGCGGGCGATCCGGGCCTCGACGAGCGGTTCGTCCTGGTGCATGTGGTTCCTTTCGAGAGAGCCGGCCGGAGCCAGCGGATCAGCCCTTGATGCCGCCGGCGAGGGCGTTGCCGCCGCCGAGGCCTCGGGACACGATCACGTAGAGGGCGATGACGGGCACGGAGTAGACGATGGAGAACGCGGCGAGCTGTCCGTACGCGACCGCCCCGTTCTGCCCGAAGAAGTTGAAGATGCTCACCGCGGCGGGCACCTTGTCGGGCGAGAGCAGCAGGACGAACGGGACGAAGAAGTTCCCCCACGCCTGGATGAACACGAAGATGAACACGACGGCGATGCCCGGACGCATGAGCGGGACGACGATGCGCGTCAGGGTGGTCATCATCGACGCCCCGTCGGTCCACGCTGCTTCTTCGAGCGAGATCGGCACGGAGTCCATGAAGTTCTTCGCCATCCAGATCGCCATCGGCAGCGACGTCGCGGCGAGGAAGAAGATGCAGCCCCACACGTTGTCGATCAGGTTGAGCGACACGAACAGCGCGTAGACGGGCACCATCATGGCGGTGATCGGCAGGCCGGTCCCGAACAGGATGCTGTACAGGAACGGCTTGTTGACCCGCATCTTGTAGCGGGACAGCGGGTACGCGGCGAGCAGTGCGAAGACCACGGTGACGACCGCCGTGCCGCCGGAGAGCAGCAGGCTGTTCGCGAGTGGGATGAACGATAGCTCGGGCGTGAGCACCTTGGTGAAGTTGTCGAGCGTGAACTGCGTCGGCAGCTTCACGGACAGCGACGCCTGGGTGTCGACCGAGGCGAGGACGAGCCAGAGCAGCGGGACCGCGAAGCACACCGCGATGACGAGCAGCACGGTGTTCGCCACCCATCGCATGGTGCGGCCGCGGGGCGACGTCATGTGCAGCGAACCGGGAGCGGTCACCGAACGAGTGGTGGTCGGGTCGAGGGACGGGGCAGTGATGGCCATCAGTCCACCTCCGGCTTGAGGGCTCGGATGTAGATGATCGAGAAGACCGCCCCCACCACGAGCAGGATGGTCGCGATCGCGGTCCCGAAGCCGAGCTGCGAGAACTTGAACGCCTCTTGGTAGGCGAGGATCGGCAGGGTCGACGAGTTCGTGCCCGGCCCACCCCCGGTCATCACGAAGATGAGGGTGAAGACCGACAGCGTCTGCAGCGTCGTCAGCATGAGGTTCGTCGAGATGCTCCGTCGGATCACCGGCAGCGTGATGTAGACGAGGCGCTGCCACCCGGTGGCACCGTCGACCTCGGCGGACTCGGTGATCTCCTCGGGGACCTCCTGCACGGCGGCGGAGTAGACGAGCATCGAGAAGGCCGTGCCGCGCCAGATGTTCGCCAGGATCACGGCGAACATCGGGAACGTGTAGAGCCAGTTCGGTCCGCTGATGCCGATGGACTTCAGGAACTCGTTGAGCGTGCCCTCGTCGTTGAAGAACGCGTACGCGGCGAACGAGGCGACGATCTCCGGCAGGACCCAGGCGGCGACGACGAAGGTGCCGACGATCGCGCGGACGGCCTTGTTGGCGGAGCGCATCAGGAGTGCGAGGCCGAGCCCCAGCACGTTCTGTCCCACGACCGCCGAGGCGAGCAGGAACACGACCGTCAGGATGACGGACTTCGGGAAGTCCGGGTCCTGGAACAGTTCGACGTAGTTCTGGAAGCCGACGAACTGCTGGTCGGCAGCGCCGGCGCCGGTGAGCGCGGAGTTCGTGAACGACCCGTAGAACGACGAGATGACGGGGCCGAGCAGGAAGATGACGAGCAGGACGAGGGCGGGCAGGAGCGGGACCGCTCGACCGACGTTCCGCAGTGGTCGCCGCTTGCGCGGCACGGGTGGATCGGTGCGCTTCGGCGCACCGGGCGCCGACAGCGTCGGCGCGAGGGGGGTGCTGGACACGATGGGTGCCTTCCGGGTGCGGAGGGGTTCCGAAGGTGGGGAAGGACGGACGGGAGGCGCGGTGCGGGGCCGCCCCGCGCCTCCCGTCCGTCAGTGGGTGACGTCCGTCAACCAGCCGAGACGGTGTTCTCCTTGCCGACCACCTGCGTGACGGCCTTGTCGTACACGGCAGCCGCCTGCTTCGGTGTCTGCTGCCCGGTCATGACCGACTCCATCGCGACCTGGATCGCGTTGGACACCTGCGAGTAGTCACTCGTCGCCGGGCGGAAGTTCGTGTTCTCCACCAGTCCGGAGAAGAACTTGAACGTCGGGTTGGCGTCGGTGTAGGCGGTGTCGTCCGCGACGTCCTTGCGGACGGCGATCTGGCTGTTCTCGGTGTCGTACTTCAGCGAGCCGTCCTTGTCGAGGAAGCTCGTGATGAAGTCGAACGCCGCCTGCGGGTTCTTCGACTTCGCGCCGACCGCCAGGGTCCAGCCGCCGGACATCGAGTTGTAGCCGGGAGCCTGCCCGTTCTGGGTCGGCATGGGTGCCTGGCCCATCACGTCGTTCCACTCGGGCCACGGCGCGGTGCCGGACTTGAGCCACGTGCCGGACTGCCACGAACCGTCCAGGTCGATCGCGAGCTTGCCCTTCGGCAGCCACGTCTGGGCGATGGTCGTGCCGACGTTCGTGTCGAGCGCCTGCTGCGGTGTCGGGCCGAGGCCGCCCTGGTAGACGTCCTTCACGAACTTGAGCGAGTCCTCGAACTGCTTCGAGCCGGTGACCCACTTCTTGTCCTTGTACAGGGTGTTGCCGGAGCCGTCGGCGCCGTACAGGAGCATCTCGAAGCCCTGCATGGTCGAGGCCTCGCCCTGCGCCTTGCCCGAGTAGATGTTGAACGGGATGACGTCGGGCTGCTTGTCCTTGATGGTCTTCGCCGCCGAGAGCACGTCGTCCCACGTCTTCGGCTTCCACGGGACCTCGAGCCCGGCCTTCTTGAAGATGTCCTTGTTGTACCAGAGGGCTCGGGTGTCGGTGCCCATCGGGACGCCGTAGATCTTGCCGTCGTCACCCTGCCCGGCCTGCTTGGCGTTGTCGAAGAACTGGTCCCACTCGTCCCACTTGTCCGTGTACTTGTCGAGTGGCAGCAGGTAGCCCGCCTCGGCATCGGCCTTGACGAGGAACGTGTCCTCGTACATGACGTCCGGGGCGGTGGCCGGCGCCTTGTTCATGAGCGCGAGCTTCGTGTAGTAGTCGTTGCCCTGTGCCTGGATGGGGACGAGGGTGACCTTCTTGCCGGGGTTGTCCTTCTCGTACTGCTTCTTGACGACCTTCATCTGGGCGTCGAGCTGCTGGAAGGCGCCGAACTTCTGGTACGCGATCTTGATCGTGTCGCTCGAGGCGGACCCCGAGCTCGAGCAGCCAGCCAGACCGACTGCGGCCACGGCCACAGCTGCGAGTCCGGCGATGATGCGGGTGCGTTTCATCGGTGCTCCTTTGCACGGGTGATGTCCGCGGGCACCATCGCCCGCGCGCAGGATTAGTCCACCGTATTGACTTAACCGTGTCAAGGAGTTTTTCGCGCCGCGCGCGTCGGGTGGGTGGTGCGGGCGGGCGGGGCTGGTGGGCGTACCTGGTCGAACCGGGCGTACCTGGTCGGAACTTTCGACCAGGTACGCCCGATTCCGCTTCCCATCCCACGCGCTCTGGGAAGGAACGTCCGTCAGTCGATCGGGGTCGCGCTCCCCGTCACGGTGATTCCGCCAGTGGACGGGACGTCGACGAGCAGCAGGCTCGGACGACCGACGTGGCGACCCTGCCGGATGACGACGCGGTCCTCCGGCTCGACGGCACCGACCTCGCGCAGGTACGCCCCGGTCGACGCCGCAGCCGACCCCGTCGCCGGGTCCTCGGTGATGCGGCCGGCGGGGAACAGGTTCCGTGCCTCGTACTCGCGCTCCCCGGTACGGAGCAGCACCGTGACCGTCCCCTGCCAGCCGGCCTCGCGCTTGAGGTCGGCGAGCGGGCCGGGTGCGAACCGGAACTGGTGGAAGAGCTCCCGGTCGTTCAGCACGAGCACCGGGTGCCAGTTGCCGGCGAAGGACTCGAGCACCGGGAAGCCCGGCGCGATGTCGTCGGCCGTGAGCCCGAGCAGGTCGAACAACCGGGCGAGGAGCGCCGGGTCGATGTCCCGCGTCGCCGGTTCGACGCTCGTCATCGCGACCCGGACCACCCCGTCCGGGCCGGTGGTGGCGTCGAGGGCGACCTCGCCGGCGGCCGTCGTGAACACTCGGCGGCCGAGCCCCTGCCGTTCAGCGAGCGCCACCGCGAGCGCGACCGTCGCGTGCCCGCAGAACGGCACCTCGGCGGCGGGCGAGAAGTAGCGGACGTGCGGGCCGGTCGCCGTGGCGCCGACGACGAACGCGGTCTCGGGGTAGCCGACCTCGCGGGCGACGGCGAGCATCTCGTCGTCGGTCAGTGCCGCTGCGTCGAGGACCAGGCCGGCGGGGTTACCACCCCCGGGCTCGGCGGCGAAGGCGGTGTACCGGAGGACGTCGATGCTCATGCTCCGACGCTACTGCGGGCAGCGAGGACTGCTGATCACGCATGGTGAGCAGGAATGGTCGGGTCCGCTGAGCGAACCCGACCATTCCTGCTCACGAAGTGCGCCCGTGGCGCGTGGGGCTACGCCGCGTCCGCCGCCTTGCGACGGCGGACGATCAGGACGCCCGCGCCCGCCGCGAGCAGCAGGAACGCGATGAGTGCCCCGGCACCGAGGCCCTCGGCACCCGTGAACGCGAGCTGCCCGTCAGCGGTGATCGTGATCGGGGTCCAGCCCAGCACCGTGCCGTCCGCAGCGGTCACGACGATGCGGTGCTCGCCGGCCGGAGCATCGGCCGGGATCGTGACGCGCACCGTGCCATCAGCGGCGACCGTCACCGTGCCGAGCAGCGTCGGGGTCGAGTACAGCCACACGTTCACGACGTCACCCGCGTACTGCGTGCCCACCGTGACCGTGATGGTCTCTCCCGCGCGGGCGGACGACGCGGCCGAGACGCTCCCACGGTTCGTGTCCGTCAGGCCGGTCTCCGAGGGAGCCACCGGGGCGATCGGAGCGGTCGGCGACGGGGTCGGCGTCGGCGTCGGCGTCGATCCACCGGTCCCGGGGGTCGGCGCAGGCGTCGATCCGCCGTCACCCGGAGCAGGCGTGGGCGTCGGCGTCGGGTCGGTGCCCGGGTCCGTGCCGCCGCTCTCGCACGGGTACGTCCCAGTGCGGAGCGAGAACCCGTCCGTGTCGTTGTCGTCGGCGGTGAACGTTGCGCGCCCCCCGTCGGTGCAGACGCCGGAGATCGCGAAGCCCTCGTTGGCGAGCGTCCGGTCCGCGTTCGACGGTGCCTCGAAGACCTTCGCGGCGGTGAAGGCACCGTCGGTCAGCTCGTACAGCGCGGTGCGTCCGGCGCAGGCGTCGTCGCACACCACCCAGAGCGCGTCGAGGGTCGGGTCGAACTGCACGTCGGCGACGACCGCGAACGGCGAACCGATGGTGGCCACACGCTGGAACGAGCCGTCCGCCATCAGGGCGTAGGCGTAGACGCTCGCGGTGCCCTCGACGCCGACGAAGAAGAGCCCCTCGCCGTGTCCGGCGTACGTCGACGGTGCGTAGGCCGCGCCGGTGCGCTCGTCGACGAAGTCGTGCTCAGTGAGCCACGAGTCCGGGATCCAGGTGACGCCCTCGAGGCCGGCGTTCGCACCGAGCCCCGGGAAGTCGGCTGCGAGGTTCCACTCGTCGGTGGCGCGCAGGGTCGACTCGGATCCGTCGGTGGTGGCGTACCGCAGGACCGACGGACGGCTGGTCTTCGACACGTCGTTGTCCCGCTCGGTCGACACGTACACGGCGCCCGGGTCGTCGCTCGTGACGGTGACGCCCTCGGCGTCCGGGGTCCCCGTGCCGTCGGCGTACCGCAGGTCCGTGCCCGCGGCGTTCGACGGCGCCCAGCCGCCCTGACCGTCCGAGGTCAGGTGGTAGAGCAGGCCGTCGCCGTTCTGCACGGCCCACAGCTGGCCGTCCTCGGACGTGCTGGAGGTGGTCCAGTCGATGCCGCTCAGGTCACCGGTGAAGGTGTCCTCGTCGTCGAGCACGGTCTCGTCCTGGCCGCCGGGCCAGGGCTCGGCGGTGACGACTCCGGCGAACCGGTTCGCCGTGCCCTTCGTCGGCTCGGCGGTGTCGGCGAAGTCGCCGGTGCCGTCCGGGTTGCGGCCGTACGTGGCGGCAGCGTGGGCCGTCCACGAGTACGAGTCGACCAGCGCACCCCGCGGATCGAAGACCCGGGCGGAGTCGGCCTTGCCGAGCCCGAAGCCGAAGTCCATCTCGTCGAGGACGGTGAAGCCCCCGGCCGCGATCGTCGTGCCGGCGGGGATCGTGTACGCGTGGTCGTCCTCGCTGTCCCGCAGGACGTACCCGCCCAGGTCGACCGTGGTGCTGCCGACGTTGGTCAGCTCCACCCAGTC
Organism: Curtobacterium sp. PhB170; assembly: GCF_003752345.1. NCBI lineage: Bacteria > Bacillati > Actinomycetota > Actinomycetes > Micrococcales > Microbacteriaceae > Curtobacterium > Curtobacterium sp. PhB170. The sequence goes on from NZ_RJUM01000013.1 coordinate 256,185, forward strand.
GCCGGGGGTGCCGTCCTGCGACTCGACCTCGTTGATGCGCACGGGCGAGGAGCAGTCGTTGGCGGCGCCCTTCGTCGACGCGGTGGTGTCGACCAGCGCACCGGTCCCGTCGGCGCACCGGCCGTACGTGACGACCGCGTGGCTCGTCCACGAGTACCGGAGCACCAGGTCGCCGGCGGAGTCGTACACCCGCGCGGTGTCGGCGCCGCCGAGCCCCAAGTCGAACCCGGGCGCGGTCGCCGAGAGCTGGTCGATGACGAAGTACCCGCCGGGGGCGATCGTCGAGCCGGCGGGCAGGACGTAGGGATCGTGGGTGCTGTCGTCGTCGAGGAACGCGTAACCGGTCAGGTCGATCGACGCCGACGACGTGTTCTTCAGCTCGACCCAGTCGGTGTCGTCACCGTTCGACTCGACCTCGTTGACGACGAGGCCGTTCCGAGCGGCAGCGCCGACGCTCGGGTCGTCGTCACCGACGGCGGCGAGTGCCGGGCTGGCCGTGACGACGCCGGCGCCGAGGGCCAGCGCGGTGACGATGACAGCGCCGAGCCGCACGGAGCGGGGGCGCAGGGCAGGAGTGCGCATGCAGGTCCTTCTCGGGAGGGGAGGGGAGACCTGCACGACTGTTCAGCACCCGGGCGTCCGACCGGTGGCCGCCCGGTGAACGACAGGTGTCGCGCTCGACGCCGCAACGCTCGACGTCAGCGGCGGATGAGCAGCCCGCTCGCCCGCGGGGACAACGCGGCGTCGAGCACCAGGCACGCGGCCCCCACCGCGGCGACGTCGGCACCGCGGTCGCTCTCGACCACGTCGACCGCGTGCTTCGGCACGAGCAACGGCGACCCGACGATCGCCGCGCGGGCGGCCGGCAGTGCGGCACTCGCGATGCGGGACCAGAACGGTCCGCCGAACACGACCCGGTCGATGTCGAGCAGGTTCACGATGACGACGGCGGCGTCGCCCATGACGGTGCCGGCCTCGGCGGCGAGCGTGATCGCGGCCTCGTCGCCGGCAGCGATGGCCTCGGCGAGTTCGTCCCAGGCACGGTTCACCGCGTCGACCGACCCGTCGGACGGGACCGACCCGTCGGACGCGGCCGCACCACCGGGCACGGCCGCACGACCGGACGAGACCGCACCGGCAGCAGCGTCGCCGCCGCCGCCGGACAACGCCACCCCCCGCTCCCGCGCGATCCGCACGAGCCGGTCCGGCGCCACGGCCGCACCCACCTCGCCGCGGGTGCCGGACCCGTCCGGGGTGCCGGCGAGCGATCGCTGGTCGACCATGATGTGCCCGGCGTCCCCGGCGTTCGACCCGACGCCCCGCACGGGTTCGTGGTCGACGACGAGCCCGACGCCGAACCCGGTGCCGAAGTACACGAACGCGAAGTTCCGTGCCGACGACTCCCCCGCCAGGAACATCTCGCCGACCGCGGCGGCCGTGACGTCCTTCTCGAGCAGGACGGGGTAGCCCGTGGCCTCGGCGAGCGCGTCGCGCAGGGGCACGTCCCGCCACCGGGGCAGGAACGGCGGGTCGACGACGATGCCGGCGTCGACGTCGATGGGGCCCGGGCTTGCGATCCCGACACCGAGCACTCCGTCGACGTCCACGCCCGCGTCGGCGATCAGGCCGTCGACGGCGGAGCCGATGGTGCGGACGACCTCGGACGGGTCGTCGGCGGTCGGGGTCGAGGTGGTGGACGAGGCGACGACGGTACCGGCCAGGTCGAGGAGCACGTAGGTGACGACGGCCGGGTCGACGTGCACGCCGACGGCGTACCGGCTGCCGGGTTCGAGCCGCAGGATGGTGCGCGGCTTGCCCCGACCGGCGACGACGGTGCCGGACTCGACGATCATGCCGGCCTCGATCAGGAACCGGGTGACGTTCGACACCGTCTGCGCGCTGAGGCCGGTTCGCGAGGCGAGTTCGACACGGCTCAGGCCGTCCGGCGAGCGTCGGACGGCATCGAGCACGACCGTGCGGTTGAACCCGCCGATCGACGGGAGGTTCGCTCCACGCCGATGTTCTGCCATTCCGCGACCATACCGCGGCAACGGTGCGGTCTCGGTCTGCCGTCCGCGCTGGCCCCCACACGGGTCGCACCGTTACCCTGGCCGCATGGCCGACCTGCGTCTCGAAGAACTCTCCGCGAAGACCGCTGCCGCGGCGAACTCCCTGACGCTCAAGCCGGGTCAGGAACAGTTCGTGCAGCCGACCACCTACGGGGTCGCCGAGTCCGACGTCAAGCCGAGCTCCGCGTGGACCCGTGTGGTCCTGGACGGCGACGAGGTCCTGGGCCTCATCATCGGTTCGTTCGACGCGGACAACGCGCAGGAAGAGCTGCGCAGCGCCATCTGGCGGGTCAACGTCGCCGGCACGGCGCAGGGTCGCGGCGTCGGCCGCTTCGCCGTGCACGGCCTGGCCGACGAAGCGCGCAGCCGCGGGCAGGAACGCCTGACGGTCGTGTACGAGCCCGGTGGCGACGACAGCCCCGAGGCGTTCTTCCGCGCCGTGGGCTTCGAGGTCGTCCGCGAGACCCAGTACGGCGACCACTTCGCGGTCCTGACGCTCTAGCGTTCTCCAACGACGTGCCCGAGGACGACGCCCCCGCGCCGGAGCAGGACTTCGGGGCGGCGGTGGCCGAGGTGGTCCGGATGATCCCGCCGGGTCACGTCATGACGTACGGCGACGTCGCCGCAGCGCTCGGCTCACGCGCGTCGCGTGCGGTCGGCAAGGTGATGGCGCACGAGGGCGCCGACCTGCCCTGGTGGCGCGTGGTGCGCGCGGGTGGACACCCGCCGCTGCACCACGAGGCCCGTGCGCTCCAGCACTACCGCGCGGAGGGGACGCCGCTCGTGCAGGGGACGGCGGCCTGGAGGCTCGACATGCGTCGTGCCCGCTGGTCGCCGTCCACGGATGCGGACGACCCGTTCTGACGCCCGGCCCGCGCACGTCGGCCGTCCGTCCGCCGCCGGTCAGCGGTCGAAGCGCTCGCCCTTCGGGCTGGTCGGGATCAGGCACAGCACGTACACGACGAGCGAGCCGATGCCGGGCACGACGTGCAGGAACTGCCAGAAGCCGGACAGGCCGGCGTCGTGCAGCCGTCGGGCGCCGAGGGCGAGCGACCCGATCAGGGTTGCGAGGCCCCAGAGGACGAACAGGTAGGACCCGACGGGGTTCTCGAACAGCGCGGTGTCCGGCGTGAACGCCTGCGGGACGAGCTGCAGCACGAGTCCGATCGCGAGCGACGTGATCCACCACCACCAGAACTCGGCACGCGAGGCCCGTCCGGTGAACACGGTGTACTTCCGCCAGAACCGCCGGACGGCCTCGGTGAAGGGTGCGCCGTAGAAGGGGTCGCGCAGGGCGACGCCGCCGGGCTGCACGCTGTCGTTGCTCATGGAGCAAGCCAACCACGTGGTGCAGCCCGGCTGCGTCCTACACGAGCGAGTCGCGCCAGGCCGCGTGCAGCTGGGCGAACCGCCCGGTACCCGAGATGAGGTCGGCGGGGGTGCCGTCCTCGACGATCTTCCCGTGTTCCATCACGAGCACGCGGTGGGCGATCGCGACCGTGGACAGGCGGTGCGCGATGATCACCGCGGTGCGGTCGGCGAGCAGGGTCTCGAGCCCTTCCTGCACCAGCCGCTCCGAGGGGATGTCGAGCGACGCCGTGGCCTCGTCGAGGATGAGCACCTTCGGGTCCGCGATGAACGCCCGCGCGAACGAGAGCAGCTGTCGCTGTCCCGCCGAGACACGACCACCGCGCTTGTTCACGTCGGTGTCGTACCCGTCGGGGAGCGCCATGATGAACTCGTGCGCGCCGACCGCCTTGGCAGACGCCTCGATCTCGGCGCGGGAGGCCCCCGGCTTGCCGAGCGCGATGTTGTCCGCGACCGTGCCGGAGAACAGGTACGCCTCCTGCGTGACCATGACGATCGCGCGGCGCATGTCCTTCGTGTCGAGGTCGCGCAGGTCCACGCCGTCGAGCCGCACGGAACCGTGCGACGGGTCGTAGAAGCGCGCCATCAGCTTGGCGAGCGTCGACTTGCCGGCGCCGGTGGACCCGACGAGCGCGATGGTCTGCCCGGACGGGATGTGCAGGTCGAACTCCGGCAGGACGACCTTGCCCGCGTTGTACGCGAACACGACCTCGTCGAAGTCCATCTTGCCCGTGGCGTCGGCCAGCTTGGTCGGCTTCACGGGGTCCGGCACGCTCGGTCGTTCCTCGAGGACGCCGGAGATCTTCTCCATCGCCGCCGAGGCCGACTGGTACCCGTTGTAGAACATCGCGAGCTCCTGCGCCGGGTCGAAGAAGCGCTTGGCGTACAGCGCGACCGCGAGCAGCGCACCGACCTCGAGCGTCCCGCCGACGATCCGGAAGCCGCCGACGACGACGACCGCGGCGAGCGTGGCGTTGCCGATGAGCACGAGCACCGGGTCGAAGGTCCCGAACAGGTTGAACACCTTCGTGTTCGCCAGCCGGTAGTCCTCGACGAAGCCGCCGTACTCGTCCTTGTTGCGGGACTCCTTGCGGAACGCCTGCACGGCACGGATGCCCGTCATCGTCTCGACGAAGTGCACGATCACGCGCGCCGAGGTGACGCGGGTGGCGCGGAACAGCGTCTGCGAGTTCTTCTGGAACCAGCGGATCAGGAACCAGAGCGGCACGAGCGACACCGCGAGCACGAGCCCGGACGTCGGGTCGAGCAGCACCAGGGCCACGGCGGTGAACACCATGTAGAGCACGCCCTGGATGAGCTGGTTCAGGCCGGAGTCGAGCAGCTCGCGGATCGAGTCGAGGTCACTCGTCTGGCGGGAGATGATCCGGCCGGACGTGTAGGTCTCGTGGAACTCGAGCGACAGCCGCTGCGTGTGCAGGAACACCCGCTTGCGCAGGTCGAACAGGATCGCCTGGCTGATCCGTGCGGCGAGCACGGTGTACCAGGCGGTGAGCACCGCGCCGAGGACGGCCACGACGATGTACGTCGCGACGACGCCGAACGCCGGCACCCAGTCGTTCTGGTCCATCACGGCGGGCAGGGCGTTGTCGATGCCCCACGCGATGAGCGCCGGGCCCGCGACGGTGCCCGCCGTGGAGACCACGACGACGATCCCGAGCAGCACCAGGCGGAGCTTCAGCGGGGCCGCGAGGGAACCGAGCAGGGCGAGGGAGCGACGCCGCAGGCGCTTGCTCTCCGCCTTGGTGAAGTCCTCGCGCTCCTCGCCGCGCACGCCCAGGGTGGTGATCGAGGCGGTGACGGGCGCGGCAGACTGCGCGTCGGCGATGTCGTCAACGACGGGATCCGCGCCTCCCGGCCCGGCCGACGTGTCGAGCGGAAGGTTCTTCTCTTGCTGGCTCATGCCATCGCCTCCTGTCGTGCGGTCGCTTCGTCGTCGTCGAGCGACGAGATGACGTAGCGGTAGTGCTCGTTGGTGGCCATCAGGTCGTGGTGGGTCCCGACGGCGGTGACGACGCCGTTCTCCATCAGGGCGACCCGGTCGGCCAGCGTCACCGTCGACGGACGGTGCGCCACGATGAGCGACGTCGTCTCGGCGAGGACGCGGCGGAGGCCGGCCTCGACCCGCGCCTCGGTGTCGACGTCGAGCGCCGACAGCGGGTCGTCGAGCACGAGCACCGACGGCCGCGCGGCGATCGCGCGAGCGAGCGCCAGGCGCTGGCGTTGTCCACCGGACAGCGACAGCCCCTCTTCGCCCACCCGGGTGTCCACGCCGTCGGGCAGGTCGTCCACGAAGGACGCCTGCGCGATGTCGAGTGCCTCGCGCATGAGTGCCTCGGCCTCGGCACCCTGCACGTCCGGTCGACCGAGCAGCACGTTCTCACGCACGGTCGACGAGAACAGGGTGGCGTCCTCGAAGGCGACGCCGACGTGCCGGCGCAGTTCCTCGCGGGTGAGGTCGCGGATGTCGACCCCGTCGATCGTCACCGATCCGCCGGTCACGTCGTACAGGCGCGGCACCAGCGAGAGCAGCGTCGTCTTGCCGCAGCCCGTGAGCCCGACGAGCGCCATGGTCTCGCCCGGCTGCAGCTGCAGCTCGACGCCGTTGATCAGGTCCGGGTACTGCGGCGCGGAGTCCTGGTACCGGAAGTGCACGCCGTTGAACGACAGTGCACCGTGCGGCTCCGCGATCGTCTTCGGGTCCTTCGGGTCCGTGATGGTGTTCTCGGAGTCCATGACCTCGAAGAAGCGGTCGACCGCCGTGCGGGTGTCGAACGTCATCGAGAGCAGGAAGCCGATCGACTCGATCGGGAACCGCAGCACGGTCGCCGTCGCGAAGAACGCGAACAGCTGACCGACGGTCATCTCACCCTGCGACGCCAGCCAGATGCCGGCGAGCAGGCACAGCGCGAACGCGACGTCCGGCACGAGCAGCAGCCACAGCCAGATGCTCGCGATGGCCTTCGCCTTCTTGATCTCCGTGCCGCGCAGGGCTTCGGCCTGCTCGCTGAACTCCTCGAGCTTCGACCCGCCGCGGCCGAACGCCTTGAGCACGCGGATGCCGTGGACCGACTGCTCGACGCTCGTCGCGAGGTCACCGACCTGGTCCTGGCTGCGGCGCGCGACGACGGAGTACCGACGCTCGAACAGCAGCCCGTTGATCCACAGCGGGATCGACGCGATCAGGAAGATCAGCCCGAGCAGCCACCCGAAGGTGAACAGCACGACGAAGCCGACGACGATCGTCACGACGTTCACGACGAGCAGGACGACACCGAAGGCCAGCCAGCGGCGGATCAACGACAGGTCCGACACGGAACGGGACAGCAGCTGCCCCGACTCCCACCGGTCGTGGAACGCGACGGGCAGGTCCTGCAGCTTCGCGTACAGCGAGTTCCGCATGCTGGCCTCGATCCGCGTCGAGGGGCGCATCACCATCCGGCGGCGCGAGGCGATGAAGAACGCCTCGAGCACACCGAGGGCGAGCACGCCGAGGCCGGCGGGCCAGATCTGTGCGCCGTCCTTCGATGACAGCGGGCCGTCGACGAGCCACTGCAGGACGTAGGGGATTGCGAGCGCCACCAAAGAGGCTCCCATCGCTGCGGCCATGCCGCCGATGAGGCGCCCCTGGTAGGGCTTCACGTAGGGGTAGATCCGCGCGATCGCGCGGAAGGTGGACGGGCGCGCCGTGGTGGGCGACTTGGACATGCGTTGCGTCCTCATGCGTCTGCCGGGTCCCCGGGTCGCGCTGCGCCCTGGCCGCCTGCTGCTTGCGTGCTGCTGGCGTGCGGTGCGTGCGCGGCCTCGACCTGGAGGCTCGGTGTGGCGTTGCGTGGTGATCATCGGCCGGGCGCGTGGTCGCGCCTCCGCCGTCACTCGCGTGACGTCGGTCGGGCCGGAGGGCACCGGGAGACACTCGTCCCCCGGGTTCAGGCGGGTGGTTCGCGGACGCTGGTCGTGCGGCGCCGCGAGGCCGTGGGAACGGCCTGGCTAGACGGCGGCCGCGACGCGCGGTCGCGGTGCGATCAGGGATCGCCGTGCGGGAGTGGTCCCCACGACGGACACGAGACCTGCACGGGCGGCCGTCGCCACGGTTCCGGTCATGTTGTCCATCGTCACTCCAGTCGTCGTCTTCGTCACCGTTGTGTCCGCGGTGCCACCGGTCCCGAGGGACCGTCGGCTGCCTGTCGCGGAGCCTTACAGACTATTCACAGTGACTCTCAGCGCGCAATAGGGTGCCGCGATTTGTTCACTTCAGTGGACGAAGTGGTGCTCGCCTCAGTGCTCGCATCAGTGGAAGAAGTGGCGCTCGCCCGTGAAGTACATCGTGACGCCCGCGGCCGTCGCCGCGGCGATGACCTCGTCGTCGCGGACGCTGCCACCGGGCTGGGCCACCGCGCGCACACCGGCGTCGAGCAGCACCTGCAGGCCGTCGGCGAACGGGAAGAACGCATCGGACGCCGCGACACTGCCGGTCGCGCGGTCACCGGCACGGTTCACCGCGAGGTGGCACGAGTCCACCCGGTTGACCTGGCCCATGCCGACCCCGACGCTCGCACCCTGGTTCGCCAGCAGGATGGCGTTCGACTTGACCGAACGGCTCGCCTTCCACGCGAAGGCCAGGTCGGCGAGGGTCTGGTCGTCGGCGGGCTCGCCGGCGACCAGGGTCCACGTGGACTGGTCGAACGCCGTGAAGCGGTCGGCGTCCTGCACCAGGAAGCCGCCGGAGATCTGCTTGACCTCGCGCGGTGCCAGGGCGAAGTCGGCCGGCAGCGTGAGCAGGCGGATGTTCTTCTTGCGCGACAGGATCTCGAGCGCCTCGGGGTCGAAACCCGGGGCGACGACGACCTCGGTGAAGATGTCCTTCACGGTCTCGGCCATCGCCACGGTGACCGGACGGTTCGCGGCGATGACCCCACCGAACGCCGACAGCGGGTCGCAGGCGTGCGCGGCGGCGTGGGCCGAGGCGATCGGGTCGGCGGCGTCCGCCGGGGCGATCGCGATGCCGCACGGGTTGGCGTGCTTGATGATCGCGACGGCGGGGGTGTCGAAGTCGAACGCCGCACGGACGGCCGCGTCGGCGTCGACGTAGTTGTTGTACGACATCTCCTTGCCGTGCAGCTGCGTCGCCTGCGCGATGCCGGCGCCGTCGGTGCTCGTGTACAGCGCGGCTGCCTGGTGCGCGTTCTCGCCGTAGCGGAGCGTGGCCGACAGGTCGGCGGTGAAGCCGAGGTGCTCGTCGAAGGCGCCGGGCGTCTGGATGTCGCCGCTGGTCATCGGCGCCGCAGCGGCCGCCACGACGTCGCTGGCGAAGTAGGACGCCACCGCGGTGTCGTACGCCGCGGTGTGCGCGAACGCCTGGGCCGCCAGACGCTTGCGGAGTTCGAGCGAGGTCCCGCCGGCGCGGACCGCCTCGACGACCTCGGCGTAGGACGACGGCGAGACGACGATCGCGACGTTCGGGTGGTTCTTCGCCGACGCACGGACCATCGCGGGGCCGCCGATGTCGACGTTCTCGACCACGGTCGCGGTGTCGGCACCAGAGGCCACCGTCTCGACGAACGGGTACAGGTTCACGACGACGAGCTCGAACGCCGCGATCCCGAGGTCGGCGAGCTGCTGCTCGTGCGACTCGAGGCGCAGGTCGGCGAGCAGGCCGGCGTGCACCGAGGGGTGCAGCGTCTTGACCCGGCCGTCGAGCGACTCCGGGAACCCGGTGACGCTCGCGACGTCGGTGACGGAGTACCCGGCGTCACGGATCGTCTGGGCGGTGGACCCCGTCGACACGATCTCGACACCCGACTCGGCGAGGGCGCCGGCCAGCTCGAGCAGGCCGGACTTGTCGCTCACCGAGATGAGTGCGCGGCGGACCGGCACCACGTCACGGTCGCGGTAGAGGCTGGGGTCGGCTGCGTGCACGCTCATGCGCTCGGGGTGCCCTTCAGGTCGGTGGTGCCGTTGGCGATGTCGAGGATGGTCTGGATGAGCAGGCGGCGCTCGACCGGCTTGATGCGGTCGTGCAGCGTCGACTCGGAGTCGCCCGGCAGCACGGGGACGCGCTCCTGGGCCAGGATCGGGCCGGTGTCGACGCCGTCGTCGACCGCGATGACGCTCGCGCCGGTCTCGGTGACGCCGGCTGCCAGGGCGTCCCGCACGCCGTGGGCGCCGGGGAACTCGGGCAGGTACGCCGGGTGGGTGTTGATGATGCCCGGGGCGAACTCGGACACCACGGCCGGGGGCAGCAGGCGCATCAGGCCGGAGAGCACGAGCAGGTCGGGCGACCACGGTCGGATCTGCTCAGCGAGGGACTGTCCCCACTCGGCGCGGGTCTCGTAGCGCGAGAACGGCACCGTGAAGGTCGGGATCGAGAACTCCTCGCCCAGACCGAGACCCTCGGCATCGCGGTCGGCACCGATGGCGACGACACGGGCGGGGTACTCGGCGTCGAAGGTCGCTTCGAGCAGGGCTCGGAGGTTCGACCCGGTACCGGAGATCAGGACGACCAGTTCGAGCACGGCACCAACCCTACCGGGACCCGCGCGTCGTGACGTCGGCGCTAGCGATCGTCCTTCGGACGGCGCCACCAGGGCAGCTCCTCGTCGGGGATCTGGTCGGTGACGTCCCAGTTCGTCGGACGGGCCGCCTGGGCGGGAGCGGCGGCGGGAGCCTCGGGCGCGGCCGGTTCGTCGTCGACGTCGTCCCGTCCGGCGACGAACTCCTCGGTGCTCCACGGGAACGCCGGCTGCGCGTCGGTGTGGTCGGGTGCGGGCGTCGACGTGGCGGGCCGTTCGGGAGCGGGCGCAGGGCGCTGCTGCTCGGCGTCGGCACCGGTCACGCGGTCGCGGAGTCCGCCGGCGCGGTCGCGGAGCCCACCGGCCCGCTCGCGGAGTCCACCAGCCCGTTCGCGCACACCGTCGGCGGCACCGTGCAGTCGATCGCGCAGGGCACCCATCGCGGCACGTCCCGACGAGCGGGGCTCGCTCGGGCCCTCGTCGGCCAGGCGCTCCGAAGCGACGGCGTCGGTCTTGGCCCAGGCCGGCAGTTCCACGTCGTGGTCCGGGTCGCGCGGGGGCGTCCGAGGCGTTGCGATGGGCGCAGGCGCGACCGGTTCGTCGGCGATCGGTTCCGTCGGGCTGGCCACAGCGGCGCGCGAGCCGGCAGCGGTCGACCCTTCGTGCGACTCCTCGACCACGAACCGGTGCACGTCGGTCGTCCGTCCCGCGCCGGCCTGGTCGAGCGCGGCGAGCAGGGATCCCGTCCCGACATCGGCTCCGTTCCGGTCCGCGTCGTCGTCGTCCGCCTCGGTCCAGCGCTCCCGCGTCCAGCCCCGGTCCGGCAGTCGGACGAGGTCGCTGCCCGCGGCGAGGGCGATGACCGCCGGCAGGCCGATCTCGAGCGCGGCGAACCCACCCACCACCAGGGCGTGCGGGCCGACGTCGGCCAGTCGTCCGGGGCCGAACGAACCCGACGACACCCAGGCGATCAACCCGGTCAGGGCGCCGGCGACGATGCCCGTCGCGACACCGGCGAGCGCTCGGTGGAGTGCGGAGTCGGCGTTCCCCAGCGCACGGACGAGTCGCGGGCGCATCGAGCCGCCGATCGCGAAGCCGGCGATCACCGGTACCAGGATCCAGACCAGGCCGAAGGTGTGGCCCGAGGTCGGCAGTGCGCCGAACACCGGCAGTCCGGGGATCGGTCCGAGGGTCGTGGCGATCGGGGACACGCTCGAACCGGTGCCGATGGCGAACCCGGGGCCGATCAGCCACGACGTCGCCCACCCGACGAAGTCCGGCAGGAACGCGAGCTGCCCGACGGTGAGGGCGATGCCACCGATCACGCCGGCGTGGGACTGCTCGTACAGGGTGATGACCTCGGCGAACGAGGTGAAGAGCAGGAACGCGACGACGACCCCGGCGAACGCGACGACGACTCCGGTGGCGGCGGTCCCGGCACGGAGACCGAACCCGGCGATCGCACGCCAGAGCGCGGGCACGCGGTCGAGCAGGTCGAGCACACGCAGGGTGGCGGGGTCCGCCGGCAGGTCGCGCCGTCGTCGGCAGACCTCCGAGCTGATGAGCGCCGGGATCCCGAACCACAGTGCGGGCAGGACCACCGCCTGCCAGACCGTCGGCTGCGTGGCGGCGGAGGTCGACGACAGCGCGACGCCCAGGCCGAGCGCCGCGACGACCGCCGTCCCGACCAGCAGGCCGGTGGTGCGGTGCTCGGTCTCCGCGAAGCGTCGACCGGCACGGGCGCCGAGCCAGGCGGTCACGACCGCGAAGCCGAGCGCCGCGAGCGTCACGTGGATGGGGTCGGCGGCACCGCTGACCCCGGAGCTCTTCGCCAGCGCGGACCCGAGCAGGAACGAGACGTCGACGCCGTGGCCGACGAGCCAGACGCTGCCGGTGGCCTTCCAGAACACGTCCCAGTCGATCTGCAGGCCGTACTCGAAGCCCCACAGCAGCGTGAGCGGGACCAGTGCGATCCCGATGCCGACGCCGACCGTCACGACCGCCTCGATCGCGGCGAGCAGAGCGGTTCCCAGGCGGTTCATCGCAGCGAGGATACGTGAGCCGACCCCCGAACGACGGGAGGCTCGGCGCGGAACCCGCACCGAGCCTCCCGGCTTCGTCCCGACCGTGTGCCGGGCGATGGTCGCTAGCGGGCGGCGACGACCTCACGCAGCAGCGCAGCGGTCTCGGACGGCGTCTTGCCGACCTTCACGCCGGCAGCCTCGAGCGCCTGCTTCTTCGCCTCGGCGGTGCCGGCGGAACCGGACACGATCGCTCCGGCGTGGCCCATCGTCTTGCCCTCGGGGGCGGTGAAGCCCGCGACGTACCCGACGACCGGCTTCGTGACGTGCGCCTTGATGAACTCGGCTGCGCGCTCCTCGGCGTCGCCACCGATCTCACCGATCATCACGATGGCCTCGGTCTCGGGGTCGGCCTCGAACGCGGCGAGCGCGTCGATGTGCGTCGTCCCGATGACCGGGTCGCCGCCGATGCCGATGGCGGTCGAGAAGCCCAGGTCCCGCAGCTCGTACATCATCTGGTAGGTCAGGGTGCCCGACTTCGAGACGAGGCCGATCGGGCCCTTGCCGGTGATCGTCGCCGGGGTGATGCCGACGAGCGACTCCCCCGGGGTGATGATGCCGGGGCAGTTCGGGCCGATGATGCGGGTCGTCCCGCCGAGCGCCTTGGCGTGTGCCCAGAACTCGGCGGCGTCCTGCACCGGGATGCCCTCGGTGATGACGACGACGAGCGGGATCGCGGCATCGATGGCCTCGAGCACGGCGTCCTTGGCGAAGGCCGGCGGCACGAAGACGATGGAGACGTCGGCACCGGTGGTGTCGATGGCCTCGCGCACGGTGCCGAAGACGGGCAGCGACACGTCACCGTGGGTGACGGTGGTGCCGGCCTTGCGGGCGTTGACGCCACCGACGACCTGGGTGCCGGCCTTGAGCATGAGGGCGGTGTGCTTGGTGCCCTCGCCGCCGGTGATGCCCTGGACGATGACCTTGGAGTCCTTGTTGAGGAAGATCGACATGGTCAGTCCCTTCAGGCCGCGGCAGCGGCGAGTTCGGCGGCCTGCTCGGCCGCGTCGTCCATGGTCGCGGCGACGGTGACGAGCGGGTGCGCTGCCTCCGCCAGGATCCGTCGGCCCTCTTCCACGTTGTTGCCGTCGAGGCGCACGACGAGCGGCTTGGTGGCCGCGTCGCCGAGGATCCCGAGGGCGGCGACGATGCCGTTCGCGACGGCGTCGCAGGCGGTGATGCCGCCGAAGACGTTCACGAAGACGCTCTTCACCTGCGGGTCGCCGAGGATGACGTCGAGGCCGTTGGCCATGACCTCGGCCGAGGCGCCGCCGCCGATGTCGAGGAAGTTCGCGGGCTTCACGCCGCCGTGGCGCTCACCGGCGTAGGCGACGACGTCGAGCGTCGACATGACGAGGCCAGCACCGTTGCCGATGACGCCGACCTGGCCGTCGAGCTTGACGTAGTTCAGGCCGTGGGCCTTCGCCTTGGCCTCGAGCGGGTCCTCGCTGGCGGAGTCCTCGAGGTCCTTGTGCGCGGGGTGGCGGAAGTCGGCGTTCTCGTCGAGCGAGACCTTGCCGTCGAGCGCCAGGATCTGGCCGTCGCCGGTGCGGACGAGGGGGTTCACCTCGACGAGCGTGGCGTCCTCGCCCTTGTAGACGTCGTAGAGCTTCGAGAAGACGTCGGCCACCTGGTCGACGAGCTCCGCCGGGAACCCGGCCTGCTCGGCGATCGCGCGACCGGCGGCCGCGTCGATCCCGGTGAGCGGGTCGACCTCGACGCGGGCGAGCGCCTCGGGCTTCTCGACTGCGAGCTGCTCGATCTCCATGCCGCCCTCGACGCTGGTGAGCGAGAGGTAGGAGCGGTTGGCCCGGTCGAGCAGCACGGAGAAGTAGAACTCCTCGGCGATGTCCGCGCCCTGGGCGATCATGACGCGCTGCACGGTGTGGCCCTTGATGTCGAGGCCGAGGATCGCCTGGGCGTGCTCGAACGCCTCGTCGGGGGTCTTCGCGACCTTGACGCCGCCAGCCTTGCCGCGCCCGCCGACCTTCACCTGGGCCTTCACGACCACGACGCCACCGATCTTCTCGGCCGCCGCTTTCGCCTCTTCCGGGGTGTCGGCGATGATCCCCTGGAGGACGGGGACGCCGTAGGACTCGAAGAGGTCCCTGGCCTGATACTCGAAAAGATCCACGCTGTTCTTCTTCCCGCACGGTTCGTGCGATCGGCATCGGTTTCCCGGTCGCGCACTCGACATCGAGGGTCGCTCGATGTCGAGACAACGGCCGCCACGCAGCCTAGCGCGGCGACATGGACGTCGAGACAACGGGCGGCGCGGGACGCAGGGGAAGGCGCGGTCGCTCGACCACCCGTCGGCGACCGCGCTCCACTCCCCCGAGCACCGGCAGTGTGCACGGCCACCGTGACGGGGAGGTGTCCCGCAGGTGAACTCGCGCATCCTGGACGCCGCTCTCACCGACCCGGCGTACACCGGAAGGCCCGAACCACCGGAAGGCCCGAACCACCGGAAGGCCCGAACGAAGGAGCGCGCATGACCGCGGAACGGAACCAGCAGGCACAGGAACGACTCGGCGAGATCCTGGAGGCGCGGGCCTTCGACCGCTTCCCCGAGGTGTGGGCCGAGGACGTCGTGGACCACGACCCCGCGCCCGACCAGCAGCCCGGCCTCGCGGGGATCGTCGACTTCTGGACCGAGTTCACCACCGCGTTCCCGGACCTCACGCTCGAGCCCGACCCGCTCGTCGTCACGGACGACTACATCACCGCGGTGTTCACGATCCGCGGCACCCACACCGGTCCGTTCCAGGGCCACGCGCCGACGGGTCGCACCTTCGAGGTCCGCGGCATCCAGGTCTCGAAGTTCCGTGACGGCAAGATCGCCGAACGCTGGGGTGCCACCGACGAGAAGGGTCTGGCGGAGCAGCTCGCGCTCGGCTCCGGCGACGTCCACTTCGTCAGCGCCTGAACACCATCCGACACCCGGCACCATCCACACCCAGGAGGACACCATGAGCGATCCCGGCATCAGCCCCGTCGACGACTTCGAGGCCCAGCAGCGCCGCGACGACGACATCGACCGCGAGCACGTCGGCCCGTACGAGGTGGACGAGTCCGAGGAGTCCCTCGAGACCGTGACGAACGACGCGGTCGCCGGCGAGACCGTCGAGCCGCAGCCCGGTGACGGTACCGACGACGGCCCGACCGGCGGCTCCCCGCGCGAGGGGTCGCCCGACCTGTGGGAGCACGACGCCGACGAGGACCGCCCGGACCTGGGAGGCGACCTCGGCACCAAGCCGCTTTGATCAGCATGCCCTGATCAGCGCCTCCCCCAGCGATCCGCGGAACACGGCCCGTAGCATCGGGCCGTGTTCCGTCGTGTCCGTGCCAGCGTCCGCAGCATGCCGTCGGCCGCCCGGCTGGTGGCGATCGCGGCGATGCTGCTCGTCGCGGCCTCTGCACACCTCGCCGCGCAGTCCGAGCCGGCAGGACGATGGGTCCCGCTCCTCGCGGTCGCGGTGGTCGGAGCCGTCGTCACCGGAGCACCGAGCCGCCTCTGGCCGCTCCCCGCGATCTGGCTCGTCGCCACCCTGCTCGCCCTGACGGGCGGCGTCCGGGCCGACGGCACGTACCTGGTGACCGCCCTCGTGACCGGCGCGGCCGCACTCGTCGCGGCGATCGCCGCTGATCTCGTCCCAGTCCTGCGGGCGCGACGCCGACGGGGTGGAGCGTGACCACCCCACGGCTTGGAGGCCCGGTGCCGGGCCCGCCACGTCCCTCCAGTCACGGCCGTCACCCCGCTGGCGCGGTGCGCCGGAACCGGCTGGTGGGGCCGGCCTCCCGTCCGTCGTCCGGTCGCGTCCACGACCGCAGCCTGCGCCGGTTCCTCGCTGACAGCACACCCGTGGCCGCGGGCGGCCGCGCCATCCTGCTGCAGATCGCCGACCCGGTCGTCGCGGCAGGCGTCCGTCGGCACTCGGACTTCGCCCGTCGACCCCAGCAGCGGCTGTCCCACACCCTGATGTTCGTGTACGCCGTCGTCTCCGGCACGGAGCAGGACGCCGCGATCGCCGCGGGTTTCGTGAACCGGGCCCACGCGCCCGTGACCGGCGCGGACGAGGTCGACCGGCAGCTGTGGGTGGCCGCGACCCTGTTCGACTCGGCTCGTCGGGCGCACGACCTGTTCGGTGTGCCCGTCACGGCGGAACGCGCGGAGGACGTCCTCGCCGCGTACGCCCCGATCGCGACGACGCTGCGGGTGCCCGCCGAGCGCTGGCCGACCTCGGTGGCCGCCTTCGACGAGTACTGGGCCGACGCCCTCGACCGGCTCGAGGTCACCGACGACGCCCGCGGCGTGGTGCGGGACCTGCTCCACCCGCGCTTCGCGCCGTTCTGGGTGCGTGCCGCGATGCCGCTCGTCCGGATCGTCACGGTCGGGATGCTGCCGGAACGGCTGCGGACCGCGTACGGGTTCGCGTGGGGGCCGCGCGAGCAACGTCGGTTCCAGCGGACGGTCGCCGTGGTCACCGGGGTGCGGTCGGTCCTGCCCGGGACCCTGCTGCGGCTGCCGGGT
Organism: Curtobacterium sp. PhB170; assembly: GCF_003752345.1. Taxonomy (NCBI): domain Bacteria; kingdom Bacillati; phylum Actinomycetota; class Actinomycetes; order Micrococcales; family Microbacteriaceae; genus Curtobacterium; species Curtobacterium sp. PhB170. The sequence goes on from NZ_RJUM01000013.1 coordinate 272,764, forward strand.
CCGCTGCTGCTGCGGGCGATGCGCCGGACGGCCGCGCGACACGCCACGGTACGGTAGCGGGCATGTCGGTCGACCACTTCGCCATCACGGTCCCGCGCTCCTGGTTCGAGCTGCCCGTCGAGCCGGAGCGCCGCGACGACCGGATCAGCGCCCTCGTGCAGGAGCGCATCGAGGACCAGCGCGAGCTCTGGGACCACCGCACCGAGATCGTCCGGGCCCTCCGTCGGTTCGCCCGGTCGGCATGGGACAGCGGTGCGCGGTACTGCGCGGCCTTCGCCGAGCCGAGCGAGGACGGCATCGTCTCCGGCGCCCTGACCGTCACGGTCCTGCCCGCTCCCGAGGCCGGCGGCGACCCGCTCGCCGCCCTGACCGACCACGTCGCCGCGCTCGGCGGTGACGACGACGGCATGCACGTCGACGTGCACGAGGTCCCGCGCGTCGGTCGGGTGCCGCGCGTCTGGGGCGTCTCGACCGTGCAGGCGCCGGACGGCCGCGGCTCGTTCGACGTCGTGCTCATGCAGACGTTCGTGCCGGCGGGTGACCAGGTCGCGCTGGTGAGCGTGTCCTCGCCCGCGACCGACCTGGCCGAGCCGCTGTACGAACTGTTCGAGACCGTGACCGACACGTTCGAGCTCATCGACTCGGCCACGGTCGGTGGCGGGGTCGACTGATGCGGATCTGGCCGTTCCGGAAGCGTCGGAAGCCCGTCGAACCCGTCGTCGAGCGGGTCACCGTCGACGACCTCGCGCGGATGGCGCAGCGCGGCGAACTCGCCCGCGCGGTCGTCACGCCGCCGCCGGCTCCCCGCGCCAGCGCCGACCGGGTGCGGGCGACCGTCGCGCAGCTGCCCGGGCGTCCCCTGGGCTCCGCCGGTGGCACGGCTCGCCGCGACGCGGCTCCGGCCCGGCAGACCGCGGCGGCCGTCCTGGTGCTCGACGACCACCAGCGGGTCACCGTGTCCGGTGGCGGGCTGATCGGCCGTGACCCGGCGAGCGCCCACCCGGACGGCGGCTACGCGCACATGATCGCCCTCGAGGACCCGGACAAGCTGCTCAGCCGCACGCACCTGGAGTTCGGCTTCGGTGCCGAGGGGTCGCTCTGGGTGCTCGACACGGCGTCGGCGAACGGGGTCGAGCTGCAGCGGCCGGGGTTCCCGGCGACGATGGTGCCGCCGGCGCAGCGCACCGTGGTGCAGCCGGGCGACGTGGTCGTGTTCGGCGGCCACACCCTGCGCGCCGAGCCGCAGACCGCGCTGGTCGGCGAAGCCCCACTCGGCTGAGGCCGAGCGGCGCGGCGGCTCGACGACTCGACGCCGCGGCGACTCGGCCCCGCGCCGCCGCGCCGTCCCCGTCAGTCGGCGGGCACCTGCACCAACCGCAGCGCCTGGTCGGCGTCGTTGAGCAGCGCCCGACCCGGCACGCGGTCCTGCGTCACCAGGCTCTTCGACAGCTTCGTGCCGATCAGGTCGCCGTCGACGGTGCTGAGCGGCGCGAGCAGCATTCCGCGACGGGCCTTCTTCGCGTCGACCTGCCATCCACGGAACCCGCTCGCGACGCCCTCGACGTCGCCGGCGATGACGAGCCCGACCGATCGGCCCCGGTCGGAGTCCATGATCGCCCGGAACACCGGTTCGGCCGGGGTCTCCTTGAGCGCCTCGGCGTCGTCGACGAGCACGAGCGTGAAGCCGTCCGAGCCGGTGTCGATCGCGGCGGAGAGGCCCTCGGCCCCGATCCCGCCGTCGGTGACCACGGTCACGCGCGGTGCGCCCTCGAGTGCCCGGAGCGGGGAGTCCCGCGGCGTGACCGCGACGACCGACCCACCTGCGGACAGGACGTGCCGGGCCATCGCGACGAGCGCGGTGCTCTTGCCGGAGCGCGGGCTGCCGGCGACGATGAACACCGGGGTGTCCTGCACGAAGTCGTGGGTGAAGAGCCGGAGCTCGTCGCCGCCGACGCCGAGCGCGACCCGGCCGACCGAGGCGTCCGCCGAGGGCAGGTACCGCACGGCCTCCTCGAACGTGATGGACCGCGGCAGCACGTCGATCCGGAACGGCTTCGGCACGGTCGCGGGGACGTGGGCGCGGACCTCGTCGCCGATGCCGCGGATCGCCGCCGCCTGGTCGCGTCCGCCGAGGCCGCCGGGCAGCACGGCGACCTGGGTCTCCGTCGCGGTGGCGTTCCGGAAGCCGCGGCCGGGCGGGATCGACTCGGGCAGCTTCTTGCCGTTGATGCCCTCGTAGTTGTAGTCGCCGCGGTCGGCCAGGGCGAGCAGCAGCTTCCGCTCCACCTGGCTCGACATCCGGCCGGAGGTCAGCGTGCGGTCGCCGGAGACGATCAGGTGCACGCCGACGCCGACGCCCTCGCGCAGCAGCGTCTGGACGGCGTCGTGCAGCGCACCGTTCTCGGCGTCCGCCAGGGTCGCCATGAAGCTCTCCCACTGGTCCAGGAACACGACGACGTGCGGCAGCGGGGTGGTGTGCTCGTCGGACCGCTGCTCGGCGATGGACGAGTACCCGCCGCTCGCGAAGGCGGCCTGGCGCTCCTGCACGGTGCGGAGCAGGATGCCGAGCAGCCGCGAGACCCGGTCGGGCTCGTGCCGCTGCACCACGGCACCGCAGTGCGGCAGGGCCCCGAGCGCGAGCAGGGCGCCGTTGCCGCAGTCGATCCCGTACATGTGCACGTCGCCGACGCCGAGGCGCAGGGCCATCGCACCGGCCAGCGTGCGGAGCGTCTGGCTGCGGCCGGAGCGTGGCGACCCGATGACGAACAGGTGGCCGTCGGCGTCGAGGTCGAACACCGCGGGGCGCTGCTGCTGGTCGGCGGGGTGGTCCTCGACGCCCCAGGCCACGGCGAGCGGCGGCAGCGCGGCGGCTCCGGCAGCACCTGCGGCTTCGACGTCGTCGAGCCCGACGACCGCGCCGAGCGGCGGCAGCCAGGGCTTCCGCTGCTCGGGGGTGCCGAGGGCGCGGGTGGCGTCGCCGATCGACGCGACGAGGACGCTCAGGTCGGTGACCTCCACGTCGCTGGCGGCGGCCTCGACGGCTGCCGGGCGGGGGGCTGGTTCGCTGTACGAGGCGAAGGTGAGTTCGCGGACCAGGGCGGGCCGGGCCTCCTGGTCGTCCGTGCCGGGCCGACGCCCGCCCACCCGACCGGACTGGAAGGGCAGCAACGAGGCCGCGCCGAGCCGCACGTACGCGCGACCGGGCGTGGCCTTCGCGATCCGCGCGGCGTCGTTCGCGCCGATGACGTCCTGGCTCTCCGACTGGTCGGTGACGCGCAAGGCGATCCGCAGGTTCGTGTTGGCGCGGATCTCGGGCGACACGACACCGCCGGGGCGCTGCGTGGCGAGCACGAGGTGGATGCCGAGCGACCGACCGCGCTGGGCGATGTTGACCAGGCCCTTGACGAAGTCGGGCAGCTCGCGGGCGAGCGAGGCGAACTCGTCGATGACGATGAGCAGCCGCGGCAGGCTCGGGATCGCGTCGCCCGACGCGGCGCGCTTCGCCTGCAGGTCCTGGTAGTCCTCGAGGTCCTTCGCGCCGACCTCGGCCAGGGCGTGCTCGCGGGTGCGCAGTTCTGCGCCGAGCGACTCGAGCGCCCGCTCCACCTGGTGGGTGTCGAGGTCGGTGACCATGCCGACCGTGTGCGGCAGGTCGACGCAGTCCTTGAACGCCGCACCGCCCTTGTAGTCGACGAGCACGAAGTTCATCTCGTCCGGCCGGTTCGCGACGGCGAGCGACGCGACGATCGTCTGCAGCAACTCGGACTTGCCGGAGCCGGTCGTGCCGGCGACGAGTCCGTGCGGACCGTCGTTCCGCAGGTCGATCGCGAACGGCCCGTCGATCGAGGCGCCGATGACGGCGGTCGTGCTGCGTCCACCGAGCAGCCAGCGGGCCTGCACGGCCTCGGACGTCGGCGGTTCGAGCTGGAGCACGTCGAGCAGCCGCGCCGACGACGGGATGGCGCCGTCCTGCACGTCCGGGCTGGCGTCGACGATCGGCGACAGCGACCGGGCGACCCACTCGAGCCAGTCCTGGTCGACCAGGTCGGGTCGCGCGTCGTCGATCCGCTCGCTGCGCTGCTGCGTGACCCGGATCCGGTCGTCGCGGACGACGACCACGGCGTCGCACTCCTCGGGCAGGAGCCGCTCGTCCAGGTCGAGGCAGATGCTGAACACCCCGACCGACGGCCCCTCCTTCAGCACCTGCACGAGCGACGGCATCGCTCGCAGGCGCCTGGCGCCGTCCATCACGACGACGATCTCGTCGGCCGGCGGGGTCTTCTTGCCGATGCCGGCTTCCTTGCGGGCGTCGATGATCGCCGCGAGCTCGGCGATGGCCCGCGCGGTCGTCGCGGCGTTCGAGGCGATGCTCGTCATCGGCTGGTCAGCACCGTCGCGGCGGACGTGCGGCAACCAGGACATCCACTCCCACAGCGCGGTCCGGGTGGTGTCGGTGAGCAGCGTGAAGGTGACGTCCTTCGGGCTCTGCAGCGTCGCGAGCTGCGCGACCACCCAGTTCGCCAGCCGTCGGGCGTCGTCGTCCGGACCGGCGATGCCGATCACGCCGCGCTCCGCCAGGCGGATCCGGACCGGCACGTCGGTTGCGTCCCACGCGACGGTCCGCTTGTGCGACAGCTGTTCCGGGTCCTCGATGGTCACCTCGGACCGCTGCGTCGCCGTGCCGACACGGACGAGCAGGTGGTCGGGGTCGGTGCGGCGCCGCTCCCACAGGCGCGGCAGCGGCGTGACCGCCGTCTCGTAGACGGCAGCCGGGTCGGGCGCGCTCGCGATCCAGCGTGCCCGTTCGGACTGGAGGCTCTCGGTCGCGTCCGCCTCGATGCGCGCCTTGGTGTCCTCGTACTCCACGATCCGCTGGCGGTACGTCTTCTTGCCCTGGCGGCGGCCCTGGAGGCCCGTGATGATCATCAGGATCGGCGACAGAAGGGCGATGAGCAGGTAGATCCAGCGACCGGTGGTCGACACGAACATCACGGCCATGCCCATCGGCGCCAGCGCCATCAGGATGGGCAGCGCCCGCGCCGGGGGTTCGGTCGGCGGGGCCGGCAGCTGGTAGCGGGTGTGCTCGTCGGGCGGCAGGATGCGCGGCGGGCGGTTGTACTCGAGCGACATGCCGTCGTCGGCCAGGGACAGGTGCGCCCCACGGTCCGGCGCCCGACCGAAGCCGAGCAGGACCCCGCCGATCGCCAGCTGCGCGGTCTCCGGCCAGTCGGTCTCCTCGGTGACGGCAGTACCGTCGAGCACTGCCCCGGCGAAGCCGTTCGCGGGACGGACCTTCGCGCCGTCGGCCGTGACCGACACGAGCAGGGCGACCTCCGGGACGGTGTCGGCCCCGGTGGCCTCGGCCTCGACCTCGGCGGTGTTGCTCACCGGGATGCGCACCGTGGCGTTCGTCGCCGTGCCGATCGTCACCGTGCCGGTGCCCACCCGCACGATGGTGCCGGCGTGCAGGCCCGAGACGATCCGGATCTCGGCGTCGGTCAGCGGACGGAGCGGCTGCGGCGGCACCTGCTCGAGGCTGCGGGCCACGACCACGCCCTCGCGCACACCGGACTCCGCGACCGTCGCAGCCAGGTCGAGCGGCTGCTCGCCGACGAAGTACGCCGGGGTCCGTCCGGAGGCCACGACGTCCGTCGCGATGAGGCGTTCGGCCTCGGCGACGAGCTCGCCGACCGCGCGGGTGTCGTCCCCGTCGACGTAGACGTTGGCGGTCTGACCACTCTCGCGGTCGACCATCGTGAACGTGAAGGTCATGGCATCCCCCGTAGCATTGACTACATGTCGCAGGACGATGGTAGTGTCCCCTGCAACACGCCCCGTTGGGGGGACATGACGAAACTCCGGGGAAAGGGAGTCACACCGTGGCGAACATCAACGTCTCGTACGCAGACCTCGAGGCAGCAGCCTCCGACCTCAAGGCGGGTCAGGCGGACATCGAAGACCGTCTCTCCGCCCTGCAGCGCAAGATCCAGCAGCTCATCTCCGACGGCTACGTCACCGACAAGTCGTCCGTCGCGTTCGGCGAGTCCTACGACGAGTTCAACCGTGGCGTGACCCAGACCGTCCAGGGGCTCGAGGGCCTGTCGACGTTCCTGTCGAAGGCGTCGCAGACCCTGTCCGAGACGGACGAGTCGCTCGCTTCCGGCCTCAAGGGCTGACACCGCTGACGACCCCGTGTCCCGCGATCGCGTGGGGCACGGGGTCGACGCGGTCCCGGTGGCGGTGGCTTCCGGTTCGTGATCGGGGAGGGATTGTTCCGTGGCTTCGAGACTGCTCGTTGACCTGATGGGGCTCGGGGAGCTCCAGACCGACCTGTCGACCGTGCACAGCACGCTCGAACAGGCGCACAAGCGCGTCGATGCGTCCGACGACGAGATCGGCTCGGGCACCGTGCAGGACGCCCTGCACGACTTCGACCACCGCTGGGGCGACAAGCGCGACAAGATCAGCGACTCGACGAAGGCGCTGGCGGACATGCTCAGCGCGTCCGTCGAGACCTACACCGAGACTGACGAGCAGCTCGCACAGGCGCTGCAGGTCAACGACGAGAACGGCGGCGGCGGACCCGCTGCCTCGAGGGCGGAGTAGTCATGGGGCGGCCGTCGGGGTGGGATGTCGTCGATCAGGGTGATGATCCGGTCAAGGGTGATCCGTCGACGTTGCGGATGATGTCGCGGGAGTACCAGCGCATCTCCGACGCAGCGGATGACGCCTCGACCCGGCTGCAGTCGGTCAAGGGGTCCGGGTGGCTGACCGACTGGGAGGGTGAAGCCGCCGACGTGTTCGTCGACGCGATCGAGGACACCCCCTCGGACCTGACCAAGCTCGTCGACTCGTACGAACTCGCCGCGACGGCGTTGTCGGGGTGGGCGGACACGGTCGATGACACCCAGTACCGGGCCGACGGTGCGCTCGCGGACGCGAAGGACGCCTCCGGGGACCTCGCCGCGGCGCAGGACCGGCTCTCCGATGCGCAGTCGAACCTGTCGCACTACCAGTCGGCGTCGAAGGACCTGTCGAAGGTCGCGGACGAGTACCCGGCCGGGTCCGAGGTGCCGGACGGGGTGGACGTGCCGTCGCCGGCGCAGCTGCGGGCCGCGTCCGACAACGCCGCCGTCGCGCAGGGGTCCGTGTCGTCCGCGCAGGGCGACATCGCGGCGGCGCAGTCCCGGATCGACGCAGCGAAGCGGCTCGTCGCGGATGCGAAGGGTGACTGGCAGGACGCGGAGCAGCGGACCGCGACGAAGATCGGTGAAGCCGCCGACGCGGGGCTGGGGAAGCAGTCCACGTGGGACAAGATCTTCGGGTCCGAGGCGTGGGAGACCATCGTCTCCATCGCGAAGGTCGTCGTCGCTGTGGGCGGCATCATCGTCATGATCATCGGCGGGCCACTCGCCTGGATCGTGCTCGGCGCAGCCCTGCTCGTACTCGCCGACACCCTGTACAAGATGTCGAAGGGCACCGCCGACGGGTGGGACCTCGCCTTCGCGTTGCTCGACTGCATCCCGGGGATGAAGGGGATCACCACCGCCGGACGGCTCCTGTCCGCAGCCGGCGACGCACGCAAGGCGTTCTCGCTCGCCCGCTCGACCGGATCGCTCGGCGCGCTCGCCGGCCGGACCCTCAGCGGAGCTGGCCGCTACGGCGTGATGGCGCTCAAGGAGCTTCCGCTGGCGGTGAAGCAGTTCGCGTCAAACCCGACGCGGCGACTCGAGCGCATGGCGCTCCAGGTGCGCTACCTGACCCCAGCGAACATGGTGCACAGCGCCGTCGATGCGGCGAAGGGGCTGCACACCGGCTTCTTGGGGTCGCAGGGCAAGCCGATCGTCGAGCGCCTCACCGACGCTTTCACCGCGAGTGACCGCGCCTTCAACCGCACCGTCAGCGGCGCCTACAACGCCCACGTGTCCGACATCGCTCGGACGGATCCGGCCCGGGCCAGCCAGCTGTGGCAGGGCGGCGACGGCTACTACGGTGTCGACTCGATGACCAACGTGACCGGCCCGCACGCGCAGATCGACGCGTTCGCCTCGACGCCGTCCGGCATGCAGAGCCCGTCGGCGAGCTACGCCGTCCCGAACGCCCCGAGCGGTGACTCCGCCGCGTTCCACGAATCGGCCCAGGTCGGCGCGAACTTCGACTACCCGACCCCGTACCGTGAAGACGTCTCAGTCGCACACATCGGAGCGGACCAGCCGTACGCCGTCGGCACGGCGCAGGCCAACCCGCAGTTCGGCGCCGGCGGTGGAACGCAGTACTTCCACTCCGGCATGGCGACCGACAGCCCATCGCCGTTCCCGGCAGGCGGGCCTTCCGGCATGGACCCGAGCGTTCGGTCGATCACCGAGTCGGTCGGTATGCGCGGAGCCCTGCACGCACCGTGGCGCGCGGTGGCCTACACGCAGCCGCTCGTCGGGAGCAACGAATGATCCACGAGGGCTTCCCGGACGTCCTCGTCGTGGGACCGGTCGCCGATCGGTCGTTCTCCGATGACGGCCGGCTGGTCATCGATTACGGCACGGCGCCTCGGTGGTCCCCTGACGCAACGCTCCCGGATCTCGTCGCACGGGCGAAACTCCTGGCGCTGCTCCTCGACGCGCTCGACCCCGAAGTCGACGTCCGAGTCGGCGCACGTCACCAGTTCCTGCTCAACGACCACATCGACGGGCGCGTCGACACCCGCGCCGGTGGGACTCCGCCGCGCCTGCTCGCGTACGGCTCGCTGACGACCACTGTGATCCGGTCGAGTGACCTCGGCCGACTCGTGGATGTCCGCAACGAACCCTCGATGGCACAAGGGCTCTTCACCTTCCCCCGTGGCGCCGAAGTCGTCTCGCAGATCGGCCCCGGAGCCGCACTCACGCGCTACGGCGACACCGGGTACTTCGACCAGGTCCTCTCCTTCGAGACCGACGATGCTGCATCGCCCTCGAAGCAGACCACCAAGGCACTGCACCGATGGACGAAGATCGTCGATGGCTGGCGGAAGAAGGCCACTCCCGCGCAACGGGAACTCGAAGGCCCGTGGATCTGAGCGAGCCGGCCGAGCTCACGGCCTGGCGACGGGCGGTCGACACGGACCTGTGGATGCTGGCGACGGAGGACGGCGTCCCGGCGGTCATCGCCCCGGCTGACGAGTCACCCCAGGCCGTCGCGCTCGCGTTCCTCGACCAGCAACAGGCTCAGGCCGCGGCCCCGGACGACGCGGTCCTCCTGCACACGACGCTGTGGTCGGCGCTCCGCGCGACCCCGGCCGACGTGGCTCTCCTGCTCCAGCCCGGCCAGCCCGACGAGCAGGTCCTGCTGCCCGAGGACATCGACCGGATCGTCGGTGGATCGCGGGACCGCGCGCCGGTGCTCTCACCCCGCGACCTGGCGATCACGTCGATGATCCCCGCGGTGATCGTGGACGGAGTCGTCAGCCCGCAACCGGATGGTCTGCCCGTGGGGGTGCTCCTCGACCAGGCCGGCCGATCCGGCGTCCCGTCGACGCTGGCGGCGGGGCCGACGATGCCCCTCGAACTCGACGCATGGACGACGGCGGCACTCATCCGAGCGGCGAGCCCGTTCCCGGCGGGGTTCGACGTCGTCGTCGGTGCCCCGAAGCCGGAGCAGTACCCGGCGGTGACCGACTTCCGCGAACAGTACGACGGGGCGGCGATCAGCACGGTCGGTGTCATCGTCGAACGGGCGTCCGAGCGGATCGTGGTACTCGTCGACACGGATGACGCCGACGAACTCGGACGCGTCCGGGTCCAGGCCGCATCGCTCGTGCCCCTGCCCGTCTTCGTGACCGACCGCCGGTCCTCACCGGAGCAGGCGTGGGTGCTCGGGCGGCCCGACAGCCACGTGTCCTGATGGTGACCTGGCGCGCGAGTACCCGTCAGACGACGGTCCGGGCCGTGCCGGTTCCGAACGGCCTCTCCCTGGCGATCGAGTCCGATGGTCGCCCCGCCACCGAACCGCACGATCGGGGTGTTCGTGTCGAGTTCGCGTACTCGGTCGCCGAGGACCGTCCGGCGACGCGGGGCGTCGCGACGCGGCCGGTGACCCGGCAGTCTCTGCTCGAGGACGAGCGGAGCGGTCGCTTCGTCGTGCAGGTCGACGCCGCCGAAGGACACGGCGACGGCGTCCCGATCACGGAGCAGCATCCACGGCGCCCAGGTCTGCTCCCGTTCGCACCGTCCGGCGTCCGCGTCCTCGAGCTGTCGGCAGCCAACGGGATCTGGGGGGACGTCGTCAGCAGACTGGCTCGGCCGCACTCGGCATGGATGCTCCTCGAGGCGTCGACGGGCGGTGCGAGCTGCACCGTCGTCATCGACCCGGACCCGGACGGATGGCGGAGGCGAGCGGTCGAGGCCCTTGGTCGACGCCCGCACCCGGAGATCACCGTCGTCGACTCTCTCGACGCCGTCCCCCGCGCCTGGCGCACGGCCACCCGCAACCTGCTCGGGCCGACATTGGCATCGACGCCCGGATGACCGAGTACGCGCGAACGGCGCACCGCCAGGGCGAGACGACGCCAGCCATGATCACCGTGAGCTCCGAGCCGTCCGGCGCGGACGGCCGGTTTCGCTACTCCGTGACCGTCGTCGTCGACGGTGTCGAGCACGTCGCCGTCGAGGACGACGCCTTCGAGGCCCTGTCGACGGTGCGGATGGAGCTCGAACGACGCGGCTGGCTGCTCGGCGTCGAGGGTGCACGGATCGACGTCTGGCCGAGCGGCATGGCGAGGGACCAGGGCGGGGGCCTTCGCGCCTACCGGCTCCGACGTGGGCGTTCTCCCCGTTCAGCGGACCTGGTCGACGTGTTCGCTCCGGCTGCCGATCACCTGGCGACCGTGGCCGAGCAGCGCCTGGCGGTCGGGGTCGCGCCACTCGATCCTGCTGCCGCATCGTACGAGGACGCCGACGAGGTGGTCTCGGTCTCGGCACCGTGCGACCAGCTCGTCGCCGAACGGAGCCGGCGAGGCGGCCTCCGTGCCGCACTCTTCGGTGGCCGACGCCCCGGCGACGAGCGATGGCAGGTCGTGCGTTCGCTGGTCGGCGATGCACTGCGACCAGACGAACGGGACGAGGCCGAAGCGCTGTCCGACGAACCGGACGGTGTGCGGCTCGTGACGACGGTCGGTGCGGACGAGGACGGTGTGCGGTGGTCGGACCTCGTCGACATCGGGGTCGACGAGGCTGGCGTGGTGCTGGTCCGACGGTTCCGACGCCGCTACACCGGACGGACCCGCGCGCACGTGGAGGTGCTGCTCGACACCCGCGCGCAGGGCCTGCCGACAACCGGATTCCGACCCACCGAGTTGGCAGCGCTCACCCCGCAACGGCAGGTCGAAGCGCTGCGGCGACACATCGAGGGGCTCGGCATGGTGCCGGCGATCGCGATCGACGCCATGTTCTGGCCCGACCGCGGTCGCGTCCCGACGGGGCGCGATGACGACCAAGGGGCGAACACGACCTTCCACGGCACGGCCGACGGGGTGGCGTACACGGTGCTCGTCAGCGGTGCCGGGCACCTCCGGATCGTTCGGGAAGAACCGTTCTTGTCCCACTGACAATTACCGTGGTACGGTCGAGCCATGGCAGTCGAACTCAGCACCTGGGACGCCCAGGGCAACCAGACGGCAGCGACGTTCTCCACCATGCGGTTCCCCGCCGGTGAAGCCCACGTCAAGGTCGCGAACGACACCGCCGAGCCGGGGGGCCTCACCGAGATCGCGACCCTGCGCGGCACGAACGGCGACGATCTGATCATGCTCGGCATGTGGGCGGACGCCGTGCGCCAGCGCGGATCGAGGTCCGTCGCGCTCGTCCCCTACCTGCCCGGTGCCCGGCAGGACCGCGGCTTGCCGTTCGGCGCGAAGGTCTACGCGGACGTCCTCAACGGCTTCCACCTCGACCAGGTCATCGCGTTCGACCCGCACTCGCCGGTCATCGTCGGCCTGGTCGACAACCTGACCGTCGTCACGAGCGAGCAGGTCGTCCGTGACGCCGTGGTCGGCGCACCCGAGCACGACGGCGGCGCCCCGTACACCGGCATCATCGCTCCGGACAAGGGTGCGGTACCCCGCGCCACCGCGGTCGCCGAGGCGTGCGGGCTGCCGCTCTACCGGGCCGAGAAGCACCGCAACCCCGACACCGGCAAGCTCGACGGCTTCACCTGCGAACCCCTGCCCGACACCGGCCGGTTCCTGGTGGTCGACGACATCTGCGACGGCGGCGGCACGTTCATGGGCCTCGCCGGCTCGACGGGTCTGCCGAAGGAGCGCCTCAGCCTCTGGATCTCGCACGGCGTCTTCTCCGGTCGGGCCGCACAGCTCGCCGACCACTTCGGCGAGATCGTCACCACCGACTCGTACCCCGCGCAGAACGCCATCGACGGCCTGCGCACGATCGCACTCACCCCCTACCTGACGGAGCAGATCCGATGACGCAGACCACGAGCACCACGAGCACCACGAGCACCGGGATCGAGCCGCGCATCACCACGGCGAGCCCGATCGCGCCGCTGCTGGCCGTCGACGGCTACAAGCACTCGCACCGGCAGGTCTACCCGGCCGGCACCACCCGCATCCTGATCAACTGGACGAACCGGTCGAACGCGCACATGCCCGAGTCGACGCACGCCGTGGTCTTCGGGCTGCAGGCGTTCATCCAGCGCTCGCTCGTCGAGGCCTGGGCGCCGTTCTTCGCCGCGGACGAAGACGAGGTCGTCCGGCTCTTCGACGACGCACTGCAGAGCTACTTCGGCCCGAACCACATCGGCACCGACCACGTCCGTGCCCTGCACCGCCTCGGCTACCTGCCTCTCGAGATCCGCGCCCTGCCCGAGGGCACCCTCGCCCCGATCGGCGTCGCGACGCTGACCGTCGAGAACACGATCGACGAGTTCTACTGGCTGCCCAACTACATCGAGACCGCCCTGTCGGCGTCGATCTGGCACCCGTCGACGGTCGCGACGAAGGCGCTCGAGTACCGCGACCTGATGGAGGACTGGGCCGCCCGCACCGGCGCGGTCCCGGCCGGCATCGACTTCGCCGCGCACGACTTCTCGTTCCGTGGGCAGTCGAGCATCGAGTCGGCCGCAGCGGGCGGCGCGGGCCACCTGCTCTCGTTCCTCGGCACCGACTCGATGCCGTCGCTCGACTTCATCGACCGCTACTACCCGGGCGACAACGGTTGGGTGGCCGCGAGCGTGCCCGCCACCGAGCACAGCGTGATGTGCGTCCGCGGCGCCGACGGCGAGCTGGCGACCTTCGAGCAGATCCTCGACGTGTACCCGACGGGCATCGTCTCGGCGGTCAGCGACGGCTTCGACCTGTTCAAGGTCGTCACCGAGACCCTGCCGCAGCTGAAGGACCGCATCACCGGTCGTGACGGCAAGCTCGTCATCCGCCCCGACTCGGGCGACCCGGTCGACATCGTCACCGGCACCGTGCACGGCGTCGACGAGGCGGAACTGTTCGCCGCCGACCGCAGCCACGAGCAGAAGGGCGTCGTCGAACTGCTCGACGAGATCTTCGGGCACACCGTGAACGAGCAGGGCTTCAAGGTCCTCGACCAGCACATCGGCGTCATCTACGGCGACAGCATCACGCTCGACCGTGCCCGTCGCATCTACGAGCGCCTGGCCGCCAAGGGGTACTCGAGCGACAACATCGTGCTCGGCATCGGGTCGTACACGTACCAGTACATGACCCGCGACAACCTCGGCAGCGCGGTCAAGGCCACGTGGGCACTCGTCGACGGCGAGCCCGTCGACATCCAGAAGGACCCGAAGACCGGCAGCGGCAAGAAGAGCGCGAAGGGCCGCATCGCCCTGCACCGCGACGAGACCGGCGAGATCCGGCAGACCGACCAGGCCACGGCCGACGACGAGGCGAGCAGCCTGCTCCAGCCGGTGTGGGTCGACGGCCGCTTCACGCGCCTCCAGTCCTTCGCCGACGTCCGCCAGACGCTCCGCGACGAGCGTTCGGCTCGTGCCACCCGCCGGGCGGCCACCGCGTGACCGATGCCGCAGCGGCGATCCGCGACCAACCGCTCATCGCGATCGACGTCGTCCCGGTGTCCTTCGTGACGACGGACGGTCTGCGGGTCGCCACCGCGCGTCGGGCGTACGCACCGTACGTCGGACAGGAAGCGCTCCCCGGCGTGCTCCTCGACGGCACCGAGATCCTTGCCGACGGTGCACGGCGCGCCCTGCGGTCCAAGGTCGGCGTCGGCTCGACGGCGGTACACCACCTCGCGCAGGTCGGCGCGTTCGACGGGCCCGACCGCGATCCACGGAGCTCCGCGATCAGCATCGCGTTCCTCGCAGTCATCGACCCGGCAGCGCACGCCGACGCAACGTGGCACGACGTCGGCACGCTCCCGCTCGGACTGCCGTTCGACCACGACCGGATCGTCGCCTCGGCGCTTGAGCGTGCACGGGTCCTCCTCTGGTCAGACCTGCCGTTCACACGAGCGCTGCTCGGCGATCCGTTCACCACGGCGGACGCCGCTCGGCTGCGGATCGCCCTGACGGGGACCACACCGGACCCGGGCAACCTCAACCGGACGCTCCGTACGAACACCGCGCTTGCCCGGGTCGACCTCCCAGCGAGTGCGGGACCCCGGGGCGGGCGTCCCCCGGCAGCCTGGACGTGGCAGGACTGAGCACGGTTGGGTGGACCCATGTCCTCTTCCCTGTCCGGTGACGACTCCCTGCACCTGCCCGAGTTCGACGCGCCCCCGGCGTCGCCGCTCGACCTCGCGCAGCAGTGGCTGGATGCCGCGGACGAACGCGACGTCTCGGAGCCGAAGTCGATGACCCTCGCCACGGCCGGTGCGGACGGTCGAGTGTCCGCCCGCACGGTCGACGTGAAGCGACTCGACGACCGCGGGCTCGTGTTCGGCACCTCGACGCTGAGCCCGAAGGGTCGTCAGCTCGCCGACAACCCACACGCGGCGCTGCAGGCCTACTGGCGCGAGACGCTGCAACAGCTCCGGTTCGAGGGCCGGGCGGTGCAGCTGTCCGACGACGAATCCGACGCGCTGTTCGCCGACCGCTCGCCGAAGTCCCGCGCCGCCACCGCCATCGCCGACCAGTCCGCCGTGCTCGAACCGCGGACACTGCAGGATTTGATCGACGACGCCAACGTGCTGCTCGACGAGTCCGACGACGCCGTGCCACGGCCGGCTGAGTGGGTCGCCTGGCGGCTCGAACCCGACGTGGTGGAGTTCTGGCACGGCAGCCGCGACCGGATGCACCGCCGCCTGCAGTACGTGCTCGCCGACGGCGCCTGGTCGGCCACCCGCCTGCAGCCGTAGTCGAGTCCGCTCCCGGTCAGTCCGACTGCCACCACGATGGCTTCGCGGACTCGACGGTGATCGTCAGCGACCGGGCGTCGTCGGACTTCCTGGCCACCACGAACACCGTCGCCGTGGGGTCCGCGGCCAGCACGCGCCACACCGGCCAGGTGTGCGGACCGAGCTTCGGGTCGTACCACGGCCCCGGTCCGTTGTCGGTCTCGACCAGCACACGTCGAACGCTGGCAGGGTCGAGGTCGGGGACGGCAGCAGCCCGCGCCTGCGTGAGGACACGAGCGACACCAGTATCGACGGCCGTCGTCCGCGCAGCCCGGGCCAGCCGGAGCCGGCGTCGCGTGACCAGGTACCCGAGGGCGATGAGCCGCGCGGCAACCAGCACCGTGCCGACCAGGACCACTGCGGTACCGCGGTCACTCGGCTGGACCGCGACGACGACTCCCCCGACAAGGACCGCCCCGCCGAGCAACAGTCCGGCGCCTCGGATGCGCCTGACTAGCCGGCATGCGCGGCGCCAGGTCTGATCCGCGTCGAGGACGTCCCCGATGTCGACCGTGACCTCGTCCCCACTCGTGTGCACCGCACCAGCTTCCCAGCTGCGGGCTATCGACACGGACCACAGCCATGTCCGCGGACGAGAGCGCTCTGCGCCGACCAGCACAGAGCGCTCCCGTCGACGATCAGCGTCGGCGACGGTACCGGATCGTCAAGCCGACGTAACATCCGGCTCCACCGGCTGCGAGCCCGAGGGCGACACCTCCGAGAGCACGGCCCGGCGTGTCCGCCGTGGCACTTGCGACCGCTGCTCCGACGATCACGAGTGCGATACCGAACGCGACAGCGAACGGAACGCTGTGCAGGATCTTCGTCATGGCGTGCCGACTTCCGCCTAGACGCAACGGGACGACTTCTTGGTGACGGGGTACACGCGAACCGACTTCGGGCTCGGGGCACTTGCTGTGCGTGGCGAGGTAGGAGGCGCCGAGGATGACCGCGGCGTTGCCGACCACACAAGCAGCCGGCCCGAGCGCGCAGATGCCGACGAGCAGTGCCGCGCCCGTCCCGCCGATGATCACGTTCTGGTCGAACGTGTTGAAGGCGATGTAGACGCCGCGATTGTCCGACCCGAAGCCCAGGCGCTGCCGCGGGTCTGTCTCGTTGAGCGTGAACTCGAACCCGTCGCGTCCGTCGATGGTGACCGAACGAGTTCCGTCCCGTTGCACGTCCTCGCGCTTGACTGCCCCCGCCCGACGCGCTTCCGCGATGGCCTCGTTCACCAACGCTGGTGTGACCTCCAAGTGGACTGCTCCGACATTGACGACGGGCTTTGGCACCTCAGCTGCCGATGCCGTGGGCGCAGCAACGAGCCCTCCCGCAACGAGCGTGCCAGCGAGCGCTGCACCAGTGAACGTGTTCCGCAGTTTCGACATTGCGTCCCCAACCGGTTCGTGGGCCGCCACCGTCGGCGGCCTGTTCGCACGACAGTAGAGGATCATCTACTGTCCGGTGATGTTCTGAAATGCAGTTGTTACATAGCCGGGTAATTGGGGGTCTCCTGCAAGACCAGAGTCTCGTCGCCGCTCCGGCTGGTGCGAGGTTGATCACTCCGTGCGCGCTTCTTGCGCTGCACGGAGTGGTCAACCTCGCACCGAGAGAGTCCGCGGCGCAGCCCCTACCGCCCGATCGGGTTCGCCATCGCCCCCGCCCGGATGAGCGACGACGACTGGTCCGCCAGGTCGACCATCGACAGGGTGTTGCGCAGCTGCAGCCGGTTCAGGCAGGAGTGCTCGAACGTCGGCACCCGCAGGTCCAACGGCCGTCGGCGGTCCGGGTGCGCGGCGGCGTGCGCGTCGATGCACTCTCCCACGACCTCCCAGAACCGGCCCTCCGGCAGCACTCCGTCGGCGTCGAGGATCGCCGCGACGAACCGCAGCACCCCGTCGAACACGTCGGTGAACACCGCGAGAGCCGCTTCGTCGTCGGACACCGGGTGCACGATCCGGTCGATGTCGGCCGGCACGGGGCGATCGTCGTGCCGCCCGAGCACCGCTGCCTCTTCACCGATGTCCTTCATGACGGCACGGACCACGGCACCGTCGCGGACGACGAGCACGAGGTTCTCGCCGTGTGGCATGAACACCAGGTCGTGCACGGTCAGACAGTGCACGACCGGCAACAGGTAGGCGTCGAGCCAGCGCCGCACCCACTCGTCGGCAGGAAGCCCCGACGCCTCGATCAGCGCGGAGACGACGGCGTTCCCCGCGGCGTCCCGGTGCAGCAGCGCCGCCATCGTCAGCAGTCGCTCGCCGTCCCTCACCCGCGGCAGAGGGCTCTCCCGCCACAGTGCCGCGAGCATCTTGCGCTGCGGCGACGACACGTCGACCCGGTGGTAGGCGTCGCCGGTGTACCCGATGGCGGCGTGTTCCCGGAGCACCGAGAACCCGACCGACGCGAGTGTCGGGTCGGCGGCGACGATCGACTCGACCCAGTCGTTCACCGCCGGGGTGTTCCGCATGTACGCGGGCGACATCCCCCGCAGGAAGCCCATGTTCTGCACGGCGAGCGCCGTCTTGACGTACGAGCGGGTCGGGTCCGAGTGGTCGAACGCGGTGCGGATGGACTGCTGCGGCTGGTACTCGTCCGGCCCCTCGCCGAGGTCGACGAGGTCCTGCCGCCCCAGGTCGGGTGCGAAGGTCACGGCGATCCGGTGCTGCCACTGCCAGGGGTGGACCGGCAGCCACACGTAGTCGTCGGGGTCGAGTCCGCGACGCTCCAACGTGGCGCAGAACCCGGCCACGAGGTGCGCCGGGAGCTCCGACTCCCAGTGCGTCTGCTCGGTCCGGTCCGCGGCGAGCGCCAGGTGCGTGTGTGCACGTCGGGCGGCGAGCCACCGGTAGCGGAACCGGCCGCCGACCTCCGGCGCGAAGGCCCGGTACTCGTCGAGCCCGAACCCGATCCGCCCGTTCGCGGCGACGAACGCCGGATGGCCCTCGGTCATCGCCGCCTCGACGTCCTGGAACGAGGCGACGACGTCGTCGACGGACGAACCGGACGAGCCGGCCGAGCCCGCCGAGCCCGCAGCGGACCGCCCACGCGCGAGCTGCGCGGCCGACGGCCCACCCCTCCGGTGCTTCGCGGCGGCGCTCGCCAGGGTCGAGGCGATCTCCTCCAGGTAGGTGCCGAGCAGCTCGTCGGGGATCCCGAGTACCTCGTGCAGTTCGAGCACGAGGTCCTGCGCACTGAGCGACGCCGGTAGCCCAGAGCGAGTGCGCGTCAGCGAGGCTTCGTCGATCGACCAGTGCTCGAGCAGGTGCCGCCGTGCCCGGAACCGGTAGGTCGAGTCCCCCGCGTCGAGCCGCCACCCGTCCCCGTCCGGCACGGGTGCGATCAGCCGCTCGTGGGTGAACTCGGCAATGGCCTTCGCCACCAGGTGTCGTTCGGCGGGTTCCAGGTGCTCGGGTCGCAGGTGCGCGGCCGGGCCGTCGTCGTCGGGCACGCCGATCCGGTCGGTGTCGAGCACCGACAACAGTGCCCGCTTGCCGTCGACGTCCACCTGGCGCAGTGCGCGGAACCCCACCTCGGCGTTCTTCGCCTGCACCGCGGTGTTGCGGACGTCCGGCTCGACGACGACCCGCCGAGCGCCGAGGACGTCGCGGCAGTGCTCGACGACGGCGCGCATCACGGCACTGGTCAGCCCGTGCACGCGGCCGCCGGCCGGGACCGGTGCGACGAGCAGGTGCATACCGACGTCGCCGGGCTCCGCCGCCCACACGTCGGTGAGCAGGACGGCGGCGGGGTCGTAGGTCTCGACCAGGAAGCACGGCTCCCCGTCGCGTCGGCCGAGCCACGCAGCCTGCGCCGGGTCCGCCTGCACGCCGGCCAGGTAGTCGCGCACGCCCGCCACGTCGAGGTGCCCCATCTCCCACCACGACGACGCCGGGTGGGCGAGCCACGACCGGACGACGGCGGCGTCGCGTTCCGGGTCCACGGGTTCGACGGTCAGGAGGCCCAGAGCGGCTCCGGCAGACACCGTCGCCTCGGGCGCACTGGCCAGTGCAGTGCCCGTCACGTCGGCGCCCGTCACGTGCGCGCTCACGCGGGCACCTCCGTGCGCTCGGTCGTCTGCCGGGCCGGCGCGCGGTGCGCGCCGTCGGGTGGGGTCGTGGACTGGTCCGTGGCGGGCAGGCCGAACTCCTGGAAGGCGATCCGGGCCTCCAGGCCGTACACGGGGCGACCCGTGACGGACCGGATGATCGACGCGTTCCGCCACGCACCCATGCCGAGGTCGGGCGCGGTCAGGCCGTGCGTGTGCTCCTCGGCGTTCTGCACCCAGATGCGTCCGCCGAGGGTGTCGACGTGGTGGTCGCGCGCGACGGCCAGGCGACCACGGGAGTCACGGGCGACGAGGTGCTCGACGGGGTCGAGGAACCGTGGCGTGCGCGGCGTGTACCCGGTCGCCAGGACCAGCCGCTCGACCTCGTGCTCGTAGGTCTCGCCGAGCTGCTCGTGGCGGAGCGTCAGCCGGTACGTCCCCCGGTCGGCGAGCCACTCGGCGTCGACGACACTCGTCTCGGTGCGCAGGCTCGTCGGGATCGGGCCTCGAGCGCTGATCCGGTAGAGCTGGTCGTAGAGCTCGTCGACGAGATCCGCGCTGATGCCCTTGTAGAGCCCGCGCTGCTCGCGCCCGAGGCGGTCACGCTCCCCCTCGGGCAGGCCGTGGAAGTGGTCCGTGTACTCCGGGCTCGTCATCTCGAGCGTGAGCTTCGTGTCCTCCATCGGGAAGAACCGCGGCGAGCGGGTGATCCAGTCGAGCCGGTAGTCGTCCTGGCGTAGGTCCTCGAGCAGCTCGCGGTAGACCTCGGCGGCGGACTGCCCGCTGCCGACCACCGCGATCGAGGCGGCACCACGAAGCGCGTCGCGGTTCGGCAGGAACTCGGCCGAGTGGATGACCGGTCCGGCGATCCCGCGCAGCGGAGCGGGGACGGACGGCTCGGTGCCGATGCCGACCACGACGTGCCGTGCGCGGTACGTCTCGGGACCCTGATCGGTCTCGACGTGCACCGTGAACACGTCCGTCGCCGGGTCGTGCTCGACCGCCGCGACGGACCGGCCCCACCGGAGGGTGTCGAGCCGGTCGGCGGCCCACCGGCAGTAGGCGTCGTACTCGCTGCGCAGGGGGTGGAAGTCCTCGCGGATGTAGAACGGGTACAGGCGGCCGGTCTCCTTGAGCCAGGCGAGGAACGAGAACGGTGAGGTCGGGTCGGCCATCGTCACCAGGTCCGCCATGAAGGGCACCTGGATCGTGGCGTCGTCGAGCATCATGCCGTGGTGCCAGGCGAAGCCGTCGGCGGCGTCGAGGAACACCGCGTCGAGGTCGTCGAGCGGGTCGGTGAGGCAGGCGAGGCCGAGGTTGAACGGGCCGATGCCGATGCCGATCAGGTCGTGGACGGGCTGCTCGTCGTGGCTCATCGGATCGCTCCTTCCGGCGTGGTGGTGACGGCTCGGACACGCTCCGCGGTCGCGGCGACGTGGTCGAGCGACGCGCGCATCTGCGCCGGGGTCGTCTCGGGGTTGAGCAGTGTGAGCTTGTTGCAGGGGCGGCCGTCGATCACGGTCTTCGCGATGAGGACCCGGCCCTCGGCGAGCAGCGCCGCACGGATCGGGGCGACGAGCGCGTCGGCCTGCTCGTCGGTCACCCCGGCCGGCTGCCAGCGGAAGAGCACGGTGCTGAGCTGCGTCGGCGCGACGAGCACCAGGTCGGGGTGCTCCTCGACGATCCGGTGGGTGGCGGCGGCGAGGTCGATGACGGCGTCGAACGCGGTGCCGATCGCGTCGGCCCCGGTCGCGCGCAGCGTGGCCCAGAGCTTCAGGGCGTCGAAGCGGCGGGTGGTCTGCAGCGACTTGTCGACCTGGTTCGGCTCGGCGGCGTCCTCGGGGTTGAGGTAGTCGGCGTACCAGGCCGTCCGGCGCAGGTCGGCCGGGTCACGGACGAGCAGTGCACTCGAGGACACCGGCTGGAAGAACGACTTGTGCAGATCGGTCGTCACGCTGCGCGCCCGCTCGATGCCGGCGAGCAGGTGCCGGCGTGTCGGGGAGACGAGCAGTCCGCAGCCGTACGCGGCGTCGACGTGCAGCCAGACGTCCTCCAGATCACACACGTCGGCGATCGGCTCGATCGGGTCGATGACCCCGCGATCGGTGGTGCCGGCGGTCGCGACGACCGCGATCGGGGTACGGCCCGCTGCCCGGGTCGCGGCGATCGCCTCCGCGAGGGCTGCCGGTCGCATCCGACCGGCGTGGTCCGTGGCGACGTCGACCACGGCCTCGAGACCGAGGAGTCGTGCCGACTTCGCGATGCTGAAGTGCGTCTCCGCCGTCGTGAACACGGTTCCGGCCACACCGACCGCTTCGCGCGCCAGCAGCAGTGCCTGCAGGTTGGACTGCGATCCGCCCGAGGTGAACACCCCGTCGCCGGCAGCGAACCCAGCGCGGCGGGCCAGCCAGTCGACCACGTGGCGTTCGATGTCCGTGCCGATGCGGGACTGGTCCCAGGTGTCGACCGACGGGTTCACCGCGGCGAGGACGGACTCGGCGGCGACCGCGGGCAGCGCGACCGGGCAGTTCAGGTGCGCGAGGTAGCCGGGGTCGTGGAACCACACGGCCTCGCGGACGAACAGGTCGTCGAGTTCGGCGAGCGCCTGTTCCGTCCCGACGGGAGCGGCGTCCAGGTCGACCGCGCGCACCCGGTCGTGGAGCGCGTCCGGGGCGGTCGCGGTCGTCGGGCGGTCGACGGTGGCGAGTCGGTCGGCGAGCTGGTCCACCGTGGACCCGACGGTGGACCGGTAGCGCTCGGCGTTGGCAGTGGTCAGCAGTTCGATGGGTGTCACGTTAGGTAAGGCTAACCTCACCTTGATTTCGGTGTCACCCGAACAGGGGTGGACTCCCAGGTCTCGGGCGTGGCGCGACGTCCTCGTGCCCACGACGAACGCACCCCGCCGGGGAACCGGCGGGGTGTACGGACGTTCAGCCAGCTCTGGCTAGAGCTTCTCGATCGGCGCGATCTTGATGAGCAGCTTCTTGCGGCCCGCGGAGTCGAACGCGATCTCGGCGATGCGCTTCGCGCCCTGACCGGTCACCGCCGAGACGGTGCCCTCGCCGAAGTCGACGTGCTTGATCCGGTCGCCGGCGACGAGTTCCATGTCGCCGTTGTCACGCACCTGGCCGGACACCCGGTTCGCCCACTCGGTCTTCGGGCGGGTCTTCGACGCAGCGGCCGCGCGGTCGTACGAGCCACCGCCCCAGCCGCCACCGCCGCGGTAACCACCGCCACCGCCACCGCCGATGCCGCCCTCGCGCTTCGCGTTGAGCGCTCGGGGCTGCGTGCCACCACGGCTGTTCGCCATGCCCGGCGACTGCTTCCACTCGATGAGCCCCTCGGGGATCTCCTGCAGGAAGCGCGACGGCATGGCGACGTTGACGTCACCGAACTGGGCGCGGGTCATCGCCAGTGACAGGAACAGGACCTTCTTCGCGCGGGTGATGCCGACGTAGAACAGCCGGCGTTCCTCCGACGGGCCACCCGGCTCGTTCGCGGACATCCGGTGCGGCAGCAGGTCTTCCTCGACGCCGGTCAGGAACACGGCCTCGTACTCCAGCCCCTTGGCCGTGTGCAGTGTCATGAGCGACACCGTGCCCGACGAGTCGTCGAGCTCGTCCGCCGCTGCGACCAACGAGACCTCGGTCAGGAAGTCCGTCAGCGTGCCCTCGGGGTTGTTCTTCTGGAACTCGCGCGTCACCGCCACGAGCTCGTCGATGTTGTCGGCCCGGGCGGCGTCCTGCGCGTCGGGCGACTTCCGCAGGTTCTCGAGCAGGTGGGAGCCGTCGAGCAGCTGGGTCAGGGTGTCGACGACCGGCTGCGTCGGGGCCTTCTCGGACACGGAGTCCAGCAGCGCCGCGAACTCGGTGATGGCGTTCCGCACCTTCGGCCCGAAGCCGAGCTCACCCGCGTGCCGCAGGGCATCGCGCATCGTGGTCTCGTGCTCGTCGGCGTAGCGCTGCAGGGTCGTCTCGGTGACGGAGCCGATGCCGCGCTTCGGCACGTTGAGCACACGACGGAGCGCCATCGGGTCGGCGGGGTTCGCCACGGTGATCAGGTACGCCATGGCGTCCTTGATCTCGGCGCGCTCGTAGAACTTCGTGCCGCCGAGCACCCGGTACGGGATCGCCGCGCGGATGAAGATCTCCTCGAGCGCACGGGTCTGCGAGTTCGTCCGGTAGAACACCGCCATGTCGCGGTAGTCCATGCCGTCCTCGCGCAGACGCTGGATCTCGTCGGCGACGAACTGGGCCTCGTCGTGGCCGGTGTACCCGGTGAAGCCGACGATCTTCTCGCCCGCGCCGACGTCGGTGAACAGGTTCTTCGCCTGACGGTCGAAGTTGTTCGCGATGACGGCGTTCGCGGCGTCGAGGATGGTCTGCGTCGAGCGGTAGTTCTGCTCGAGCAGGATCACCTTTGAGTTCGGGAAGTCGCGCTCGAACTCGACGATGTTGCGGATGTCGGCCCCGCGGAACGCGTAGATCGACTGGTCCGAGTCGCCCACGACGGTCAGGGACGCTCCGGCGATCGACCCGTCGCGCTCGCGCATGCGGGCGACGTGCTGGCCGGAGTCCTCGAGCTTGTCGACCTGCTCGACCGGCACCGGACGCGTGAGCTCGCGGATCAGGGAGTACTGCGCGTGGTTGGTGTCCTGGTACTCGTCGACCAGGATGAAGCGGAAGCGCCGCTGGTAGAGCGCAGCGACCTCGGGGAACGCCCGGAACAGGAAGACCGTCTGGCCGATGAGGTCGTCGAAGTCGAAGGCGTTCGCCCGGCGCAGGTCGTTCGTGTACCGACGGAAGACCTCGGTGAACATGACTTCCTGCGGGTCGTTCACGTTGATGTTGCGTGCGTAGGAGTCGATGTCCTGCAGCTCGTTCTTGAGCTTCGAGATCTTCGACGCCGCGGCGCCCACCGTGAGCCCGAGCGTGTCCGCCTCGAGGTCCTTGATGATCCGCTTGAGCAGGGCCTTGGAGTCGGCGGAGTCGTAGATCGTGAACGACTGCGCGAACCCGAACCGCTCCGCCTCGCGCCGGAGGATGCGCACGCACGCCGAGTGGAACGTCGAGATCCACATGCCGTCGGACTCGCCACCCACCAGGGCCCGGACGCGCTCACGCATCTCGGCCGCAGCCTTGTTCGTGAAGGTGATCGCGAGGATCTGCGACGGCCAGGCTTCACGGTTGGCGAGCAGCAGCGCGATGCGGCGCGTGAGGACGCTCGTCTTGCCGGATCCGGCACCGGCCACGATCAGCAGGGACTCGCCGCGGTACTCGACGGCTTCCTTCTGCTGGGGGTTCAGACCCGCGGTGAACGGGTCTTCGTACGCACGGGCACCGGCGCCCGGCTCGGGCGTCGATTCGAAGGGGTCGAGCACGATCGTCATGTTCGGGACAGTCTAAGCGGGACCCCCGACAGCCGACCGGTCCGCCAGCGGCACGACAGTGTTCCCCTGCCTCACGGGAACGAGGGGGAGTTCGGCGGCCCCCCAATCGTTCGTACCGAGGCGGAGCGTACTTCCGCTGCCGGGCGCGTAGATCCCGTACCGCGGTGCACCCGGCACCGGACTGAGGCCGGCGAAGGCCTGATTGCCGTCGACGACCACGTCGTTGCCCGCGGCGCGGACGTCGACAGCGCAGCGGTAGGCCTGGACTCCCGCTGGTCGCAGGTCGTCGATCGTGTTGTGGGTGACCCGCGCCTGGTCGTTGGAGTGCCAGAGCATGATCCCTCGGGCACTGCCCTGCTCGATGCGGTTCCCCTCGATGACCAAGTCCTCGGTGAAGTAGGCGAGGACACTCGCCGTCTGTGCGTTCGCGTTCCCGTACCCCGAGATGGTGTTCCCACGAACCACCCCCGTCGCGCGTTCCGCCGTCGAGCCGAGTCCGACTCCGGCGCCCACGATGGTGATCCCTGCACGCATCGCGCTCGTGTCCGAGTAGTCCCCGGTCCAGGTCACCCTGTTCGCGAGGACCTGAGCGTCGAGTGGGGCCGCATCGGTCGGGCCGCCGCCCGTCCCCTTCAGCGGCACCAGCGCAATCCCGGTGGCGCAGTCCGTCGTGCTGTTGCCCGCGATCATGATCCGGACGCCCCCGTGGGTGTCGATGCCCTCCCAACGCGGGACGCTCCGGACGTCGTTGCCGACGATCGCGATGTCGGCGCACCTGGGCGCGTCCTTGATCGACTTGTTCGTGTCGCGGGTCGCGACGATCCCGTAGGAGTTGACGTAGTCCTGCTGGCGCACATTCGTGATCGTGCACCGGAGCACTCCGCCGCCGAGCACCGACAGCATCTGGACGCCGGCGTACGCCACGTCGGTGATCGACACGCCCGACAGCGTCAGCCCACGAACGTGCGAAGCACGGACGCCGGCGTAGGTGAAGCCGCGCAGGTCACCGCCCAGGATCTGCACACCCTCGAGCAGGTTGCCGGGCAACCCGACGATCGAGATGGCGCTCGACCGGCTCGTGTCCTCACCGACGAGCGTGCTGCCCGGGCCCTCGACGCGAGGATCCAGAACGGTGACGCCGGAAGACGTGATCGTGATCCCTGACGCACCCGCCGGAGCGACGATCCTGCCCGACGAACTGAATGACACGACGCCGGGTTGATCGATCACGATCGGCCCCTGCGCCGAGTCGATGACCCGGTGCTCCGCGCCGTCAGCCGAGGCCGACGCAAACGCCGTTTCCCGGTTCCGGTCGACCAAGACCGCACTCGCGGCGGCGGTCATCAGGAAGCAGCGTCGATCCACGAATGTAGTACATCACACGATGGCGGACCGGGCGAGCACCGCCAGGTCGGTGTGGTCCGCGAACACCCCGTCGAGGCCGGTCCGGATCACCGAGGTGTACCAGCGCTCCCAGTCGCCGAAGGCCGCGACGTCCCCACCGCGGCGCAGCGGCCCGGGCAGGAACCGGTTCTCCGGTCGGAGCGTCCACGTGTACACCGCGAGGCCCACGGCGTGCGCACGGTCGACGATCGCGCTCCGGACCGGCGTCGGGTCCTCGAGCGCGACGCTGTCCACCCCCGCCATCAGCGTGCCGAGGTCGACGCTGATGCCGTGGAACTCGGTCGCGAACGACGCGACCGCGTCCTCGGAACGCTCCGCGGCGTAGGTGGGGGCGAGCGATCCGTGGGACGCGACCTCGTCGGCGGCGCTGCCACGGGCCTCCTGGAGGTACACCAGCCGCCCACCCGTGTGCCGCTCACGCAGGTCGCGGAGCACGCCCTTCTCGAAGCTCTCGACCGTGAGCCGCTCGTCACGACGCCACCCGGCGTCACCGAGCGCGCGATCGACGAGTTCGTCCATCGGGAAGCCCGCACAGCCGAAGAAGGCCGCGTGCTTGACCTCGGCGACCAGCCCGACCGGACGAGGCGCGGCGTCCAGGATCGCGAGCAGGTCCTCGAGGCGCAGGATCGGCTCCTCGCCGTCGTGCTCGGCCGACCCGGGCCGCAGCGCGGGCAGGCGTTCCCGGGTGCGGAGCGTCTGCAGCTCGGCCCAGGTGAAGTCCTCGGTGAACCAGCCGGTCAGGCTCTGGCCGTCGACGGTCTTCGTCGTGCGCAGGTGCCGGAACTCCGGGTGGTCCGCGACGTCGGTGGTGCCGGACACCTCGTTCTCGTGGCGGAGCACGAGCACGCCGTCCTTCGTGGGCACCAGGTCCGGCTCGATCGCGTCGGCACCGAGCTCGATGGCGAGTTCGTACGCGCTCCGCGAGTGCTCGGGGCGGTAGCCGGACGCACCGCGGTGGGCGATCACGAGGGTCATGGCGCGACCCTACTGGGCCAGGGTGACCGCGGACCGTCCTGTGTCGCGGGACACACGCGCCCGGCCGGAGCCCGTGCATCTCAGCATCGACGCTGACCATCGCTGCATGACCGTCCGAGCGCTCTCCACCGCCGTCGAGGCCAGGATCGACCGTGCCGCCCGCCGACTGCTCGACGCCGGGCACCAGCCGCACCGGCCCGTCCGGCTGTTCGTCACCGAGTTCCTGGTGTTCGGTGCGAAGCAGGCGTGGGCGTGCGCGTTCGGGGCACTGCTGCTCGGTTCGATGGCCGTGGCCTCCGTGACCGTGCCGGCGACGTTCCGGAACGACGTGCTGACCGTCGTGGCGGTGCTGCTGCAGGTCGGCATGCTCGTGTTCGGGCTCGAGACCGTGCGGGAACTCCGGGTCGTGCTGCTCTTCCACGTCGTCGGCACCGCCATGGAGGTCTTCAAGACGCACATGGGCTCGTGGTCGTACGAACCCGGCGGGCTGTTCGTGATCGCCGGTGTCCCGCTGTTCTCCGGGTTCATGTACGGCGCGGTCGGGTCGTACATGGTCCGCGTGCACCGCCTGTTCGACCTGCGGTTCGACCGGTACCCGCGGCAGTGGCTGCTCGCCGTCGTCGCTGCCGGCGTGTACCTGAACTTCTTCGGGCACCACTTCCTGCCCGACGCCCGCTGGGTCCTGCTCGCACTCGTCGTGCTGCTCTTCGCCCGCACGACCATGCACGTCCGGATCCACCGAGCGACGATGCGCATGCCGGTGCTCGTCGCCATGGGACTCGTCGCCGTGTTCATCTGGTTCGCCGAGAACGTCGCGACCTGGGCCGGGGCGTGGAGCTACCCCGCGCAGCTCGCGGTCTGGCACCCGGTGGCCCCGACGAAGATCGTCGCGTGGTTCCTGCTCATGACGATCTCGGTCGCGCTCGTCACCTGGCTCTACCCGGCGCTGCCGTCCAGCTCGGCGCGTTGGACGGCGGACTCTCGACGACTTCGAGGCGCGCGCGCAGCGGGTGCCCATAGTGACCGTTCCAGCACAGGGCCGGAGTGGAAGCCATGAATTCATGCGGCGTTCCAACGGCCATCGGAGTGATTTGTCCATTTCTGTTCGGAGTGGGCCTGAGGCCGCGCAGTTAGCTGCTGAGAACCGTGGCGCTCAGCTGTCGTCCGGCGTCATCGTCGGAGGGACAGCAGCATTCACTTTCACGGGTCGTTCCTCAGTTGCTCTCGTGGGGTGCTGCGTGCGGTCTTGTGCATATCAAGTCGGGTTGGGTCAATATCCGCCGCGACGGAGCGGCACGTTGTCGAGCCAACGAACCCGCATGGTTGCCAGGTCGACCGCTGCGAGGTTGCCGGGCTCACCGTTCTTGTTGAGCGCGTATACGCTTCGACCGTCAGGATGGTGGCCTTCGGCTTGGATGTGGTGGTGGCCATGGAAGAGCAGCTGCGGGTGGACGCCGTCCCAAACTTGCCGAAGGCGCTCTCGACCAAGGGCGGTGTATGCCCGATCGACCGGATCGCGGAGGGGCGAGCGCGCCAGCATGTCGTCGACTCTGGAGCTGCCGCCGGTCGGCGCCTCGTGTGCGATGAGGATTTCCGCACCGCCCAGGCTGACGCAGTCGGCCACCTCGTCGTTCGACGGCATTTCGCTGCGCCACCAAGTAACGCCCTCGCTGGCCACGGGCCTCGAGAATGAGCCTGCGCCGCCGAAGGAGAGCACCCGTCGACCGCCCATCCGAAATCGGTATCCGCGAGGGAGAACCCACACCGCTCCCGCAAGGCGGATCGGTCGGCCAGCGGAGAAGTCGGTGCGAGCTTCGAGTCGCGACCAGCTGTCGTGGTTGCCGGGAGTGATCAGGATCCGCATTTTTCGCTCCGCGGCGAGCTGAGCCGCTCGTCGAATGAACTGCTTGTTCGCCCGTGAACCATTGGTGATGTTGAAGTCCCCTGCATGGAGCAGTGTGGTCGGCCGGTAGCTGCCGTCAGGGAAGTTGGCGTCGAGGAGCTGCGGCACGTTGCTCACCAGGTGGACGAGGTCGGTGTGCCAGTCCCCAGCGACGACGATCAGTTCCTCGACGGAGTCGGCGTCGAATTCTGGTGCGCGATGGCCATCGGGGATGGGGCTGGCGCGGTCGTGCTGCGATGGGTGCTCGTGATGTCGACCCATGGCGCTCTCCTTTCAGTTGCAGGGAGGGCGACCATAAGCACAAATTTGGCGTTCATCAAAGCATTTTGGATGGATCACCCCTCATCGCGAAAAGAGTACGCAAAATCCGCGGGCAGAATACGCACCGGCGAACAAAGTACGCTCCCGCGATCAAACTACGGGGATGTCTCAATGAATGTTCTGATTTACAACCGATCCCTTCCGCTGCTGCATTGAATGTGGGTAGTGTGCCTAGCATGCGAGAGCGGCCAAATCGACGCAGGACGCCCCGGCTGACGGGGTCGTCCGCGCTGCGCGGTCGGCAGGTGTCACGAGTCAACGCTGGCGAGATCACAACGTCGCATTCGCCCCGGGCGGCGGAACGGGTGCGCACCGACGTGGTCACGATCTGCGCGGCTCAGGGTGGCTTCATCACGCAAGCTCAGCTCGCCCGTCGTCACGGTCGAGAGACCGCGCGACTGGGGCTCGGCGGCCTAGCCGCTCGTGGCGAGATCGACGACGTCATCCCGGACGTCTGGGTGCATGTGGCCAGTGGTCGGATGCCGCTCGGGGACCTGACACTAGAAGCGCAGGCCAGTTGGCTCGCGCTTGCACCCGCGCTGCTTCTGCGTGAGCGATCGGAACGAACCGGACGTGATGAGAACGTTCCGGTGATCGGCGGTGGCGCTGCTTGGAAGCATTGGGGGTTCGGCCCGACCATATGGCGGCCAGCGATCACTGTCCCTGTCGAGCAGTCTCGAGTCGCGACCGACGACGTCGTCGATGTGGTCGTCGAGGAGATCGATCGCGTTGACGTGGCGTGGGTGGACCAATACCCATACCTCCGCCCGGAGGCGACTCTGGCTCGTGGGTACGAAGCGAGCATGGATCTCGACGAGACAGCAGCGGCGCTGGCGACAGCGATGTGGCGGCTGCAACCGCTGCGGCCGGAGCTGCCGGCCTACCACCTCGGCGAAGTCGCCGAGCGAAACGGCTGGGTTGAGCACAATTGGAACGCCGAGACGATCTACCGCCAGCTCGTTTCCAGAGCAGGCGGCTGGCCTACTCAACCGGGTTCACCGTACTGGACAGCGTGGTGGTCGAATGCTGCACACATTCGACGAGTACGACGCCGGCATCCGTCATGGCTCGCAAGCGAAGCACTGATCGACTGGTGGGACGAGTACCGGAGGGACGGCCGTGAGTGATCAGAACGTCAGCGCTCAGCCGGAGCAACCGTCCGAACTGTCGCGGCGGGCAACCAGCGAGGAGGCGCGAGCCGCGTACGCGGCCGCGTCCAACTCTGCCGCGGCGAAAATGTCGCTCATCCAACTCATCGCCAGGTCATGCACCGACAACGAAGTCTGCGCGACCCTCGGCTGCGCTCAAGTCGATCTGAGCACGAAATTGGCCGCCAGCGAGCTGCAGGCATTCGATGTCGCCGGTACCCGGCTGTTCCCGGCATGGCAGTTCACAGACTCAAACACGATTCCCTCTCTGGCTGAGCTGCTGGCGGTTGCCCGGGATGTCACTCCCGTGACCCTCGCTGGCTTCATGGACCGACCGCAAGGATGGCTGCTGAACGGGGGTGCAGCACTGTCGCCACGCGACTGGCTGCGCCTCGGCCACGAGCCACAGATTGTGTACAACGCGATTGAGGGATGGCGACGTCGATAGATCCGCTTTCGGGGTCCGCGGTGAATCCGGCGGACGGTCGACGAGCGATGCACTGTGCGTCCGTGTTGGGAGCATGCGGTCGGCGGCGCTCTCGCGACGCTTCGAGCGTCCACAGGCGTCGGGAGGGCATCGAATGTGACGCGCACCTCTCTTTGGACCCCGTCGAGCCGCGGGCCCCGTCCAACGCGGAAGATCGCCGCCTGGCGAACATGCGTTCGTATGGCTCCACTTCCTGCGCCCGAGCGCCTCGCCGCCAGACGGCTCCGGCTTGGAGGTGCTGCGCCAAATGCCCGGAGGAGCAACACGCTGCATTTGACGTCGCAAGCGCGTACCGCAGACAGCCGTCATGCTCCCCCGTTCGCGCGCGGCTCGCCTCGGCTTCGGCGTCAACGTCTCACCCGACGTGGTCGGGGGTCGGATCGAAGGTGAACGTCGGGGCCCAAGTAATCGGTTCGTCGATGATGCCGTGGGCTGCCAACCAATCACTCGCTCTTCTATCGAGGGCTTCAACGAGCGCTGGCGGCAGGGTCATACGACTGACTTGCTCTTCAGTATCCGTGTCGCTGATCATCCAGTACGGCGCTTCCGTCGGGCGAGATCCGGTCACACGACTCCAGAGCCAGAGCTGCAAATTCGCCCGCAGTCGCGGCTTCCGAGGCACTAAGTTGCGGAAGGTGGAATTTTGCCATGCCTTCACGTCCAGCAGCCCGCGGTAATTGAGCCTGCGTCGGCGGTCGTAATCGATTGGCGCCGGATGGGCGTCGATGTAATCCGCGAGAAGGCAGAGCCCTCGCAGGAGATCGGTTCGGGTGAAGTCGTCGATGGCGGCAAGGTCCGACAGGTTTGCGCTGCTGCTTCGGGTCATGAAATGTTCGGCAGCTTCGTCCTGGGTTCCTGGCCAGCCGGGCAGTAGGAGGGCGGTGGCGCAGGCGTACCGGAACTGTGGTTCGAGCCGATGGGACCGTGCGATGAAATGACTGGTGAACTCTCTCCACAGGAGTTGTGGAACGGAGTGCACGCGAGTGCGGAGCGTCCGTGGGTCGAGCGCGGGGCGAGGTCGAGGGGCGAGCGCGGTGTAGTAGCGCAGCCGGTAGTGATCGAGGTGGGTGCGGCTGAGGCGCCCCTGGATGTGTTGCATCAGCGCTGCGCTGACTTTGCCCCAGTGTTGTTCGAGCCGATCAGGAGTTGTGCGGTTGTCGAACTGGCGCGCGTAGTCGAGTACTGGGATGAAGAGACCGGAGGCCCCGCTGGTGTCAAAGTCGTCAAGCACTCGGACTGCGTAGGTGTGGAGAGCCGCGTCAATGACGGTGTTGAGGATTGGCATGACGGTTCGTACTCCAGCGCCTTCGCTGAACCCGACGAGTAATGTTTTGGGTATTGCCGCGACCTGCGCGATGCGGTCCAGATTATTCTCCGCAGCAACCGCACGGATGAGCGCTTCCACGTCCCGGAGGTACGTCATTAGGGACTGCGACGATTCGCCTCCTTCAATGCGAGCGAGGAGGAGGGCTTGGGCTCGCAGAATTGGATGTTCGGTAGGGAGCTGCTCGTGCTGACTGAGCCGCAGGTCCGCGCCACAGGTTCGCCCAAGCAGCGGTAGGTCCGTGGGACATCCCCATACCTGTCGCTCTTCGGAGCGTGTAGGAGGTGCAGCTGCGATCGCGTGCTGTCGCTCGGGGCAGGTGTCCAGGAGCAGAGTATTGTGCTTCAGGCACACGAAGTACCAGCGCAACCGCCACCCAATCTGCCACTGTCCGTTTTCCCGCAGGCATGATGGGCATACGCGGGTGTGGGTCTTGTTCCCGTCCACGGTCTGTCCGTGTCTGTCCCGTCGTACGCTGATGGTTCTGATGCCTCTTGCCTCGTATCGCGCCAGGGTCATCTCCGTGACGACGCGTTCGTCAATTTCAATCGACTCGGCGACCGCGCGCCGGTTGCCGTCTTCCATCGCGATTGACAGGTTTTGGTGGTCCTGAACTCCGAGGTGTTCTAGGAGCAGTTTGCGCGTCGTACCGAGGTCTTCCGCGTACCGCTGTATCCAACTGTCGAACGACTCGCCGTACCCGGGGTAGACGCGTAACGCCATTGCTCGCCGGGTCACGCCTCACCGCCAACCGCGTTGTGTTGCGAGGTCGCGGGGCGCTCGCGCGAGAACGTCAAGCGTGATTTGGTCATCGTTCTCATCAATGGCGATGTTGGCGGCGAACGATACGAGAGTCTGAAGGCCCCCCATGTAGCCGCCTGTCCACTCCCACAGTTGATCGGCGTGATCCGTCAGCATGCCGCGGACGTCCCTACCGAGAACGAGGCGACGCTCGAAGCCTTTGAGCACCTTCCGCCACTCCTCCATGTCCTGCTTGCTGCTGTACGGCAGCGGGTAGAGCAACGCCCCACCGTTCCGCTTCGTAGAGGGCGTCTGCGCGTATGAAGGTGCAACCCCTTCGTTGAGGAGCCCGGTGCGCTTCTCGAGATCAGCACCGATCATGAGGATCGTTGCCGGCAGCACGGTCGCCAGGTTCTTCAGGAGGTCGCCGAGGTTGTCGTGCTGCGCGCTCGAGTTGTTGAGATGGTGCACATCATCAAAGACAATTAGTTCGGTCTCACATCGAGTGGCCCACTTCTTTGCCTCGTTCACCAGGCGATACCCGGGCTCTCCTCGACCCTTGGTGAGCACGGCGGTTTTCTCTGCATTAAGATACTCACACATGAGTTCCGCCAAAGACTTCAACGTTGCGACGCCGTCGACGTCGATCCACATGACGGGAACCCGTTCGTCACCGCTGGCCGTCCGAAGATCACGGCCATTCTTCGTTCGCTCCCGGTACAGCTGGTACGCGACGTAGCGTGCGAGCGCTGTCTTACCTGTGGTCGATGGCCCGTCAATCCACATGCCGCGCCGCGGCCGTGGGTTGTAGGGATTGTACTTGATGAGCAGCCGCAGGTCCGCGAGGGGCACGGCGGTCATTGATATCTCGATGTATTCCAGCTCACCATGCCACCGACGGCGGGCATCGTCGTATCTTGCCCTGCTCACCTGAGGCATGGCGGCGAGTTCGAACACAGGTATCGGATCGGGGCGGGAAAGCACGCGGAGCGCCGCCGCGGCGAAGCTCTCCTTCGTCTGAGGGTCGTGCGTGTCGGTGAAGATGGTTCGGTGCTTCGCCATGAGTGTGTTCTTCCTCTCTGACTGTAAGTAGAGCGGACGCTCAGCGCCGCGGTGACGGTTGATGAACGGTCCTGGCAAGGTGATCGGGTACTTCCTGCGGCCGGGTTGCGCGCGCTCGTACGCCGTGCGCGGCAAGCGTGTCGAAGCCTGAAGCGCGCCCGCTGGCGCGTGCGAGGCGCGTGTGCAATCGCGGGGAGAACAGCGGATTCCGCGTGGCATCGCCAAGCGCGGGTTTCGGGCTCGTCCGGTTCAGTAGCTTTCCTCCCAGTACGAATCTGCCGCCGGCTCTGTCGGAGCAATGGTCACCCCGGCCCTCTGGGTCTCTGTCTGCACTTCGATCCGGGCTGGGGCTTCTGAGCTGCGTAGATGCTTCTGCCGCGGCGCCGACTCTGCGCGGTGCTTCGGCCGGTTAGGAGACGTCCGGATGTGAACCTTCGAACGGAAGGTCTCAACAACTGTCTCGACAGTCCGGAGGGGCAAAGACCAGCCCATTGCGCGAAGCAGGATCGCGTCCTCGCGACGGGTGACACCGGCAGCATCCGCGAGATCATCAACCCAGGAGGCGAGCGCCTCGCCAACCATGCCCTGGCTGTCGCGGTGCACGTATTCCATTCCCCTTGGGCCGTGTAGCCGCGTAATAGAGTAGGTCAGCATCGATTGACTGAATGGCCCTCCATAGCTGTCAGAGCCGATCCAGCGGATCGAGTGCCATTTCCCGGTGGCAGGATGTTGGAAGTAGACATACTGTCGGTCCAGCGGGTTCACGGCAAGCGGCCATTTCCCGCCCTTGCTGACATAGCGGCTCTTGTGGCGGACGAACTGCTTCAGGACATCGGAGTCGTAGACGAGGTTGTCGATGTTTACACCGTATCGCTGGATTGTTACCCACTGGATGGGAAGCAGATCAATCGCGTCGATCGCCGAGTGATTCGCGAGCCGGACGCCGGACCGCAGAAGACCCTCGCGGAGCTTTTCCATCGGAGTGCAATTCGCTCCGGGGATACCATGTCGGTGGATGCCGGTGTGGACAGTGTGGTGGTAGAAGTTAGCCACCCAGCCGCGAACGATGTTGTCCAGCTCTTCAGCTGTCCATACAGCGTTGACGTCGGCCTTCCGGCCTCGTTTGCTTGGTTCCCCACCGGTCGATCCAAGGAGGCGCACCAGGAGAGACGTTCGAAGCGTACGGAATGACGCCTCAATTTGGGCCTTGTCGTCGGCTTTGAGGACGCGTCCACGAAGGATGTTTATTCCGAGGGCCCCACAAATCTGCGACATCTGCTCTGAGATGTAGATACTTCCGTTGTCAGTGACGATGGTCTCCGGGCGCACGCTGGGGACGATCTGGTCGTCGGCGTCGCCGTCGACTGCGAACTCTCCGGTCCTAGAATTGATAAGGAGGTAGTCGGGCAGACCGGCGTTGGGCATCGGTACACCGTTGTGGAACGCCCACGGGGCGCGACGAGGGTGGAGCAGATCGAAAAGCAGCAGAGCGAGGTCCGTGCCGCCCGTTGCAATCGGGGCGACTCGAATCGCGAGGATGCAGCGTGAGTACAGGTCGAGCATCCACGTCAGCTCGAGCGAGTGCGCTTTCGCCGAGAACACGCTAAACGCTCGAACGTCGAGTCGGGTGGTGTCGACGAGGACAAACTCACCAGGTCGCGTTGGGTTGATTCTCCGGAACTCTTTCTTGCTGCTGTGGGCGATGCCCTCCTGGCGGGAGATGGCCGCGGTTAGAGTTCCCGCCGCCGCCAGCGTTTCTTTCGTTACTTGGTACCGGAGCGCCTTTTTGGGGATCCTGACCCTAATCCCTTCCGTATCTTCAATCCGCTT
Source organism: Curtobacterium sp. PhB170 (assembly GCF_003752345.1). NCBI lineage: Bacteria > Bacillati > Actinomycetota > Actinomycetes > Micrococcales > Microbacteriaceae > Curtobacterium > Curtobacterium sp. PhB170. Next base: position 308,770 of record NZ_RJUM01000013.1, read on the forward strand.
GATCCGCTGCTCGATGTCTTCGTGGAAGACCTGCGCAGTCAGCACTGACTCACCAGCGTCCTGCAAGATTCGCCCGTAGGCGCGGACCTCGTCGATGTACCGTGGGTCCACAGACGGGTGTGCAACGTGCCGCGAGATTTTCGGCTTGCCTATCGCACCGCGCCGATCCTTCCGCTTATACGCCCTGTATCGTGTCCACATCGTGCTCGCTGCGAGCTGGTACTTGGCGGAGAGGTGCGAGATCTTGGCGGTCTTCGTTCGCGCTGCAGCTGGATACTTATCCCGTTCCTCATCGGTCAGCCAATCCGGAAGGTCGCCGGTCTTCACCCACTCGAACTCGGCGCTCGCGACACGGTATTCGGTTCTCCAGGAGTCTGAGATAGTCTCCCAATCCGCGCGAGAATGCTGATATGGGTCGTGGGCCGCTTCTTCGTCAAACTCGAATCTATCCGAGGCTGCATAAGTGAGGTCGTCGATGGTGACTTCGAACGTAACGCCATTCAACATGCGTATGGTGGCTGCCTTGGCTGTATATGAAACGACTTCTGCGTCTCGACCGTCGACCTTGAGCTGCATGTCCCGCCGCAGCATCACCATGGGAGCGCCAATCCCGCGCCCGCGAGAACGGTTCGAGGGCCGCCATGCGCTAACGCACGTCCGTGAGCACTGGTCGCGTGGGCGACCCGTCCAGGCCCTTTGCGACCCGCTTGAGTCGCCGCTGAGCCCGCGCGCCGGTTGACGCCAGGTGTACCGACGTTCATTGATCTGACCATGTCGGGCCGCCAGCCGCCGCGAAGCGATCAGGCGCAGGCGGGTACAACAAGGTTCCAGCGTCCAGAGGAGCGGTCATGTCGATCCGAATCTGACCGGTCCAGATAGCGTGATCTATCGCGGGCCGCACGAACAGCGGAGGAGCGTGCCGGTCGAGAAGCTTCTCCTCCAGAGTGACGTAGCAGTCAGAGTCGAGGAGGCGCACTGCGAGCTGGGCGGTTGGCAGGTGCACGGAGCGCCTACTCCGAGCGCGCGACAGCCACGACAAGTTATCGAACACGGCACCGGTGAGTTCCGTCCAGACGCAGTGCTCCCAGCCCGCTGCGGCCACGGCCGATGCAGTATCGTCGAACACTTCCTGACTGTTGTCATCAATGCGCCCTTCGGGACGCACGTCGACCGCCCCGGCTGGTCGTCCTCGCCGGATCACGAGGTAGTCGGGTACGTGGCCGTGACACGGACGCCCTTTGGCCCGGAGCTTGAAGGGTTGTGAGGCGACCGCAATGATGTCCGGATCGAACTCTGCTACCAGCAAGAATCGACTCTCGTAGTTGAAGGACTCGGCGCCGATGAGTTGCTCTGCTGTGGGCCGACTCTCGCGATCAGGCAAGAGGGATTCGGTCCAGATCCAGCTGATGCGGTTGAGCGCGCGTGGGCGCGCTTTCAGCTTTCGCACGGGGCGGCCTCGCACGATGTCCCACGGATCGACCGACGCGATGTCGCTAACGTGTTGCGTTCCATCGGCGCCGTTGAATTGCAACGCGATGACGTGGTCGTCCGGAACGGTGCGACGCTTGGTCGCGTCCCAGCTTCCACGGATCTCGACGGGCAGGTACCGAGCCGCGATCAACCGTTCTTCCTCCTCCGAGTATCTGGCACCGTTGCCTGCCGCACGCAGGGGCGGCATCGACACGCTCCCAGCCGTCACCATGCTCCACCTCGACGCCGCGAACGCCACTCGTCCGGCGCGCTCCAACCCGCGGGCGGACGCCGGGCGCGATCCTCGGGGTCCGGATGACGGCGCCTCCACGTTTGACTGACCGCCTCTCCAACCCTCCTGCCTCCGTGCACACTCCCACCGTCGAAATACGGCACTTTGACTCCGATCCGTCCCGAAAACCTGGCATGGCGCGGTCAATATCTGACCAATCGGCGCTCGCGAGCCACGGTAACGAGACGCGCACGCTTCGCCAACCGACGTATTAGCGTGCTCTACGAATGCACAACGTGCTTTTCGCGACGGGAATCCCTTGCCGGGACTACGTATGGCAGCAAGGTGCTACGGAAACGAATCCGTGCAAGTTCAGCACCCTATGCCGCTAATCGCGACCACGGGCACAGCAGCATCCGGCGCGAGCCTCAAGAGAAACGCACGTCCACACCGTCCCCGTATCGAACAGAAATCTCTGCACTGCACTCCCGTGGTTCTACGCGTGCTCAGCGTGTCGCAGCTTGGTGCGCTAGTCGCACATGTCGGCGCGCGGCCGAGGCGGTCGGAATCTGACGGGCAGCAAGCGGTCAGTTCGTTGAGGAGGAGGGTTCGTTAGAGCAGGTACGGGCGATCCGGATCCAGTGCGCGACCGAACCTCGGCTCTCGCCCGTCTTATCTGCAATCTGTTGGGTAGACACGCCGCCGTCATTCGCCTCAAGCATCAAGCGACGTCTCTGCTGCTCCAACTCCCGGTACGTGGCGTTGACGGTCGCGATGCGTTGCAGGAGCCGTTGCGCTTCGCGGACCGATAGCTCCGATGAGCCTGGTTTTCGTTGCACCATCTTCGTTCTTCCCTCCGTCGTCAGGGCGTTGCGGCACCTTCGAGGGCATGCGAAGATGGCCGGGCCATTCCAGTGGCTCGACCGGTCTCGGTGTTCAACTCTCGTCCCGTTTCAGCGGGCACTACTTCTCAGGACGCAGCGCTTCCAGGCGCTGCGTCCTCCATGTTAGACGCGGGCGCCTCAGACTCCACGCTGCAGTTCTGAATGTTGAGCCCTTCGGAAGCCGTTCCGCACACCTATCGCGCACTCAGACCGATTTGTTCCAGAGGCGGGCGAGGGTGCCGCTGGCCAGCGCAAGCGACGATCGGCCGGTGCGGCTCGCTGAGGTGATGACCATCGCAGCCGGGATCACGAGGTCCGATGTGGGCAGTCGGGGCCTGCTACCCGACTGAACTGGTGTGGCGGCCCCATGGGGCGGTCAGGACGGGGTTCCGAGCGAACTGCGGCACGTGGCCGCGATGGCCTCGCTCGGGGATACCGAGGTCCTCGGCACGCTGGGGCGTCCGTCCTTCGAGTGGCGGCCCGTCGCCGTTCAGCGCCGACTGCGTCGACATCGGCGAGGCGGACGCAGTGCCAGCACGGTGCGCGTTCGACGGAGCCGCCCTCTAGCTGGCTCAATGCCGTCCGGCATCGCTGCGCTTCTGAGATGCGGGGCGCGGATACGTTGACCACCGCATTTATGAGGTCGAAGTGGCCCATCGCTTCTTGCTCGGTGCGCAGCTCCGTGACCCAGCCCTAGCGATCGACACGCACCAGGCATGCGTAGCCGCGTTTGGTGACGCCGGAAGCGTGCGGATCGGCTCAATTGACGAGGAGGACCCGCTGTACCGCGTATTCGATCGCGACGAAGTGATCGACAGTGCTCACGCTCGATCCCTCCCAGCTTGGAGGGCTATGGGACCGTCTCTCGCAGAAGTCATCACAAGCGCATCCAGTCAGAAGATCCACTAGCGCGCGGCGCGGCCCTCGACTGGGAGTCCAGGCCCACCCTCTTTGTTCACCGCGCCCGGGCGTTGTGGCCGACCGACGAAGGGGCGAGTGCTCGTTGCATCCTGCTCACACTCTGCCGATGGGCGTCCGCCGATTGGTGGACAGACAACCGATCGATACCGACAGAGGCTGAGGGCACCTCGGCTGATCGCTCGGGGAGCGCCGCGGCGGCGCTCCTGATCCGCGCCGCCGCGGCCAGAGCGGTGCTGCACCGTCCACGGCGGTGCAGGACCGCCTTGCCGAAGCGGTCCGCAAGTCTCTCGTTCAGCGAACGCAGCTGAGGGGGATGTCCCAGTACTTGGGTTGTTCGTACTCGCCCGCCCAGCCTCGCCGCATCCGTGCGGCGGCACGGTCGAACGCGTCTACGACGTCGGTGTCCGGTGTGAGCAGGGACTGCAGGCGCAGTCCGTCGCAAAGCGCTAGCAGCTGCTGCGCTCCACAGGCCGGGTCCTTGGTTATCGGTTCCCGCCCGGCCCGCACATCTGCGGCGGGAGCCGCTCGGATCGTCGCTCGGAACTCCAGGTATGCCGACCGGTAGTAGCCCGCTCCGTCAGCTGAGGGGTCGGTTGCGGTGACCAGGGTCGACGCGATGAGACGCATCAAAGCCCGCTCCTCAGCGTGCACGGCGAGCAGGGCATGCAGGTACGTCACGGTGCCATCTTCGGCACCCAAGGCATCCTCATTGCCTGGCTCGCGACCGCGATTCGGTTCGGTGCAGCGCACCTGCCGACGACCTACGGGTGGAACTTCGCGCAGGCGTTCCTGATCATCGGCATCGCACGACTGGTACTCACGCTCGCCTACATCCGCACGAAGAACATCGCGGTCAGCACCGGCGCGCACATCATCAACGACTGGGTCCTCTTCACCGGCGCGATCATCGGGGCCGCAGTGAGCACCTGAAAGTCGCAGCACCGGAACATTTCTGCAGCCCACCTACGTCTCGGTAGCCGATCGGTTATCGAGACGTAGAGTCGGAAGGAACTGTGAACCTTGGCTCGTGCGGTCAAATTGAGTGTCAAAATCCGCTGATCACCGTGAACGGTCCAGGCGTGCGACATGGGTTCCACCTATGGTGGATCCATGCCCGAGATGCAGTCTGCTCAGGCGGCGCCAGGTCGCCGCCGACGAAGCCGCACACGATGACCGGGGCCGTCACCACGTCGTCGAAGACGCCAGCCATGGGGGGCAGATTCCGGTACGAGACGGACCTCGTCGACGCGCTCGCACCTGTTGTGGCGCACTCCGTCTTTCGGCGGGGAGATCCCGACGTCGTCACTCTCCGGGAAGTCCCCGCAGTGCGGGGGGTGCCGGATCTGGTGATGATCCGATTCGACCCGACCGTGCTCGAGGCGCGCGCCGAACACGCGGTCAAGCCCTTGAGTAGTGATCGTGAGGTGCGGATCGTGCAGCTTCTCCGACGAGCGGGCAGCCTTAATCGCGGCGACATCGCTCGAGCAACGGGGCTGCCACTGGAGTACCTCCGGCGCTCAGCACTGCCGATGCTGGAGCAGCTCGGGTGGCTACAGATGCACGCCGGAGACGTCCTGCTTTGCCCGGGCACAGCGCCATTGGGCCGACGCGTCGTCACCGTCGAGGCGAAGCTGCGCGACTGGTTTCGTGCATTCAACCAGGCCCGCGACCAGTTCCACTCCGCCGACGCGGCATACATCGCACTCGACGAACGCGCCGGCGGGCCGCTGCAGGACCAGGTGGACGCCATCGCTCAGCGTGGAGTCGGCGTGATCCTGGTCAACGCCGACACGAACCGGCACCGCGTCATCGCGCGCCCGCATCGAGTGCTCGACCGCCGGATGACCTCAGTTGGTCGTGAGCTGCTTTCCGAGCGAAGCCACGCTCTCTGGTCACGCGGAGAACGCTCTGGGCAGGTGTCACCCGTGTTCGGCTGGTATCCGCCGACCAGCACACCTCACAACTGACCTGCAGGAACCACGCTGGGCGTGGTTGGTCAGCGGACCGTTTGCCAGACCGGGAGGTGGGTTGGGCTGTTGGCCCCGGCCGGCTTATCGACCTGTGCCAGTGCGTTTACCCATCCCTGCCCGCGATCGATCGCACGGTGCGCGAAAGCGGCACGGCCCGCACGCTGCATCTTGGCCTGCAGGTTCCCGACCGCGTTGAGGTAGTGCAAGCCGGCGACCGGTTTGGAGTGCCCGTCCGTGGCGATCTCATCGAGGAACCTGGTCCGGAAATCGCGGTGTCCAGGGAGGGTTCGGAGACGGTCGAAGACGGCGGCGTCCATCGTGTGCAGCAGGAACCGGTCGAAGATCCGCGGGATCTCTTTCGGGGGTGTCTGCCCGGGTCGGCGACCCATTCGCCGTGCTCGCGCAAAGGTCTGATCTGCAGCTGAAGCACCGGTCGAGAACCCTGCAGCGCCGAACGCACCCATGAGCCACCCAGTGAGGGACGCGTTGGCGAGGAACAGCTTCTTATCTTCGAGCGCAGCAGTCTCGGTGAGGAGGCGGTACCCGCGGAGGATGTCCGGGTCAGCGAGCTGGCCATAAGAGTTCGCCGATTCTGGCCACCAGAAGCGCAGGTACCAGTGCTGCTCGTTCGATTCCACGATCTCGCGAAGCAGCAGGTTCCGTAGCTCCCGGTTGATCAGCCACTCCTTGTCCATCGTCAGGTTGACGAACATGGGACCGTCTTCCACGACTGCTCGGCTCGCGCGAACGACTAGCATCGCCTGGTCCAGCGCGGCTGCGGCGTTGATCGTCCCGACCCACCCGGTGGCCGAGAGTGCCACGGTGGCGCCCACCCGGTACTGAGCCTGGATGACGCTGCGGATCCACGCCGGGTCCACGGTGGTGGGGAGTGTGTTGTAGAACGTGAAGGTGGGATCGCGCCGCGCAGGCTCGATCGTTGCCATCCCTTCCCAGGTGGAGAGCGGGTGGCGGAACAGAACGGGGTCTGCGATCCGAAGCGGGACGGCGCCGACCGAGGAGAAGTACTTGTCGATCGCGGCCTCGGTGTTGCCCCACATCTTCATCGCAGTCCCGACGCCGAGCTTCTTCCCGTGATCGATCATGAGCGCGTCGAACACCTCCGGAAGCCGATGCATGTGCTGTGCGCTGCGCTGAGTGATGAAGGTGGGCGCCTTTCCGCGGAGTATGCGGTTCAGGGAAGCGGTGGTGGATTGGTCAGTCACTTGGCAGCCTTTCGGAGGTCCTTCAGAGCACGCTTCGCGGTGCCGCGCTCGAACGCGTCCTCGCTGAGCAGTCGGAGAACCACGTCGTGGAGCGCATCGGGGATATGCGCGGGAAGCGCTCGAGGAGGTCCAGTGATCTCTTCTGCAACCTCGTCTTCCGTTTTCCCACTGAGGGAGGTGATGTACGGGTGCTGACCGGTCAGGACAGTGAAGAGGATCACGCCGCAGGCCCACAGGTCGGAGCTCTTCCGAGCGCGTTCGCCGCGCAGCTGCTCCGGCGCCATGAACAGCAACGACCCGACTCGTTGCGGGTAGCGCGTCATTGTCATCTCCGTGGCGGCTTTGGAAAGTCCCAGGTCGATCAGGACCGGGCTTGCCCAGCTGCCGTCACGCAGCATGATGTTCTCAGGCTTCAGATCCCGATGCACCCGCTCTGCGGCGTGCAGCTGCGCAACCGCGTGCAGCAGCTCGATGGCGAACGCGACGGCGTCCACGTGCCCAGGAACACCGTCCGCGGCCAGGTTGTCCTCCACACTGCCACCGGGCAAGTACTCGCAAAGCAACGCGGTGTAGTCGGTATCAGCGATGGAGATTGTGCGAACCTCGTGCAAGCCCATGATCCGGCGGCTCGAGATGTCCGTCAGGCCCGCGATCTCACGCTCCACCAACCCGGGGTGGAAGTTGTGAGGCTGCAAGAACTTCACGGCCACCGAACGTGGCTCACCGTCTATGAGGACACCGTCAACGCGCCATGTCTCCCCAAATGTTCCGGCGCCGAGGAACGTCGATGTTGTTCCCCCCACCGCGGTTGCGGCGTCTGCCGGCATCAGTGTCGGCTGGTTCACGAGTCGCCCCTGTCTGATCACTCAGCCTTCATATTGATGCATCGTCAACAACGACGTCTAGGCCACGAACGGGGGACATCAGTCAGTGGCCGGAGGTGCCCGTAAGCCGGTCGTCTACCGAACGCCACCTCGGTCGCTCTTCGTCGTTCCGGTAGAGAATCGGCTACCGCACACGTGCGGGCGTTTCTGGAGCCCGCCAGGATCCGGGGATCTCGGTGTCTCAACAGACCCGCCCGGCGATGCGCCCGGTGACGGTTCCCTCAGTGAGACACGGCGGGGCTTCTCGTGGCACGCACTCCTGGTCAGGACTCGAGGGTGTCGGTCTCCGTCGCCAGTGCGGCTGCGAGGTCGGCTTCCGACGGCAGAGCCGCGCGTACCGCGGGCGGGAGGAGGTCGTAGCTGGCGACACCGATCGGGGTCTGCTGTCCCGCGAGGGAGTACCGGACGACGACGTCGTTCTTGTCCGCGACCAGCAGCAGCCCGACCGTGTCCCCATGCTGGGGTCGGCCGAGCTTGTCGTCGACGAGGGCGACGTAGAAGCCGAGCTGTCCGAGGTACTCCGGCCTGAACTTCCCGGTCTTGAGCTCGACGACGACATACCGGAGCTGCTCGACGTGGAAGAACAGCAGATCGACGTAGAAGTCGTCGCCGTCGACGTCGAAGTGCACCTGCCGGCCGACGAACGCAAAACCCTCTCCGAGCTCGCGGAGAGTGTCGATGATCCGGCCGACCAGTGCCTGCTCGAGGTGGCGTTCCTTCGCATCACCGTCGAGAGCGAGGCAGTCCAGCACGTACGGGTCCTTCGTGATCTGCTGCGCCAGATCCGAGTCCCCCGGCGGGAGGGCCTCAGCGAAGTTCGTCGGCGCCGCCTGGAGCCGGGTGTGTGCCTCGGACCGGATCTGGTGCTCAAGGACGTTCCGCGACCACCCGTGCACGGCCGCCTGGCCTCCGTACCAGTCGCGGAGCTCGTGGTCATCGAGCCGGTCAAGGAGGACCGTGATGTGGCCCCAGGGCAGTTGTGCAACAGCCTGTTGCAGAATCTGCTCGTCCGGCCAGGCTGCTGCGAACGCGCGCATGTAGGCGAGGTTCCGCGGAGAGAAGCCCTTCATCTCCGGGAACTCAGCACGCAGATCCGCCGCGAGCCGGCCGATGACGTTGCTCCCCCACCCCTCGTCACCCTGGCGCTGCAGGATCGTCGCACCGATCCCCCAGTACAGACGAATGAGTTCGGTATTCACGCGGCGCTGCGCCGCAAATCGGGCAGCACGCACTTGCTGCTTCAGCTCGGCAAGAGCAGCGGCATACCCGGATACGGCTGGCGACGAATCAGACATCACCGCTCAGTCTGCCCGACCAGCCGATCGGAACAAGAACGAACGAAGCGTTCTACGGGATCAGCTATGCCAGGGTGGAGAGGATCCCCGAGCGAAAGGCGGCCTCCCATGGCGCAGAAAGTCACCACGCACCTCGTCGACGACCTCACCGGCCACACCATCGAAGACGGCAAGGGCCGCACCGTGTCCTTCTCCTTCGATGGCGGCCACTACGAAATCGACCTCACCGACGACAACGCAGACGCGCTCCGCGAAGCGTTCTCCGACTACATCGCCGCCGCACGCAAGGTCACCAGCCGCGCTGGCCGCACCAGTGTCGGCAGCGCGCCGAAGCGGGGTAACTCGGAAGAGCTCGCGAAGATCCGCGAATGGGCCAACGCGAACGGCCACGAAGTCTCCTCCCGCGGCCGCATCAGCCAGGCCGTCCGCGACGCATACGACGCCGCACACTGACGCCACTCCCCCACGAAAAGAGCCGGGCGCCCTCGAAGGCGGCCGGCTCTTCTCATTGGCGCCGATACGGCGCTTTTATGCCAGTTGCGCCGCCCTAACCTTTGCTTCGCAATCCTGGTCAGTCATGAATGACGTCCTCGAGAAGATCATCGTCTTCCGCGCCAGACATCGTCTCACCTGTGGTGATGTGGCGAAGACGGTCCGCCAACCTCCTCCTCACGACCTGGATTTGGGGGTCGCCGTTGTCGCCTTCGAACTGCGAGAGCAAGGCGATTGCATCATCCACGGCACCATAATCATTGAATCTCTCAGCTAGAGATAGTCCGATGTCACCAAGTGTCCGATAACTATACAGGTCGGCCCCATACTTTTCGATACAAGTACGAATGATATTCTCGGCATCCAACAGAATCGCGCGTCGATCCGACTCTTCAACCAGTGTGATGGTTTCCGACTTTCGTAGCGCCACCTGCGCCTTATACCTCTGCAATACCGCGTCGGGGCCGACTGCGCGTTCGGCGGTGGCGATCTCGTTACTCGCTTCGGGGAGCATGTCACGGGACAAAAACAGTTTGGCAAGCCGCCGGCGCGGAGTTCTATGCGAAGGAATAGCCTCGATCAGACGCCGGTATGCAGCAATTTGATCCCCGAAGCTAGTAAGCCGGTTGATACCCAACTCTTCCGTCGCCAACGCAACGGCAGTTTCTAGCTCGATACCCACACTCGGATTGAGCCCGTCAATTAGGTCAAAGAACAAGTTTTTGATCTCGGCCTGGTCCGCAAACTTGACCCTCGTTATGACTGTCGCAATGACATCGTGACGAGTTTCCCATCCGAAGATGCCGCGTCGACTATCAACCGCGCGCTCAAAGACCACTCCTTCCAGTCGAGCGAGGATCGTATCCAACGAGGTAACATCCAGCCCCAATAGGCGAAGGATGAGCTGACGGTGAACGTGACCTCCCAGCGCTTGCACGGCAGCAACATATCGATAGACCTCTTGGCCAGCCTCTTCCAACCCGAAGTATTCCTGCAATAGGATGTCGTCCAGGTTGTCGTTGGCGAATATGTTCTTTAGGCACACGAACATCTCGGAGCTACACTTGTTGCGTAGCCTTGAAAGGCGCTCACCTCTGCTCAGCGCCAGGAAGCTCTGCTCTACTAGCTGCTTGATTTCGGGACGGCGATCTAGCAGAGCAACGAGCTCTTCGAGGTCGTTGCGCTCAAGGACCGACAAGCGAATGCTGCTCCCCCGCGCAAAGAAGCCGCGCGATTTCCGCGAAACCTTCCATCGTCCAGCATCCACTGTAACGATGACTCTGAGACTCGGGCGTTCCAAGGCATGAAGAGCATCTACAAGCTTGTTGACCTCGCGCAAGTGACGAAAACAATCATCAACGAGGAGCACGCCATCTTTTCCAGTTTCGCGCAAACGCTTCTCGGCAGCTAGCCATCCCTCGACATCCAATGGCGCATCCGGTTTGTGCTCCCAAGCGGGCACTTCTCGTTGAGCGAGTTCGAGCATGAAGGCACGAGCCAAGGTGGTCTTACCTACGCCTCTAGCCCCTTCGATGACATGGAAAAATCCGCGGGCGCCCTTGAACGATTCGCGCATACGGTGCTCCGCTGCGCGAGAGATCGTCAGGCCTTGCTTGACGTCAGCGTAGGAAGCCGGCGACCCATTGAACAGCCTGGTGACGTTCGGCTCCAGCGCGACCGCATGCCCTACGTCGACAGTCGTTAGCACAAGCGCTGGAGAAAGCAGCGAGGTGCTGGTCGACGTGGAGTGGACGACGTTTCGCCGCGTTTTCCCGACATCGATCAGTGAGAGAAGGAATTTGTCGAGGTCGGCATGCACCACTTCCAGACCCAGCCGCGTGTACAGTTCCGCTCGATCTGGATCGAACTCGTGCACTAGAAGAAAGATGCGGGTACTTACACCCTCGGTTCGAAGGGCGGTGACGCGTCGCGCGAGATCCTTAAGGTGCCTATCCGCTAGCGATTGACCGACAATCACCGTGTCAGCCGTGAACATATCGGTCCGCAAAGAATTGAATAGCGTTTGACGATACTTCTCAAAGTCGTCGTAGTCGCTTTCCGTTATGAGCATGCGACTCTTGTGCCCGTCAGCGGAGTCCTGGGAGACACAGCCATGGATCTTGTACAGAGAAGTCACGTCGACCGCCCTGGGCTGGCCAATGTCAAAGTTTGAGCGGTAGATATCAAGACGCCGCCCATGGCGTCGGTACGACTGCTCAACCAGCGTGTCAAAGTTCGTGGTGTAGATCGACAGCCAATCGAACTCGGGGAGAGCCAAGAGGCCAGCAGTGGGCTTGAGTTCGGAAAGGGCGGCGCGTACTTCTGTAACGAGTGCAAGGCGACCTTTGCGGTTCTCAACGAGTTGAGCGACCTCCGCCAGATCGGCCCCATCGGGCTCGGGCTGCAGCAGACTGCCGATCCTTCGGGCAAGAGCCGCTCCGCTCGGTGCTCCCGACGGGATTGATGCGCCGGCACCAAATAGCAGCGTCGTGCGCGTGGGAGTAAGGGTCTGCGCTAGCTCGTGAACGTCCATGGTCACCCCTGTGGTCGGGTTTGGGAACCCCTTGATGATCGGCCGTGACGGCCGCAGATGTGAAAACGATAGCCGCTCATGCACCCCTCCGAGCCCTCGCTCACAGACGTGCGGTCCGGAGCGCCTCCGGCCGTACACATGAGCAGAAACGTCCAGCGTGCGGGGACCGCCCGGTCATGGCGGGATTAGCTATGAAACCGCCCTTGAGGCGCTCCGGACTGTGTTGCTCTGAGGCATGCCCCAACGCCACGGCCCCGGTGTGGTTGAGAACCGCGGCCATGGGGTCGGTTCACGGACTTCCGCGACAGATCCGGTCTTGGCTCTAGACATCTCGCAACACCCCGTGCGCATCGGTCGCACGGACCGCGCGGTGCCCGACGGTCAGCCGGACGTCTTTCGACGCCGGCCCGCGACTGGCTCGCTCTCGCGTCGGAGCGCCCGGTACACCGTGGTCCTACTGACTCCGAGAACATCGCCGATCTGCGCGACAGTCATGTCCTGTTGCTCATACAGGCGCCTGGCAGTTCGCACCTGATCGGCCGACAGCCGAGGCGGCCGACCGCCGTTCCGCCCTCGAGCTCGAGCGGCCGCGAGGCCGGCGTGTGTGCGTTCTCGGATGAGATCCCGCTCGAACTCGGCCAGGGCGGCGAAGACGTGGAACACGAGCCGGCCGCCGGGTGAGGTTGTGTCGATCGTCTCTTGCAGGGATCGGAACCCGACACCTCGCTCCCCCAGCGCCTGCAGCTGGTCGATCAGATGCCGGATGGATCGCCCGAGCCGGTCGAGCCGCCACACGACGAGAGTGTCACCTGGTCGAAGCTGATCGAGCAGTTTGGTGAGCTCCGGACGGTGCTCGAGCGATCCGGACATTGTGTCGACCCACACCCGGTAGCATCCGGCAGCGTTCAACGCGTCGAGCTGCAGCGCCGCGTCCTGATCGGTTGTCGATACCCGCGCGTACCCGAGAAGCTCACCCATGGCTCAGAACGTAGCGGAACCCGTCGGACGTCGGTGGAAACGGCACGTAGATACCGGCACTGAGTTGCGCTACGTGGATGGTCGGCGCGGCGCGCTCTTCGAAACCCGGCGCAAGCGATGTGCCATAAACGGAGGTTTGTGCTACAAGTCGATGATAGAGCTCTCCTCGTCGATGGAGGGGGCGTGTTTTTGAGTCCGGCTACTTCTTGCGAAGTGCCTTCGCCCGCTGCACCCGAGCAAGGCGGCGGGCTGCCTTGTCGCTCAGGATCGGCCATACGTGGCGGATCGCGATCGCGATGAACAGCACCGCGAGTGCGAAGCCGACCGCGTAGGCAGCGGGGGCGGGGATCTCAATCGACAGCTGGAGCATGGAACCTCCACCGTTCGATCTGTCAGCTGGGCGGCTGACTCTCGATTCGTGCACTGTGCACGTCCGAGGACTGTGGCCTCCGTGAGGAGGGCGCGGGAGTACCCGCTCGGATGACGCGTTCCTGCTGCGCGGGTCGCGATGGGACTTCTGGGCACAAAAAAACCGACCCGAGGGCCGGTTGGTTGCGCGCACTATGAACGCATGAGCAGTCTGACACAGGTTGCGGACATTGGGCAAGGTGCCTGTCCGGCGGGGCACTTCATATGCCGCTTACGAGACGTCATGCGAGCGGATCCCGCGCCGGTTGCACTCATTCGAGTGGACTGAACGAAAGGCGCACGCATGACGTCCTGGTGGGATCGCACCGATCCGACAGACCGCCCGGAACTCACGAACCGCGCTCCCGCGGGGCTCCTCGAATCATGGTGGAACGTCATTGCGGGGGCCGCGTTGCTCGTCGGCTGGCCGGTGATCGTGCTCAGCGGCGGCTTCAGTCCAGCGCGCATCGCTTTCGCCCTGGTCGGCCTGGCGGTAATGGTGGCGATCGAGCTCGTCTTCTTGCGGAAACTTCTTCAGCGGATCGCAGGGACGCGAGCCCTTCGAGCGGAGCGCGCCGACGAGGAGTGAGAGCGATGCACGATGGCCGATCGGCTTACGGGCGGCCGTTCCGAGTCGGATCCCCATGAGCGGACCAGTGCCAGCACTATCGGAGCGGAGACGATCGGCGTGAAGGTCAGACCCTCGACGTCGGGTCCTCGCCGAGCTCGTGGACGGGTTACCGCAGACCACGTCATTCGCTAGCTTCGGATGAGGGAGGCGGAGATGACGAGTCCGGGATGGTTGGGGGCGGTGAGCTGCGCGCTCCTCGTGCTCGTCGTCAACACTGCAATCTTGGGGGTCGTGTCGATCGCGAGCAATGAATTGGGTCGGAATCACGCAGCTGGCATCCGGCTGCCGTCGCTGATGCGCAGCGACGAGGCCTGGCGAGCCGGCCACCTGGCTGCGCGGAAAGCCATGCTGCCGTTCTTGATCGCAGCGGCGGTCGTCGTGGTCATCTCGATCCCAACGCAACTGGCGCCAGCGTTCTACGTCGTTCTGCTTGGGCTTTCCCTCACCTGCACGCTGGCCGGTCTCGGCGCAGGCACGCTGACCGCGTCACGAGCAGCTCGCCGAGTTGCACCGCGGGCGCAGTAGGGGATCGGCTACCGGGAGGTTCCAGGAGACGCTCTGGCACGATCCTGGTCGCACTCGTCTCAGACGAGCGACCGACCTCCGCCGGGTGAACCACCCGACG